>DASPIU010000011.1:0-43709 GCA_035629025.1 Stenotrophomonas sp.
GGGCATGCTGCCTGGTGTGCTGGCGTTGATTCCCGCCGCGCGGGTGAGCGTGGTCGGCCTGCAGCGCGACGAACAGACCTTGCAGCCGGTGCCCTACTTCGAGCGCCTGACCGGCCGCCTGGAGGAGCGCGATGCGCTGATTCTCGACCCGATGCTGGCCACTGGCGGCACGCTGATTGCCACGGTGGACATGCTCAAGCGTGCGGGCGCGCGACGCATCAAGGGGATTTTCCTGGTGGCCGCGCCGGAGGGGCTCAAGGCGCTGGAAGCGGCGCATCCGGATGTGGAGGTGTATACCGCCGCGATCGATGAGCGCCTCAATGAGAAGGGCTACATCCTGCCGGGTTTGGGGGATGCGGGCGATCGGATTTTTGGGACGCGGTTGTAAACGACGTTGGGGTCTTGGCGGCGGGATCGGTGCTGAGACCCTTGTAGGAGGGGCTTCAGCCCCGACGAGCGGAGTCGCGAGCTGACAGATCACGGTCGCGGCTGATGGCCGAAGGCCACAAGAGCCGCTCCTACGACGGCCTACGGGCGCTTGGGGGTCAGCGCCTGCAAGGCCGCCGCGGTGTACACCAACGGCGCGTTCCAATTGATCGCCACTTCATTGCTCGCGTAGCTGCACTCCTCGTCCAGCCAGGACAAGGCCGGCAGCTTGCTTTCATAGCGCACGTTGCCGCAGTCCGCGGTGTCCTGCTGGCCCGGATTCGGACCGCCGGAGAGCCAACCCGGCACCGGCGCGGCGATGCCATCGGCTTGCGAAGGGCGGTGGTGGATGTGCATCGGGCTGCGCTGGCCCTGGCCGGTGACGAAGGACACGCCGAGTGGATTGCGGCCGAGCACGTAGTCCAGCTGCGACTGCGCGGCGTCCAGTTGCTCGCGCTTGCCACTGAGGCGGTAACCCTGCAAGAGCACCAGCGCCTGGTTCAGCGCGTCGGCATTGCTGCCCCAGCGAAAGTCCTCGCTCTGCATGGACACGCGCCAGGGCGACTGCCGCCACACTGTCGCCAGGCGCAAAGCCTCTCCTTCCACGGCGGCGCGCACCCTGGCGCGCGCGGCATCGTCTGGCAGGCGCGGCAGATCATTGGCCAGGGAAATCCAGCCCAGCGCGCCCACGTCCGCCCAGGAGGGCACACCGGGCGTGGCGGCGTGGCGCTCGAACTGCGCGTAGTACGCCGCATCGCCGGTCAACAGATACAGCTCTGCCGCGGCCCAGGCGAACTCGTCGGCAAATTGGCTGTCGTTGTAGCCGCCGGTGCGCACGTCGGCCGGCTGCACGTAGGCCACGTCCGGATGCGCCTGCGCCCAGCGCCACGCCGCCTCGGCCGCGGCGCGCATGCGTGCGGGCACGCCGGGGAACTGCGCTTCATACGGCGCGTACGCGCGCGCGGCCTGCGCCATCACCGCGGCGAAATCCAGGGTCGCGGCCGTGCCCTTGCCCACCATGTAGCGCGGTGCATTGGCCTGCGCCGGCATCACCATGCCGTCAAAGCTGAGATTGGTGAGCTTGTGATAGACGCCGCCATCGCCCGGGTCCTGCATCGCGAGCATCCACTCCAAGTTCCACCAGGTCTCATCGAGGACGTCGGGTACCGCGTTGCCACTTTCAGGAATGCCGATGTCTCGCGCGCGAAAGAACTGCGGGTAGTGCATCCACGCCGAGAGCAGCGTCCAGGTGGTGATGCCGGAATTGACCACGTACTTGTTGTAGTCGCCGGCGTCATACCAGCCCTTCGGCGCGGATACGACGGTACCCGTGGGCCGGCCGGGCGAAGCGGCCGAAGGATGGATCAGTACCTGCGTGTCCGGATGCCCGGCGTCGCGCGCATAGGCCCCGGCATGCGCTGCATCCAGGGCAATGCTGGCGCGGTTGTAGTAGTAGGCCTTGAGCGCGGCATCGGCCAGGCCGGCGTAGGCATCGCGATCAATGCGGAAGGCATCGGATGCCGGCACTCCAGGCACTTCGATGCGGTACAGCCCCGGCGCCGACAGCGCACTGAAATCCGCCAGCGCGGCCTCGCGCGCGGCCGGCGCCCATGTCGCCGGCGCGGTCAGTTCGCCGCGCAGCACCACATGCCCATCGCTGGCGCGAACGATGCTGAAGCGCCCGGCGGCGGGTGCATCCTCAACCACGGCCAGCTTGCGCGCGCCGGGTGCAAAGCCCAACTGATCGACGCGGATGGCGGGCGCGGCCAGCGCAGGGCCGGCAAGCACCAGCAGGCAACAGGCGGTGGCGCGAGGCAGCAGGCGTCGGAGCATTCAAGGTCACCCGGCAGGAAAGAGCCCCGATCCTGCCGGCGCCGGCCCACCAGCGCAAGCCGCGCGCCCTGGTTCGCTTGGCGCCGGGCCAATGCGCCGGCGCCTGTCTCAAGCCAGCAGTGGTGTAGCCAGGCTGCGCGCGCGCAACTCGCCCAGCTCGTGCGTGGTGCCGAAGCGTCCACGCTCGTCGCGCACCACCTGCGCCAGCGCGCAGGACGGATCATGGGTGAAGAACAGATGCACGTTGCGGGCGAGCTTGTCTTCCAGAAACGCGCGCTTCTCGTCGATCAGCAACTCGGCGTTGCGGTCGTAGCCCATGGTGATCGGCACATGCACCCAGGAGCGCCCCGGGATCAGGTCGGCACAGAAGGCCACGCCGCCATGCGGTTGCCCATCCACCAGCGACGGCCCGGCGATTTCGGCCAGCATCAATCCCGGCGTGTGTCCATCGCTGAAGCTGAAACGCACCGCCTGCCCCAGCGTCCGCGAATACGCGCCGTCAACAATCTCCAGCCGGCCACTGTCCTGCAGCAGGCCAGGCAGTTCGGCGATGAAGCTGGCGCGGTCACGCGGATGCGGCTGCACGGCGCGCTGCCAGTGCGTGGCGCCGACCAGGAACGTCGCATTGGGAAACAGCAGCTCCGGCCCGCGGCCTTCGCTCCACGGCGCCAGCAGGCCGCCGGCGTGGTCGAAATGCAGGTGGCTGAGCACCACCACGTCGATATCCTCGTGCTCGAAGCCGGCATCGCGCAGCGAGTCGATCAACACGTGCCGCGATTCCTGCACGCCATAGCGTTCGCGCAGCTTGGGCGCGAAGAACGCACCGATGCCGGTCTCGAACAGCACCGTCTTGCCCGCCAGCGGACTGGCCAGCAGCGCGCGGCAGGCCAGCTCGATGCGATTGTGCGCGTCCGGCGCGGCCCACTGCTCCCACATCGCGCGCGGCGCGTTGCCGAACATCGCCCCGCCATCGAGCTTCTGGCTGTTGCCGCGAATGGACCACAATTTCATGGCTGCCTCCCGGGTTGCCATTGCCGCCGCGCTCAGGGCGTGGCGTTTGCCTGCACCTGCGCGCTGCCCACCGGGTTGCGCGGATCGCTGCCACCGCGCAGCACGTTGCTGCGGCGGTCCCACTCCACGGTCTGCAGGTTGCCCCACACGTGGCTGGAACCGCGGCCGCCCTCTGCGCTGTCGCCCGGCACGTCGAGCGTGTGCCCGAGCTTGCGCAGGCCGGCGGCCACCTCCGGGGTGAACGCGCCGCTCTCCGCTTCGATCACATCCGGCAACCACTGGTGGTGAAAGCGCGGCAGCGCGGCCACCTGCTGCGCCTGCAAGCCCGCGTCGTAGCCAAGGATGCCCAGCAGCACCATGGTGATGATGCGGCTGCCGCCCGGCGTGCCGAGCACGGCCACGCGTTCGGGCGATTCCATGAAGGTGGGCGTCATCGAGCTGAGCATGCGCTTGCCCGGCTTGGGCGCGTTGGCGTCGTAGCCCATCACGCCAAAGGCATTCGGGGTGCCGGGCTTGAGCGCGAAGTCGTCCATCTCGTCGTTGAGCAGCACGCCGGTGCCCTTGGGAATCAGGCCCGAGCCATACAGCAGGTTGACCGTCTGCGTGGCGCCGACGCGGTTGCCTTCGGCATCGATGATGGAGAAGTGCGTGGTTTCGTCATCTTCCAGCGGCGTCGGGTTGCCGGATAGCAGGTCGCTGGGCGTGGCCTTGGCCGGGTTGATGGTGGCGCGCAGCCCCATCGCGTAGTCCTTGCTGGTCAGCACGCGCTGCGGAATGCTGACGAAGTCCGGGTCGCCAAGGAAGAAGGTGCGATCGCGGTAGGCGCGGCGCATGGCTTCCACCACCAGGTGGGTGCGTTGCACGTCGTCGAGCTTCGCCAGGTCCCAGCCTTCCAGCACCTGCAACATTTCGGCCAGGGCGATGCCGCCGGAGGACGGCGGCGGCGCGGTGGTGATCTTCCAGTCGCGGTACTGGAAGCTGATCGGCGTGCGCTCCTTGACCTGATAGGCGGCCAGTTCGCGCGCGGTCCAGCGGCCACCTGCCTGCTTCACCCCGGCCAGCAACTTGTTGGCGGTTTCGCCGCGGTAGAAGCCATCAAAGCCGTGCTCGCCGAGCAGCGTCAGCGTGCGCGCCAGCTCCGGCTGCTTGAACACATCGCCCTCGGCGATGGGCCGGCCGTTGCGCAGATAGACCTCGCGGGTGCCGGGGTAGCGCTCCATGACTTCGCGCCGCGAGGCGTAGCCACGCGCCATCCGCGCGTAGACCGGAAAGCCTTCGTTGGCGATGCGGATGGCCGGTGCCAGCGACTGCTTCAGCGGCAGGCGGCCGTACTTGCCGGCCAGCTCCACCAGCGCCGCCGGCAGGCCGGGAATGCCCGCCGACCACGGACCGTTGACCGAGCGGTCGCGGTCCAGTTCGCCATTCTTGTCCAGGTACTGCTCGGGCGTGGCCGATTCGGGCGCGTACTCGCGCGCGTCGAGCATCACGTCCTTGCCGCTGCGCGCGTCGTGCAGCAGGAAGAAGCCACCGCCGCCCAGGCCCGAACTGATCGGCTCGACCACCGCGAGCGTCGAGGACACCGCCACCGCCGCATCGAAGGCATTGCCGCCTTCGCGCAGCATCTGCAGGCCGGCCTCGGTGGCCAGATGGTGGCCGCTGGCGACCGCGGCGCCGGGCGGATGCGTGGCAGTCGCCGGCGACAGCACTGTCGGCTCGGCCGCAAACAATGGAGCGGCGACCAGGGCCAGCAGGAGCAGCAGCGCGGGGCGGCGGCGGACGAAGGGCTTCATGGCGATGGCGGCTCCTCTGTGTACAGCTCGGGATGGTCCTGCTGCAGCTGGCGCAACTTGGCCAGCAGCTGATCATGGGTCTCGGGGATGTCCGGATCCGGGTCGATGCATTCGACCGGGCACACGACCACGCACTGCGGCTCGTCGTAATGGCCCACGCATTCGGTGCAGCGCGCCGGGTCGATGATGTAGATGGTCTCGCCCATGGAGATGGCGCGATTCGGGCACGCCGGCTCGCAGACGTCGCAGTTGACGCACAGCTCGTTGATCTTCAGCGACATGGCGATGGCGTCGCGGCGCGGGCAATGGCGCCGGCGCGGGGCGGGAGCGCGAGTCCAGCGGAGGCTGGCTCGGCACGGCGTGACGCCGTATGTGGGGGGTGTGGCAGTGGCACTGATCTTCCGCAAGATCGGGCCGGGCGGCGAGCGCCCGGCCCGAAGGGCATTACTTGGCTTCGACGAAAATGTACTCGGCGCCGGTCGGCTGGACGACGGTCTGCACACGTGCGTTGTCGGCGGCGTCGCCGATGAACACGATGCGCACACCCTTCATCGAGTTGGCCTGCACGTCCTTGAACACCACGCCGATCATGTCCGCCATCTTGGCCGAGGCCGACGAACCGAAGGCGATCATGTTGCCCGGGCTGATGCCACGGCTGATGGTGGTGGTGGCGCTTTCAACCTGGCGGTCGTACTTGGCCTGGAACTCCGGGTCGGACTCCGGCGGCAGGTAGTACAGGAACGGGCTGTTGGTGACGTTGCCCATGTTCTGGATCGCCACGGCCTGCAGGTACTGCTTCCAGCCCGCGTCATCGTCCTTGGCCGGGGCCTTCGGCGCCGGGGCGGCTTCGGCCACCGGCTTGGCCTCTTCCTTCTTGCAGGCGGTGAACGCCAGCGCGAACGAGGCGATGAGCAGCGCACGCATGAGATTCTTCATTAGAGTGTTCCTCCCTACTTTCTGTTTTGGTTATGGGTGTGGCGTAACCGTCGAAGCGCTCAGGCCTGGGCCCGCGCCTCGCGAACCTGGCGCAGCGCCTCGACGACCGAGGCCGGCACGAAACCGGACACGTCGCCGCCAAGGCGGGCGATCTCGCGCACCAGCGAAGACGAGATGAAGCTGTACTGCTCGGCCGGGGTCAGGAACAGCGTCTCGACCTCCGGGATCAGGTGGCGGTTCATGCTCGCCATCTGGAACTCGTATTCGAAGTCCGACACCGCGCGCAGGCCACGCAGCAGCACGCCGGCCCCGACTTCGCGGACGAAGTGCGCCAGCAGCGTGTCGAAACCGCGCACCTCGATGTTGCCGTGCCCGCCAAGCGCTTCGCGGGCCAGCGCCACGCGGCGTTCCAGCGGCAGCGCCGGGCCCTTGGTCGGGCTGTAGGCCACGCCCACCACGACCTTGTCGAACAGCGGCGCGGCACGCGCGACCAGGTCGATGTGGCCGTTGGTGATCGGATCGAAGGTGCCCGGATAGACGGCGATGCGGCGATTGGCCACGGTCATGCTGGGTTACCGCGTTAAGGTGGCGTCAGTGTAGCAGCGGCCCGCCGGTACAGCGCATAGCGCACGTCGCGGGTAGCGCCATCGCGGTGCAGCATCCACTCCGGCGCGACTGCCGGCACGGCGTCATGCGGCGCCTCCAGATACAGCCAGGCATCGTCGGCCAGTTGCGCCGGCAGCGCTGCAAGCACCTGATTCCAAAGGCCGGCGGCAAAGGGGGGATCGACGAAGGCAATGTCGAAGCGCTGCCCGGGCGCACGCGCCAGCCAACGCAAGGCATCGTCCTGGACCACGTCGACCTGCGCTGCGGCGCCCAGCCGTGCCACCTGCTCGCGCAGCCGCGCGGCCAGGTCCGGGTCGCGCTCGACCAGGCAGGCCGAGGCCGCCCCGCGCGATACGGCTTCCAGGCCCAGGGCACCGCTGCCGGCAAACAGATCCAGCACCCGCGCGCCGGGCAGGCGCGGCATCAGCCAGTTGAACAAGGTTTCGCGGACTCGGTCGCTGGTCGGACGCAGGCCCGGCAGGTCTGGCACCGGCAGGCGCGTGTTGCGCCAGCGCCCGCCAATGATGCGCACCTGGCCCTCGCCGCGGCCGCGCGTGCTCATGTCTGGCCCCGCGCGGGTGCAGCTGAGGGATTGCGTTGCGGGCGGGCATGCCGCGCAGGGAGCGGCGCGGCGTGCTGCGTGCGGGGCGCGGGCATCAGGTTCATCGGCCGCGCATGATAGACCAGCGCCTTGAAAAGCGCCGCTGCGCCCCATACCCGGAAGGCCATCGCCGCGATCGCGGCCCGGCCACATGGAGCACGAAACTGATGACCGCCCAAACCCCGTCCGCGTCCCAGAGCCAGACCCTGGGCTTCCAGACCGAGGTCAAGCAGCTGTTGCAGCTGATGATCCATTCGCTGTACTCGAACAAGGAAATCTTCCTGCGCGAGCTGGTCTCCAACGCCGCCGACGCGGCCGACAAGCTTCGCTTCGAGTCGCTGGTCAAGCCCGAACTGCTGGAAGGTGGCGGCGAGCTGCGCATCCGCGTGGACTACGACCGCGATGCGCGCACGGTGAGCATCGAGGACAACGGCATCGGCATGAGCCGCGAGGAGGCCATCGCCCACCTCGGCACCATCGCCAAGTCCGGCACCGCCGACTTCCTGGCCCACCTCAGCGGCGACCAGAAGAAGGACGCACACCTGATCGGCCAGTTCGGCGTCGGCTTCTACAGCGCCTTCATCGTCGCCGACCAGGTGGATGTCTACAGCCGCCGCGCCGGGCTGCCGGCCAGCGAGGGCGTGCACTGGTCCTCGCGCGGCGAAGGCGAGTTCAACGTCGCCACCGTGGAACGGCCCGAACGCGGCACGCGCATCGTGCTGCACCTGAAGGACGGCGAGGAAGGCTTTGCCGATGGCTGGCGCCTGCGCACGATCATCAAGAAGTACTCCGACCACATCGCCCTGCCGATCGAACTGCGCCAGGAATCCGCGGCCCAGGACGAGGCCGCCGCCGAGCCGAAGTGGGAGGCCGTCAACCGCGCCAGCGCGCTGTGGACGCGCCCGCGCAACGAGATCAAGGACGAGGAGTACAAGGAGTTCTACAAGCACCTGGCGCACGACCATGCCGACCCGCTGGCCTGGAGCCACAACAAGGTCGAAGGCAAGCTCGAATACACCTCGCTGCTGTACGTGCCCGGCCGCGCCCCGTTCGACCTGTACCACCGCGATGCGGCCAAGGGTCTGAAGCTGTACGTGCAGCGCGTTTTCATCATGGACCAGGCCGAGCAGTTCCTGCCGCTGTATCTGCGCTTCATCAAGGGTGTGGTGGATTCGGCGGACCTGTCGCTGAATGTCTCACGCGAAATCCTGCAGGCCGGGCCGGTGATCGACACCATGAAGTCGGCGCTGACCAAGCGCTCACTGGACATGCTGGAAAAACTGGCCAAGGACAGCCCGAGCGACTACGCCGCGTTCTGGAAGCAGTTCGGCCAGGTGCTGAAGGAAGGCCCGGCCGAGGACTACGGCAATCGCGAGAAGATCGCCGGACTGCTGCGCTTTGCCTCCACTGCCGGCAGCGATGGCAGCCAGGACGTGGCCCTGGCCGATTACGTGGCGCGGATGCCCGAGGGCCAGGACAAGCTCTACTACCTCAGCGGCGAAACCTACGCGCAGATCAAGGACAGCCCACACCTGGAGGTGTTCCGCAAGAAGGGCATCGAGATGCTGCTGCTGACCGACCGCATCGACGAATGGCTGATGGGCTACCTGACCGAGTTCGACGGCAAGTCCTTCGTCGATATCGCCCGCGGCGACCTGGACCTGGGCGCGCTGGGCAGCGCCGAGGACAAGCAGGCGCAGGAACAGGCCGCGCAGGCCAGGCAGGGATTGGTGGAGCGCCTGAAGGGCGTCTTCGGCGATGACGTGGCCGAAGTGCGCGTGTCGCAGCGCCTGACCGACTCGCCGGCGATCCTGGCCATCGGCCGTGACGATCTGGGGCTGCAGATGCGGCAGATCCTGGAGGCCAGCGGGCAGAAGCTGCCCGAGGCCAAGCCGGTGTTCGAGTTCAACCCGGTGCACCCGCTGATCGAACGGCTGGATGCGGAAAGCGATGTGGCGCGTTTTGGCGAACTGGCGCGCGTGTTGTTCGACCAGGCCGCGCTGGCGGCTGGCGATACGCTGAAGGACCCGGCGGGTTATGTGCGCCGGCTCAACAAGCTGTTGCTCGAGCTTTCGGGGGGTTGAGCGGCAGGGCTGCCGCGTCGGGGCTAAAGCCCCTCCCACAGTACGATCGCATACTTCACCGACGTCCCATCGGCCTTCGATTGCATTGTGGGAGGGGCTTCCAGCCCCGACACCCAGCGGCGCTCGCCATGCATCTGCTCACGCCATGACATCCAGCAAGAACCCCACACTCTCGTCGCCGGCCCGCAGCATCCGCGCATTCGCGTCGAACGCCAGCAGCGCCGAGCGCGACTCCACCAGGTCACCGACCGGTGCGCCGTCATCCGGCCCGGCTGCCACCACCGCACCCACCACGCCGCCACCGGCGCTGGCCGCGGCGCTGACACCCAGGCGCTGGCTGCCCGCCACCGGCAACCGCGCCACGTTGGAGGCGGCCGCCTCCAGCCGCAGCGAAGCCACGCGCATGCCCGAAGCGGCGATTCCCAGGCTGTCCATCGGCTTTCCCCTGGCCGCCACAGTGACAGCCCTGCGCGAACGTTAGCGGCCGCGCCCGGCCTGACTTGAGTCCACACGGGCCTCGCAGCCCCGGGTGGTAGCATTGCCTTCTGCCCCAAAGCCCCCGCCAATGCTCAATATTTTCCGCCGCAAGAAGCCCCAGGACACCGCGCCGGACGCGCCCCAGACCCACCACTACTCGGCCGAGGAAATGGCTGCGGCATTCCCGCAGGCGCCGGCCAAGGCCAGCGAAACCGTCAGTTTCGACGAGCTGGCTCAGGCCTTGCCGCTGGACCCTGGCAAGGCGGCGACTGCCGATGCGCCGATTGCTTCAGTGCAAGCCGACGCGGTTTCCACGGTGGAACCCGCGGAAAGCGCTATCGCCGCCACCACCGCGAGCGCAACCGCGCAGCCCGCTGCGCTGGTGCCGGCCGAGCCGGTGCAAGACTACGTGGGCGTCGCGCCGCCGGCTTTCGACCCGGCAGTGCCAGCCGCCGCAAGCGCTACCGCCACCACCGATGACATGGCCGACCTTGGCGCGCATGCGGCCGTGCCCGCTCCCGCCGGCAAGCTCGGCTGGCGCGAGCGCCTGCGCGGCAGCACGTTCGCGCGCAGCTTTGGTGGCCTGTTCTCGCGCAATCCGCGCTTGGACGACGACCTGCTCGACGAGATCGAAACCGCGCTGATCACCGCCGACGTCGGCATGCCCGCCACCACCGCGCTGGTCGAAGGCCTGCGCAAGCGCATGAAGGCGCGCGAGTTCGCCGACGCGTCCGCCCTGCTCGCCGCGTTGCGCGCCGAGCTGATCGGCATTCTGCGGCCGGTGGCACAGCCGCTGGTCATCGACCGCAATCGCAAGCCCTTCGTCGTGCTGACCGTCGGCGTCAACGGCGTCGGCAAGACCACCACCATCGGCAAGCTCGCCAAGCGTTTCAAGGACGAAGGCCACGGCCTGATGCTGGCCGCGGGCGACACCTTCCGCGCTGCCGCGGTGGCCCAGCTGCAGGCCTGGGGCCAGCGCAACGGCGTGACCGTGATTGCCCAGGGCCAGAACGCCGACGCCGCCTCGGTTGCGTTCGACGCGCTGCAGGCCGCGCAGGCGCGCGGCACTGGCGTGCTGATCGCCGACACCGCCGGGCGCCTGCATACGCAGACCGGCCTCATGAACGAGCTGGGCAAGATTCGCCGCGTGCTCGGCAAGATCGACCCCAGCGCGCCGCATGAGGTGCTGATGGTGATCGACGGCACCACCGGCCAGAACGCGCTTTCGCAGCTGCGCCAGTTCCATGCCGCGGTCGGCGTCACCGGCCTGGTGGTGACCAAGCTCGACGGCACCGCCAAGGGTGGCGTGGTGTTTGCGCTGGCGCGCGAGTTCGGCATTCCGATTCGTTTTGCCGGCATCGGCGAGCGTCCCGAAGACCTGCGCGTGTTCGACGCCGAGGCCTTCGTCGACGCGCTGCTGCCGGAGGCGTTGGGCGCCTGAGCGCCCTGCCCTTGGCCGCCGTAGCCGTCGGGCCCCGGACCAGGGCGCGTGAGACGATGCCGCTGCCCTTCAGCCACCGCCTGCTGGCCTGGTTCGACCGTCATGGCCGCCACGACCTGCCCTGGCAGCACCCGCGCACGCCGTACCGGGTGTGGCTGTCGGAAATCATGCTGCAGCAGACGCAGGTGGCCACGGTCATCCCGTATTTCCAGCGGTTCCTGCAGCATTTTCCCAGCCTGCGTGACCTGGCCGGCGCCAGCGAGGACGCGGTGATGGCGCAATGGGCGGGCCTGGGCTATTACGCCCGGGCGCGCAACCTGCATGCCGCGGCCAAACGCTGTGTCGAACTGCATGATGGCGAGCTGCCGCGCGACTTCGATGCCTTGCACGCGCTGCCGGGTATCGGCCGCAGCACCGCGGGGGCGATCCTGAGCCAGGCCTGGAACGAGCGCTTTGCGATCCTCGACGGCAACGTCAAGCGCGTGCTCGCGCGCTTTCATGGCATTGAAGGGTTTCCCGGCTTGCCAGCGGTCGAGAAGCAGTTATGGGGGTTGGCGCAGGCGCATGTAGAGATCGTGCCCGATGCGCGCATGGCCGACTACACCCAGGCGCAGATGGACTTCGGCGCCACCCTGTGCACCCGTGCGCGGCCGGCGTGCGCGCTGTGCCCGTTGCAGGACGACTGCGTGGCGCGGCGCGAGGGTCTGACTGACGCACTGCCCACGCCCAAGCCGGGCAAGGCCATTCCCGAGCGTTCGGCGGTGTTCCTGCTGCTGCGCAATGCCCGCGGCGAGTTGCTGCTGCACAAGCGTCCGCCGGTCGGCATCTGGGCTTCGCTATGGTCGCTGCCGCAGGCCGAGGACCTGGCCCAGGCGCGCACGTGGTTCGATGATCACTTGCTTGGTGACTTCGACGCGGCGCAGGCGCTGCCGGATTTCGTCCATGTCTTTACGCATTACCGCCTGCACATGCAGCCGCTGGCAATCGGCCCGGTCGCGGCGGGCGATGCGGTGGGCGACAATGATGACCTGCGCTGGGTCGCGCCCGGCGAGCTCGCCACGCTGGGCCTGCCGGCGCCGATCCGCAAACTCCTGAGTCCGTGAGCGCCATGTCCCGTACCGTCTTCTGCACCTATCTCAAGCGCGAGGCTGCCGGCCTCGATTTCGTGCCCTACCCTGGCGCCCTTGGTCAGCGCGTATTTGCCGAAATCAGCAAGGAAGCCTGGGCGGCGTGGCTGGCGCACCAGACCATGCTGATCAACGAGAACCGCCTGTCGCCGCGCGACCCGGCGCACCGCGCCTTCCTCGAAGCGGAATTGCAGAAGTTCCTGTTTGCCGGCGATGCGGAAAAGCCGGCGGGCTATGTGGCGCCAGAGGCGCCCTGACTGACCGCCGCGCGAAAATCCGATCACCGCACTATCGCCGCACTGTAGGAGCGGCTTCAGCCGCGACCGGACGGCGTCGGCCCCAGCAGCAACCCCCGCGAGCCGACAGAGTCGGGGCTGAAGCCCCTCCTACAGCGAGCCCGACGAGGACGAACGGTCAACCGCCCCCGTTCGCCTTCGATTGCGCCCGCTCCTCGGTCTTCGCCTCGCGCAGCTGCTGCTCGGAGACCTTCAGCGCCTTCACATCCAGCGGCCGGATCGACTCGATGCGACACGGCAGGCGGATCGAGCGCGGGCCGCCCAACACGATCACATCATCAAAGCGCGCCGACACCTGGCCACCCATGTTGGTGATCGAGATTGCCGGCGCGTAATCCAGGTCGTTGCACGGCCCCGCCAGCTCCAGCAGGTAGGCCGTGCCTGGTCGGGTCCACACCGCCAGCGCGGTGTCGCCCAGGTTGCTCCAGCCGTTGAGGTTGCCGAAGTACTGGAAATTGCGGACCGGGGCGCCGGCATGCGCCCGGTACAGGGCGAGGCGCTCGTCGTCGCTGATGCGGTTGGTGGCGCAGCCGCCCAGGGCGGCGGTGAGCAGGGCCAAGGCCAGGACGCGCTTCATGTGCCGCACCTTCTAAAGGGTTGGGGCGCCAATCTTGCCGCGTGCCGGTGCCGCCGGCACGTGAGGGTGCAAGGGGCGTTCAGCAGCCGGTGGACTGACCGCGGGATGCGGTCAGTGTCCCGGGCCGGCCAGCGGCCGCACGTAGGTCAGCAGGCTTACCAGCAGCTTGCCCGGCTCTTCCCACGGCACCATGTGCGCGGAGTGCTCGAACCACACGCCCTGCTTCATCGGCGCCTGCACCTGCGCCAGCCATTGCTCGGTCGGCACTGACGGGGTGGTGTAGTCATGCCGGCCCATGAACATCAGCACCGGGATGGGAAAGCGATGCACGCCGGTGAAGTCCACGCCCAGGAACTCGGGCAGCACGCGACCCAGGGTGAAGATGTTGCTTGCGTCGATGGCGCAGCGATCCGCATCGTCGTATTCGGGCGACAGTTTGGGACCGTTGAAGAAGTACCCCGAGGTTTCGCGATACGCACTCATGCCGCCGTAGAACTGAGCCCACTTGCGCGCCGCCACGATGCGCTCGCGGGTGAGCGGCGTGTTACCGGGGTACGGCGCGATGGCCGCCAGTTCCTTCTGCGCCTCGGCGTTGTGGTGCAGCCTGGCCTGTTCCACCGCGTAGTCGTAGCTGACGCGCTCGTTCTCGCGCACGTTGATCACCTGGCCCACGCCGACATAGGCATAGAACAGGTCCGGCCGCTTCAGCGCCGCGCGCATGGACACGATCGTGCCCCAGCTGTGGCCCATCAGGATCACCTTGGGCTTGTGATAGCGCTTGCGCACCGCTTCGGCGATGGCGATGGCGTCGTCTGCGTAGCGCTCGATCTGCAGGGTGTCGGCCACCGCGTCCTGCGGATTGAGGTTGAAGGTCTTGCCCGCGGCGCGCTGGTCGTAGGTGACCATGGTGAAGTACTCCTCCAGCGGGCGCTGGAACTGCCACAGGCTCGGCGTCAGCGGCGAGGCCGGGCCGCCATGCACGAACAGCACGACCGGGTTGTCGCGATCCTGCCCGCGCGCGGTGACCCACTGCTGGATGCCGCCCGCCGGCTCGGCCCAGGCTTCCTGCACGCCGTTGGGCGCGCTGATCTTGCCCAGGTCGGCAATGATCGCCCGCGACTTCGCGTAGGCGGCCGTATCCGGGCAGGACTCGGCCGCTTGCAGCGACCCGCACAGCAGCACCAGCAACCCCGCCATCCATCGCTTGCCCATCGCCCTGCCCTCGTGTGGTGTGTTGGCGGGCAAGTTAGCGGGGCGGGCCCGGGCGTGGAATGTGCAGGAGGTCGTGTCCGCGCAGCGGACAGCGCGGACATGGCGGACGCGCGCAGCACAGGTGGCTTCTTCGCGCAGGCTTGGGCCCCCGCGCCGGCAGCGGACGTCCGGTGGCTGCTTGTCCGGTTCTCCAGGTCTTCCGCGTTGGCGTGTGTGTGAGCGGCGGACGGCCCCGTGGGGCGAGGCCCGCATGCCGCAAGGAGTATCGAGAGCCAGGGAGTAGTGCCATGTCCCAATTCCTGATGGTCGCCATCGTCGGCCTGATGCTGCTGCTGCCGCTGCTGCCGGCATCGGCGATCTTCTATCTGCTCAAGTCCCGCCAGGAACGGCTCAAGGACCGTGCGCCCGGGCTGGCCAGCGGCGTGTTCAACGTGCTCGGCTTCAAGATGAGTTTCGAGGCTGCCGGCTCGACTGCGACCTACCTGACCCTGCTGGGCTTTGCCACGTTCCTGTTCCTGCACATGGAGTCGGTGGACCGCTCGGAGCGCAACAAGGACAAGCAGGACGCCTGGCTGGTGCAGGTGCCAGTGCTGATGAAGGACGCCGCCGGCCGGGACATCGCACCGGGCAGCTACGAGTACACCCAGATCAAGGCGTCGGTGACACCGTATTCGGTGCTGCGCGCGAACAAGCTGTCGTTGTGGGTGACCCGCCAGGATGGCGCCTTCCCGGCGTTGAACCTGGAGATTTCCGGCACGCCGCCCAAGGTGGTGGATCTCAACGACCCGGCCATTGCCAGGATCCAGGACGGAAACCGCATCGTCGTCGAGCCGGCGACAATCACCTTGCTGGCGCCGTATACCGCGTCGGCGGGCGACGCGCCGGCCGCGACGCCGACGCCGCTGTCGCCGGCCACCACCATCACCGCGCTGGCAACGCCGCCGGTGACGGGGCCGACGCAATGAGCCGCGGCTGGTTCGTCGTGGGTGTGGCGCTTGGGCTGCTGTTCACCGGCACGGCGATGGCGACGCAGGTGCGCGGGCGCGTGGACTTCCACGGTCCGTCCGGCGTGTTCCCGATGGTCAATGCGCAGGTTACGCTGTGCCGTGGGCCTAACGCCTGCGGGCCTGCGACCGTGACCGGCGCTGATGGGATGTACTACCTGGTGGTGGAGCCGGGGACGTACCAATTGCTCATCAATGGCGCTGTGAAGCAGCAGATTTCGATTCCGCCGGGTGTGCCGTTGTTTGATGTGGCGCCGTTGCCGGGGAGTTGATGGGGGCAGGGCTAGTGATGCGCCCGGCGCGAGAAGCACTGGTCCACCTCTACTCGACGAGAGGCAGGTTTCAGGAGAGCTGCGCCCCTGCCTGAAACGAAAAACGAGCCTTTCGGCTCGTCCTCATCAAACCCTTCGCTTTCAGCGAACCATCATGGTGGCCGGGGAGGGAATCGAACCCCCGACACGGGGATTTTCAATCCAGCGCCGATCGGGCGAAAAGCCCTGAAAAACCTACGCCCGGCGCCGACCTCGTGGTAATTCTGGTGTAATCCTGCGCCGGCGAGCGGGCTTGCTGGCCATCGCCGCCTGCAGCTTGTCCATCGCCTCGGCCATGGCTCCGGCGTGCGTGTAGCGCTCCACCATCGCCCTCGACTTCCAGCCGCCCATCGCTTGCAGAGTCGCCGCATCGACGCCGGCATGCGCCGCGTTCGTGGCCATGGTGTGCCGCATCTTGTGCGGGGTGATCACCGCGGCCAGGCCGGCAGCCTTCACCACGCGGCGGAACGCCTTGTAGACGTTCGTTGCGTGGCCGCTGCTGCTGGTGCTGCTGGGGAACAGCCATTCGCTGCTGTGATCCTTCAGCCGCTCGCCAAGGTAGGCGCACAGTTCCGCGGTCATCGGCTGCTGGCGCTCACCGGCCTTGTCACGATCGACCCACAGCACGCGCCGGCGCAGGTCCAGCTCATCGACCCGGATCCGCAGGATCGCCGACAGGCGCATGCCGGTGTGCAGGCCGACCATGCAGAACGTCAGGACGTGCTCATTCGGGTCCTCAACGGCGGCGCGCAGCAGCGCCTGGATCTCGGCCGGCTTGAGGTAGACCGGCTTGGACTGCGGCTCCTTCAGCAGCTTCACCCGGAACGGCAGGCCCGGCAGCAGCGCCAGCTCCTCCGAATTGGCCGCCAGGCCGAGCAGGTGGCTCACCACGGCCAACTCACGGTTGACCGTGGCAGGGGTAGCGCCCTCCTTCTGGCGGGCCGCTGCGTATTTCCTGAGATCGGTTTGCGTGAGGGCCGAGAGCTGGATCGACCCCAGCAGCCGATAGAGGTGCTGCTGCAGGCGCGCCGTCTTCTTCGGGATGTCCTTCCCGCCGGTGGCCTCCAGGTGCTCGAGGTACAGCTTGCCGGCCTCGCGGAACGTCACCGCCCTCGCCTTCCGGACCCCGTGCGCCTTCTCGTGCTTCCCAGCCTTGAGCCTGGCGACGACCTCCTCGGCCTGGGTGCGGGTGAAGCCCTGCGATTCCATGCCGACGACCTGGTGATGCCGGCGCCGGCTCACCATCACGTTGACCGACCACCTGCCGTCACCGTCCGCGGTGCGCGTGTAGGTGATGCCCCGCTCGCTCACCGACTGGCCGGGTTGCAGGCCGCGCAGGCCGCTGCGCGTCAGCTTGGAGAAGGCGGTCATTTGCTGCGGTTTGCCTCGGCGGCGCGCTTGATGATCCCAAAGGCCTCGTCGCGCTCAGCCTTTTCAAGCTGACGTAGCCACGTCTCAAGATCGTCAATCGCGTCCTTCAGCTCAGCCTCCTCGAACTCGTTGCGATCATCGACATCCCATAACCTCACAACCTCCGAAGCAGCCTCGCGAAGTTCCTGCAAAGCAAGATCACGCTTCGCCTGCGCGGGGTTCTCTTGCTCGAGGCTGCGCTGAAGCCTAGTGGCGATTTCGGAAGCGAGAGATCTCCCCGCCTCGTCGGCCGCAGTCTGCAGGGTGGCGCGAATCGCCGGCAGCAATCGAACGCTGAAGGTCTCGGGCTTCTGGTCTGCCTGTTTGGGCGGCCGCCCGGACCGCTTGGTTGTCTCCGTACGAGCCATAAAACGCCTCAATAAATACCGATTGCAAGTTAACACAAACAACCCCTTGCAGTTCTCCGTGAACCGCAGTAGGATCAATTTCGCGAACACATTCGCACATAACCCAACCCAGGAGAACCCATGAAGAGCATCGCCAATGCCGCCCAGGTGCGGGACCGTATGAACGTCGATCAGGCGGCTGAACGCCTTGGCCTCTCGCGCAGCACGCTGGAAAAGATGCGCCATACCGGCCGCGGCCCGCGCTACGTGAAGCTGGGCGGCCGGGTGTTCTACCGCCGCGTGGATCTCGACGCCTACATCGAAGGGGCCATCGTGGAGACGGCCGACAGCCGTGCACTGGCCGGTTGAAAAGAAAGCGGCCCGGGTGTTCGAGACCCGAGCCGCCTGAGTGATCCCCAACCCGAGAGGAAGGAAGACCATGAACGCGAATGTACATCAACAGATGCTGGATGCAATCGCCCAGCTGCCAGAAGACGAGGCCGAGGAAGTCAGGGGGCGCATCGCCGGCCGCCGCGAGCTGCAGTTTGGCGTGCTGATGGATGCGCACTTCGACGTGAGCAACTGCGCTAGCACGCTCGAACTGATCCTGATGGATGAGACGTTCGACAGGGCCGATTTTCCGCAGTACCTGACCGGTCCGCTGACCCTCGCCCACAAGACCTTGGCCGCGCTCGCGGAGCGCATGGGGAAGGCCCTGTGAGCGCGCAGATCATCGCCTTTCCTGGCGGCCAACGATTCGTCTCCCCCCCTCGCGCGCGCTTGGCCTACGACCTCGATCTGGAAGTCGACAAGCTGGCCGAGTTGGTCGCCGCCAGGGCGATCGAGAAGCGCCAGAAGGCCGAAGCCTTCCAAGTCAACAACCCCGGAGCGCATGGAACGATCGACGCAGTCCTGCGCATCGTGGCGTGGGCCATGTCACATCGGCAGCTTCCTTCGGCGCATGCCTTCATGGAGCGCTGGGGAATGTCTCGGGCCACCGCTTACCGCTACCGAGCCCGCCTGACGAATTCTGGCCTTACTCCGAGGAGCCACTGATGGAACAGAAGCAGCCCGCCAACCTGGAAGCCTGGGAGCAGCAGTTGGACGAAATCCGCGCCCAGGTCCGCATCCCCAAGGGCTATACGCCGGCCCAGCTGGCGCAGTTCGCAGCCACGCCCAGCGGCCGCGAGCAGATGGTCGCCAATCGGACCCGGTTCGCCAGCTTTCGCATGCTGCTGGCCGGCGCCGTGCGCGAGCTGGCGGAGATCGACCGCGTGCTCGACAAGGCGCTCCGCAAGGGCCGCTGGGGGATCCGCGCATGAGCCACCTTTCCCACCACCAGGAACCGCCGGCCGACAGCTTGCGAGGTCTCCTGCCAGACCTGGCGGAACGGACCGCGGCGCAGCTGCTGGACCTGCACCGTTATCCGACCCCCGAGCGTGCCGAGCGCCTGGCGATCGAGCTTGAGGGTATCCGCACGCTGGCGCTCAAGCTGCGCCACGCGCTGATCCAGGAGGCCCGGGCCGATGGATGAACTGCCGCAAGAGCGGCCGTTCCTGCTGGTGTGGAGGTCGGCGGTGCTCAATTCAACGCTGACCGCCACCCAGAAGCTGTGCCTGCTGGTGCTGGCGGAATGGGCCGATAACGACGGGACGAACTGCTGGCCAGCCATGGCGAGCATCGCCGCGAAGGCGTCGGTCAATGAGAAGACGGTCCGCCGAGCGATGGATGAGGTCGCCCCTCTGGGGTGGTTTGACCGCTCCCATCGGCGCACCAAGAAGGGCTGGAAGCAGTTCGAATACACCCTGCGGCTACCACCTGCAGCGGACACAGAGTCCTGTAGAAAGTTGGATGCACCGGGCACAGTGTCCGCCATTGGCGACCCATCTACCGGACATTCTGTCCATATGCACCGGACACTGTGTCCAGATGCACCGGGCACAGTGTCCGATGACCTAGCCCTTGACCTAGCCAAAGACCTAGCCAAGGGAAAAGCTACTCTTCTGCCAGCGAAGGTCAGCAAGCCGAAGAGCAGCAAGCTCACCCTGAATCAGTGGCTGGAGTCAGTCGACGAGGAGACGGTCACCAAGGACGTCAACAGGGTCATGGAGTACGTCAAGGTGATCGGGCTGCCTGAGGCTTTCGAGGAGCTGGCCTGGGAAGCATTCCGGGAAAGGTACACGACCAACCCGAGCTATTCGTCGAAGCGCTATGCGAGCTGGCCCCAGGTGTACCGCAACGCCATCGAGGGGAACTGGCTGAAGCTCTGGTTCATTGACAACGCCGGCGAGTACCAGCTCAGCACCCAAGGCAAGCAGGCCGACCGGCAGTACGAGACCGGCATCGTGGCGAAGCAGGCCGATCCCTACCGCCTGCCGAGGCTGCAACTGTGACGGGGGGGGATCGCTGCAACCTGCCGGCCGCTGAGCGGACACCGCGCCCCGAACTCACGCGCGAGAAATTTTCCGTTTTCAGCAAATTCAGCAGCAAATGGCGCGCGCGCCTTACTGCCATCAACGTTTCGGCCATTTGAATTCGATTCCCAACGGGGGGATTTCAGCAAATGGCGAAGGCCTGGGCGGACACCGTGCCCTGCCCCTTTTCGTCCTCATCCACAATTCAAAAGACGACCCTGCCATGACTACCCATGACTCAACCCTCGCCACGCTCGCGGCGTTCATCGAGGGCGATCGCTGGCTCAGCGCCGACAGCTGCGCAGTGTTCCTCGGCCTGGCGACGGCGCAGGGGAAGCCGAACCGCCGCGGCTTCCTGGAGCGCGTGGCCTGCCGGCCGAGCTTTCCGCAGCCGCTCGTGATCGGCAACGAGAAGAAGTGGAAGAAGTCGGAGGTCGACCGCTGGGCCGATGACGAGCGCAGGATACAGGCGCGATGATCGATCCCCTGCCCTCTCAGGACCCGGCCATTGAGCGTGCTAAACGAACAGAGCTGGTCCTTCTCCGTGCAGCTCAGGATGCGAAATACTGGATCAGTGCCGATCTCAGGATAGGGATTGATGATGCTGCAACCTTGGTCGGCATGACGCCGGCTAGCTTCAAGAACCGCTTGTCGCACACGTCCGATCTGATGATCTACACACTCGGCGGCCGTGGCCACAAGAGGTCCGTGCGCCTCTTCGACTTGGCCGTATGGCTGGAGTCACAGGCTAGGGCGGCCTGAGAGTCACTGCACTTTCCCACATCCTTCCACATCCTTCGCCATCGTCTTTGATCGGCGCTCCGGTCATCCTGTGGGCATGAGTTCTGGCCCATCCGATCCGACTGGCAACCTGCTGGAAAAGCGAATGCGCTATGCGCGTTCCCTCGACCCAATGGAACGGGCTGATGCCATTCGCCAGCTCCATTACGACGCGTTCGACCGATGCGTCGCGACGCTGCCCGCTGAGAAAGCCGCGCTAGTCGACCTGCTCGGCAGCGGCTGCGACAACGACGGAAACTGGCAGCTTCGCGACGTCGCCGGCTCGTTAGTGGCGCTGGTCCGGGATCCGGCAGCTCCTCCGAGAGCAGTGAGTGAGGAGCCCGAACCCACCTCTGAGCCCCAGCCCGCCCGCGCCAAGCTGAATTTGCGAGAGCACGACAAGAAGCTGCTCAGGGCCGTCGGCCGCAGGATGAACTCGCTGCACGAGCTCACCACGAAGGGCATGGCCGATCTGGCGGAGCTCATCACCGTACTGGCCAAGCGCATCAAGGAACTTGAGACCAAGAGCGCGATCGATTCCGAAGCGATCAGCACCACGGAGCAGATCTCTGAGAGGGTCGACGCGATCGAACAGCGCGGATTCCGGTTCGTCGGCAAGTACCAGGCGCCCGCAACCTATGGCGTGGGCGACGTCGTCAGCTACAAGGGCGCCCTCTGGAATTGCGTTGCTGCAGCCAAGGTCGGTGATCGACCGAATACCGCCAGCCACAAATGGGCGCTGATGATTTCGGGGATCCAGGAGTGAACAGGTCGCAGTCGCCGGATAGCGAGGGTCCGATGACGGACGAGGAGATGGACCAGGTCATGGCGGAAGTCGGGGCCGAGGAGCAAGGAAGTCGGAGCATCACCGCAGGAACCGAGCTCGGGCGCCGATCCCAGCAAGCAAGGGAGTTTTCCCGCGCAAGGCTGTCTGGCCGATAGCCAAAAGCAACGCGGCGACGCGATGCACTCGCTACCTAGGAAGAAAGCACAGATGAACAACAACATGTCGCAGCATCTCGAAGCGCTGGAGCGGACGCGGGAGCACCACGTTAGCCGCCGGCAGAAGATGCTCGAGTACGCGCAGAGCCAGAGCCGCAGCCTCGATGACCGCGAGTCGTCGGAGTTCGATGAGCTCACCCACACCATCACCCGGTTGGATGGCGATATCGCACGCACCAAGTCCACCCTGCGGGACATGGCGACTGCTCGTCCGGTGAACCCGGGACCGACCCTCGATTTGCCGGTCTCCCCCGATGGTTGGATGAGGTCGTTCGCCACCCCACGCGATACGCAGAGCAACGCCGACGGCATCGGTTTCGCGCGCGTTGCACGATGCCTGGCTGTCGGATTCCTCAAGCACCAGGATCCGGTGCAGATCGCTCGTTCGATGTACCCGAGCGATGACCGCGTCAGCAGAGAAGTCACGAAGGCTGCGGTGCCGGCGGCCAACACGCTCAGTCCCACGTGGGCGGGTAACACGATCATCGAGGGAGGCGGCTCGTTTGCCGACTTCGTCGACTACATGACCCCGCGCACCGTGTTCGGCCAGATCTCGTCCCGTTTCCGCCGCCTTCCATTCGATGCGCCGGTCCTGGTCCAGGGATCGGGCGGTACCGCTCAGTGGGTGAAGGAAGGCGAAGCCAAGCCGCTGACCCAGTGGACCTACACCCGCACCAAGCTGACCCCGCTGAAGGTCGCCGCGATCGCGGTGGCGACGCAGGAGATGCTGATGCGCACGTCGGTCGCAGGAGACGAGTTCCTGCGCGATGAGCTGGCCCGCGCAGTCGGTCGCCGCTTCGATGCCACGCTCGTCAGCTCCGACGCTGCGGTCAGCGACGAGTCCCCGGCCGGCCTGCTGTTCGGTACGGACCCGATCGTGCTCACCGGCAGCGGCAACGTGCAGGGCGTTCGCTGCGACATCGCCCAGTTCCTGAAGGCCCTGATCGGCGACTCGCTGACGGTACAGGGAGCCTTCTGGATCATGCCGGAGACCGTTGCGGTCGACTTGTCGCTGGCCACCAACGAGAGCGGCGCGCCGGCGTTCCCGGGCGTCACCCCAACCGGCGGCACGCTGGCCGGGCTGCCGGTGTTCACCTCGCAGTACGTGCCGACCGACACTAGCGGTTCGGTGGTTGCACTCGTGAAGGGCGACGAGGTCTTCCTCGGCGACGAGGGCGGCATCCAAGTAGCTGTGTCCACGGAGGCCACGCTCCAGATGGACACGGAGCCTACGCAGAACAGCATCACCCCGACCGCGACGCAAGGCGTCTCGATGTTCCAGACCAACTCGGTGGCTATCCGTGTCGAGCGGTTTGTGAACTGGCAGAAACGCCGGCCGGGCGCGGTGGTGTGGGGCTACGTCAACTGGGACGTCTGCGCCGAGTGATCCACCAAGGAGGGGCGACCATTCGCCCCTCCGCTTTCTTCGGAGTCGAGTATGTCCGAGCAGCGCATCCCCATCGAAGAGTTCAATGCCAACCTGCGCAGCCTGGGTCGCGGCCTGGCCGACGCCCAGGTCATGGGCAAAAGCTGGGTAGGCGAGGAATACGGCCTGGAGCTCGCATGGCCTGACGGATTCTGGGCATGGGTGAGCTTCGGCGCTGCGGCTTCTGCGCTGGTTGAGCGCGTACTCCACAGCAAGGCGAGACTGCACTGATGGCCAGGCTCAAGGCCCTTGGCTCCAGACTCGGCACCCTGCCGGCGTCGTTGCCCAGCACCAGCAGCATCGCCCCGAACTACGGACAGGGCCGAGGCGGCAGGCCATGGCGCAGGCTGCGTGACTCGATCCTCCAGCGCGACCAGCACCTGTGCCAGCCCTGCAAGGCGCAGGGCCGCTACACCGAGGCGACGCAGGTGGACCACATCGTTCCCCAGGCCGAGGGCGGCACTGACGACAGGGTGAACCTGCAGGCCATCTGCGACGACTGCCACAAGCGGAAGACCGAGGCAGAAGCTCTGCGGGCCAGAGGTTTGACGCCTCGCGTCGCCATCGGTGAGGACGGCTGGCCCCTCAGGTGGGGGGGGATTGAAAAAATCCACCGATGACCGAGCGGACACCGCGCCCCGAACTCACCGAGAGGTTTTTTCTGGGCCAGGAATTTTTGGACAGAAATCGGATTTTTGCGCAAAAACTCGATTTCGCGATCCGGGGATGATCCTGGCGCGATATAGCTGAAAAACCAGCGTTAGGAGGCTGAAATGGCAAGGCAAATTCTCCCCGTCGTGGGCGCGGTGATCGGTGCCTATGTAACAGGCGGCAGTCCGCAGGGCGCCCAGTGGGGTTGGGTGATCGGCCCCGCGATCGGTGACGCTGTCCACTTCACCGCAACCACCATCGAGGATCCCGAGAATGAGCCTGATCATCGTCAACGCGACGCCTAGTCGAATCGACATCGCGGTTGATACAGGGTCAACGGCGGGCATCAGCATCTCGAAGATGGTCTACGTGACCGAGCCGAACCTACTGTTCGCCGCGCGTGGCGACAGGTTCTTCCTCGGCCACATCCACCACAATTTCTTCTACTCCCCCGAGAACGTCTCATTCGACGAGGCGCTCGAGTTTATTCCGGAGATTGGGCGGGCGCAGCTGCAACACATGCGGGATATGGGCGCCGCCGAAGGCTTGGAGGTGGTGATGGCTGGCTTTTCCTCCCGTGAGCGCGAGATGGCCGCCTATCGCTTCCGGATGCTGCCTGGCGAGGCTGAAGTCCAGCAGCAGCGCATGTGGAACGATTTCGCCTTCTGGGCCTCTCCGTGGCAGCCGCATATGGGCGAGTGCCCTGGCTGGAAAGACGAGGCGAGCCTGAAGGCAATGGCCGCAGCTATGGCGGCCGAACTTCAGCGCGTCGGTGCCCCGGGGGGCGGCCGGCTAAAGGTGGCGTCCATCACGGCGGATGGCTGCCGCTTCCGGGATGCGGGAGAAATCGCCTAGCCGCGCGGAACCTTGAGGCCCGAGCCTTCGGGCTTGGCGCTGTCGGCCTTCGAGAGCATGATCCCGGCAGATACCAATGCGGGGGTCAGAACGGTGGCCTATACCGATGAGCAGCTCCTCACCCTGGTTACCACCCTGGCGGCGCGCATCGACGGCCTCACCTGGGTGACTGGCGCTCTGCTCCAGTCGCACCCCAGCCCCGCGGCGGTGCTGGCCGCATGGCGCAGCCGGCAGGCTGACGCCGCGGACGGCGGTTTCGAGATCGAGGCTCCGGAGTACCGGGAGAAGTTCCTGCGAGAGCTGCAGCTATGGACTGCTACGCTAGAGGCCGAAGTCAATCGGCGGAAGTAGTCATGGACCGAGCCACGGCCATCGCCCTGATCGATCAGCTCTGCCGGGATCTGCCGGCGGGAGACTCGCCCGCGGCGGACGACTTCAATTACGGCTGGTTTCGTGGGCGAGTCAGGTCAATCGCCGTGAGGTGTCCGGCCGCCGATGCTGTCTTGATCTGGCAGCAGGCGCTCTGGCAGCTGGATGTCGCTGGGCTTCTCCCGGAGGGCGTCTCTCCTACCCATTGGGCTTGAGAGGTGGCGTCTCCGGTTCGGCCCTTCACGTCGGCTCCATGCCCGCGCGCTGAGGATTGCCGTTGCCCGGGTGGGCGATCTCACACTGGCAGTTCGGCCCACAGGAATCTTGGAGGCAGCCCATGCGGAACCTGCTCTTGACTACAGCCGCTGCTCTTCTGGCGGCGTGCGCAACAACGCCAACGGTCAACACCGACCACGATCCAGCGGTGGACTTCAGCAAATATCGCACCTACACCTGGGCGATGAAGCCGCAGACCGCTTCGCCATTGGTCCAGCAGCGCATCGTAAGTGGGATTGATGCGCGCCTGGCGGCGAAAGGGTGGACACAGGCACCGAACGGCCAAGTCACCCTTGCTGCTCATGTCATAACCGACAAGCGGCAAACGCTTGACACCATGTATACCGGCACGGGGATGGATGGCTGGGGCTGGCGCCGTGGGTGGGGCGCGAACTTCGGGATGACCTCATCGAGAACTACTGTTCGGACCTATGAGGTTGGGACTCTGGTGGTCGACATGTTCGACACCGCTAGTCAGCAAGGCATTTGGCGTGGCACAGCTTCGGCCACGGTTCCCAGCACACCGGAACGCGTCAACCAGGCAATCGAGTCGGGCTTGGACAAGATGTTCCTGAACTTCCCCCCGCAGAGGTAGCGGCTCCACTGACAGGCCTCGCCCCGCATCTCGAGAGCAGCCATCCAGGGACGAGGTCGTTTGGCAGTACGCGCTGTGGCACCTGGCCCGAGCAGGATTACTGCCTGAGGGGATCGCGCCGGTCTACCACGAGTAGGCCCCGCCGCTCAAAGGCTGCACCATCTGGACGGTGTGCAAGCTCTCTCAGGATTGACGCCCGCCTCAGGCCGGACCGCGAACCCTGCCAGCAGAGACCCGGCGGCGAGCACCACCAGCGCACACTGAATTGCGATTGCAACGGTCTGAGCCTGCGCTGTTCGTAGCATCAGCTTCGACACGTCTCGGCCAGCCTTCATCGTGCGGCGCGTGATGGCGCTGAACGGCCAGAGCGACCGATTGACTAGGCCGTCGGTGAAGGAATCGAAATCGACTTTTTCGCCCGGCTCCAGCTTGGCCATCTGATCCAAGATCTCAGCGGAAACCGTGACCCTCAGCGCGAGATACCGCGCCGTCGCATGCGCCAAGAAGGATGCGATCATCACAGCGCCCGCAACGTTGAACCAGCAAAGCCCAACTTGGGCTATCACTCTATCCGCCTTCCCAACCAGCAACGCAAATCCAGCACCCGTACCTGCTGCGACCCAGCCGCTGTAGGCGATTTGCTGCGTGGAAACGACCCTCGCCATCAGCTCTGCGACGGTCTCGGCGAATCGATCCGACATCGGAACCCCCGGTGTAATTCCTGTGTAATCGTGCCGGAAAAACTTGGGTATTTGAGGAAACCGGAGGAAACACGGCCACCTCTGAAATGCACGCAAAACAGCTTGTTTTGAGGCTTTTAGATGGTGGCCGGGGAGGGAATCGAACCCCCGACACGGGGATTTTCAATCCCCTGCTCTACCAACTGAGCTACCCGGCCATCCGTCGCAAGCAGTGCTGCGTTGCGAGGACGCGCATCATAACGACCGCTCACGTTTTGGGCAAGCCTTGCCAATCACGCATCTATCCACGTGCCGAGCCGCCCACGCGATCCTCGCAAGGCTTCACGCCGCCTGACTGCGCCCCTGCCTAGCCTCCCTCGCGTTACCCGCACGGATGAACGCCATGTCCCGACCTCCCACCCTGCTCGCCACCCTGCTTTCCGCCCTGGGCGCCATCGTCTTCGCCACCCCCATCGTGGCCGCGGCCAAGGAAACCCCGGTCACCTCGGTGCCACGGCTGGACCTGTCGCGCTATGCCGGCAGCTGGCACGAGATCGCGCACCTGCCGGTGTCGTTCCAGAAGAAGTGCCAGGGCGATATCACCGCGCACTACACCCTGCGCGACGACGGCCTGGTCGGCGTGCGCAACCGCTGCCGCGTGGCCGATGGTGGGTTTGCCGAGGCCGAAGGCGTGGCGCGCCCCGTGGAGGGGCACCCCGGCCGGTTGCAGGTGCGCTTTGCGCCGGAATGGTTGTCGTGGCTGCCGCTGGTGTGGGCCGACTACTGGGTGATCGCGCTGGACCCCGACTACCAATGGGCGGTGGTGGGTGAGCCAAGCCGGCGCTACCTGTGGATTCTGTCGCGCAGCCCTTCGATGCCACGCATGCAGTTCGAGCAGCTCAAGGCCAAGGCCGCCGCAATGGGTTACGACCTGGAACCGCTGATCCTGGCCACCCCGCTGGAGTGACGGTTCGCGCGTGGACCTGGCCATACGGCGTAGTATGCTTTGGGCTGGTACCGACGATCGAGGTGGGGCATGCAAGGACGACTGCGAATCGGCGCGTGGCGCTGGGCCGGCCTGGCATTGGTGGCTGGCACGCTGTTGCTGCTGGCCGCGTGCAGCAGCAACGTGCGGCGGGTTTCCGAGCCGGCGGTGAGCATCCAGCAGTTGACCGTACGCGCCGATGGCAGCTGGTCGCTGGAACTGCGCCTGCAGAACTACAGCAGCATCCCCATGCAGTTTGAACAAGTGGCGCTGGACGTCAGCGTCGGCGGTCAGGCTGCCGGGCACCTGCAGCAGGCGGTGAACTATTCGATCGGCCCGGAAACAGCCGATGTGGTCACAGTGACCATGCAGCCTGCTTCGGCGGCCAGGATCGTGCTGGCCGACGTGCTGGCCCGCAGTGGCGCCCTGCCCTATGAGTTGAAAGGCACGGTCACCGCCACGCCCGAAGAGAAGAAGTCGCGCACGTTCGAGGTCAGCGGCCGCAGCACGCTGAACCCCGCGCCTGGCCTGCCCGGCGTATTGCGCTGAGCGGCTGGCCGCCGCACCGCTTCTGTCCGCCCCACTTCCACGAATTCCACGCAGGTTCTCCATGAGCAGCTATAGCGCCCCCCTGGCCGATATCCGTTTCGCCCTGCACGACGTGCTCGGCGCGCCAGCACTGTTCCAGCGCCTCGGCCTGACCGAGGCCACGCCAGACATCATCGATGCAGTGCTGGACGAGGCCGCCCGCTTTGCCGGCACCGTGCTGGCTCCGTTGAACAGCGTTGGCGACGAGATTGGCGCGGTGTTCGACAAGAGCACCGCGGCAGTGACCACGCCGCCGGGCTTCAAGCAGGCCTACGAACAGTTTGTTGCCGGCGGCTGGAACGGGCTCACCGCTGCGGCCGAATTCGGCGGCCAGGGCCTGCCGCACACGCTGGGCGTGCCGCTCAATGAAATGGTCAACGCGGCCAACCTGGCCTGGGGCAATTTCCCGCTGTTGTCGCACGGTGCGATGGAAGCGCTCAAGCAACATGGCGAGGCCTGGCAGCAGGAGGTGTTCCTCAAGCCGCTGGTGGACGGTCGCTGGACCGGCACCATGTGCCTGACCGAGCCGCATTGCGGCACCGACCTGGGCCTGCTGAAAACCCGCGCCGAACCCAATGACGATGGCAGCTACGCCATCACCGGCACCAAGATCTTCATCACCGCCGGCGAGCACGACCTTACCGACAACATCGTCCACCTGGTGCTGGCCAAGCTCCCCGATGCGCCGCCGGGAGCCAAGGGCATCTCGTTGTTCGTGACGCCGAAGTTCAAGGTCGCGCGCGACGGCACGGTGGGTGAGCGCAATGCGCTGGCCTGCGGGTCGATCGAGCACAAGATGGGCATCAAGGCATCCGTGACCTGCGTGATGAACTTCGACGGCGCGCAGGGCTATCTCGTCGGCCAGCCGCACAAGGGCTTGCAGGCGATGTTTACGATGATGAACACCGCGCGCCTGGGCGTGGGCCTGCAAGGCATCGGCCTGTCCGAACGCGCTTATCAGAACGCGCTGCGCTACTCGCGCGAGCGCCTGCAGTCGCGATCGCTGGCCGGAGCCAGGTTTCCCGACAAGCCCGCCGACCCGATCATCGTGCAGCCGGACGTGCGCCGCATGTTGCTGACGGTGAAGTCGCTGACCGAAGGCAGCCGTCTGCTCGCGCTGCACGCGGCGACCTTGATCGACGTGGCTCACCACGCCAGCGACCCGGCCGAGCGCGAGCGCGCCGACACGCTGGTGAGCTTCCTCACCCCCATCTCCAAGGCGTGCCAGACCGAATGGGGCGTGGAGAACACCTATCACGCCCTGCAGTGCTTCGGCGGCCATGGCTACATCCACGAGCACGGCATGGAGCAGCTGGCTCGCGACGCGCGCATCACCACCTTGTACGAAGGCACCACCGGCATCCAGGCGCTGGACCTGATGGGCCGCAAGACCGCGTCCAGCCAGGCCGCGGGACTGAAGCTGTTCCTGGCCGAGATCGAGGCGTTTGCCCGCGAGCACGAGGGCGACGCGGAACTGGCTGAGTTCATCAAGCCGCTGCGCGACAAGGCCAGCGAGTGGGCAATGCTGACCCGTGAGGTACTCGAGCGCGCGGCGCGCGACCCGGAAGAGATCGGCGCGGCCAGCTACGACTATCTGTTCTACTCCGGCTACGTGGTGCTCGCCTACTGGTGGGCGCGCAGCGTGGCCGCCGCCCGCGGCAAGGGCGAGGCCTGGGCCACGGCCAAGCGCGAGACCGCCCGCTTCTATTACGCACGCATCCTGCCGCGCACCCTGGCCCATGCGGCGCAGATCCGCAGCGGTGCCCAGTCGCTGATGGCGCTGGACGAGGCGCTGTTCGGCTGAGGACAGCGCCGCCTTCGTCGCGGATACACAATTTGTCAACAATCGGGTATAAGCTGTTTTCCCGATGGAGACAGACACTTACGCACGTGATCTGATCGACACCGGAGCCGAACCGGCCCCGGTCGCCGCAGCATCTGTCGGCATTTTCCCGCGCACCGTGCCGCGCCTGCTGTCGCTGGACGCGCACGGCCGCGTGCTGGACTGGATCAACTGGCAAGACGCCGCCTGCCTGTACGCACGCGATGCGGTGTCGTGGACGCTGGGCGAGCCCTGCCTGCAGATTCACGGCGGCACCTGCCGGCTGACTGGCGAGCGCAGTGTCATCGACCTGCACCCGATCATCGCCGCCCGCGGCCATGCGCGCTCGCGGGCGCTGGATCCCACCCCTACCCTCACCAATACCGCACTGTTCGCGCGTGACGCGCAACTGTGCCTGTATTGCGGCCAGCAGTTCAGTCGCCCGCACCTGACCCGCGATCACGTGATGCCGATTTCCAAGGGCGGGCGCGATACCTGGGAGAACGTGGTCACCGCGTGCTTCCATTGCAACTCGCGCAAGAGCAATCGCACACCACAGCAGGCCGGCATGCCGCTGCTCGCGGTGCCATACCGGCCAAGCTGGATCGAGCACATGATCCTGTCCAACCGCAATATCCTGGCCGACCAGATGGCCTTCCTGCGCAATCAGCTGCCTAAGCGTTCCAAGCTGCTCAGCTGAACTTGCAGGGCGGCCATGGGGCGACCTTGCGGTCGCCGCCATCCGTCGTCTCACGCTACCACTGGATGCCCGCACCCATGCCGACACCGAAACTGCCATCGGTATTGGCGCTGGCCTGTGCCTTGTAGAGATAGCGGCCGCTCTCGGCAACACCCGACAAACCGACGGCCAGCGCAGCCTCGCCCTGAAAGCTGCCGACCGCGGCGGCGAGCACGCTTCGGCCCGGTTGATAGGCCTGCGGCAGGCTCGCCATGGCGATGGCCGCGGCGACACCACTGCGCGCTTCGCGCCGGGCCACCCAGGTATCCTGCTTGATCTGGCGAATGCGGCCATCGGTGTAGGCCCTGGCCTTGTCGAGCGTCTGCCCCATGCCGGACTGCAGCTGGTCGACATTCACCGCGTCGGTGTTGGCCACGCCAGCGCGCACGTTGCGCACGGTGGTGGTGGTCCTGCCGCCGGGTCCGCCGAGGCTGAGGCTGGTGTAGTCGCTGGCCTGGCCGCCGGCCTGACGGTCATAGCGGACGCTGCCTTCCTGCGATTGCTTGAGTTGGCTGACGTTGACCGCGTCGGTGTCATCCATGCCGGCGGCCACATTGGTGATGGTGCGCTCCTGGCCGGCGCTGCCGACCGATACGCTGTTGGCCCTGGATGCGACCGAGCTTGCGCCCAGTGCGACGCTGTTGTCTGCGCTGGCTTGTGCGCCATTGCCGATCGCCACGCTGGCTGCACCCGCAGCGCTGGCTCGCGGCCCGACAGCCACTGCCTCCGCCCCGGCCGCACTGGCCGCTTCCGCGGCGGACTTGACGCTCAAGTACTTCACTCCGCCAGCGCTGGCCAGTTCCTTGATCGCCGCATTGTTGCTGCTCACCCGGGTGTCGATATTGGCAATGGCATCGCCGGTGCTGTTCACGGTAATACCGCCGACCGCATAGGTGGGCGTCCCGCCACTGCTGTCCGTCGCACCGCTCACCCGAGCCGGGCTGCGATCACTTGCCGTATTGGCAAAGGTGACCTGGGTGCCGTCAGTATTCAACGCCACAGTCATATCGCGACCATCTGCCTTCTGCTGCGCCAGTCCGGGGGCAGCGCCATTGATCTGGCTGTCGAGCTGGGCCAGGCGCGCGTTGGTCTGGTTCATCCGCGCATCCAGGCCACCCAGCGCATCGCCGACCGTGCTGTAGCTGTTACCGGCCACGTTGTAAGTCGGTGCGTTGAATGAGCCGTCCGGGTTCAGGCCCGCACCGCCGCCCAGCGCTTGGGTGGACTGGCGCAGCTGGCCGACATTGACTGCGTCGGTGTTGCCCCTGCCCGCGGCCATGTTGACGATGCGGCGCGTGTTGGTCGCACTGCTCAACCGGGTTCTGGATACACCATCGTTGGCAAAGGCCTGGTAGCTGTTGCGCCTTGCACTGCCGACCGAGACGGTGTTGTCCTCGTCGGCTACCGAACCGGCCCCCAGGGCGACCGCGTCCTTGGCGATGGTGCGGGCCAGCGTGCCGAGGGCAACGCCGTTGGCCGCACTGGTGCCACTATCCGAGCCGATCGCGATGCCACCAATGCCGCTGGCAATGGCTTCATCCGTGGGCGCGGTGCTGCCGGTCGCATCGCCACGGCCGTTGGCCTTGAGGTAGGCGTTGTTCTGAGCCATGGCCTTGACGCGACTGCGCGATGCCGAGTCCACGCCGCTGCCTGCGGTTGAGACCACGGCCGAGATCGAGGTCGTCTGCATGGCGGACATCCGCGGCGTGGGCCGGACCGGAGCACCGACCAGCGAAGCCGAAGCCGGTGCCCGCGAATCCACTGTGGCGTTCGAGATATCGCGCAGCTGGCCGACGTTGACCGCATCGGTATCCTGCACGCCATTGGCCACGTTGCTGATGCGGGTGCCCTTGGGTAGCGGTGCGTCGCGTTCGCCGATGCCGTCGCCGTTGGTATCGGCGAAGTAGCGGCTGTTGCCCGTACCGGGGTCCAGTTCGACACGCGGTGTGCCCGCTTCAACGGAACCTGGGACATAACTGATACCACCGCCGACCCGAGCGGCGATGTTGGAGATTGCATCGCCTACATTGGTCACGGTCTTGCCGTTGACGTTATAGGTCGGTCCGGTAATCGTGCCATCGGCGTTGATCCTGGCGCCACCACCCAGGCTGTCCACCGCGCCACGTAGCTGGGACAGGTTGACGGCATCAGTGTCGGCCGTACCCGCACTCATGTTGATGATCTGCCGCTTCAACTTGTCTGAACCCAGCGACACGGCATTACCGCGATCCGCCACGGATTGGGCTCCCAGCGCCACGGCGCCCCATGTCTGCGCCGCCGCCTGTTCACCCAGCGCCACCGCGAGAGTGCCCTTTGCCTTGGCGGCCGAACCGAGCGCTATCGACCAGGACCCACTGGTCACGGACACCGGGCCAATGGCAATCGAATCGTATCCCGTAGCTTTCGCCCCCATGCCGATCGCGATTGCGTTTCTGCCATCAGAAGTGGCCTGGCCGCCGAGTGCTATGGAGTCGTCCTTCAGCGCCCATGCGCCGCGCTTTGCATTGGCGCCGATCGCAATGGAGCCTGCGCCCTCCGCTTTGGTCGAATTGGCGGCCGATAGTGCGGCTTTACCATCGCCCGCAGAAGAGCCGATGGACACCGCGCCCAATCCTGCGGCGCTGCTGCCAAAGCCCACCGCAGCCGAACCTATGCCCTGGGCAGAGGCGGCCGTCCCCAATGCGGTGGAACGCGCAGCACCTGCGCTGGCGTCCTGACCCAACGCGAGGGAGGACTCCCCTGCCGCCTGTGCCGCACGACCAAACGCAGACGCGCCTTTGGCCGTCGCCTTGGCAACGTCACCCACGGCACTCGACCATTCCGCACTCGCCACGGTTGCCGGACCCACCGCAACGGCGCTGGGACCCGACGCTGCGGCATCGCGGCCAACGGCAATCGCAGCGGTTGACTGCGCAGTCGCTTGTCCGCCCAGGGCGATGGCATCATCGTTGAACGCGCGCGCGCCGCGCACTGAGTTGGCGCCGATGGCAATGGAGCCGGCACCATTGGCTGTCGTGGAATCGGCAGCTGTCAGGGGCGTGGTGCCGTCGCCGGCGGCGGAACCGATGGACACCGCACCGCGCCCCGCGGCCTGGCTGCCAAAGCCCATCGCGGTCGAACCGACGCCCTTCGCCCAGACATCCACGCCGACGGCAGATGCCCATCTTTCGGCAGCAGAGTTAAAGCCGAACACCGAGGCACCATCGCCCCCGGCAGCGGCATACGCACCGTATACGGCTACACCGGTCTTGAATCCGCCATCGGAGTCGCACCCGGCGACAGTACTGAACGATCCATTTCCATCCCGAGGCTCACGGGTCACTCGTTCCTTGAATACTCTGCCCGCAACAGAGCTGTTGAGGCCGGGGCTGGTGCACCTGATGTTGGTCGAGATCGTGAACGCGTCCGCGCTCTCTACCCAACCACAGGACACAGCAATCGCCAAGGGTACGAGCAGAATAGGCGCTACATTCACTTTCGCGCGCCCACCCGACTCGTGAGCCCGGTCCACACAATGCATTTCGTTCATAGCTCGCCACTCCGGGGAAAAGTGGCGAGATCATGAGCAGCGATGACAAGGTCAGCGATGTTGTCGGAGACAAATCGGCCCTTGAATACGGATCATCTCATCAGGAATTTCGCACAACTACCATTGGAAACCAGCGCCAACGGTTACACCCAAGTCCCCGCGCGTGTTGGCGCTGGTCTGTGCCTTGTAGACATAGCGTCCGCTTTCGGACACGCCCGACAGACCGATCGCCAACGCGCTTTCGCCCTGGAAGCTGCTCGCCGCGGCGGCCAGCATGCTCTTGCCGGGCAGGTAGGCTTGCGGCATGCCGGCCATTGCCATGGCCGCGGCGGTGCCGCCGCGCGCTTCGCGCCGCGCCGTCCAGGCGTCCTGCTGCACTTGCTGGATGCGGCTGTCGGTATAGGTGCGCGCCTCGCTCAGCGTCTGCCCCATGCCGGCCTGCAGTTGGCTCACGTTCACCGCGTCGGTATCGGCCACGCCGGCACGCACGTTGCGCACGGTGGTGGTGGTCATGCCGCCCGGACCGCCGAGGCTGAGGCTGGTGTAGTCACTGCTCTCGCCGCCCGTCCCGCGGTCATAGCGGGCAACACCTTCCTGCGCCTGCTTGAGCTGGCTGACATTGACCGCATCGGTATCTTCCGTACCAGCAGCCACGTTGCTGATGCTGCGCTCCTTGCCAGCACTGCCGACCGAGACGCTGTTGGCCTTGGTCGCATTCGCGCCTGCGCCAATCGCGACGCTGTTATCGGCGCCGGCCTGTGCGCCGCTGCCGAGCGCCACGCTGGCCCCACCAGTCGCATTGGCCTGCGGGCCAACGGCGACCGCCTCGGCGCCTGTTGCGGTGGCAGCGGCAGCGGTGGACTTGACGCTCAAATACTTCACTCCGCCGCCCATGCCCAGTGCCTGGATCGCCGCACTGTTGTTGCTCACCCGCGTGTCGAGGTTGCCGATGGCCTCGCCCGCACTACGCACGGTGCTGCCACCCACCACATACGTTGGGCCGCTGATGCTGCCATCCGCGCTGACTGTCGCACCGCCACCCAGGCCGTCGATGACGCCTCGCAGCTGCGCAACATTGGCCCCGTCATTGTCCGCCCTGCCCTTGCCCACGCCGGCAAGGGTGCGATCGCCCGCCATACCGGCGAAGTTGATCCGGGTACCGTCGGTGTTCAACGCCACGTTGATGGCGCCTCCAGATGCATCTTGCTGCACCAGCCCCGCGCCTGCGCTATCACCCTGACTGTTGCGCGCCTGGGCCATGCGCGCACTGGCCTGATTCAGCCGTGCATCCAGCCCGCCCAGCGCAGCACCAACACTGCTGTAGCTGCCACCGGCCACGTTGTAGATCGGTGCCTTGAGCGAGCCGTCGGGGTTGAAGTCCGCACCGCCGCCCAACCCTTGGGTCAGCTGGCGCAGCTGGGCAACGTTGACCGCGTCGGTCTCGCCAATGCCCGCGGCCATGTTGACGATGCGCCGGGTGTTGGCGGCGCTGGTCAGCTGGGCAGTGGTCGCACCATCGTTGGCATAGGCCGCATAGCGGCTGACCTTGGCACTGCCGACCGAAACGGTGTTCTCCTGGTCGGCGACCGAGCCGGTGCCCAGGGCGATCGCATCCCTGGCCGTGACGCGGGCCAGCGCGCCAAGGGCAATGCCGTTGTCGGCGCTGCTGCCGCTGTCCGAGCCGATTGCGATACTGCCGGCGCCGGCGGCGCTGGCATCGTCGGTGGGCGCGGTGCTGCCGACGGCATCGCCGCGTCCATTGACCTTCAAGTAGTAGTTGGCCTGCTTCATCGCCGTGGTGCGCTGGCGAGAGGCCGAGTCAACGCCGCTGCCGGTGGCCGCGACGGAAGTGGTGATCGCGGTCATTGCATTCGCGGACATGCGTGGCATCGCTCGCAGCGGCGCATCTGCTGCTGCCGTTGCCGTTGCTGCTGACGCGAACACCGATGTCCTTGAGTCGAATGTGGAATTGGATATGTCGCGCAATTGGCCGAGGGTGACCGCGTCGGTATCCAGCACGCCGTCGGCCACATTGCTGATGCGGGTGCCCTTGGGCAGCGGTGCGTCGCGCTCACCGATGCCATCGCCATTGGTATCGGCGAAGTAGCGGCTGTTGCCGGTGCCGGCGGCCAGCTCGACGCGCGGCGTACCGGCTTCGATGGAGCCGGAGACGTAGGTAAGCCCGCGATTGAGCACCGCGCCGCCGCTGAAGGTGAAGCCGGCATCCTTGAGCTGCTTGACGTTGACCGCGTCCGTGTCGGCTGTGCCCGCGGCCACGTTGATGACCTGGCGTTGGAAGCTCACGGAGCCGACCGCCACGACATTGTCGCGATCGGCAACCGAGCCCGCGCCCACGGCCACGGACCCTTTGTTCTTGGCACTTGCACCTCGGCCCAGCGCTACGCCGCCCGCGGCCGCCGCCATGGCGCCGCTGCCAATGGCGACGCCATCCACGGCATTCATGACCGAGCCACTGATGGCAACAGCTCCGGCACTATCGAAAACCTGGTTGTTCGACCGGGAGCTTATATACGAGAACGTGTTGGGCGAGCCCTTGACCGGTGTCGGGTATTTGGTCCCCATGGGTCCAGTCGCGGCACCAGGTGCAAACACCACTCCCCCGCCCGACCCTGCATCCAACTCCACTCCGTTGTTGCCAATGAGGATCGAATTGGCGGCGTTGCTGAGAATTTGCGACCCGATTGCGATGGCATCGGTTGCTTGCGCGTTTGCAACCTCAGCCTGGATGCCAATCGCGATGGCGTTGAGATTCCACGGGACTGCCGTAGTGTCAGCACCCGGTCCGTATGCTACTTGGTACTCTGAGCCAGCGCCGCCGTCCAAGTTGCCCGCAGCCGCTCCCAGCGGCATAAGGAGCACAGCCAGGGTGCCGGCAGCCGCGGTACCACAAAGCATTTCGACCGACGCGTACTTCTTTCTTTTCATGCCGTATATCTCTTGGAAACCTCACGGCATGATCGGCCCTCAATTCGGCACGAAAGAGTGCAGTAACGTACAAACGCAGCTTGGGGATGGTTTTTCTCATCCAACGCTTGTGACTTGGGAAAGACAAATCTCGATGAAGAATGAGAGAGAGCTCAAGCCACGGGCCGTACCCGTTTGACGACAGGGAAGATGGCAATACCCTTGTAGTCGCCGCCACCGAACCACGGACTTACCACTGGATGCCGGCGCCGACGGTCACGCCGAAGTCCCCGCGCGTATTGGCACTGCTCTGCGCCTTGTAGACATAGCGTCCGCTTCCGGACACGCCCGACAGGCCGATGGCCAATGCGCTTTCGCCCTGGAAGCTGCTCGCCGCGGCAGCCAGCATGCTCCTGCCCGCCAGATACGCTTGCGGCATCCCGGCCATCGCCATCGCCGCGGCGGTGCCGCCGCGCGCTTCGCGCCGCGCCGTCCAGGCGTCCTGCTGCACTTGCTGGATGCGGCTGTCGGTATAAGTGCGCGCCTTGCCAAGCGTCTGGCCCATGCTCCCCTGCAGCTGGTCCACGTTGACTGCATCGGTAGCAGCTTCGCCAGCGCGCACATTGCGCAGCGTGGTGGTGGTCTGGCCGCCGGGGCCACCCAGGCTCATGCTGCTGTAGTCCACGGCCTGGCCGCCAGCTCCACTGTCATAGCGGATGACGCCTTCCTGCGACTGCTTGAGCTGGCGCACATTGACTGCATCGGTATCGTCCGTACCGGCGGCGAGGTTGGTGACGCTGCGTTCCTTTCCAGCACTGCCCATTGAGACGCTGTTGGGTTTGGCGGCTACCGAGCCTGCGCCGAGGGCCAGACTATTGTCCGCGCTGGCTTGTGATCCGTGGCCAATTGCCACGCTGGCCGCGCCACTCGCGCTGGACTGCGAGCCTGCCGCAACCGCCTCGGCACCGGTCGCACTGGCGGCAGCAGCGGTGGACTTGACGCTGAGGTACTTTGCTCCACTGCCAGCGGCCAGTTCCTTGATCGCGGCCGTGTTGCTGGCCACCCGGCCGTCCATACCCGTGAGGGCATCGCCCACGTTGCTCACGGCCTTGCCGCCAAGCACGTAGCTCGGCCCGCTGATGGTGCCATCGGCGTTGACCACGGCGCCACCCCCGAGGCCATCGACAGCGACCTTGAGCTGTGCAATGTTGGCGGCGTCGTTGTCGGCCATGCCACTGGCCACACCGCCAAGCGAGCGATCACCGGCCATGCCGGCGAGGTTCATTCGCACACCGTCCGTGTTGCCGGCAATGTTGATCTGCCGGGTAGCCACGTCCTGCTGCACCAGGCCGACGGTGCCCTGGTTGATCTGCTCGCCAAGCTGGCTGATCGCGGTGGCGTTGCCGCTCACGCGGCCGTCCACGTTGCTGATCGCATCGCCGACCGTATTCACCGTCTGACCGCCGACGCTATAGCTTGGCGCACTGACCAGGCCGTCCGCGCTGACTGCGGCGCCGCCGCCGAGTGCGTCGGCCAGCGCGGCATTGCTCGCGTATAGCTGCGCGCCATTGACCGCGTCGGCCGAGGTCGAATTGACGGTGCCCTTGGCCACGCCGGCCAACACGCGATCGCCCGCGGTACCGGTGAAGGTCACGCGGCTGCCGTCGGTGTTCATGGCGACGTTGATGTCGCGGCTACGGCGGTCCTGCTGCACCAGGCCCAGGCCAAAACTGCTTAGCTGGCTGTCCAGTTGGGCGATGCGAGTGCTGTGCTCGCTTGTCCTGCCATCGAGGGCGCTCAGTGCATCGCCAACGGTGTTGTAACTGCCAGCAGTGACGTTGTACGACGGTGGGTTGAACGAGCCGTCGGGGTTGAGGCCTGCGCCACCGCCCAGCGCCTGGGTGACCTGCTTGAGCTGATCGACGTTTACCGCATCGGTGTCGCCCATGCCGGCGGCCATGTTGACGACGCGGCGGGCATTGGCCGCGCTGCTCAGCTGCGTCCTGGTCACGCCATCGTTGGCGGAAGCCTCATAGCTGTTGGCCTGAGCACTGCCAACCGAGACGGTGTTCGCCTGGTCTGCGACCGAACCGGCTCCAAGCGCTACCGCGTCCCTCGCCGTTGCGCGGGCCAGCGCGCCGATGGCAATGCCATTGTCGGCGCTGGTGCCACTGTCCGAGCCGATCGCGATGCCGCCGAAGGCGCCATCGGAGCTGGCTTCGTCCACGGGTACCGTGTCGCCCGACGCATCACCCCGGCCATTGACCTTGAGGTAGTAGTTGTTCTGCTTCATCGCCTTGGCGCGCTCACGCGCGAGGGAGTCCACGCCGCTGCCGGTAGCCGGAATCGAAGCAGTCATCGCCACCAGTTGCGCTGCCGACATGCGCGACGTAAGCCGCGCCGCGACGGAAGCCGCGGTCGCATAAACCGGCGACCTGGAGTCGAACGTAGCGTTCGAGATGTCGCGCAGCTGGCCGAGGTTGACGGCATCGGTATCCTGCACGCCATTGGCGACATTGCTGATGCGGGTGCCCTGGGGCAGAGGGGCATCGCGTTCACCTACCCCATCGCCGTTCGTATCGGCAAAATAGCCACTGTTGCCAGCGCCCGTCGCCAGCTCGAGGCGTGGCGTACCGGCCTCGATGGAGCCCGGCACATAGACAACCCAGCGATTATCTGCCGTCCCACCGCCGAAGGTGAAGCCGGCATCCTTGAGTTGCTTGACGTTGACCGCGTCGGTGTCGGCCGTGCCGGCCGCCACGTTGATGATCTGCCGCTTTACGCTATCCGAGCCCACTGACACCGCGTTGCCGCGGTTGGCCACCGAATCGGTGCCAAGTGCCACTGAACGTTCAGTCTCCGCAACGGCTTTCCGCCCAAGGACGAGTGATCCTGCGGCTTTTGCCTGCGACTCCGAGCCCACGATGATCGAGTTGTTTCCGGTGGCGATGGTATTGAAGCCGATTGCTATTGCGTTATCCGCCCTCGCGGCGGCCCACGCGCCCAAGGCCACCGCGGACTGTTGGGTGGCTCGAGACTCGGCACCCACAGAAACGGCGTAATCTCCGCTCGCCAGCGCGCCTGAACCGAACGTGGCTCCGTTGTATCCCTCATACGGAATCGCTCGCGTAGCAAGCGCAATGGCAGGCACCCCGGGGGAGCTGCCGCTTTTCGCGGTGGCGGCCGGGCGACCGGTGCCGCGGGACGGTCCGAACAGCAGCCTTGCGTCGCGCTCCGCATTGCATCCCGTAACGGCCGAATAGGTGCCAGCCGGGGCTGCCGAACCCCTGCTGTCTTCGGGGGACAGTCCCGAAACCGCGCTCCCAATGAAATCACAACCGCTGCTGGTGCTACTTGGCGCCGCGCCAGCTTCCTCGACTAGTTCGCTGCCGAGCGTCGCGAGCAGAAGCGGCAGCAGAAGCAGCGCAGACGCACCTCCGCGCGACGCACCAACGGCGGGACCACGCGCACGACCTCCCATGGTCTGACAGCTCTTGCTCATAGTTCAGCACCTCCTGGATAAAGAGGCGACATCATCGTCACCTGCCTGGCAAGAAGTGACAAAGTTGCTGACAAACTTGATGTTACGTTTGGATTGTCTTACAGGATATTTTCTGATCTTGATTCAGTGCACTGAACTTCTGCATGCGTCATGCAGATGTAGTGCAGTCCAGCCAGCGCGTCACGGGGCCGTCGCCGTCGTATTCAATGCATCCAACCGCAAAGAAAGATGGCGACAACCTTGCGGTTGCCGCCATCGCGCTTTCCCTTTCTCAAGTGGGTTGGCGTTTGCTCGGTCAGGTGGTCCCGCTGACCTGGATTTCCACGCGCCTGTCTGGTGCCAGGCAGGCCGCCAGTTCCGCGTTCGGCAGATACTTGCTGCAGTCGGAAGAGTGCGTTTCACCCAGGCCGCGCGCGCTCACTGCCGCTGCTGGCACACCGGCGCCGACCAGCACCTCGCGCACCGCATCTGCACGCCGCTGCGACAACGACAGATTCGACTGCTCGTTTCCGATGCGATCGGTGTAGCCAAGTACCCTCACCTGCAGGTCGTCGGCGCCGCGGATATCCGCGGCGATCTGCACTACGCGCTCACGGCCGGCGGCATTCATGTCCTGCACTGCCCCCTTGCCAAAGGGAAACAGGATATCGGTCGACAGCGAGAACTGCCGCATCTGCGGCGCGGCCGGCGCCGAACTCGCTGCGACCGACGCGGAGGCAGCCACCAGTTCAGCACATTGCTCCGGCGCCCAGTACAACTTGTTCGCCATCATGCGACTGTTGAAGATGACCTTGAAGCGGCACTGCAAGGTCTGGTTGGCGGTGGTCGGCAACTGGAACAGGTAATCCCATTCGCGCGCACCCACACCCTCGCGGAAGTGCGGGCTGCCGATGAGCCCACGCAGCTGCTCCTTGTTGAGCCCTTCGCCGAGCATTCGCAGGTTGTCGAGGTTCGGTATGCTGCCGCCCTTGCGAACGAGCTTGCTTTCATCTGGATATACGACTTCCTGGACCTCGCCTTCGTCGGTCAGGCCGCGACTGACGTGGCGCGTGCAGCCCATCGCCAATACCATCGGCGCGAGCATCAGCAAGATAAGGGCTTGCTTGTTGGCTTTGTTCATTGGAGTTCCCTGGGATTTGTGATGCAGGCGCCCGGCCGCGGCGTCGCCGCCACCGGACCACGGACTTACCACTGGATGCCTGCGCCGACGGTCACGCCGAAATCGCCGCGGGTGTTGGCACTGGTCTGGGCCTTGTAGACATAGCGGCCGCTATCGGTGACGCCTGACAGGCCGATCGCCAGTGCGCTCTCGCCTTGGAAGCTGCTCGCCGCCGCGGCCAGCATGCTCTTGCCGGGCAGGTAGGCTTGCGGCATGCCGGCCATGGCCATCGCCGCGGCGGTGCCGCCACGCGCTTCACGGCGTGCGACCCAGGCATCCTGCTGCACTTGCTGGATGCGGCTGTCGGTGTAGCGGCGAGCGCTGCTCAGCGTCTGTCCCATGCCGGCTTGCAGCTGGTCCACGTTCACCGCGTCAGTGCCCGCCACACCGGCACGAACGTTACGCACCGTGGTGGTGGTCCCGCCACCCGGGCCGCCCAGGCTCAGGCTGGTGTAGTCGGTGCCCTGCCCGCCCGCCTGGCTGTCATAGCGTGCGGTGCCCTGCTGGGACTGCTTGAGCTGGCTGACGTTGACGGCATCGGTGTCCTCGGTACCCGCGGCCACATTGCTGATGCTGCGTTCGCTGCCGGCGCCGCCGACTGAAACGTTGTTGGCCCTGGTCGCCACCGAGCCGGCACCCAGCGCAACGCTGTTGGCGGCTTGGGCCTTGGCCCCGTTGCCCATGGCCACGCCGCCATCACCCGTGGCGCTGGCTTGGGGCCCAATCGCCACGGCCTCGGCACCTGTCGCACTGGCACCAGCAGCCGTGGACCTGACGCTGACATATTTCATCCCGCCGCCGTTCACCAGTTCCTTGATCGCTTCGGTGTTGCTGGTCACCCGGCCATCGATGTTGCTGAGTGCGTCACCGACGTTGCTGACCGAGCGATTATCGACCACGTAGGTCGGGCCCGTGACTGAGCCATCGGCGTTTACCTTGGCGCCGCCGCCGAAGCCATCCACCGCACCTTTGAGCTGCGACACGTTGACACCTTCGTTGTCTGCCGCGCCCTTGGCCACGCCGCCCAGCGTGCGGTCACCAGCACCGCCGGTGAAGTCCACGCGACTGCCTTCCCGATCCTTGGCCACGGTGATCGTCTTGGTGATGGCGTCCTGTTGCACGAGGCCGACAGTGCCATTGTTGATCTGGTCACCCAGGTTGGTTACCCGCCCATCGACGTTGCTGATGGCATCGCCCACATTGTTTACGGTTGTCCCGCCCACGACGTAGGTCGGACCGGTAACCGTGCCATCCGCATTGACCTTGGCCCCGCCGCCCAGGCTATCCACTGCGCCCTTGAGCTGGGACACGTTGACGCCGTCGTTGTCCGCCATGCCCCTGGCCACGCCACTCAGAACCCGATCACCGGCCGTGCCAGCGAAATTCACACGCCTGCCGTTAGTGGCAGCGGCTACAGTGATGTCGCGGGTGGCGGTGTCCTGCCGCACCAAACCCAGGCCGCCATTGTTGATCTGGTCGCCCAGCTCGGTGATGCGGTTGCTGTTGTTGGTCACCCGGCCATCGATGTTGCTGAGCGCATCACCGACGTTGTTGACGCTGGTTCCGCCGACGCTGTAAGTCGGGCCGGTGATCGTGCCGTCCGGGTTGAGTTGCGAGCCGCCGCCCAGGGCATTGACCACCGACTGGTTGGTGCCGTACAGCTGCGATCCGTTCACTGCCTCAGTCGAGGTCTGGTTGACTGCGCCCTTGGCGACGCCGCTCAGCACGCGATCGCCGGCAGTGCCAGCGAACGAGACCTGCGTGCCATCCGTGTCCTTGGCCACGGTGATGTTCCGGGTCGTGGCATCCTGCTTCACCAGACCGATCTCGCCGTTGTTGATGGTGTCGCCCAACTTGGTGAGCGCATCGCCGACGTTGTTCACGGTGGTGCCGCCTACGCTGTAGCTCGGGCCGGTGACGCTG
>DASPIU010000012.1:0-3033 GCA_035629025.1 Stenotrophomonas sp.
GTCCACGCGCAGCATCCCTGGTCCGTCGATGGCCTTGCGCAGGTTGATCAGGCCCCAGCCGAACACGTCGTCCACGCCCGGTGCGCCCAGGTCGGTGGCGGTGGTGAGCAGCACGTCGCGTACCTGCGGGTTGTTGAGGTAAGGGAATCGCTCGATCAGCAGGGACAGTGCGCCGGTGACGTGTGGCGCAGCCATGGACGTGCCACTTAATGGGCTGATCTTGTACGTCGGTGTCTGCTCGCGCGCCACCTGCAGGCCGACCACGGCACCGCTGGCATCGCGAACCGGCTGCGCGTTTGCGAGGCCTTCGATGACGCTTGATTTGATCTCTGCCCCGGGAGCGGCCACGCACCAGTCGCGGCTCAGGCCGCAACCGTTGGAGAACGAATCCAGGGTGCCGTCGGCCGCCACGCTGATGACGCTGAGCCAATAGGGCTGCAACTCCGGCTTGTAGCGCGGGAGCGCCGCAGGCACGTCAACGGTGGCACTGCCGTCGTTACCCCCAGCCACTACCTGCAGCATTCCATAGCGCAGCGTTGCGCCTGCAATGCTGTCCAGCTCTGCGGCAAACTGCTTCGCCTGCTGATCAACGGCGCCGACGCTTCCGGGTGCCTCGTTGGGATAGGCCCAGCTGTTGTTGACCACGCGCACACCGGCCTTGCCAAGGCGGCCATAGGCTTGCGCCATGAATTCTGGTGTGCGGTACTGCGACAGCGTCAACTCGCCGGGAAAAACGGGAGTGCCGGCAGCTTCGTTCAGGAAGCTGGCGGTATTCGTGTATGCGTCGGAAAACAGCTTGACGCTGGCCAGGCTCGAGCCCGGTGCAACGCCGTGCATGCCCTGGCCATCGCGCGCGGCTGCCATGATCCCCGCGACGTGTGTGCCGTGGTTCTCGAAGCGGCCGTACGCGTTGGCTTCTTCCAGCGACTTGGCCGACTCGCTGGTCAGCAAGCTTTCCGCCAGTGCGCGGTCCCAATCCAGATAGGTGACGGCCGGTTGTGTGCCTTCGGTGTAGAAACAGGCGGACGGTCCCGCGAGCAGGGTGCCGTTGTCGCAGCGGCTGCCGTCCGGGCGCAGTGCGCCAGCGGCAATGCCGGTGACCCGGCCCGCCAGTTCGGGGTGGTTGGGCGCCACGCCGCTGTCGACGATTCCCAGCACCTGGCCCGCGCCACTGAGCCCGCGCGCATAGGCGTATTGGGCGTTGATCGCCGCCAGGCCGCGGTTGGCGTCGAACTCGGCGCGCTGCGCGGGGGTGAGCTGGTCCAGGTAGTCATTGGCCGAGGCACCAGCAGGAAGGGCCAGCGCCAGCACAATGGCGAGCGATAACGGGCGCTGTGCCTTCGCAGGACACGGGAGAACAGGGTTCAACATGAGAGCTTTGCACTCCGGCAGGAAAGTGCCGGCTATTGCGCTACGTGGCCGCTGATCCGGCAATCGCGTCCGGAAACCTGTTTGTAATCATCCCCCTCGCCTTGTGGCGGGCGATGGGTTATTTCGCCGCGGTCGCTAAAAAGGCAGTATCCATTGCCGCATGCCGTTCGCTAGAAGCGCAACGAGTAATGCACGCCGATACCGGTATCGCGCCCGCGTCTGGCAAAGGCCCCGCGCCAGTCAAAGGTCAGCAGGCTGCTGCGGCTCAGCCGTGCCGCGACACCGAGTGTGGCCACGCTGCTGAGGCGCGCGAGTGGCACACCCCATACGGTGAAGGCCGGGCCGTCCTGCCATTGCATGCGCGCGGCGGGCGTGAGGTCGCCGTCGGCCTGCTGGTAGGCGACGCTGCCGCGCAAGCTCAACCAACGCTGGGGCTGGTCGCGTGCGGCAAGATCTAGATTGAAGCGCAGCCCTCCGCTCCACAAACTGATCGTCTGCTGAGCGCTGGCGATGGACAGGGCCTGGGCGCGGCCTGCTTCCTGGGCGGCATCGCTGCTCAAGCGCAGGCCGGTGTACTGCACGAACGGTTCGATGCCTCCACGCGTGCCATCGACGCGATAGCCCAGTTCCGCAAACCATTGCGCGGTGTCGGCGTCGTAGCGTGCACGCGGATCAGGCTGGCCCGCAATGGCCGTGCTGCGCTGGGTGCGAAGATCCTGCCAGCTATAACCCGCACCCATGCGCAAGCCCAGGGCACCCCAGCGCCGCCCCAGGTGCAGGCCGGCATGACGCGATCGAACCCGCGCGCGGTCCTGGCCTTCGCGCACGCGCAGGCTGCCCTTGCCGCCGCCGCCGAGCACGCCAAGTTGCCAGCCGCTCTGCAAACGATGGTCATAACCCACGAGCAAGCTGTCAGCAGACAGGCGCGCGCTGCTGGCATTGCCATTGTCGTCGGTCCGGCGCTCGCTCTGCTGCACATCGGCCCAGGCACCGCGGCGGCCCTCGGACAGGCTTTGCGCGGTGAAGGCATCCTGGCCATTCCGCGCACGTGTCAAAGCCGCATCGCGCAATAGCTGGGTGTCTTGCAGCAACAAGGCGCGGGCGCTGGCATGCAGTTCGCCGCCGAGGGCATCGAGCGCGGCCGGCAATTGCGCCGGGGCGAGGCTGGTGAGACGCTGCGGTAGTAGATTCGCATCCGGCGTTGCATCGGCGGCGGCCGCGATGCTGCGCTGGTTGCGCGTGATGGCTGCGCTGACTAATGGCAAGCCGCGCGCGATCGCCACATCGATGGTGCTGGCCGCGTAACGCGCGGCAAAGGATAGGAAGGGCGTTGGCAGGCTGCCGTCGACGGTGGCGAAGCGGCCTTCGACGCCGCCGCTCGCATTCAACACGCGGTAGTTCTGGCCGAGCATCGCAGTGGCACCGAGCAAGGTGGGTCGCAACGTGCCGCCTTGCAGGCTTGCACGCCCGTTGACCTGCAGCAGGTCGCTGGTGCCGGCCGGCCCCAGCTCGGCCTCGTAAGTGCTGCCGGGCAGTTGCACGTAGTCGCCGGCGACGGTCAGTGTGCCGATCGAGTTGCCCGGCGCAATGGTGCCGGCCATGCGCGTCGGGCCCAGCTGCCCGTTGCCCTGGATGCGGCTGCCGGCGTCGGCCTCGACGCTG
>DASPIU010000013.1:0-38851 GCA_035629025.1 Stenotrophomonas sp.
CCCATTCCCCATTCCCCATTCCCGATTCTCACTCTTCATCAACAATACCGGCATCGGCCAGCTCGAAACTCTTCAGGCGCCCGCGCAGGCGCACCACCGCCTGGCCATGGATCTGGCACACGCGCGATTCGCTCACGCCGAGTACGGCGCCGATTTCCTTCAGGTTCAATTCCTGCTCGTAGTACAGCGACAGCACCAACTGCTCGCGCTCGGGCAACTGGCCGATGGCCTTGCCCAGTTCGCGGCCAAACTCGCCGCGCTCGAACAGCTGCTGCGGGTTGGGGCCGCCGCGGGCGATGGTGTCGAGTTCGCCGTGGTCTTCCACGCGCGACTCCAGGCTCAGCACCTGGCCGCGCGCGGCGTCTTCCATCAGCCGCAGGTATTCGGGCAGGGGCATGTCCATGGCCGCGGCCACTTCGGTGGCGGCTGCGGCGCGGCCAGTGCTCTGCTCGATCTTGCGGATTGCCGAAGCAGCGTCGCGGGCACGGCGGTGTACCGAACGCGGTACCCAGTCGCCGCGACGAATCTCGTCGATCATCGAGCCGCGAATGCGGATCGAGGCGTAGGTCTCGAAAGAGGCGCCCTGGTCGGCATCGTAGGAACGCGAGGCTTCGATCAGGCCGATCATGCCGGCCTGGATCAGGTCATCCACCTCGACACTGGCGGGCAGGCGCGCGGCCAGGTGGTGGGCGATGCGGCGCACCAGGTCGGCATGGGTGGTGACGCACTCGGTGGCGTCACTGGCGCGCTGCACGGCGCGGTACTGGGCCGCGGCGTTCATGCCGCTACCCCGCGCTGGATGATGCGCTCGACAAAGAATTCAACATTGCCACGCGGCACGGTCGGGGCCTGCCAGCGCGAGGTGCGTCGCGCGATTTCGGCAATGGCCTGCGCCGACGGGCTGGCCGGGTAGGCCTTGATCACCGGTTGCTGGCGCTGCACCGACAGGCGCAGCCAGTCATCCTGCGGCACGTGGCCGAGGTAGTTCAGCGACACGTCGCCGAGGAACTTCTCGCACACGCGCGAGAGCTTGTCGTACAGCAGGCGGCCTTCGTTGGGGTCGCGCACCATGTTGGCGACGATCTGCAGGCGGTCCACGCCGCGCTCGCGCGAGAGCACCTTGATCAGGGCGTAGGCGTCGGTGATCGAGGCCGGCTCGTCGCAGACCACGACCACCGTGTCCTGGGCGGCCTGGCAGAAGGTCAGCACGCTGTCGGTGATGCCGGCGGCGGTGTCGATGACCATCACGTCCAGGTCGCGTTCCAGTTCGGAGAACACGTTGACCAGGCCCACATGCTGGGCCGGGGCCAGTTCGGCCATGTGCCGGCGGCCAGACGCGGCCGGCACCACCAGCACGCCGCCGGGGCCTTCGAGCAACACTTCTTCCAGCGTGCAGCGGCCGGCAATCAGGTCGGCCAGGGTGAACTTGGGCGACAGGCCGAGCACCACGTCGAGGTTGGCCAGGCCCAGGTCGGCGTCGAGCAGCAAGGTGCGCTTGCCCATGTCGGCCAGCGCCACGGCCAGGTTCGCCGAGATGTTGGTCTTGCCCACGCCGCCCTTGCCACCGGTCACGGCAATGGTCCGCACCGGGCCCATGGGCTCGCTACGGGTTGCCGACAGGGGGAAGGTGTTGGTCAGCTTGGCGTATTCACGCGACGGCATGGTTCTGCTCCGGAGTACAGGGCTTATCGGCAGCGCGGCGCAAATCTTCAAGGCGCAGCACCAGGCTGGCCGCATTGGCCCGGTGGAGGTCGTCGGGCACGCGCTGGCCGTCGGTGACCCAGGTGATCGGCATCTGGTGGTCCACCACCACCGACAGGGCGCTGCCGAAGCGACCGGTCTCGTCCAGCTTGGTCAGCACCACGCCTTGCGGGCGGGCGGCGGCGAAGCGGCGCACGACCTCGTCGAGGTCGGCGAAGTGGGCATTGGCCGGCAGCACCAGCAGCGAGGTGACCTGGCGCGCGCCGCGCAGCCAGTTGAGCTGGGCGGCCAGGGCGCGGTCGCGCTGGCCCATGCCGGCGGTATCGATCAGCACCAGCTTGTAGTCGGCCAGGCGTTCGAGCAGCTGGATCAAGCCCTGGTCGCTGTCGGCCTCGTGCACGGCGATGCCGAGCTGGCGGCCATAGCTGTAGAGCTGTTCGCGGCCGCCGACGCGCTGGGTGTCGGTGGTGACCAGGGCCACGTCGCGCGGCGCGTGCTCGGCGGCAAAGCGCGAGGCCAGCTTGGCAATCGTGGTGGTCTTGCCGGCGCCGGTCGGGCCGACCAGCGCGATCACCCCGCCAGTCTGCAGCGGATCGATCGGGGCAATCGGCAGGCGCTTGGACAGCAGGCCAAGCATCAGGCCACGGCCACGGTGCAGCTCGGTCTCCGGCGGAATCTGCAGGGCGATGTCGCGGGTGAGACCGGCATCGAAGCCGTAGTCGTCCAGCAGTTCCAAGGCCTGCGCCCGCACTGGCGAACCGCGCAGGCGTTCGTCGGTGAGGCGATTCATTTCGCGCTCGATCATCTGCCGCATCAGCGCGAGCTCGTCGCGCAGCTGCGCCAATTGTTCGTCGCTCTGCGGCGCGGGCGTGACCGGCACCGCGGCCAGCACCGGCGCGGCGGGCTGGGCCGGCGCCAGCGGCGAAGGCGCGGCAATCGAGGGCAGGGCGGCGGCCATTTCAAAGTCCGCGTCGGGCTCGCGGGCGCGACGTGGCGCCGGCTTGGCCGCTGGCGTGGCGGCCGGCGCGCTGGCCGGCCTGGCCGCGGCCTGGGCAAAGGTCGCAAAGATTTCTTCGGGAATGGCGGTGGTGTCGCGCTCAGGCGCGGGCACGTTGAAGACGGCGCGCGCGGCGCTGGCCTGGCTGCGCTCGGTTGCACGCGCCGGCTGGCGTTCGGACATGGCAGCGATCAATGCATCGGCCGGCGAGGGCGCGCGACGCGGCGCCACCGCAGGCGCGGCCACCGCGGCAACGGTCTCGGCAACGGCGGCTGGCGCGGCCTTCTGCTCGGCGCGGGCGTTGTCCAGCGCGCGCAGCACCAGTGCCTCGTCATAGTTGCTGGCCGCGACGATCTCGACCCCTTCCTCGGTGCGCCGGTTGGACAGGATCACCGCATCCGGGCCGTGCTCTTCCCGCACCAGGCGGAAGGCGGTGCGCATGTCAGGGGCGACAAAGCGTTTGATTTTCATGGGAAGGGCCGGGAATGGGGAATGGGGAATCGGGAATGGAGTCGGGCGCCAACTTGCGCCGGCCTCCGTGTAGTCCTGCTGTTCTTCGCGTTACTCATCGTCTTCTCCGTCGCAGGAAACCGGCTCTTCCAATTCCCCGTTCCCAATTCCCCATTCCCAGCCCACATCAACTAATCGTTCCCACCAACTTCAACCGCTTGTCCTCCGGCACCTCGCCGTAGGCCAGAACCGACAGCGAGGGCACGCTGTGGCGGACCAGGCGGGCCAGGGCGGCGCGGACCGGACCGGGCACCAGCACCACGGCCGGCTCGTTGCGCGCTTCCTGCTTGCCGACACAGTCGGCCAGGCTCTGGTGCAGGCGCTCGGCCAGTCCGGGCTCCAGCGCAATGCCGCCGCCGCCCTGGGTGGAGTCCTGCAAGACCCGTTCCAGTTGCGGGGCCAGGGTGAACACCGGCAGCTCCGCCGACATTCCGGCGATCTCCTGCACGATGAAGCGGCCCAGCGAGGTCCGCACCGCGGCGGTGAGCGCGGCCGGGTCCTGGCTGTGCGGGGCATGCTCGACCAGGGCCTCGACGATCTTGCGCAGCTGGCGAATCGGGATGCGCTCCACCAGCAGGTTCTGCAGAACGCGCACGACCACCGACAGCGGCAACGCCTTCGGAGTGAGGTCTTCGACCAGCTTCGGCGCGGCCTTGGCCAGGGTCGCCAGCAACTGCTGCACTTCCTCGTGGCCGAGCAGTTCGGGGGCGTGCTCGCGGATCAGGTGCGACAGATGCGTGGCAACCACGGTGGCCGGATCGACAACGGTGTAGCCGATCGACTCGGCCTGGGCCCGCTGATGCGGCTGGATCCATACCGCGTCCAGGCCGAAGGCCGGGTCCTTGCCGGGAATGCCGTCGATCGCACCGAGCGCGCCGCCCGGGTCCAGGGCCAGTTCGCGGTCGGGGTGAATCTCGGCGGTCGCCACCGGCACGCCGTGCACGAGCAGGCGATAGGCAGTGGCCCCCAGTTCCAGGTTGTCGCGGATGTGTACCGGCGGGATCAAAAAGCCGATGTCCTGGGTGAGCTTGCGCCGCACCCCCTTGATCCGCGCCATCAGTTCGCCGCCCTGGGCCTTGTCCACCAACGGAATCAGGCGGTAGCCGACTTCCAGGCCGAGCGGATCGATTGGCCGCAGTTCGTCCCAGCTCAACTCGGCATTGGCGGCCGCGGCCGGCGTTGCGCCGGGCGTGCCGCGCGCAGCGGCCTCGCTGCCAGCCTGCGGCTCGGCGGCGGCGCGCTTGTGCAGCTTCCAGGCAATGAAGCCCAGGATCAGCGCCAGCGTCAAAAAGGCGACATTGGGCATGCCCGGCACCAGGCCGACCAGACCAAGGATGCCGGCAGCCACCGCCAGCGCGCGGTGCTGGCCGAAGACCTGGCCGACCATGGCCTGGCTCATGTCCTGTGCGCGCGAGGCGCGGGTCACCAGCATTGCCACCGACGAGGACACCAGCAGCGCGGGCAGCTGCGCGACCAGGCCGTCACCGATGGACAGCAAGGTATAGGTGGCCGCGGCATCGCCAAACGGCATGCCGTGCTGCAGCATGCCCACGGCCAGGCCGCCGATGAGGTTGATGAAAAGAATCAGGATGCCGGCCACCGCGTCGCCGCGGATGAACTTGCTGGCACCGTCCATTGCACCGTAGAAGTCGGCTTCCTCGCGCACTTCCTCACGCCGGGCCTTGGCTTCCTCGCGGGTCAGCAGGCCGGCGTTGAGGTCGGCGTCGATCGCCATCTGCTTGCCGGGCATGGCGTCGAGGATGAAGCGCGCGGTCACTTCGGACACGCGGCCTGCGCCCTTGGTGATGACCACGAAGTTGATGATGGTCAGGATCGCAAACACCACGATGCCGACCGCGTAATTGCCGCCGATCACGAATTCGCCGAACGCGGCAATGACCTTGCCGGCCGCCTCGTGGCCGTTCTGGCCATTGAGCAGGATCACGCGGGTGGAGGCCACGTTCAGCGCCAGGCGCAGCATCGTGGTCATCAGCAGCACGATCGGGAAGATCGTGAATTCCAGCGGGCGCTGCACGTAGACCACCGCCAGCAGCACCATCAGCGAGATGGCGATGTTGAAGGTGAACAAGGCATCGAGCACCGGCGCGGCCAGCGGCACGACGACCATGGCCAGCATCGCCAGCACCACCAGCGGCGCGCCGAGGCCGCCGCGGATCAGTTCCAGCACCCGGCGGGCGTTCATCGGCTGGGCGCTCATGCGCGGCCCCCGGCCTTGCCGCCGAACTCATCGACCTCGATGGGCGGCAACGGCGGCATCGGCCCGGCGCGCCAGGCACGCAGCTGGTAGACGTAGGACAGCACCTGGGCCACGGCCGAATACAGTCTCACGGGAATTTCCTTGCCGAGTTGGGCTTCCCTATACAAGGCGCGTGCCAAAGGCGGGGCCGAGACGATGGCGACCCGGTGCCGCTCGCCGACCTCGCGGATGCGGAAAGCCATTTCATCGGTGCCCTTGGCCACTACAACGGGCGCGCGCATCTTGCCGCCCTCGTACTTGAGCGCCACGGCGTAGTGGGTGGGGTTGACCAGAACCACGTCGGCGGTCGGCACCGCTTCCATCATCCGGCGCTGCGACAGCTGCATCTGCATCTGCCGGATGCGGCCCTTGACCTCCGGGCTGCCCTCGCTTTCCTTCATTTCCCGCTTGATCTCCTCGCGGGTCATCTTCAGCTTCCGCAGCCAGTTCCACTTCTGGTACGGCGCATCGATGGCCGCCAGCAGGCCCAGCGCGGCAGCGGTGGCGAACAGCAGGCGCACGGTGAAGCCCAGGCCGTGGCTGATTGCCATCTCCAGCGGTTCGTTGAGCAGGCTGCGCAGCCCGTCCAGGCCATGCATGATCACCAGGGTGGCGGCGCCGCCGACGAAGGCCACGCGCAGCAGCGACTTGACCAGTTCGGCCACGCCATGTCCGCCCCACAGGCGCTGCAGGCCGTTCATCGGGTTGAGCTTGTTGAGATTGGGGGTGAACGCCTTGCTGGAGAAATGCAGGCCGCTCATCGCCACGGGGGCGACCAGCCCGGCCAGCAGGCAGATGCCGGCCAGCGGGGCGATCACCCACATCAGTTCCAGCAGGAGTTGGCCGAAGTGCCCGAACAGCGTTTCGGGGTTGCGCCACAAGGCGGGGTCGGGGGTCAGCGCGGTCTGCATCCAGCCGCGGGCGCCGGCGGCGAGCCCGCCGGACATCGCCATCAGCGCGATCACCCCGGCGCCAAACACCGTGGCAGTAGCCAGTTCGCGTGACTGCGGGATGTTGCCCTGCTCGCGGGCATCACGCAGGCGTTTGGCGGTAGGAAGTTCTGTGCGTTCGGCGCCGTCTTCGTTTTCGGACATGGTGGGGCAGGAGAAGGAGCCTGCCCGGGGTCATGCAAGGGGTGTGCCGGAGCGGGGTGGATCGTGTGGAGGGGTGGATTTGTCCAATATCCAGCGGGCGGATGAGGGCGTAGATCGGGTGGGGAGCGCCTGCTGGCAGGAGGATGGGATGCTGCAAGACGAGGGCCACCGCGCAAAGTCCGCACTCAAGGCGGGTCGGCGCAGATTGATATGTCTGATGAGTGTGCTTGCGCTTGCCGCATGCAGCAGCGTCGACCAGGAGCAGATCTTCACCCCGGACGACTGCGCGCGCGCCTTGCAGCAGGAAGGGACGCGCTACTACCCCGATGGGCGTACAGGATTCCCTTCATCCGAATGCATGCATCGGATCGAGCATGCCAACCCCAAGCCCGCCGCTCAGAGCCGGTAGTCGTACTCGACCACGGACCAGCCACCGCCGCCACGCCACTCGAAAATCCAGGACTCGCGGCTTCCATCGGGCAGGGAATGCACCACGCCATAACGCTCGCCATCGAGGCCGGGTCCGGGAACCGGGACCGGCGACATCGCAGCCGACGCGCCGCGCATCTGCAGTGAATCGATCGCCGCGGTGGTCCGCATGCTGCGGGTGACGTTCACCTGGCCGCCGCGCAGGCGCGGCGCATACGTCGGCGACCTGCTCCGTATCCAGTCGAGGGCTTGCGGGCCTTCAACCGAGTTCGGCGGGTAAGTCACGGTACGGGTGACGCTGATCATTTCCGTGGCGAGGCCGGGCGAGCGCTGGGCCCAGGCCGACGGCGCAGCGAGACCAGTGCCCACGCAAAGGCAGAACGCAGCCAGTCGAGGAGAGGTGTTCATCTGATGCCTCCATTGCGGGAAGGCGGTCTGCATGCAGATGATCGCGCATCGATGAGGCTGCAGCACCGCCACAGCTGTCATAACCGGGTCGCGTCCAGCCTGCGAGCTCAGCGGGACTGGCGATCGTGACGGCGTGTGACCGGCACGTGTGACCCGCTAGCCCACAGCCTCCGCACCCGTCTCATCCAGTTCGATCCGGTTGCGCCCGCCATGCTTGGCCCGATACAGCGCCGCATCGGCACGGGCAAGCAGCTGCGACAAACTCTCGCCTTCGCGGTACCAGGCCACACCAATCGAGCAGGTGACCTCGATCATCGTGTCTTCCACCGCGAAGGGCGTGGCGCAGATCGTGTCGTGCAGCACGCGCAACCGCGTGCGCGCCTGGCGCGAGACGCCGGGCAGCACCGCCAGCAGTTCCTCGCCACCGTAGCGGCCGACTTCGTCGCTGCCGCGCAGGCTCGCACTGAGGCGGCGGCCGACGCGCGCCAGCACGGCATCGCCGGCCAGATGGCCCCACTGGTCGTTGATCGCCTTGAAGTGGTCCAGGTCGATCAGCACCACCGCCAGCGGCTCGTCGTCGCGGCGCGCGGCAATGCGCTCGGCAATGGCTTCGAGAATGCCGGTGCGGTTGAGCAGGCCGGTCAGGTCATCGCGTGTGGCCTTGATCGCCAGCGCGGCACGGGCCACTTCCAGTTCCAGTTTTTCCTGCTCCAGCTCGCGCGTGCGCTCGGCGACCACCCGCTCCAGCTCGCGTTCGCGCGCCAGCAGGCGGCGCACGCGCCAGCGCAGCAGGCCGAACACCGCCGCACAGCCGAGCAGGACATAGAGCAGCAAGGCCAGCGGGCTGCGCCACCACGGCGGCAGCACTTCAAAGCGGAAATAGGCGATCTCGCTGCGCTGGCGGCGGCGCAGGTCTTCGGCCTGCAAGGCCAGTTCGTAGCGCCCGGGTGCGACGATCGGATAGACGAAATGGTCCTGCGGGCTGGTGATCCAGGTGCCGTTGTGGTCGTTGATGCGGTAGCGGAACATGATGCGGTCACTGCCGCCGGAAGCACCCGGCGTGGACAGGTCGATGTCCAGCGGCCGCTCGGACCACAGCAGCGAAGCGCCCGGCAGCACGGTCTGTTCGCCACGGTAGACGCGGGCAATCTCCAGCCGCAGCGGCTGCGGCGCAAACAGCGTCACCGGGTCGGTGATGTGGCTCAGGCCGCGGCTGGACCCGATCCACACGGTACCGTCGCGATCCTCGAAGAAGGCATTGGCAGAGATGTCGTCCCACAACAGGCCTTCGGCCTGGGTGATGCGCATCCAGCGGCCATCGCGCAGCAGGTCGATGCCCTGGCTGCTGCCCAGCCACAGCCAGCCACGGCTGTCGTGGCGCAGGATGTAGGGCATCACGCGCGACACCAGCGGGTCGTCCACCGCGCGCAGGTCCAGGCGGTTGCGCGCCTGGTCGAAACGCCCGTGCCACAGGCCGGCGTCATTGAGCGAGGCCCACACCTCGCCATCGGCGGCGAAAGACAGTCGTGAGAAGTCCTGGCTCGGCAGCGCGCCGCCAACCTCGACGCGGCGCCAGTGGCCGCCAATGCGACGGTACAGGCCCGCGCCCGAAGTCAGCCAGATCGTGCCGCCCGCATCGGTGCGTGCGTCATCGAACGCAGCCATCGGCAGCTCACGCTCGCGCTGCACCTGGGTCGCGCCGGGCGCGAGGTGGAAGACGCCGCGGCCAGTGATGATCCACAGCACGCCTTGCGCATCGAATTGCAGCACGCGCACGCCGGCCGGCGCCTGTGCGATATCGCGGGTGCTGCCATCGGCCGGATCGCGGCGCGCGATCATCCCGGACGAGCGCCCCAGCCATACCGCGCCATCGGCGGCGATGGCCATGCTGGTGGTCTGTTGCAGCGCGCGGCCGTCGGCCAGCGTCCACGGCTGCATGCGCCGCGCTGTGGCCCCGGGCGTAGTGCCCAGCACGTTGCTGCCGGCATCGCCGCCAACCAGCAGCTCGCCTTGCGGGCTGCGCAGGATCGACCAGGTCGGCGCGGCCGCCAGGCCCTGGCCTTCGTCCCAGTGTTCGATGCGGTCGTAGGCCAGCCAGCGCTGGATGCCGAGGCCGCGCGTGCCGATCCAGAAGCGGCCGTCGCGCTGCACCAGCACCGGGCCGACCAGTGGCGTGATGCCCACGCCCTGGCTGCGCGAGAACACCTGCCAACGGTCGCCTTGCCAACGCACCAGGCCGCCATTGGCGCGGGTTACCACGCGGCCGCGCGGGTCCAGCGCCAGGTTGGTGGCGCCGGAGAGCATGCTGAAGCTGTCGCCGGGCGGGGCGGGATGTTCGACGAACCTTTGCGCGCCGCGCGGCAAGGACAGAATGTGCTTGCCGCCGCGCAGCCACAGGCCACCCTGGCGGTCGCGCAGGATCGCTTGCCAGCGTTCCTGCGGCAGACCCTGCGTCTGGCCCCACAGCGTGGTCGTGCCGTCGCCCTGGATGCGGCACAGTTGCGTGCCGCAGGCTGCCCAGAGCAGATCGCCCTCGGAGAGCAGGGCTTCACCCATTGGCGGCAGGGCGTGGCCGTCCACGCGCAAGGTCACGGCTTGCGTCTGCCAGCCGCTGGCATCGCGCGGGGTAATGCGCAGCAGTTGCCGGTGGCTCACCGCCACCACGCCGCTGCCCTGGGCGACCAGGGTGTTGCCGTTGTCCAGCTGGATCGGCCGGCCCTGCCACTGCACCTGCTCGAAGCGGCTGCCGCGGCGTACATACAAACCGTTGGACGTGCCTACCCACAGGTGGCCGTTGCGGTCCTCGGTGATGGCGCGGATGTAGATGCTGCTGATGCCCGACTCGGCGCCGACGACGTGGAAGCGTTCGCGCTCATAGCGATGCAGCCCCAGTTCGGTGCCGGCCCAGAGCACGCCGTGCCGGTCTTCATACAAGGTGCTGATGGACAGGCCGAGCAGGCCCTCGGCCTGGGCGTAGGCGCGGAAGCTGTAGTTCTGCGCGGCCAGCGGTGGCGCCAGCAGCAGGAGCGGTACGAGCAGGCAGGCCGCCAGGCACAGGCGTGCGAGCGCGCACGCGATCCCGCCGCGGCGTTCGCTGCCACCTTCGCTCATCCACATGGTCGTGCCCCGCTGCTGCAAGGCCCCCTCCTGGCCTGGCGAATCCTCCCCCGGGATTCGTAGCCTGTATCGGCCGCCGCGCGCGGTTCTGTAGCGCGTCAGGCGGTCAGGGCGCGTGCTGCATCGAAGGCCGCATCGAACAGGCGCTGTACCGGCGGCGCCATTTCGCCTGCCAGCATCGCCAGCAGGAACAGGCCAAGCAGCACCGACACCGGCAGGCCCAGCTGGATCGGGTTCAAGGCCGGCGCGGCCTTGGCCAGTGCGCCGAGCGCGAGGTTCACCGCCAGCATCGCCACGATCATCGGCAAGGCCAGGGTCAGGCCGCCGCGCAATACCTGCAGGAAGAAGGTCGGCGCAACTTCGGCAAAGGCCTGCGGGTCGGGCAGGGCGGCGCCGATCGGCACGGCCTTGTAGCTGTCCATGATCAGCGCGACCAGGGCCAGGTGGCCATTGGCGACGAAGAACAGCAGGCCGAAGCCGAGGTAGAACCACTGTGCGATCACCCCGGAGGTAACCCCGCGCAAGGGGTCGGACATCTGCGCGAACGACAGGCCCGTGCTTTGCGAGATGAGTTCGCCGGCCAGCGCGCCGGCCTCGAAGATCAGCCGCAGCAGGAAGCCGATCGCCGCGCCGATCGCCAGTTCGCGTGCCACCGTCAGCACCACTGCGGCGTCGAACCCATTCCAGGCCGGTACCGGCGGCAGGATCGGGGCCAGGGCCATGGCCAGGGTGCCGGCGACCATGACCCGGATGCGCGCCGGTACCGCCTTGGTGCCGACGATGGGCATGGCGGTCAGCACCGCGCCGATGCGCAGCATCGTCCACAGCACCGCGCCGACCATCGCGAAAGCGCGCTGGCCATCGATCACCATCTGCGTTGCGGCATCCACGGCGGCGTTCCTGCCGGCTAGCCGATCAGGTGCGGGATACGCTGGAACAGCATGGTCGTGTATTCGACCAGATGCGCCAGCAGCATGCTGCCGGTGGCAAACAACACCGCGGTCAGGGCTACCGCCTTGGCGATGAAGGCGATGGTCGGCTCGTTGATCTGCGTCGCCGCCTGGATCACGCCGATCACCACGCCCACCACCAGCACGGCGAGCAGGATCGGGCCGGCCAGCCACAGGACGGTGACCAGGCCACCACGCAATTCGGTCAGGGCGATTTCGGGACTCATGCCCGAGTCAATGCAAGGGTGGTGCCAGATTCAGACGCCGGGCTTACGTCGTGGCGGCCGCGAGCGGCTGTGGCGCCTGAGTAGCGGCCCTGGCGATGCGGACGTAGCGCACGTTCAAGGAAATGATCTGCTCGTGTCGGATCACGAAGTAGTCGCCGTCGATCCGGTAGAAGCGCTCTGGCTGGGACTCACCAACCGTGGCCCTGTCGGTGGCCAGCGGGCGGCGCTCGACCGCTTCAAGCACCAGCCGATCCAGCCGGCCCTCGGCGTCGAAATAGTAGTCGGCCAGCGTGCCGACATAGAGCACCGCTTCGCCCGACACGTCGACCACTGCGGCGATGGAGATCAGGTCCGGCACGTCGTCGGCGTCGAAGTCGGCGCCGCTCAGCAGGTAGTACCAGGGCGCGCGCCGGAAGCGCAGCAGCCAGGCCAGCGGGGACTCGGCCCGGTCCAGCCGCATGCGGGTGATCAGGCGCCGAAACCCAGGCGTGGCGAGTGCGGCCGCCAGCAGCTGGGTGCCGAAGTAACAGGCGATCTGGCCGCTTTCGGTCGCAGTGGCGGCGATCGCTTCGGCCTGCAGCGTGGGGCTGGAGGACAGCAGGCCGAGCAGAATCCGCAGGTCCAGGAAGCGGTCGAACAGCGCGCAGAACGCCAGCCAGAGCGCATGCAGGGCGGCAGCCCAGATCAGGCCCTCGGCAACGACGGCGCCAAACGGCGAATAGTCGAGCTTTTCACGCTCGGCGAGCTTGATCTGGGAACGTGCGATGTAGCCGGGCAGGACCAGCAGGAACACGATCAGGGCAGGCAGCGCGACGTTCATGCGCCGCGCCTGCGGCGATCAGGATGCCTTGGCGACGAACTTGAGGACCAGGCGCAGCTTGCCACGGTTCGCGTCATCCCTGACTTCGATCACTTCTTCGCCAGGCCCGCCTGATTGGCTGGCGCCGGCCGTCAAGAAGCGCCGCAACTGCGCCTGACCTTCCGGATCGGCGAGCACCTTTCGTGCCAAGGGGCTTTTCAGCGCTTTCATGGCGCCGAATATGGCATGGCACCTGGCGGCGGACAAGTCCGCCGCGACGTCAAACAGCGTTGAAGCTAGCCGCCAGCGTCCCCACCACCAGCACCCAGCCATCCACCAGCACGAACAGCAGGATCTTGAACGGCGCCGACACCAGCATCGGCGACAGCATCATCATGCCCATCGACATCAGCACGCTGGCCACGACCAGGTCGATGATCACGAAGGGGATGAAGATCAGGAATCCGATCTCGAAGGCAGTCTTCAGCTCGCTGGTGACAAAGGAGGCCACCAGCACCGGGAATGGCACCGCGTCCGGGCCGCTGTACTTGCCGTCGCCGGCCATGCCGGCAAAGGTCATCAGGTCGGTCTCGCGCACCTGCGCCAGCATGAAGGCGCGCAGCGGCTGGGTGGTCAGGGTCCAGGCGGTCTGGAAGTCGATCTGGTGGTTGAGATAGGGCTGCAGGCCGCTGCTCCACATCTTCTGCCACACCGGCATCATCACCAGCGCGGTGAGGAACATCGCCAGGCCGACCAGAATCTGGTTGGACGGCGTCTGCCCGGTGCCCAGCGCCTGGCGCAGCAGGCCCAGCACGATGGTGATGCGGGTGAAGGCGGTCAGCACCAGCAGCATCGACGGCAGCAGGGTGATCGCCGTCATCAGCAGCAGCGTCTGCAACGGCAGGCTGACCGGCTGTTCGCCGATGCGGCCCACGGTCACGTTTGGCAGCGCCGGCAACTGGTTGCCGCCCGCTGCCGCGGCCGCGGGCGTGGCGGCCGGTTCGATGTTGGCCGGCTGCGCCGCGGCCTGGGCAAAGGCAAGCGCCGGGCACAGGGCCAACAGCAGGATCAGCAGCAGGCGCAGGGCGCGGGCGGTGCGGAACGGCAACATGTCATCGGTCCTTGCGCAGCTTCTGGGCCAGCAGCTGGGCGAAATCGGGCAGTTTCTTGAAGTCGGGCAGGCTGGGCGGCGACGGCAAGGCTTCGTCCAGGCGGTGCAGGGCATTGATGCCGCCGGCCGTGACGCCGAGCAGCAGTTGCTGGCCGCCGACTTCCACCACCACCACGCGCTCCTTGGCGCCCAGCGGCAGGCTGGCGACCAGCTTCAGGCCGGCCGAGGGGCGAAAGCCGCTGCCCGGCATGCGCTTGAGCAGCCAGCCGAGGCCGACGATCAGCGCCAGCACCAGCAACAGCGCGAACACCGCGCCGAACAGGCCCGGCGACGACGGCGCCTGGCTGCCGACCTGCTGTGCGTGTCCGGCCAGCGGCGTAGCCGCGGGGCCGGCGCCGACCAGCAGCAGCGCGTGCAGGCTCAACGCAGTCTCCGGATGCGCTCGCTGGGGCTGACGACGTCGGTCAGGCGGATGCCGAAGCGGTCGTTGATGACCACCACTTCGCCATGCGCAATCAGCGTGCCGTTGACGTACACGTCCAGCGGTTCACCGGCGCCGCGCTCCAGTTCCACCACCGAACCCTGGTTGAGCTGCAGCAGGTTGCGGATGGGCATGCGTGCGCGGCCGACTTCCAGTGACAGCGTCACCGGCACGTCGAGGATCATGTCCAGGTTGAGCTCGGTGCTGGACTGGGCTTCTTCGGCCAGCAGCTGTTCAAACTGGGCGGCCTGGGCCGCTTCAAGGGCGTCGATCTGGGTCATGGCTGCGTTTCCTGGGCGGCCGCGCTGCGCGGGCCGGAAGTGCCGGGCGGCTGCACGGCGGTGATCTTGATGGCGTTCTTGCCGTTGGCGATGCCGAATTCGCCGGTGAACAGCGGAATGTTCTCCACGCACAGCGGCACCTGCGCGGGCAGTTCGATCGGCAGCACGTCGCCGACCTTCAGCCCGGTGAGCTGGCGCAGGCTCATGCGCCGCGAGGCCAGCACGCTGGACAGCGAGACCTCGGCCACGTTGAGCTGCTCGCGCAGCATCACGTTCCAGCTTTCGTCGCGGTCGTTGCGGTCGCTCTGGATGCCGGCGTCGAGCAGCTCGCGGATCGGCTCAAGCATCGAGTAGGGCAGGGTGATGTGGATCTCGCCGCCGCCGCCTTCCAGTTCCACATGGAAGCGGCATACCACGACATACTCGCGCGGCGTGACGATGTTGGCGAAGTGCGGGTTGATCTCCGAATTGAGGTACTCGAAGTCCACGTCCATCACCGGCGCCCAGGCCTCCTTGAGGTCGGCGAAGGTCTGTTTGAGCAGCAGCTGGATCACCCGCATTTCGGTGGCGGTGAACTCGCGGCCTTCGATGCGCGTGGGATAGCGCCCGTCGCCGCCGAAGAAGTTGTCGACCACGGTGAACACCAGGGTCGGCTCGAACACGATCAGGCCGGTGCCGCGCAGTGGCTTGAAGCGGATCAGGTTGAGGTTGGTCGGCACGTACAGCGAGTGCATGTACTCGTTGAACTTGACCAGGTCGATGCCGCGCACCGACAGGTCGGCCGAGCGCCGGATCAGGTTGAACAGGCCGATCCGCCACAGCCGCGCGAAACGCTCGTTGACCATCTCCAGCGTCGGCATGCGCCCGCGGATGATGCGGTCCTGGCTGGCCAGGTCGTACTGGCGCGCCTCGCCCGGGGCCGGCGGGGCCGGTGCGGTATCGACCGCGCCCGAGTCCACGCCGTGGAGGAGGGCGTCGATCTCGTCCTGGGAAAGCAGATCGTTGACGCTCATCGGCGCGGCCTTACTGGGTCACGAAACTGGTGAACAGCAGTTCCTGCGCGCACTTGTCCCCGGTCTCGGCGCGCAGCAGCTTCTGTACCTCGGCCAGTGCGGCGGCCTGCAGCTTTTCCTTGCCGGCGCGGTCGGCGATCTCGGCAGGCTGCACCTGCGAGAACAGCATCAGCAGGCGCGCGCGGATCGCCGGGGCGTTGGACTCGATGTTCTTCAGCGCGATCGGGTCGCGGGTCATCAGCTGCACTTCGACCTGCAGGTAGCGCGGGCCGTCGATGGGGCCGTTGAGGTTGACCACGAACGGCGGTTCCATTGCAAAGTACTGCGCCGGCGCCGGCACGGTGCTGGTGGCCGGGGCGTGCTTGGCCGCGTCCTTGTCGTCCTTGCCCTGGTGGGCGAAGTACCAGGCGCCGCCGCCGGCGGCCGCGGCCGCGACGACCGCGACGATGGCGATCATGAGCATGGGCGAGCGGGACTTCTTGTCCTTGGCGTCGGCTTTCTTGTTCTTGTCGGCGGCAGCTGCCACGGGAAACTCCAATGAAACGGGCTGCCGGGATAGATGCAACGCGCGTGCCAGAGGGGGGTGGCGGTTTTTCGACGCGGGGGGGCTGAGCCCTGGAGGCTGCTGGATTCCCCGTAGGAGCGGCTTCAGCCGCGACCGTGATCTGCCAGCCTGCGACTCCGCTCGTCAGGCGTACGCATCCAGCAGGCCACGGGCTCTCAACACCGACGCCGGCACCACCACGCTGGCGGGTCCCTCGCCACTGCCATCACCCAGCCCTGCCATCCCCGCCGGGGCCTTCCCGCCATCGCCACGCTGCCCCTGCTGCTGCGCGCTCACATCCGCATGCGCGAGCTGGAAGCCATGCTGCCCCAGCATTTCGCGCAAACGCGGCAGGCTTTGTTCCAGGGCCTGGCGGACCTCGGCATGAGCGGCGGTGAAACTGGCCTGCACCTTGTCGCCATCCATCTGCAGATGCACCTCGACCGGACCCAGGTCGTTCGGGGTCACCTTGATATGCGCATGGCCGATCTTCTGCTCGGCCAGCCAGGTCAGGCGCGTGCCGACCGCTTCGTCAAAGTCCTCGCCGTGCACGTTCGGAGTCGGCGTGGGGCTGGCGTTGAAGATCGGGCTGGCGTCCTGCGTGCGCCCCGTGGCCGCGGTGTGCGGCAGGTTCGGCAGGTTGAATGTCGGGGTGTCGATGCTGGGCGCCGCATCGCTGTCGCCCGCGTCGGCAAGCCGTGCCTGGCCCGCGGCGTTGGCGGTGGCCAGCGCGGCAAGGGCGGTGGCATCGCTGCTCGCGGTGCCGGCCGCCGCGGCGGTGGCGGGAACAGCAGGCGTCGCGCCCAGATGGGGCAGCGCAGGGGCGGCGCCTGGCGTGGTCGCGCCAGCGGAGGCGGCGGGCGCGGCATCGGCTTGCAACAGTGCCGGCATCAGCCCGGAGGCGGCATTGGCCGCGGCAGCCATGGCCGGATCGGGCGCGGGCGCGCCCGGCTGCAGCAGCATCAGGCCGAAGCCGCCCAGACCCGGCGGCGGCCAGGTGGCATCGGTTTCGGTATTGTCGGCCGTGGCCTCGGCGTCCTTGGCGCCGGCTTCTTCGCTGGCTGTGGTCTGCGCCGCCTCGGCCGGCTGTTCCTTGCCCTGTGCGGAGGGCTCGCCACGTTCGCTGCGCGCAGTCTGCTCGGTGCGATCCTTGGCCTGGGTGGCCGGGTCCTGCGTTGCGGCCTGTTCCTGCTCGCGCGGGCGCTCGGCTTCGCGGCGGGTCGGCTGGCTGTGCTGCGGCGCTGCCTGGGTGCTGCGGTCAGCCGGGGCGGGCGAGTCAAGCATGCGCGCGAACGAATCGGCGGCAGGGTCGCGTTGCGCGGCCGAGTCCTCGCGCGCGGCGTAGCTGTCGGCGTCCTTCGCACCGCTGGCGCGGGCGGCCGTGTTGAGCAGCGACAGCGGGTTCACGCGTTCTCTCCGGTTTCGCCGGCCTGCACCTGGGCCTGGCGCGCTCGGCGTGCGCCGAGGTCGTCCATGTCGCGCTGGTCGCGGCGCTCGACAACCTGGCGTTCCTGGGCGCGGTAGCTGGCGGCCAGCTGTTCCAGCACCTGCTTCTCGCGGCTGGCGAGCAACAGACGGGCGCGCTCGGCTTCGACGCGGGCGCGGTTCTGGTCGACGGTGCGCATCTGCTGTTCGACCGCGCTGTCGAGGCGGTCGAGGAAGGCGCGGCGGTTGGTCAGCTGCGCCGGGCTGGTGGCCGCCATCTGGCTGCCGGCGTATTCCTCGGCGTAGCGGCGCAACTCTTCCAGGCGCGACACGTGGGTATCCAGGCTGCGCTGGCGCTCGGCCAGGTCGCGGGCCACTTCGTCCTCGTGTTCCTGGGCGCGGCGCAGCAGGGGATCGATCCGGCGGGATTGCATCATGGTTCAGTGCCTGTGGCGATCGGAAGCGGCCGCGGGACAGCGGACCGCGGGGAGACGATGGAAGCAGACGGACGCGGGTTCATGCCGGTGCTCCGCTGGCCTCGACCAGACGCTTGAGCGCGGCCTGGCTGTGCGGCAGGTCGGCGGCGCGGGTCACGTCCTGGCCGAGGAATTCGAGGATGTCCGGCCAGCGGTCCAGCGCTTCGTCGGTGACCGGGTCGTTGCCGCGCTGGTAGGCGCCGATGGCGATCAGGTCGCGGTTGGCCGAGTACGCCGACACCAGCCGCTTGAGCTTGCGGATGCGCATGCGCCAGGGCTCGTCGGCGATGTCCTGGACCACGCGGCTGACCGACGACTCGACATCGATGGCCGGATACAGGCCGGAGTCGGCGACCCGGCGCGACAGCAGGATGTGGCCGTCAAGAATCGCGCGCGCCGCATCGGCGATGGGGTCCTGCGGGTCATCGCCCTCGGTGAGCACGGTATAGAAGGCGGTGATCGAGCCGCGTCCAGCGGCGCCATTGCCCGCACGCTCGACCAGCGCCGGCAGCTTGGCGAACACGCTGGGCGGATAGCCGCGCGTGGTCGGCGGTTCGCCCACCGACAGGCCGATTTCGCGCTGCGCCTGGGCGAAGCGGGTCAGCGAATCCATCAGCAGCAGCACATTCAGGCCCTGGTCGCGGAACCACTCGGCAATCGCGGTGGCGCGATAGGCGCCGTGCAGGCGCGCCAGCGGTGGACGGTCGGCGGGGCTGGCGACGACCACAGCGCGGCGCAGGCCTTCTTCGCCCAGCGTGGTCTCGACGAAGTCGCGCACTTCGCGGCCGCGTTCGCCGATCAGGCCGACGACGATCACGTCGGCGGCGGTGTAGCGGGTCATCATGCCCAGCAGCGTTGACTTGCCCACGCCCGAGCCGGCGAACAGGCCCACGCGCTGGCCGCGGCCGATCGGCAGCAGCGCATTGATCGCGCGCACGCCCACGTCCAGCGGCATGGTGATCGGTTCGCGCGCCAGCGGGTTGATCGACACGCCGGCCATCGACGTGGTGCCTTCGCCGCGGATCGGGCCCTTGCCGTCCAGCGGCACGCCATCGCTGTCGATGACGCGGCCGAGCAGGCCTTCGCCGACCTCGACGCCACCGCGGCGACGCGAGGGCACCACGCGCGCATTCGGCAGCAGGCCATGCAATTCGGCGCTGGGCATCAGGTAGGTGCGTTCACCGGCAAAACCGACGACTTCGGCATCGACCCAGCCGCCGTCGACCACTTCGACCTTGCAGGTGGCGCCCATCGGTGCCTCGCAGCCGACCGCTTCCAGGGTCAGGCCGACGGCGCGGCGCAGGATGCCTTCGCGGATCAGGCCACGGCCGTTGCCCGGATCCAGGCCCAGCGCGCCCAGCCGCGTAGCCAGGCGCAGGTCGCGCGCGGCGGCCCATTCGGCCGGCATCGCGGTGGGCAGCAGTTGCGCGCTCACTGGTTGGCTCCGGCCTTGCGCATCACCGTCTCCAGTGCGGCGCGCAGGCGGGCTTCGAGGGTGCCGTCGATGCGCACGCTTTCCGCATGCACGCGCAGGTCGCCACGGCTCAGGCCGTTGTCGGCGGTGAGGCGGGTGCCGGTCATCATCGACAACAACGGGGTGAGGGCGGCGATGTCGTCCGGGTGCAGGCGCACTTCGACTTCGCGCGAGCTGCCGCCCACCGCGTCGACGGCTTCGCTGACCAGGTCCGAGAGCAGCACCGGGTCGGCCTCGTAGGCGCGGCCGACCAGGCTGCCAGCAATGCGCACGGCCAGTTCGCCAAGCGCGCCGACCACCTCGGTTTCCAGGCGCGCGAGCGGGCGGCTGAAGTTGTCGAGGATGCCCTCGATCTGTGCGGTCAGGCGCCGCACTTCGGCCTGGCCCTGGGCAAAGCCCTCGGCGTGGCCGCGTTCAAGGCCCTCCTGCCGCGCCGCTTCCTGGATCGCCTGGATTTCCTGCAGCGTCGGCGGCTTGGGCGGGGGCGGGGCGGGCTCTTCGGTCGCGGCCGGCGCGGCCTCGGCGATGACCACGTCCAGCGACGGGGCCAGCCAGCGCACGATGTCCTCGCCGAGCACCGCGCTCATACCATGGCCTCCGAACCGCCGCCGCCGAGCACGATGGTGCCTTCGTCAGCCAGGCGGCGGACGATGGTGAGGATTTCCTTCTGCGCCGCTTCCACATCCGACAGGCGCACCGGGCCGCGCGCGTCCATGTCCTCGAGCAGGATCTCGGCGGCGCGCTGGGACATGTTGCGGGTGATCTTCTCGCGCACCCGGCCTTCGGCGCCGCGCAGGGCCAGGCCGAGCTTCTCGCCGGAGACTTCGCGCAGCAGGGTCTGGATCTCGCGGTCTTCCAGCTCGATCAGGTTGTCGAACACGAACATCTGGTCCTGGATCTTGCCGGCCAGTTCGGCATCGACCTTGCCGATCGCCTGCAGCACGCCCTGGTCCTGCCCGGTGTCGAGGAAGTTGAGGATGTTGGCCGCGCACTTCACCCCGCCCAGGCTGGACGACTTCAGGTTCTGGTTGCCGGCGAACTGGCGCTCCATGATCTCGTTGAGCTCGCTCAGCGCGTTGGGCGGAATGCCATCCAGCGTGGCGATGCGCAGCAGCACGTCGGCGCGGGTGCGCTCGGGCAGGTTCTTCAGCGACTCGGCGGCCTGGTCGCTGTCCAGGTGCGCCATCACGATCGCGATGATCTGCGGGTGTTCGTTGCGCACCAGGTCGGCGACGGCGCGCGGGTCCATCCACTTCAGCGTGTCCAGGCCGGTGGTGTTGCGGCCGAGCAGGATGCGGTCGATCAGGCCCGAAGCCTTCTCCGCGCCCAGCGCCTGGATCAGCACGTTGCGGATGTAGTCGTCGGCGCCCACGCCCAGCGAGGTCTTGCCGGCCAGCTCGCCGTTGAACTCGTCCATCACCTTCTCGACTTGCTCGCGCGACACGCCGCTCATGGTCGCCATGGCGATGCCGATCTTCTGCACCTCCTTGGGGTCCATGTGCTTGAGCACTTCGGCTGCGTCGGCCTCGCCCAGCGAGAGCAGCAGCACCGCGGCGCGCTGTACGCCGTTGAGTGGTTGATTGTCAGGCTTCACTGGCCACCCATCCCTTCACTACCTGTGCCACGCGCTTGGAATCGGCCTTGACCGCCTCGCGCGCCTGGCGCAGCCGGTCTTCGTAGGCATCGGAGGGCAGGGCAATGGCCGGCTTGCGCGCCAGGCCCAGTTGCGCGGTGTCTTCTTCCAGGCCCGGCAGCAGGTCGGGGTCCTGGTCATCCATCATGCGCACGTCGGCGCTCTGCGGCGTGCCGGGTTCGTCCTTGCGCGCGCGGCGCGGGGCGGGGCCGGTGATCGAGCGCAAGGCCGGGCGCAACACGCCGAACAGCAGCGCCAGCACCACCACCGCGCCGAGCAGCAGGCGCGCGGCATCGCGCACCCGCGGGTCTTCCCACCACTTCGGGCCGGCATCGGCTTCCGGCGCCTCGCGCACGAAGGCGGCATTCATCACCGACACGGTGTCGCCGCGCGCGGCGTCGAAACCCACCGCCTGCTTCACCAGCGACTCGACCTTGGTCAGTTCGGCCGCGCTCAACGCCTGCTCGGTGACCTTGCCCTTGGCGTCGGGGCGCGGCACGTGATCGACCAGCACCGCCACGCTGACGCGCTTGATGCGGCCAGCCGGCTGCCGGGTGTGCTGCAGGGTGCGGTCCAGTTCGTAGTTGCGCGTGGCGCTCTTGGCGCTTTCGGTCGGCGTGGCGGCCGCGGCGCTGGCCTGCGCCGCGGCATTCGGCGCGGCGCCATTGGCCGCCGCCGGCGGGGCCGGCTGGCCGGGATTGGTCGCGCCCGGCGGCGTGTTGCTGGTCGCGCCGGGCACGCCCTGCGGGCCGGCCGTGGCGCTGCTGTTCTCGCTGACCTGTTCGCTGCGCAGCTTCGGCGGTTCGCCATTGAACAGTTCGCGCGCTTCCTCGATGACCGAGAAATCCATGTCCACGCTGACTTCCGGGTTGACCCGGCCGGCGCCGGTCAGCGGCTCCAGCAATTCGCGGATGCGCTGGTTGTAGGCGCTTTCCTGGCGCCGTACCTGCTCGAACTGGGCGGCGTTGAGCGCCGCATCGCTGTCCGGGTCGGCAATGGTGAGCATGCGCCCGCTCTGGTCGACGACGGTGACGCGGTCCGGCGCCAGGTCCGGGATCGACGAGGCGACCAGGTGCACGATGGCATCGACCTGGTTGCGTTCCAGGGTCTGCCCGCCACGCAGTTCCAGCACCACCGAGGCGCTGGCGACTTCGCGCTGGCGGGTGAAGGCGCTGGGCTTGGGAATGGCCAGGTGCACGCGCGCGTCGCGCACTGGACGCAGCGTGGTGATGGTGCGCACCAGTTCGGTTTCCAGCGCGTGCTGGTAGCGCGCGTTCTCCACGAACTGGCTGACGCCGAAGCCCGGGTCGCGCTCCATCAGCTCGAAGCCCAGGCGGCCGCTGTCGGTCAGGCCGGAGCTGGCGAGCTTGAGGCGCGCATCGTGCAGGTTGGCTTCGGGCACGGTGATCGCGCCGGTGGCCGGGTCGATCTTGAACGGGATGGCGGCCGCGCGCAGCAGGTCGGTGGCTTCGGCCGTGGCCTTCTCGTCCAGGCCGGTATACAGCGCGGTGTAGCCGGGCTTCTGCGACCAGAAGAACACGGCCAGGCCGGCGGCCACGGCCAGGCTGATCATCAGCATCAGGCCCAGGCGGCGCGTGATCTGCAGGCTCTGGATGCGGTCGAACCAGGAGCCGGCTTTCTCGGCACCCTGGTGCAGGCTGTCCTTGGTAAGTGCGAGTGCCATCCGTTATGACCCTTTACAGCGGCATGTTCATCACGTCCTGGTACGCCTGGACGAGTCGGTTGCGGACTTCCACGGTGGCGCGGAAGGCGATCTGGGACTGTTGCGAGGCGACCATCACCCGCGCCAGGTCGGCACTGGGGTCGCCCATTTCAAAGGCCTTGGCCAGTGCGCCGGATTTCTGCTGCGCCTCATTGACGCTCGACAGCGCACCGCGCAGCGTCTCGCTGAAGCTGGCGCCCTGCGGCGCGCCTGCCGCCTCGTTGCCGACCAGGCCCTGCAGCGCGCTGGAGCGGCCAACGTCGGCCGCCGGACCCAGCGAGGCCTGGCCCATCTGGCCCTGGTAGCTGCGGATCTGCGACAGGATCGAGGTGATGGAATCGCTCATGGGAACGGCCGAGGCTGGGGTCGGTGTGCACAATGCAAGCGATGTGCCAAAGGCGCGCCGGTTTCCCGGCGCGCCTTTGGCACGCGGCCCATCCCGCGTTGCGGGATGGGCTCCCCAACGTTCGCTGCGCGAACGTTGGGGCCCCTCGCTCCTACCTCGCCTATCCCCCGCGCCTTCGGCGCGCCCCCCTTAACAAAGGGGGGATTTCCTCCAGAAAGTTCGCTGGAGCAGCGCTTTTGACTTCCCATCCGGTCGCGGCGGGCTGTGGGGTGTCCGGGGAGCCTGCGCGGTCGGGGGCGTAGGGCGACATGGATGTCGCCCTACGAGCCCCGCATGGATGCAGTTCCTGGCGTCCCCCGACCGCGCAGGCTCCCCGGGCGCCACGCGACCAACCCCGAACAGCCAACACCCACAAACCCAACCGCCAGCAGCAAACGCAGTCAAGGCAACCAGGCCGCCCGCCACTCCACCAAACCATCCCCTGCCAGCATCCAGTCCTTCCACACAGCCTCGCGCAGCGCATCGCCCGCGGCCGCGCGCGCCTCGGCATCGGCCAGCTGCTCGCGGATCGCCGCCACCCAGTCGCGCGGCCGGTTGCGCACCCGCACCACCGGCAGATCGCCGCGATAGGGTTCGATGTCGCTGGCCACCACCGGCACCGCGCACGCGCCGTACTCCAGCAGCCGCAGATTGCTCTTGCACGCGTTGAAGCGATTGTCCTCCAGCGGCGCGATCGCCAGATCCAGGTGCAGGCGCGCCAGCGCACGCGGATAGTGCGCGATCTCCACCCCCGGATGGAATTCGCGCACGTGGCGTTGCAGCGCCGGCGGGCACAGGCCCATGAACACCCAATCCACTTCGTCCGCCAGTGTCCGCACGACCTCGGCGATCATCTCCAGATCGCCCCCATGGCTGATGCCGCCGGCCCAGCCCACTCGCGGCCGCGGGCCGACGTTGCGCCGCAGTTGCGGCAACCGCATCCACCATCCCCGTGGCAGGCGATTGCGCGCGATGCGGATGTCCGGATGCAGCCCGGTCAGCGCGTCAGCCAGCGCCGGCGTGGAGACCACCAGGCGATCTACCAGACTGAGGGCTCGCGGCAACGCACGCCGGATGTCGGCCGGCAGCTGCGCCCGGTGCGCGCTGCGTCGGGGTAGTTCCAGCAGGTAGTCGTCGAGCTCGTAGACCTTCAGTGCGCGCGAGTGGCGTGGCATCGCCGCGATGCGCGCCAGGTCGGCCTCACCGACGCGGCGCTGCAGGATCACCACGTCCGGGTCAATGCGCGATTGTTCGACGATGTCGAGCAAACCGGCGTGCGCCACGCCTTCGATATGGCCCGCCGCCCGCAGCGCAGCCAGCGGCTGCAGCACGCGGTACTGTCCGCTGCCCTGGGCGTCGGCCGGATGGGCCAGCACGCGCGGCTGCGGGCGATGCGGCAGCGGATGCCAGGAAAAGCCGGATTCGCCCAGGCGGAAGCCGCCCGGCACGTCCAGCCGCTGCGCGGGGTGGTACGTGGGTTCCCCAGCAATCTGCGGCAGCCAGCGGTCCAGCAGCTGTTCGCGCGCATCGGCCGGCAGCGCCGGTACGTCGGCGTGCAACACCAGCGCATCGGGCACGCATAGCACCCGATAGCCCTGGCCGCGGGCGCGAAGGCACAGGTCGATGTCGGCGCCGGCCTGCGGGAAGGTTTCGGCATCAAAGCCACCGAGCCGCTCGAACAACGCGCGCGCAACCAGCAGGCAGCGGTCGGACACCGCTGCCGTGGCGTGCGCGACGCGCAGCCGCCCGAGGTAGCCCGGCGCATCGATGGCTTCGCCGGTGAACGCGCCGATCGCGCCGTCGGCCAGGCCCGGCAGCAAACCGGCCTGGGTGGTGCGGCCATCGGCCGAGACAGTGCGCGCGCCGGTAACGCCCACGCCGTCGCGCAGCCCGTGTTCGAGCAGTGCGTCCAGCCACTGCGGCTGCACGATGGCGGCATCGGCGCGCAGGAACAGCAGCTGTTGGCCGCGAGCCTGGGTGGCCGCGAGATTGGCCGCGGCGGCGTGGGCGACGGCAACGTCCAGGGCGAACAGGCGCAGGCGTGCGTCCCCGATGCCTTCGAGCTCCTGCATCCACTGCGCCGCCGCGGTGCCGGCATCGTTGTCGACCAGCAGGATCTCGTAGTCGGCGTAGGCGGTCTTCTCCAGCAGGCTGATGACGCAGCGTTGTATCAATGCGAGCGGAACCTGCGCATCGGTGACCAGCACGATCGAGACCTTCGGCTTGCCGACCTGCCCGCGCGAGGGCCGGAACAGGCCCGGCCCGACACGCGCCACACTGGCCTGTGCGTGGCCGCAGCGATGCAGGTGCGCCGTGATGGCCGCCGCCTGCAGGCAGCCTTCCGACACCGGCGGATCGGTGTACAGCAGCGGCTCGGGCAGGTGGGCGAGGTCGTCAGTGCCGCGTTCGGCCAGGCGCAGGATCATGTCCAGGGCCAGGGCAGTGGCATCGCTCGCCCACGTGGGGTCGAATCCCCCGAGCGGGAGCAGCGCGGCGCGCGCGAACAGCCAGTGCGGGGCCATGGCGGCCGGGTGGCCGATGAGCAGGTCCAGGTCGAAGTCCGGGCGCAGCACCGGCGAGGGCGGATTGAAGCCCCCGCCACGGTGCCATTCGTCGGCGAACAGTGCCCGCAGTGGCGGCGCCTCGGCCAGCGCCAGCGGCAGTCGTTGCAACGCGCCGCTGCAGAATACGTCGCCGGCCACGGCCTGGAGCAGCCAGTCACCCGCGTCGGCGCGCACCATCAGCGCGTTGAGGGCGTCGGCAAGCGTGCCCCCGCACGGCCACGGCCTGGCCCACGCCGCGCTGCCTGCAGGGGCAACCTCCACGCCCCACAGCCAGACTTGCAGCGGTGCATAGCCGTCGAGGTGCGGGGCCAGGCTATCGAGGCTGGCGGCGATCGCGGCGTCATCGGCGTGGCGGGCATCGAGCAGGATCGACAGCGCCGGGCGGCCGTGTTCGTCCAGGTACGCGCGCGATTGCGCGTGCTGGACCGGCAACAGCTGGCGCTGCTGCTGCCATTGGTCGAGCTGGCCCTGCACGCGTGCGCGATCCTCCGCCAGCGCCAGGGCTTGCAGCAGGTCGAAGTCCACCGCCGCGGCACTGCCATCGAGCGGCGAAACCGGCACGCGCGCCTTGCCCTCGCCATCGCTCCAGCCCAGGGCGCGCAACGCGTGCTGGAAGTTGTGCAGGCCGCCCTCGCCCACGCCCGGCCGCTCGCGTCCGAACTGGCTGAACTGCGCGGCGGACACGCGAAAGTCGCTCAGCGGCGCGGCCAGGTAGGCGAGGTCGCCGCGCTGCAGCAGCTTGGCGTACATGGCCAGGTCGCCGAACCAATGGATCGGTTGGCCGTCCAGGTCCATCAGGCGGTCGCCGAACGTGGCCAGATCGGCGCGCCGGCACATCGCCGCGCTCGGTTCGCCGATGAAGTTGTGCGGGTGCTGGCCGAGGAAACGCACCAGGGCGCGGCCTTCCAGGCGCACGTCGGTCGGGAACAACGGTGCGGTATGCACGGTGTCGGGTAGCACCTGGCCGCGTGCGTCGATGCGCCGCCGGCGCGATGTCGCCAGCGCGATGTCCGGATGGGCCACCAGCACCGCCACCTGGGCGGCGATGCAGTCCGGGTGCAGCACGTCGTCGTCGTAGAGGAACTTGATGTACTCGCCCCGGGCCAGCGAGACGCAGCGGGCACCATTGCGCGATTCGCGCAGGCGTTCGGCATTGCGGTAATAGCGCACCGGAAACGGCACGGTCGGCGCGAACGCCTCCATGATCTCCCGCACGGCATCGCCCGGATGGTCGTCGCAGACCACCAGTTCGAGCGCGCGATGGCGCTGCGCGGCGACGCTCGCCAACGCCGCCTTCAGGAACAGCGGTTTGAAGGCCGGCATGACCACGCTCACCAGCGGGCCATGGATGGACGCGGCACGGGACACGGGGGGACTCATCGATACAGCAGGTCGAGCGCATCCACGTCGAAGACGGGGATGCCGTGGTGGCGGGAGACTTCCAGGCGTTCGGGGAAGTGATTGTCGATGAACAGCGACGGCGGGTGGATCGCCGCGGACTTGGGCTCGCCCTCGCGCAGATGCACGATCTCGTCGAACAAGCCCGGCGCGATGCGCGCGCTGGCCAGCGTGCAGGCGATGTCGCCGGCGTGGCGCGTCAGCAGCACCAAACGCTTGCCGCGTTCCAGCAGTCGGTAGGCCAGGCGCATCGCCGCGGGATTGGCGACGCCATTGCAGACGAGGGTGTCATCCAGGTCGAAGTAGCAGGTGTCGAAGTCGTAATCGAGCACGGCGTGGTGTTCGAGCCGGCGTTCGAGCACCCGCAGGCGCGGCTCGGGCAGCACCTCGACATCCCGGCCGAGGAAGTCCTGCACCATCAACAGCGGAAGGTTCACGCCCGCGGCGCGCGCCACGGTCGAGCCGGTGGACAGCCGACAGCTGAACTCCAGCAACTTCCAGCGCCCGTGCGCGTCGCGGCGCAGTTGCAGGAACCATGGCCCCCGCAGTGCCAGCCGTGCGTGGATGGCCGCGGCGATCGCGCTGACGGTGGCGTCGGCCGGCAGCGGCCGCGAACGCATCGCGATGCCTCCCACCACGCGTTCGCGGCTGCGCGGGCCCACGTACAACAGGCGCCCATGGCGATCGCTGAAGCAATCGACGCTGATCTCCTCACCCGGTAGGTATTCAGTGACCAGTGGCTGCGACACCGCCGCCATGGCCTGTGCGAGCATGGCCGCATCGTCGGCGCGGGCGAAACCCTGGCCGCCCTGGCCGGCATCCGGCTTGACCGCCACGGGCCATTGCGTGATCGCCGCCGCTTCGTCATGCCGACGCGGCACCCAGCCGGTATGCGCGAACATATCAAGTGTGGCGCGCTTGCTGCGCGCGATGCGGCAGGCTTCCGGATCGCCATTGGCCAGCATCGCCGCGCCCCAGGCGGCGATGCGCGGCGCCAGGTACGCCTGCACGCTGTCGTGCGTGGCGAACACCAGCTCGATCTGCCACTGCGCCAGCAGCGCGCTGAATTGTGCATCGAACTCCGGCGCACCCAGCGGCGGAATGCGTGCATGGCGGGGGAACGCCAGCGCGCCGTGGTCGTCGCGGCTGCCCGCGCCGTGCAGCTGCACATGCAGCGAGCGCTCCAGCGCCCGGCCGATTTCCAGCCCGACCTCAGTTCCGGCCGGAAACACCAGCACGCGCACCGGTCCGGGTGGGCGCGGCGGAGCGGGCACGGGCATGGCTTGCACGGGCGCTGCCACACTCATTCAGAGGGCGCCAGATGGTGGTCGGCGAAGTACTGCGCGATGGCCTCGCCCATCTGCGGGTCGCGGTAGAACAGCACGTAGCGCTTGCGCGGCCCGGCACCGCGGGTCGCATTGGCCGGGGTACGGAAGTCCACGCGCATGCCGAAACGGCGGCACACCGCCTGCAGCGAACGGCCCGAGTGGTAGGCGGTATGGCCGAGGCTGAAGGGATAGCTCAGCCGCTGCAGTGGCGCGCCATCGGCCAGGTTGGTACTGGCCACGACCACGCCGTCATGACGGACCTTGGAGAACAGGTGGGCGAAGTCCGCTTCCAGGTCCACGAAATGCTCGATCACCTCCGAGGCGATCACCACGTCGAAGGTTTCCCCGCGCGAATCGTGCGCAATGAAGTCCTCGACCTGCTGGAAGTTGGCCATGTCGCACAGGGCAATGCGGCGGAACGGAAGGTCGTGCGCGATGAGGGCGTGGTCGCGCGACAACCCGGCGCCGTACACCAGCAGCTCGCCCCGGCGTCCGGGCACGCAGCGTTCGAGGATGTCGGCGGCCATTTGCGCCATCCGGTATTCGCGACGCGGCCGCAGACCGTCGCCGGTGCGGGCGCTCTCGCCGGGCGTGCTCGGGCCGTCGAACCCCTCGGCGAGATAGTCGTGCCGGTTATCGGGGTTGCTGACGAAACCACAGTCGCGGCAGGTCAGGAAGCGGAAGGCCAGCTGTTCCATGCCAGGCAACGCGCAGGCCACCATCTCCGACTCGACCGCCGGCGAATTGCAGGCCGGGCAATGGACGTCCCCGGCCGCAGGTCGCGGTGCATCCCAGGCGCCGTCGGCGACGCGCTGCAACTCGCGTGCGAACGCACCGGCGCGCGTGGCCGACGGGCTGATGAAGTACTCGCGTGCGCGGCGGCGCGCGGCGGCCAGTGGATCGTCGCCGCCAAGCACGCGTGCCAGCTGCTCGGCCAGCTCGGCAGCGTTGGCGAAGGTGTAGGCGTAGTCGGCATGGCCCATGTGGCTGCTGACCACGCGGATCGACCTGTCGCGCGGCACGTAGACGAAGATCGGGCGATCCAGCGCCAGGCATTCGGACACCGTTGCCGAGATGTCGCAGATGAACACCGCGTCCGCTGCAAGCAGGTCGGTGAGCTTGCCGCGACGGTCCAGAAAGGTCAGTGCGCCGGCCGGCAGCCCTGCGCGCGACTGGATGCGCTGGTCCACGCCGAGCAGCGCAGGCCGCGCCGCGCCGGTGAGCGGATGCAGCTTGGCGACGATCGGCAGGCCACCCTGGGCATGAGCGGCGCGCAGCAGGTCCGGCGCCAACGCCAGCGAAGAATAATCCTGCTCGGCTGCATAGCCTTCCCACGTCGGGATATACACGATGCGCTGAGGTGGTGCGGCGGTTGCCGCATCGGCGGCATCGAGCAGTGCGTTCGCGTCCGGGCGCCCGATGATGCGGAAACGCAGCCCGGAGGTGTCGAATTCGGCACGCGCGAAGCGGTCGATGTGTGCCTGGCCGGCCACATAGATCTCGTCGTAGATCTTGAAGCCGCGATTCATGCTGGAGCTCTTGTCGCTGTCGCCATGGCCGAGGAACACGTGGCGGCCGCCGCTGCAACGCAGGAACAGGTTGTTGTTGGCGGTATTGGCGACGTAGTAGAAGCCGCGCAGCGAAGGGTAGGCGGCGATTAGCGTATCGACGTCCGCCGAGTCCTTGACCAGGCCGACCCGCAGCTGCGGGTAATCCAGCCGAAGCTGCTCGTACACGTCCATCATCCGCGCGACCACGATGAACTCGTGGCCGGAGCGCTCGAAAAGTGGCAGCCAGGGCTTGATGTGATCGATACCCCCGCCCTTGAGCGAGGCACCGGTGTGCAGCAGGAACACCGGCGCGCGTGCGCCTTCCGGCAGCGTGCGCGCCGAGTGCGGATTGTGCTTCTTCAGGTAGGCGAGACAACGCTCGAACAGCTGGCGGGCGAGCGGAACGCCGATCTTCTTGTGCAGCATGGTGATCTTGTCGGTCATGAACGTCATCCCAGCGCGACGGCGCGGATGCGGTGGCCGGAGCGGCGCTGTGCCGGCGGCGGAAGGTGGCGGAAGTCGCCGTAGACGCTTTCCAGGTAGCGTTCGGCCTGGACGGGCGCGCGAAAGCGGATGCCCTCGAAGCGCACCCAGCCGCCCTCGCCGAAGACTTCGGCCTGGACTACCTCGCGGCGCCCGTAAAGGCCGTACAGGTTGCCGACATAGGGGCTGCACGCGACATCCCCGCGCGCGACGAGGCGCTCATAGAGACGATAGATCTTCGTGGACGGGCACAGCTGGCTCGCCAGCGAGAGCAGCAGGAAGCGCAACTGCCGCGACGCGGCCACCCGATGCGGGTAATAGCCCTGCTGCTTGTTCATCGTCCACGCGCGCATCAAGGCGATCGCCTTGAACAGCACGTCGCGGCGCGGACCTGGTGCCGGCACGGCGTCGATGGGGAAAACGTCCACGCCGATGCCTCGATCGAACGGCCGCGCGTAGTCGATCACCAGGCGCGAGCGCGCGTCGCGCACCACCAGGAACGGGTAGGGGGTATCGGCATCGCGGCTGGGATGGATCGCGCGCAGTCCGCGCGGCAGGCTGTCGGCCAATGCCAGCAGGCGCTGGTAGTCGGCACGTGGCAGCGCGATGTCGATGTCATCGTCCCAGGGGATGAAGCCCTCATGGCGCAGCGCACCCAGGAGCGTGCCGCCAACCAGGTAATAGCGCAGGCCGTGCCGGTCGCAGAACCCCGCCAGCGCTTCGAGCACGGCGAGCGCGCGTTGCTGCACGTCGCGCAGGGCGACGCCGCCAGCGAGCAGGGGGGTGACCTCAGGCGTCGCGGCGGACATCGAACACCACACCAGTGAGCGGGGAACATAGCGCCTGCAGCGTGGCGCGCGCCACCACCTCCGGGTCGAGCAGGCTTTCGACCGGCTCGGCGCCGAAGTTGCGCACGCGCATCGGCGTGCGCGTGCGTTCGGGATTGATGCACACCACGCGGATGCGCTCGGCGGCCCATTCTTCCGCCAAGGCCTGGGTGAGGTTGACCACGCCGGCCTTGGTAGCGCTGTAGGCGGCGTAGAACGCGCGGCCGCGGGTATAGGAGCTGGAAGCGAAATTGACCAGGCAGCCCTGGCTTTGCCGCAGATACGGGTGCGCCACCTGCGCCAGAGTGAACGCACCGGTGAGATTGGTGGCGATGACCTGGGCCAGCTCTTCGGGTTCGAAGCTGCTCAGCGGCTTGCGCACCAGCAGCGCCGCGGAGTTGATCACCGCGTCGATGCGGCCCTCGCGCGCGGCGATGCCGGCGAGCAGGCCCTGCACGTCCTCTGCGCGGGTGATGTCCACGTTGGCGCAGCTGCGCCCGGCGCGATGCACGCGCGCGCCGTGCGCTTCGGCCAGCGTGGCCACCGCCGCGCCGATGCCATAGGACGCGCCGACCACCACGATCACCTGGTCGCGCAGCTGTGCCAGCAGCGCGTCGTTGCGCGCGGCCTGGGTGCCGCGGGTCTGGATCAGCTTTTCCGCGATGTACAGGTCCACGCCGTCGGTGATCTTCAGGTTCGACGGCGAGCCGGCTACGGTGGCGATGTCCACGCCCGGCAGTTCGCGCCGCACCACGCCGCAGTCGCAGGTGACCCCGGCAAGGCCGCGCGCGGCGCCCAGCCGGTATGCCTCGCGCAGCACGCCCAGGTGGAAGCCCTGCGGGGTCTGCCCGCGGCGCAGCTTGCTGCGTTCGGGAATGTCGTGGATATGGCCGTGCTGGCCGACCTCGACGATGGTATCGCTGGCCGGCACCACCACGTCGACGGCCGCATGCTGCTGCAACGCTTCCAGGCAGCGCTCGATGGTGTCGCGATCGAGCAGCGGGCGCGCTGCGTCGTGCACCAGCACGTGGCAGTGGTCGGTTTCCTGGTCCAGTGCCGCGAGTGCCGAGGCGGTGGAGTCGGCGCGATCGCGGCCGCCCAGTACCACCTTCTGCAGCTTGCGCCAGCCGCTGCGCATCGCCGCTTCCCACAGCGTGTCCTCGTAGCCGGGCGGCACCACGACGACGATGCGCTCCACCGCCTCGCAATGCTCGAACACCTCCACCGTGTGCTCGATCACCATGCGCCCGGAGAGCTTGACGAACTGCTTGGGCAGCTCGCTGCCGAAGCGCGTGCCGCGGCCACCGGCGAGGATCACCGCGATCACCGGCACGCGCGCGGGCAGCGCGGCGTCCGCCGGCAAGGGTTGCAGCAACGCGTTCATGCGGCCTGCTCCAGCGTGGCGGCGCCGAGCATGTCGCGCACGGCATCCGGCGGGTTGTGCATCAATACGTCGATCATCGACATCCCCGGAAGGAAGGGCTGGGCGTCGCCCTGGCGGTACGGCGCGAGCCGCGGTTGCAGGAAGTACAGGCGCACGCCGGCCTGCCCGAACGCCGCCGGCGAGTACAGTTCGCGCCCGCCCGGCGGGTTGTGGTACGCGGCGGCGCCGAGGGCGCGACACAGCGCGAGGATGCGTTCCTGACCGCGGCCGGGAACGCCCAGTGTCGAGGCCATCTCGCTGCGGAAGGGCATGCCCAGGTAGGCGAAGACGCCGCGGACCGAGGCCGCGCATACCGCCGCCACGTTGCCCTGGCCCTGGGCCCACGCGGTCGTCACCAGCTGGCGAACGGATTGGAAGTACGGCGCGCGCGCGTAGCCGTGGCGCAGTTGCGCCAGGAAGCGTGCCAGGTTCCCGGCAAAATGGTGCTCGGCGATGCTGCGGTTCTGGCTCGCCTGCGCCACCGGCAGGGTAAAGCGGTAAGGCTGGCCGTCCAGAACGAGCTGGTTGCGGTGGATGAAGCCACGGGTGATGAAGGCCGCATCGTCGAGGAAGACGAAACGGTCCACCCCGGCCGCGAGTTGGTAGTAGCCCAGGTAAGGGAAGAAGTAGGGCTGCATGGCCGCCAATCTCATGCCGCGACCGCCGTGCCTGCTGGCAACCGGGGCTGTGGCCGGCGGCCGGCGTGCTGGACCAGTTCGCAGATCTCCTCGACCTGGTCGTCGGCCAGGTCCGGATAGATCGGCAGGCAGAGGATGCGCTGCGAGGCCGAGCGCGCGACTGCAAGGCGCTCCGGGTCGGCCGAGGGCAGGCCGCGGTACATCGGGAAATCGCTGATCAGCGGGTGGAAGTAGCGGCGGGCATGGATGCCGTTGTCGCGCAGGTGCTGGTACAGCGCATCGCGCGTGATGGCGAACTCCGCATCCACCAAGATGGGGAAATAGGCATGGTTGGCGCGCACGCCGCCGGCGGCCTGCGGCATGCACGCGATGCCCGGCAGCCCGGTGAGGCGTTCGCGGTACATGCGCGCGATCTGCGCACGCCGCGCCAGGGCCTGGTCAATGTGGCGCAGCTGCAGCAGCCCGAATGCCGCGTTGACCTCGCTCATCTTGCCGTTGATCCCCGGCGCGACCACCGTGGTCTCGTCGACGAAGCCGAAGTTCTTCAGGTGGCCGATGCGACGGTAGGTCCGCGCGTCCGGGCAGATGATCGCGCCGCCCTCGAACGTGTTGAACACCTTGGTGGCGTGGAAGCTCAACACGCTCAGATCACCGTGGCGCAGCACCGAGCCGCCGGCGTCGTTGACCCCGAAGGCGTGCGCGGCGTCATAGATCACCCGCAGGTTGTAGGTCTCGGCAATGCGCTCGATTTCGGCGGTGTCGCACGGCGTGCCGTAGCAATGCACCGGCATGATCGCGGTGGTCTGCGGGGTGATGGCCGCTTCGATCTTGGCCGGGTCCAGATTGAACGTGCCCGGCTCCACGTCCACGAACACCGGCTTGATGCCGTTCCACAACAGCGAATGCGCGGTGGCGACGAAAGAGTAGGGCGTGGTGATGACTTCGCCGGTAATGCGCAGCGCCTGCAGCGCGGTGACCAGCGCCAGGGTGCCATTGGCCATCAATGCCAGGTGCTCGACCCCGAGGTAGTCGGCCAGGGCCTTTTCCAGCTGGCGGTGCATCTCGCCGCAATTGGTCAGCGTGCCGCTGGCCCACACCTTCTCCAGATAGGGCATGAACTCAGCCAGGGGCGGCAACAGCGGGCGGGTGACGGGAATCGGCATGGCGGCCTCGGAGGGAAGCGTCAGGATTCCGGCAGCCTGGAGCGGCGGACGGTCCCTCCGGGTGTGATGCAATCCACATGCCAAAGCGTGCCCCTGCGCGGGTGCTCAGCCGGCCATCGCCTCGTCTTCCACGCGCCCGTCCACCAGGGTGCGCCAGGTGCCTTGCCAAGGCTGGATCAGGCCGGCGTCGCGGCGTTGGCGGATTTCGTCGATCGCCGCCTGGATGTCATCGAACGGCACGCCTTCCAGGTCGCGCGGGTGGTACTGCCACCAGCGCAGTGCCAGCAGCTGGTCCACGATGGGCTGCGGAAAGCGCAGCCGGATGCGGCGCGCGGGCACGCCTCCGACGATCTCGTAAGGCTTCACATCGCGGCTGATGACCGCGCCAGCGGCCAGGATCGCGCCATCGCCCACAGTCACGCCGCGCAATATCTGTACGCCAGCGCCGATCCAGACGTCATGCCCGATCACCACCGGCGCCTTGACCAGCGCCTTCATGCGCGGATGGCAGGCGGTGCCCACGCGGCGCACGTCCGGGTCATGCCAGCCGAAGCGGTTGGGGTTGTACTGGAAGCTGGAGGTTCCGAGCCAGTCCGTGGGGTGGTTGAGGTCGCCGATCTTGACCTCGGCGGCCACCGAGCAGTAGCGGCCGATCGATTTCAGGCCCTTCAGTCGGCCGGAGACGAAATAGGTGAAGGCGCCGATGCTCGGGCTGCATTGCACGCCCAGCCCGGCCACCACCTCCACCGGGGCTTCGTAGCGCAGCCGGGTGCCGGGGTTCTGTCGATACGCGGGGTTGAGCTTGAACCCCTGCGCGGAGAAGTCATCCATGTCGCCGCCGGGCTCGCCTCAGCCGACCAACTCAGTCTGCTCGCGATCGATGCCGTACTTGCGCAGCTTCTCCACCAGCGTCGTGCGGCGCAGGCCAAGCAGTTGCGCGGCATGCGCGACCACGCCCTGGGTCCGCTCCAGCGCCTCGTTGATCAAAGCCAGCTCGATGCTGGCCATGTGGCCGCGCAGGTCGATGCCGTCATCGGGCAGGTTGGCGCCGGTGTTCGCCGCTTCGGCGGGGGCCTTGTGGCGCTCGTGCAACCCCGGCATCTGCGCGCTGGCCGACGGCGTGGCCGCGGCGGGCGCCTCGGTCAGCGGCTGGAAATCGCCGCGATACCGCGCCGGCAGGTCCTGCACTCGCACCAGGCCGCCGGGATGCAGCACGGCCAGGCGTTCGACCAGGTTGGTCAGCTCGCGCACGTTGCCCGGCCATTCGTAGCCACGCAATGCCTGCAGGGCTTCGTCGGCAAAGCGCACTTCGCCGCGGCCGGTGCGCGCCAGCTGCGCGGCGATGGTCTGCACCAGCACCGGCAGGTCGTCCACGCGCTCGCGCAGCGAGGGCATCTCGATCGGGAACACGTTCAAGCGATAGAACAGGTCTTCGCGGAACAGGCCATCGCCGATGCGCGCTTCCAGGTTGCGGTGGGTGGCGGCAATCACGCGCACGTTGCAGCGGATGGTCTGGCCGCCGCCGACGCGCTCGAAGGTCCGCTCCTGCAGCACGCGCAGCAGCTTGACCTGCATCGGCAGGGACATGTCGCCGATCTCGTCCAGCAGCAGCGTGCCGCCCTCGGCCATCTCGAAGCGGCCCTTGCGCGCAGTCAGCGCACCGGTAAAGGCGCCTTTCTCGTGACCGAACAATTCGCTTTCCAGCAGGTCCGGCGGAATGGCGCCGCAGTTGATCGCCACGAACGGGCCATCGCGGCGCGGCGACTGCTGGTGGATCGCGCGCGCGACCACTTCCTTGCCAGTGCCCGATTCGCCCAGCACCAGCACGGTGGTGTCGAACGCGGCGACCTGGTCGATCAGCCGGCGCAGGCGCACCACCGCCTCGCTGTTGCCGGTCGGCCCGCTGTCGCCCTGGCTGCTGGCCTGGTGCTCGGCGTCCAGCCGCTTGAGGCTGGCGCGGCGCAGCAGCGCTTCAAGCTGGGCATGGCGCAGCGGGGTTTCCAGCGCCCACACGTTGGCCTCGTGCAGATGGTGCGCGGCGGCGAAGCCGGCCGGCTCGCCTTCCATCAGCAGCACCGGCGGCGGCAGCTTGGCCTTGGCCAGCCAGTCGAAGAAGCGCGTGGCCTGGGCGGCATCGCCGGCCGAGCCGACCAGCACGGCCATCCACTCGTCGTGGCGGTGGCGCTCGGGATTGAGATCGGCGCCGTCGGTGACCCAGCGCGGATTGAAGTCCATGAACTCCAACAGCGAGACGGTGCGCTCGGCGCGCACGGCATCGCTGTCGATCAGCAGGATGCGTGACTCACTCATTACCACCCGCCTCCGACAGGCCCTCCAGGATCGGCATGACTTCCTGGATGTAGGACAGCTTGCTGACGAAGTTATCCGCACCGGCGCGAAGCGCATGTTCACGGTGCTCGGCGTCGTCGAAATGGCTGGCAATGACAATGTAGGGCGGGTCGTCCTGGGTCTTGATCAGGCGCGTGGCCTGCAGGCCGCCCATCTCGGGCATGGCCAGGTCCATCAGCACCACGCGCGGGCGCAGGCTTTCGGAGCGTTCGATCGCTTCCAGGCCATTGCCGGCGCTGCCGACGATGTCCAGCCACTCGACCTTGCGGAAGTGGCGCATGGCGGCATTGATGAAGCCTTCATGGTCGTCAACGAGCAAAACAGTGAGCTTGTTCATGGGCGTTCCCTCAGCCGGCGCGGGCCAGCAACGGCTTGTGATGGCGACGGCGCTCGCGCGCCGGGGCGATATCCAGCTGCTCACGATACTTGGCGACGGTCCGGCGCGCGACGTTGACACCCTGGCGCGCCAGGAGCAGGGCGATGGCCTCGTCGGCCAGCGGGCGCCCGGCCGGCTCGCTTTCGATCAGGCGCCGGACCATGGCCTTCACGGCCTGGCCGGACACGCTGGCGCCTTCCAGGCGCACGGCGAAGAAGTGCTTGAGTTCGAAGGTGCCGCGCGGGGTCTGCAGGTACTTGCCGGTGGTGATGCGTGAAATGGTGGACTCGTGCATGCCGATTTCCTCGGCGATCTCCTTCAGCGTCAGCGGCGCCATGGCTTCCTCGCCGCGGCTCAGGAACGCGGACTGGCGCTCGACAATGGCGCGGGTGGCACGCAGCAGGGTGTCGTAGCGCATCGACAGGCCGCGGGTCAGCCAGCGCGCTTCCTGCAGCATTTCGCGCAGCGCCGGCGAGGCGTCGCCGGCATCGGCCAGGGCGCGTTCGTGCGCCGGGTTGAGGGTCAGGCGATGGGTGGTGGAAGGGTTCAGGGCCACGCGCCACTGGCCATCGGCATGCCAGGCGACGACATCGGGGATGACCGCCTGGGTCGGGGTCGGCAGCAGGCTGTCGCCGGGGCGCGGTTGCAGTGACAGGATCAGGCGCACCGCTTCGCGCACGTCGGCCGCTTCGGCATCCAGGGCCTGGGCCAGGCGCGGGTAATCGTGGCTGGCGAGCAGGTCGAGGTCGCCGGCGAGGATGCGCTGGGCGAGGTGGCGGCCGGCGACCTTGCCGGACAGGGCGGCCAGCTGCGCCTGCAGGGATTCGCGCAGGTCCTGCGCGGCCAGGCCGGCGGGATCGCCGCCGAGCAGGCGCTGGCGCACGGCTTCGACGGTATCGGCATCTACGTCGAGGCGGGCGCTGGCGAGCAGGGCCAGTTCGGCGCGCGGGGCGACGAGGTAGCCGGCATCGTCGCAGTGTTCCAGCCAGAACGCGGCGACGCCCAGGCGGCGCTCGTCCAGTTCCAGGGCCAGCTGTTGCAGCACGCGCAGGTGCGGGTCGGTGGATTCGCCAGCGGCGATGCGTTGCAGGCGGTCGTCCTCGCCGTCGTTCCAGTTGGCGCCGGCCACGTCCCACAACGAGCTTTCGGGCAGCTCGTCGAAGGCGGCGGTGTCGAGGGTGGTGGCTTCGGGCGCAGTCTCCTCGGCGGCCTCGGCTTCGGCTTCCTCGAGTTCGAGCAGCGGGTTGTTGTCGAGGGCGCGGCGGATTTCCAGTTCCAGCTGCAGGCCGTCCAGTTGCAGCAGGCGGATGGATTGCAGCAGCTGCGGGGTCAGGTGCAGTTGCTGGCCCAGCTGGGTGGAGAGCGTCGGCTTCATGGTGTGCCCCTTCGGCATCCCGGCGCGGTTGCGCCTTGGTACACATCTTGCAAGGGGCGCGACGGGTTTTTAATCGGGACGTTTCCGCGGGGCGGCGTCATATTCCTGACGAGGTGTGGGGGATTTACCTACATCTGCTCGGCCTGCTGACGGGTTCACGGCGCTCGGGCGCGCGCGCTCGTGTGGGCGGACGGTTGTGGGGGCTTGCGGTGCGGGCGCCGCCCTGGCGGGGATGTCCGTCGCGGCTCAGTCAGACGTCCTGTCCGATTCGCCGCCGTGGCACATCCCTGTGCCACTGACGAACATCCCCGCCAGGACGACGCAAGGCGCTTCATTGATCCC
>DASPIU010000014.1:0-35886 GCA_035629025.1 Stenotrophomonas sp.
GGCCGTGCGCGACGTGCTCAGCGTGCTGGCCCGGCGTTTTCCGATGCTGGAAGTGGAACTGCTGCCGTCGCTGGTACAAGGCGACAGCGCCGCCGCGCAGATCACCGCACTGCTGCGCCGCGCCGATGCTTCGGCGCGTTATGACGTGATCCTGCTTACCCGCGGCGGTGGTTCGCTGGAAGACCTGTGGGCCTTCAATGACGAGCAGCTGGCGCGCGCCATTGCCGCTTCGGCCACGCCGGTGGTATCGGCGGTCGGCCACGAAACCGACTTCAGCCTGGCAGACTTTGCCGCCGATCTGCGCGCGCCCACCCCTTCGGTCGCCGCCGAGTTGCTGGTGCCCGACCAGCGCGAGCTCGCCGCCCGCGTGCAGCGCGCGCAGGCGCAGCTGGCCGGCGCGCAGCGGCATTGGTTGCGGCAATGGATGCAGCGCGCCGACCGCGCCGGCCTGCGCCTGGATGCGCAATCGCCACGCGCGCGTCTGCAACTGCTGCACCGGCGCCAGGAAGACGCGGCGCGGCATCTGTCCGCGCAGCTGCGCGGGCAACTGGAGCGTTTGCAGGCACGCCTGCGTCACGCCCAGGCGCAGCTGCGCCTGCATGACCCGGCGCGCCAGCTCGACACCTTGCGCCGGCGCCTGGCCGCGCTGCGCCTGCAGCCACCGCTTGCCGCGCGCCTGCGTCACGACACCTTGCGCCTGCATGCGCTGGCGCGTTCTTTGGAAGCGGTGAGTCCGCTGGCGACGGTGGCACGCGGGTATGCCATCGTCAGTCGCGAGGATGGCAGTGTGGTGCGTTCGGCTGCGCAGGTTGGCGTGGGTGAGCGTTTGCGCGCGCGGGTGGGTGATGGGGTGATTGCGGTGCGGGTTGAGGGTACGGATGATCAGACCTGACGGGTGCGCCCTGTGCGTCCTGTGCACTGTGCGCACTATGCGCCCTGTAGGAGCGGCTTCAGCCGCGACCGGGATCTGACGGATCGCGTCTCCGCTCGGTCGGGGCTGAAGCCCCTCCTACAGTGGCCTCAGCACGCAATCTCCGCGTCAGCCGGCGCGTTCTCCGGCACTCAACGCAACGCCGGACCCTCGGGGCAGAACTTCTGCCGATACGCCAGCGCCTTCGGCATCAGCGCCTGCAGATTCTGGATGCGCGTGCCGGGGTTGGGATGGGTGGAAGAAAACTCCGGCGGTGACTGCCCGCCACTGTTCTGCTCCATGCGCTCCCACAGAGGAATCGCCGCACGCGGGTCGTAGCACGCCGCTGCCGCCAGCATCAGCCCCACTTCGTCAGCCTGGGTCTCGTGGCCGCGCGCGTACGGCAGCAGGTAACCGTAGCCCATCGCCGCCATCACCATCTGCTGCTGCTGCACGTCCATGCCGCTGGCGGCGCCAGCCATCTGCCCGATCTGCGTCAGCTTCTGCTGGGCCATGCGCTGGGCGCCATGGCGCAGCAGTGCATGCGCGATCTCGTGGCCCATCACCACCGCCATCGCATCGGCGTTCTGCGCGACCGGGAACAATCCCGTATACACCGCCATCTTGCCGCCGGGCAGGCAGAAGGCATTGGCCTGGTCGGAGGGGATCACGTTGACATCCCACTCAAACCCGCGCGAGAGATGGTTCGGCTCCATGCCATGCTCGGCCGCCAGCGCCGTCTCCACCGGGTCAACCTTGGCGATCAGCCGCTGCGCGATCTGCCGCACCTGCTGCGAGGCCTCAGCATTCGGGTCCAGCGGCCGCTCCTGGGAGAGGATTTCCTGATAGGCCTGCAGGCCCATCGCCTTTTCCTCCTCCACGCCAAGCGAACTGTCGATCAGCACCTTCTCGCCCGTGTAAGGATCTTCGCTGCGGTTGGCGAACCAGTAATAGGCCGCGTACCCGGCAAAGGCGATCAGCACCCACCAGCGGATGTTGCCGAACAGTCCCGGGCGGCGGGGGCCACGGGCTTGCTGTTGACCTGCGAAGGGATCGTTGCGCATGCGTGCGTTCCTTGTCTGCGTCATATGCCACGTACCAGACGAAAGCCGATCCTGGCACTGGTCACGTCCGAGTCCTGTGACAGCCGCCAGGCGGCGCGGGTCTGCTGCGGCGAGTTCGCCCAGCTGCCACCGCGCACCAGGCGCTGCCGGCAACCGGGGTTGTACCAGGCCGCGCCATCGGCCGGCGCGCGGCGGTAGCTGGCGTGCCAGCAGTCGGCCACCCATTCGCTGAGGTTGCCGCCCATGTCGTACAGGCCCCAGGCGTTGGCGCGGAAGCTTGCCACCGGTGCCGGGCCCCAGAAGCCATCGCCAAAGCCGACAAAGGCATTGGCCCAGTGCCGCCCGCTGGGCGACACGTCGTTGCCTCCGGTGTAGTTGCCCGAACCGGCCGGCGGCGTGCCCGCGTTGCCCCAGGGGTAGCGGCCCTGGCTCCCGGCGCGCAGCGCGTACTCGAATTCGGCTTCGGTCGGCAGCCGGTAGTGGCGGCCGGTCTGCTCGGACAGCCAGTTCGCGTATGCCTCGGCATCGCGCACGCCCACATGCATCACCGGGCTGTTGGGCGCGGCGCGCGCGCCGTTGTAGTCGGACTGCCAGTCCACGCCGCTGCGCCGCGCGAAATTGCCGCTGCGCTCGTCGTAGACGATGGAATGCCCGCGCCGGGTCGCGCGCGGGCGTGCCTTGGCCGATTCCACGAACTGGCGGAACTCGGCCACGGTCACCTCGGTGATCGACATGGCAAAGCCGCGCGCAAAGCGCACGTAGTGGGCCGGGCGCTCGTTGTCCGACGCGCCGGGTTCGTCATCGCTGGCCCCCATGCGGAACGCGCCGTGCGGCACCACGATCATCTGCGGACCGCGGCCGCCATCGCGCATGGCATCGGTAAACACCTGGCGCGGGCGGAAACTGCCGTAATGCGTGGCCAGCTCCAGCCGCTCGCGCAGCGAGGCCGCCAGTGCATCGCCGGGCGGCGCGATGCGCAGCACCTCGGCCAGTTTTTCCCCGGCCGGCTTGAGCCCGGCCGGCGTTGCCAGGTCGTGCAAGGCGGCGTCGTGCAGTGCGGCGATGCGCGCATGCCGCGCCGCCTCCATGCGTACCCGCGCATCGTCCACGCTGGGCGCGCCTTCGCGCACCTTGCCGGCGGTGGCGAGCCAGAAACTGGCCGCATCGAAATCGTAGGCGGCCGTTGCTTCCTCGGCGCGACGCAGCAGCGCGCTCTCGGCCGCGGCCAGACCCTGGCGCGCGCGGGCATTGCCGGGGTCGAGCTTGAGCGCCTCGCGGAAATTGCCGAGCGCGCCGTTGCCCTCCTCGCCGATGCGGTTGTTGCGCAGGTCGTCCTCGCCGGCGCGGTTGAAACCGAGCAGGCGTTGCGCCTGCTCCACATCGGTCTGGAACTGGCGCACCGGCGCCGCTTCCGGGTCCACGGTCAGCGCAACCATGGCCAGGGTACGCGCGCGTTCCAAAGCGTCGCCTTGCTGTTCGGTGCGCGCCAGCAGTTCGCGCCCCTCGCCCAGCAGCCGGCGCAGCGCCTGTTGCAGCCCCTGTTGCGCCAGGCGGTCCCTGGGGTCGCGCTGCAGCAGCGCCAGGTACAGCGGAATGGCCGCGTCGTCCTGCTCGAACAGCCGGCCTTCGGCCACCGCCAAGGCGGCACGCTGGCGCACCTGCGCCGCGCTCTCCTCACCCAGGTCCACCGCCGGCGCCTGCCAGCGCTGCACGGTCTCGCCGCCGGCCTCGCCAATGGTCACGCTGGGCCTGGCTGGCGCGGCAGTGCGCGCCTGCGCGGCGGTGGGCTTGGCGGGTTGCGGGTCGGGCGCGGGCGCGCAGGCAGCCAGCAGTGCTGCCGCCAGCCCCAGCATCGTCCACCCTTGCCTGCCCATGCCTTGTTCGCTCCTGTGATCCGGCGCGCGCCGGTCGCCGGGGACGTTAGGCTATCCTGCACGGCCCGCGCAACGCAGCGCTGTCGCCAAGATGCCCGTGCCGTACTGGATCCAACACCCCGACGAACTCACCCAGCGCCTGCAATCACGCCCCGCGCGCATCGGCCTGGACACCGAGTTCATCCGCGAACGCACCTACTGGCCGCAGCTGGCCCTGGTGCAGATGGCCGTCGGCGAGGAAATCCTGCTCATCGACCCGCTGGTGCCCGGCATGAACGAGGCGCTCAAGCCGTGGCTGACCGCGCCGGACATCATCAAGATCATGCACAGCGCCAGCGAGGATCTGGTGACGTTCAAGTGCACCTGTGGCGTACTGCCGCGGCCGTTGTTCGATACCCAGATCGCCGCCTCGCTGGCCGGCACCGGCGGCGGCATGGGCTACCAGAAGCTGGTGAATGAAATCACCGGCACCCTGCTCGCCAAGGGCGAGACGCGCTCGGACTGGATGCGCCGCCCGCTCTCCGACGCGCAGCTGGAATACGCCGCCGACGACGTGCGCTACCTGTTCGCCATCCACGACGCACTGGACGCCAGACTCGGCGAACTGGGCCGGCGCGACTGGCTGGCCGAGGACGCCGAGCGCCTGCTCGCTTCAGCCGAACGCGACGAAGGCGAGCGCTGGCCGCATCTGTCATTGCGCAGCGCGCAGTTCCTCGATGCGCCTGCGCAGCTGCAACTGCTGCGGCTGCTGCGCTGGCGCGAAACCGCCGCGCGGCAGAGCGACCGCCCGCGCAGCTGGATTCTGGACAACGAACTGGCCGTGACCATCGCGCGCAACCCGCCACCGGACCTGGACGCCTTGCTGCGCCTGTTCGAGCGCTTCCCCAAGGCGCCGCGCAAGCTCGCCACGCAGGTGTGGCAGGCCATGACCACGCCACTGGCCGACGAGGCCCAGGCGCCGCTGGCCAGCAACGGCGGCGACGAGCACAAGCAGGCGTTGAAGAAGATGCAGGAAGCGGTCGCCGAGCGCAGCCGTGAGCTGGGCCTGCCGGACGGCGTGCTGGCCTCGCGCAAGAACCTGGAAAGCCTGCTGGAACATGGCACCTGGCCGGTGGGTCTGGGTGGGTGGCGTCGGCAGGAACTGGAAGAGGTCTTGATGCCTTTGCTGCCGGGCGCAAGCGGCTGAGGTCATCAGCCGCGATGTCCTCAGTGGCGCGTCATCCGCGGCGCTGATGTTGGCGCTTTCACTGCGGCTGGCGAGGCTGGCGCGTGCACCCGCGGCAGGCTGGTCAGCAGCAGCTCCTTGCCGGTGATATCGATCCGCAGCTTCGATCCTGCGGCATAGCCCATCGCTTCGAGCCAGATGCCGACGAACCGCTGCACCGACATTCGCCGCTGCGGCGCGCCGGGCTTGGCGCGCATTCTGGGGACGGTGATGTGCGCGTGCGCCAGGGCATCTGCGTAGTGGCACAGCAGGTGATGGCGCAGCGCGCGCGGTGAGTTGGTGGGAGAAGAACGGGACATGCAGAACCTCCTGGTGAGCCAGCACCCGCTGCGAAACGCAGCGGGTAGTCGGGAGGTTAGAAACCGCTGACAGCCGGCGGGCATATTTCCCCGAAGGGTCTTGTATTAGCCGCCCTCCCGACGCAGTGACTGCGCCGAAGGCGCGCCCCCGAGAGGCCGGGGGCGCGTAGTGCCACGCTACACACGAGGCACCTGTCAGGGGAGTTTCTACGCTCCTTGCTGATGAGGTTGCCAGCGCGTTGCAGATGCGTAAATCAGAAAACTGCACGCACTGAAGTCAGTTAATCCATTGCAGCGTATAAGCAAAAATTACCTGGAAATCCCTGAATTTTTTCAGCAGCGACAGCGTTGCATCACACCTATAGTCCACGCCCCAGGTCATCGCTTGCGTGACCGAAACCCGCGTTCGGATGCCATCTGCAAAGTGGTGCCGAAACTCCGTTGACTGACGTGTGTAGCGTGTGTAGCTTGCTTATGAAGAGTGCTGATCTCATCAAGGAACTTGTGGTGCATGGCTGGGAGCGGGATCGCATCTGCGGCTCGCACCACGTATTCGTCCACCCCTGGCGCCGCTGCATCATCACGGTGCCACACCCCGGGAAGGACCTGGGCAAGGGCCTGGTAAGCCAGCTACGCAAGCTGGCTGGTTTGAAAGGAGCTTAGATATGCGCTATCCCGTCATGATTGAATCCGGCAACGAGCACACCGCGTACAGCATCGTCGTACCCGATCTTCCCGGCTGCTTCTCGGCCAGCGACAACGTTGACGACGCCATCGACGCCGCCGAGGAGGCCGCCCGCGCCTGGATCGATGCCGCGCTCGATGCCGGGCAGGCGATTCCGCGTCCCTCCTCGGTGCAGGCTGCCTTGAACAAGGGCGACTTCAGCGGCTGGATGGTGGCCTTCATCAACGTGGACCCGGCCGTGCTGGATGACACCACCGAGCGCGTCAACATCACCCTGCCCCGCCGCGTGCTGACGCGCCTGGATACGCGCGCCCGCGATGCTGGCGAGACGCGCTCGGGCTTCATTGCGCAATTGGCGATGGGCTGAGCGCAAACCACCGCCGCGCGTTCCCGTTGCGCGGGAACGTCGCCGGCCTCAGCTGCGCTGCTGGATGCGGATCATGTTGCCGGCTGGGTCGCGGATCGCGCAGTCGCGTACGCCGTAGGGCTGATCGGTTGGTTCTTCCACCACTTCCGCACCCGTCGCCTGGATACGCTCGAACGTGCCTTCCAAGTCCGGCGTGGACAGGATGATGATGCCGTAGCTGCCTTTGGCCATCATCTCGGTGATCACGTTGCGCTCTTCATCGGTGATGCCGCGGCCCACGCCCGGCGGGTGCAGGACGATGGAGCTGCCCGGCTGCCCGGCTGGGCCGACGGTGATCCAGCGCATGCCGCCATAGGCGACATCGTTGCGGACCTCGAAGCCGAGCGTGTCGCGATAGAAGGCCAGCGCGGCCTCCGGGTCGTTGTGCGGAAGAAAGGTGGAATGGATGCTGAGGTTCATGGGTGCTGTCCGAAGCGTGGTGAAGTCCACGGCGCTCACTCTAGGCCGGGCTTGCGGCCGCGCGCTTCTCGATTCCTGATCGGTCGCGTCACCTGCCGCGCCACGCACGAGGGCATGCCGGCAGTGGCCTGCGCCTGTGCCCGCTGGTACGCCCCCGGCGAGAGCCCGACCAACTCGCTGAAGCGCGTGGTGAAGGTCCCCAGCGATGCGCAGCCGACGCTGAAGCAGACATCGGTGACGCTCAGGTCGCCCCGGCGCAGCAGCGCCATCGCCCGCTCCACGCGGCGCGTCATCAGGTAGCTATAGGGCGACTCACCATAGGCGAGCTTGAACTGCCGGCTTAGATGCCCAGCCGACATATGCACGCCGCGCGCCAGCGCCTCGACGTTGAGCGGCTGGGCAAATTCGCGATCGATGCGGTCACGCACGCGGCGCAGGCGTGCGAGCTCGCGCAGATGGGGCTCGCTGGCCGCGGGGGAACCGTTGGGGGTCATGAGGGCGATCGTGACACAGTTGTGGGGGGTAGCGCGTTAGGTGGGGTGCAATTTCACCTCGATTCCTGTCGCTGATGGGTGGTAGTTGATTTGCTCCCCGCGCCAGCCGATGTCGGATGAGCACTGGCAGGCCGCCCGATCCGTGTCTGGCTATCCAAGGCGTGGTCACGGCTTGCAGCGACAGCCGGGGGGAAGCGCGCGGCCGAAATGGGTGTTAATGGGTGATCTTTTGGTCCAATCAGCCCTGAACATGCCTGGGAACAACGGCGTTCGGCAAAACAACGCTGGGAGCGGGTGCGAATTGATATCCGACCGATCCACTGACGCCATGGCGTCCGCAAATCTTGATCGTCCCGCCAATGCGCCTACACCCACCCCATGCTGGCTGCTAAGCGGATGACACTGAGCGCCAATTTCGAGACTCAGGAACCAGACGCTGCTGATACACGTTCCTGTAGAAGTTCGATGTACTCGGACACCGGGCCCAGAGCCATCTGGGCGCGTCGCTCGTCGAGATGGGAGGGATCCTCCGCTTCCTGAAGCTGGACCTTGCCACCCACCAACGAGGTCTGCGTGCCATAGCGTTGCGGCTTGCCTTCGCCCCGCAGCACCCGATCGGTCAGCAGCGCGTATTGTTGACGTGCCATCTGCCGGGAATCCACAAGTGGCTTGGCTAGGACAAGCGCGCGCTTCTGGAGGGCGGGATCGTCGTCCGCGTGCTGCACGAGCAGGAACACCGTAGAAACGCCAGCACGGCCCACCGCCGCGACATCTGGAAAGCCGATTTCGTCGAAGATTCGCTGCAGCTGCGCATGATTCTGCTGGTCGACAGACCGAATTTCCTTGATGACCTTGTCGCGTTCTGCGCCGGAAGATTTCAGCAGTTTCGAGCGGGCCCCCTGGTCCCTGGCAATCATCTCCCCCAGCTTCTCACGGAGCTGTGGACGTCCAAAAACGACTGCTGGTTTTGGCAGCCAGAGAAGGCCGTTATCGAGATGCAGAGCTTCGCCAGCGTCCAATCGTCGTTGCAGCGCAGCGACCTCTTCTTCCACGGAAGGCAGGCCTTGGAAGTCACGGAAGAAGCGAGCCCCGGACATGCCCTTGATCTCAGGGGAAGCAATTACCTTATCGTCGACAATGGCCTTAAGCGTGCCAAAGCGCTGCCCGCCGTCGTGCTTCTGCTTCACCAGGTCAGACAGGCGAGCCAGTGCGAATGCGTCGACATCCAGATCGATCCTGTCCTCGGCCAGATCCAGGGTAGACCTCTGGAATTCGTAGTCAGGATGCTTCAAAAGAAGCTGCGCGGCGACCTGGACAAGCTCGGGTCCGACCATCCAGGATGCGGGCCAACCCACTCGCTCAATGAGTGCCGTAAAGCGTTCGGCCTGACCAGCATCAAGGTCCCCATCGCGCGTAACCGCTGGCGCGAGCGCTTGAAGCTGTGCTTGCGCGAACCGCGCATCACTTTCCTCCGCTGGGCTATCGACGGTCGCGGGCAGGCCGCTGGCCATGATTGCGGGAGACTGCAAGGCAGAAGCGAGGAGGGCCGCGCATACGCTGTACCTAAACATTCAATACCCTCTGATCGACGTCGCAGCTTGCATTGTAGGTCGGGCAGGCCGGGGGCACGGCAAGGGCTCAGCGTTCATGGGACGTGGTGTTGTTTATCGCACTTCGCATTCTCTGGGCGCGCGGCAAGCATGCTCGCCTGCGGATTGCTCCCGACCTCGTCATTGCGAACGACGCCCAAACCATCGATCTTAATGCACTTAAATTCCTTCGGATCATCGGAATGACCGATCCCGGTTGCCTCTGCGGCACCGTGTAAGCGGCCGGGACCTAGTAGGCCTGTGAGCCATACCAACTGAGCTAGCTGCTCTCCCCCAATTGCCAACGCCTGCGATAACGGAAACGGATTTGAATATGTCAGTGGCGAGCTCCAAGTGCCACCTTCGGCACCCGCTAAAAAGGGTGCGGGGGGATCACCCCTGCATTGTCATGGGTCAACCCTGGGCACGCCTCCAGCCTTTGCCAACTGACGGACCACATCGACTGCGCCGTTACCAGGCAGTGCACGGATAGGCACGAAATGAGCGCAGCGTTTGCTGAAATACACGAGCAGGAGGTTTCGGGATGCCCGAATGCGGAGGACCGCTGGCCATCGGTGAAAGGACTGGGCCAGCGGTGTCGAGACGTGAACGCCTTCGCTGTCGAACGCGTAGTTGAAAGCGCCTTGGGCTAGTGCGACCCGGTGCGCGCGATAGCTATTCCAGAAGAACATCGCCGGTGAGAATCCGAAGGCGAGAAGGACCAGAAACCAGGCGCCGCCAGATGTTGACTCAGGGTGGCTGAGCAGCAGCCATGCCAACCAAACACCGGCCGCAGGGAACGCAAGCGCGGCAAGAAGGTTTATCGGAGCGTGTACTAGCAGGAACCATTCCGCCCCGAGCCGCTCCCCGTAGCTGGGATAGAAGGTTGAATTGATCCGCGAACCTGGTTCTTCCATGAGCACTGCCTTCGAATCCGCTACGAGTCGAAGCGGACATTACCACCGACGTGGCGGCCCCGGCTTGCGCAACGTCCGCTGACGGCCACAAGCGGACGCATGAGATCGAAGTGGTTGTTCGGTGGCGATTCGATACCGCCGCACCCTAAACCGGACGGATGGCGACGTGCCGGTCAGCTCCATGCTGCCTCCCGCGCCCCAACGCTCGATTGCCGTCAATCTCCGAGCCGCACACATGCTGGGGCAGCAGGAAGTTGTCGCCCTCCATGGTCGCCGGCCATTAGCAGGACTTGGCTCCGGCTATTTCTTTTCAAACCCCATTGCAGCGAACCGCAATCCCGCCCAGGCCACCAGCACGCTGCCAGACGCCTTGAGCATGATGAGAAACCAGAACCACAACGGTAGATCTTCTCGACGGGAAACCAGGCGCGATCCGGCTCGGCTCATGTCAACTGAGCGCCCGGAAATTGCGTCCTGAACTGTTCCAGCGAACCAGAGCAGGCCGGTCCCGAAGAACAGCAGCCCCACCATGATGATGGCAATGGTTCGCGCAAGCGGCCAACGTTCGCGTAGTTGGTCGATTATCAACGCCACTGCCAGGGTAACGGTACAAATCAGGTAGTAAACGGCCAAGCTCATTGGCACCCCAATTACGCGTTTCGACGGACCCGAGCGCACGCCGCTTCTCGTACTTCCAGGTAACGATCCAAGCCCTATGCCCGCCGGGTTACACCGTGAGAAGCAAACCATGCACCTGCACGCCCCTGACCTCGTAGGGATTTGGAGAAGAACCATCCGCAGCCACTGTTGGGCCGGCTAAGCCCTTGAAACAAAACAGCGCGCCTCGCGGCACGCTGTCTCGTTGAATAGTGGTGGAGCCAGGGAGGATCGAACTCCCGACCTCGTCATTGCGAACGAGAAGTCAATTGAGTGGCGTGTAACGAGAACCTATTGAAATAAGCCTTTCTGAGGCTCAACTACCTGCCGAGAGGAGTTTATGCCACAATTTTGCCACAATCCGGTAAAAGGAAGCTCGGCCGAATGGCAACTCTGCGCAAGCGTGGCCCGTACCAGTGGGAGGCCCAAGTCCGTCGTCGCGGCTGGCCGGCCCAGAGCAAGACCTTCGAGAGCAAGGCCGAGGCTGAAGCCTGGGCGCAGATGATCGAATCGGAAATGGCCCGTGGCGTCTGGCTGGACCGCAGCGAGGCGGAGAATACGACCCTGCGGGAGCTGCTGGATCGCTACGAAAAGGAAGTCTCGCCACGCAAGCGCAGCCACGAGCGCGAGGTGTCTTTCCTCAACACATGGCGACAGACTGAACTGGCCGCCCGCATGGTGTCGCGGATTCGCGGTTCGGATGTCGCTGGGTTGCGCGACGACTGGTTGAAGGAACTGGCCCCGGCGTCCGTGCTGCGCCGGCTCCAAGTCTTGAGCCACGTATTCAACACGGCCCGCAGGGAATGGGGCATGGAGAGCCTGGCCAACCCGGTAGAACTGATCACCAAGCCAGCCCCAGCCAACGAGCGCCAGCGGCGCCTCAGCCAGGATGAGCTGGAGGCGATCGTTTCGGCTACCGGCTCCAAATTCCTGCCGGCAATGCTGCGCATCGCCGTGCAGAGCGCAGTGCGGCGCGGAGAGCTGGTTGGCCTGTGCTGGGAGCATGTGCATCTGGACGGCGATGCTCCACACCTGCATCTGCCGATGACTAAGAACGGTGACTCTCGCAATGTCCCTTTGCTGCCTGAGGTGGTCGAGGCCATACAGTGGTGGCGCAGGGTCGTCACTACAGAATCAGGTGCCGAGGCCGCGCAGCATGGGCGCGTGTTCCCTATTCGTGCCGATGCCGTCACCCGCGCGTTCGGTCGCGCCCGTGATCGGGCGCGCGAGGACTACGAGCAGGCGTGTTCGGAGGCCGGCAAATCGATGGACGCCAACTTCCTCCGCGACCTGACCTTCCATGATGCCCGCCACGAAGCCACGGCGCAGTTCGCCACGCTGGTCGATGGCACCGACTTGGCCAAGATCACGGGGCACAAGGATCCCCGAATGCTCATGCGCTACTACCACCCGACTCCAGAGGAACTGTCGGCCAAGATCAATCGCGGGTTGGCGCAGCGCAAGCGCGAGGACAAGGCGCAGCCTCCGTCGAGGCAGCCGACCACCGGTTGATCTTGTTGGCAATTCCATTTCTCCAAGCGACACCGCTCCACCTGTGTGGGCCATTGGACTGCCTCTTGGCCGACTGCAAGCGCGGGCGCTTCTCCACTGCGTTGCGACCCTCCGGGTGCAGTCGGCCTAGGTCGAGGCAGTTTGGCAGACCCACGGCGGCACGGTGCCGCTTTGGAGAAGCGAAATGGAACGGCAGCAGATCAGCGACACCTGCGGCAGCTACAAGCTTGACGAGGTCAGCATCCTGAGCCAAGCGGAAAGCATCCTGCGCAAGCGCCTGGAACGTTTGGGCGAAATCAGCGATCCCAGCGCCGCCAGCAACTTCCTGCGGATGCGCATCGGCGCACTCGACCATGAAGAATTCCATGTGGTCTTTCTTGATGCACGCCACCGCATCATTGCAATTGAGGCGATGTTTCGGGGAACAGTGGACGGGGCGGAAGTCCACCCACGCGAAGTCGTCCGTACTGCACTGCAACATAGCGCGGCTGCGGTGATTCTCGCCCACAACCACCCCTCGGGTGACCCGACGCCTAGCGCCGCCGACCGCGCCGTAACGGCGCGCCTGAAGCAGGCCTTGGCGCTGGTGGATGTCCGGCTCATCGACCACATCGTGGTCGGTGCGAGCTGCGTCAGCCTGGCGGCCCTAGGCTGGGTGTAATGACCCAGCCGCTTTCCAAATCCGGCCCTGTCATGGCCGGGTTTGATTCCCTGCGGCCGTTCATCGACAATCGAAGCCGCCTCCCTGAAGCCGGCTGGGGAATCTTGGGGCGGGCGCTTCTGGCGAATGGATAGTCGCTCTGGGGCCGGCGCAGGGCGTCGCAAAGGGGAGCGATGGTTGTGGCGCATTGGCAATTCCGTCCGTTGAATCCGAACGAGACTTCAGGGGCAAGCATTTCCGACGACAACTTCGCGGACGAGGAACGCAGCAGCGTTGAAATACTCGTTCGGGAAACCCTCCAGAACCCTCTGGATGCTCGCAGCAGCGACAGCATAGTGCGAGTGGAATACAAGCTGGTCGAGGTTGACCTCGCTACCAGCGAGTTTGCCCGATCAATCTTCTCCGACGACTGGGTCAGGCATTTCCGCGCCGGCGGCCTGATCGATACCGATCAACTCCCTACCCGGATGACCTTCCTCATCATCGAGGATTTCGGCACCACGGGCCTGGAAGGCTGTTACACCGACTCTAACAGCGAGGGATCGACAGAAAACTGGAACGCATTCTGGTTCCGTGAAGGCGAAGGCGCAAAAACGACGAAATCCAATGGAGGTGCTGGCCAAGGCAAGATTACCCTCTACTTGGCCAGCAAATTCAGAAGTGTCTTTGCGTTGACCAAGCGCAAGTCGGACAGCCTCGAGTTGCTCTTTGGCTGTTGCCGCTTCAAGCGCAACTACAAGCTGCTTGGCGATAACCGGCGCTGGGCTAAGGAAGCTCGCTGGGGAGCCAAGAGCAACCCTGAAGACTTGGCAACACCAATCGTCAGAATTCCGATGCTTGTTGGAATGAAAGCCGAGCTGGGGCTGGCTAGGGGGATGGAGACAGGCACGACCTTCATAGTCCCCATGCCAAGCGAAGACATCACGGAAACCGCCTTGCGCAACGCCGTCGTCAACGAGTTCTTCTTCGCCATCAGCCGTGGCCGGCTGGTCGTGAAGGTTGGTGACACCTTTCTCGATGCTGCCAGCATCCCCGCCGTTGCCGACAACATGGGCAAGGATTGCCGTCTGCCCAAGAGTTACCGCGAGTTTCTGGCCATCACGGCGCAGAAAACCAGCGAAGCCGCGACGGCCACAGCCAAGGATTCTTGGACTAGGGAATCAAAGCTGACACCAAGCGTGTTCAACGAAGCCGAGCTAGTGGCATTGAAGGAAAAATTCGGGAGCTCCGAACTGGTTTCCGTGGACTTCCCCATCCCTGTGAAGAAGAAGCTGCCGAAGGAAAATTCAGTCGCCTTGTTCCGAGTCTTCCTCCAGCAGGACGAGAACGCCGAGCAGAATCAGGAGCTATTCGTTCGTCAAGACCTTGGCATCGACGGTGAGAAGCGCTTGAAGGCGGCGCGAACTATAGCCCCGGTCATGGCACTGACCTTCATCCAAGACCCAAAATTGTCTGACTTTTTGGTGACGGCGGAAGAACCGACACACCGCAACTGGAATGCACAGCGGCCCAAGGTCAAGGCGCTGTACATATCGCCGAATGACGCTCTCAGCGCCGTTCGCAATGCAGCATTGCGCTTGGTTCAACTGATTTCACCAGAAGGCAAGAGAGACGAAACTGCCTTGGCCGTCTACTTCGCCGATCCGAATTCGGAGCCAACCAAGCGTCAAGGAGGCAGCGGCGCTGCGCCAGACGCGAACAAGGGAGATCCACCGTCACTTGAAGAGATTCCGAAGCCAAAACCAAAGCCGATTTCGGTGAAATTGCTGAATGATGGCTTCGAAGTTCGGGCAAAAAAAACAGATGGCTTCACCTTCCCGATTGATTGCAGAGTCACGCTGGCATATGCGACTGCGGTCGGTGACGCCTTCAAGTTATGGGATGCAGCCGACTTTTGGGTCGGTGACGAAGGGGTGCATCCTCGCCAAGAGTCGGATGTTTCTGAACTGGTCACAGATTTGAACGTCATCAACTTCCGTTTGAACAGCGAAAGCGCCTGGCTGTCGATTGCAGGTTTCGATCGCAATCGGCAGCTTGAAATTCGCACTAGGTATCAGGGGGTGTCCGATGGGGCAGATAACGAGGACCACTAACCCCACCGGGCTGAGGCAGATCGACAAGAAGCACTTCGTCGTTCGGGTCAGGGAAGACGGCCCGGAAGGTAGGGTCTTCTGGCTTGATGCCTTCGACTATGCGGCGGCGAATCTCGACCCTGCCGTGCAGCTGGGCTGTGTTGCCCATGCCGGAAGCACCGAAGAGTATTTCGATCTCGGACCAGTTTCCGATTTCAGCAATGGCCACTTCAGCCTTCGCGGATTGGCGACGGACCAACCGCTAAAGTTTCGCTTCATCTTCAACAAGCCAGGCGAATCGCTATTGGTTGGTTACACCGATGGTGTCAGGGCCCTAGATGAAGCCGGCAGGCTGGGCAACAGCTTGGTGGACATCGAGCCGGCCAGTCTTCACGGCATCGCTTGGAGATTGACTCTTCCCGAAGGCGCGGGTGCCGGTGAAAAACCGAATGTGCTGGTCGAAAAATTGCTGTTCCCAACTGCTGTTTCCGCAGCCAACCATCCTTGGTTTGGCGTGCTGGTCATGCCGGAAGTCATGCGGCAGATCGCCATGGCTATCGCCGAGAATCCTTCGGCACTGGACGACGCCGAATCGTGGATTGCGCCTTGGGCAGATTTCATTGCCGCCTTGGGTGTGGAACCGCCAGTCGAATTCGAGGATGACGACGATGCGGCGCGGCTTGACTGGGCGAATGACGTAGTCGGAAAGTTTGTTGCCAAGGGTGTTTTCAAACATCACATGGCCAATGCCTTGACCGAGATGGAGGGGGAGCCATCATGACCATTCCCGTCAGATCGCTGAAAGATGTGGGTCTCGCCCGGTTTGCTGCCTGGATTGAGAATCCGGTTGCGTCTTCTCCCGTGGTGTTGCTTGAGGACGACGCCGCAACCGAGATTGTCCATGGTGGATTCCAGATCGACTCGACGAGGAAGTTCGCGACCAGCTACGACCTTGGCAGGTATTTGGCCAAGGAAGTTTTCGTTGGAAACGTGGACAGATTCGCCCTGCTGGCTGACAAGGGCATGTGGGCTTGGATTTCTCTTGCTTTCATCGAAAGCCTGTTGAAAAGAGGGCGTGGAGCAGGTGCTGGCAAGCCCCTAGCCAAGCCGCACTACATCATGCAATCACCGCGATTGGCCTATCGCCTGATCGCACGGACTGCATGGGATTTGGTCAGTCTGCATGGCGAAGATGCCAAGGTTGCCCTCGGCTCCTCGAAATCCCCTTGGGGCGAGATGGCCGAGCAGATGACTGCGCGCCAGGAAATCTACGCCCATCGCAGTTTCTGGCCGGTTGCCAATGCGCTTTACTCTGCGCCCGACGGTTCCGTAAAGAAAGGCGCAACTTCGCAACGGTCCAGGGAAGCTCGCCGCGATCCTAAAAGTAAGGCTGGGCTGGGTGGTGTACGGCGCCTCCCGTTCACCTTCAGGCAGTTCGAGCGCACCTACAACTTGCGCCGAATGCCGGGGGATGAAATCACGGCTTTGCTGCCGAACGAGTACCAGCGGTGGCGCTCAGACTAAGGGTCGAGCCTGTGTCGGCGCGGGTCAGATCGGCGTGGCGGCAGGGGTACCGCGCTTTGTCGAGGCTGGAGCGGATTCTCGGTAGGCGCTCATCGACCAATCTCAGCGTTTGAGACGAAAATCGGACATACTGTCCGAAATTCGTCCCCCCGCCGAGACTGCCCATGCAAGATGTCCGCCAGCTCCTGACCACCCTCCGGGGCCGCTACAACCAGACCGAGCTGGCGCAAGCCCTCGGCATTACCACCCGCACCTTGCGTCGTTGGGAAATAGGGGAGACCGACCCGCCGCCCTACGCAGTCGATGCCATACGTCAGCGCCTTCTCCCTCTGGCTGATCTCGCGCAAGACGGAGATTATGACTTTCGCTTCATCGACCTGTTCGCCGGTATTGGCGGCATCCGTATGGCCTTTGAGGCGCACGGCGGGCGCTGCGTGTTCACCAGCGAATGGAACCCTTGGGCGCAGAAAACTTACTTGGCCAACTTTCCGGAAGCGGCACACGCCCTGGAAGGTGACATCACCAAGGTCGATGCCCGCGACATCCCCGATCACGACGTGCTGCTGGCCGGTTTTCCCTGCCAGCCTTTCAGCATCGCGGGCGTGAGCAAAAAGAACGCGCTGGGCCGAGCCCATGGCTTCGCCGACGAGACCCAAGGGACCCTGTTCTTTGATGTGGCGCGCATCATTGCAGAGAAGCGTCCGGCAGCCTTCCTACTGGAAAACGTCAAGAACTTGGTCAGTCACGATAAGGGCAACACGTTCCGCGTCATCAAGAAGGTGCTTGAAGAAGAACTTGGCTACCACATCACCTGCAAGGTCGTTGACGGCGCGCACTTCGTGCCGCAACACCGCGAGCGCATCCTGATCGTAGGGTTCCGCGAAAACACCGACTTCACCTTCGACGATATGGTGCTTCCGGATAAGAAGCCGACCATGAAAGAGATCCTGCATCCGCAGGACGGCAGCGAAGAACCGGAAACCCACTACACCATCGGCCCTAAAGCCAAGATCAACGACCGTTACACGCTCACCCCAAAGCTCTGGGCCTATTTGCAGGCCTATGCGGAGAAGCATCGTGCCGCCGGCAACGGCTTCGGCTTTGGTCTCGTCGGTCCGGACAGTGTGTCACGCACTCTGTCGGCCCGGTACTACAAGGACGGGTCCGAAATCCTCGTTTCGCAAGGCGCGCGAAAGCGCCCGCGTCGACTTACGCCACGCGAGTGCGCCCGTCTGATGGGCTTCCCAAATGAGTTCGTCATTCCGGTCAGCGACACGCAAGCCTACAAGCAGTTCGGCAATAGTGTCGTCATGCCGGTCATGCGCGAAGTTGCCCGAGTGATGAAGCCGCGCATCATGGAGCTGATCGACCCAGAGTTGGCCAAACAAAAATCGCTTCTGGCGGCTTGAGCGCGATATGACCGCAGCCGAGCTGCCCGACGCCCTCTTCGCCGAGATTCAAGGAGTCTTTCGGAAAACTCCTGTGCTGCTCATTGGCTCTGGCTTTTCCTGCAGCTACGGTCTTCCGGGCATGAGTGCTCTAGCAGAGCACTTGGCGACCGCTGTCCAAGGCGTACTAACCACCGATGGAGCGAGAAATTCTTGGGCGCTATCCGTCGAAGCGGTAAGAACAAATCTCGAGGCAGGACTGAATGGAATCCCGGTGGGCTCGCCAGGATGGGGAGAGATTGTGTCAGCTATACGTGGCGAAACCGCTAAGCTGATACTGCAGGAGGCGAGCGCAGCGGAGGCGAAAATTCTTGCTGAAAAGGCGTTAGAGAGCCATGCGCCGTTACGCCTGCTGAGCCGATTATTCAGTGGCTCACCTCAGAACGCGGAAAGCATCCACGTCATTACGACAAACTACGACACCTTAATCGAGCTCTTCTGTGATTTGGCGGAATTGCCGCTTGATACTGGGTTCACAGGCTTCCGTCGGCGCAAGCCGCGGCCCCGCCCTCTTTTCCAGACACAGTACAGCCGGGTACTGGTAGCTGAAAAGCGCCAACAGCAAGTCGATCATCGTCTTTGCAAAACCGTTCGCTTGTACAAGCCACATGGTTCGATCAGTTGGCTGGCAACGGATGAAGGACCCGTGGAGGTCCTCAATGATCTTTCTGTCGCAGGGCGAGCCATTGTCGTTCCAGGCCCGTCAAAGTATCAGGATGCATTGGTCAACACGTTGTTCGATGGAATGCGTACCGAGATGAATGAGGTAATCAACAGGGCTGAAGCTTTGTTGTGCATTGGCTTCGGATTCAATGACGACCATTTGCAGGGTGTCATCAAGAACCGGCTGACGGCGGGGATGCCCGTCATTATCGTCACGCGCGATGCGACGTCGAATATCGAGCAGCTGCTCCGCGACCATCCTCATGCTATTGCATTATTCAAATCGGGCGATGGGGCGGTTTGTCACTGGGGCGGAAAGACTCTGCAGTCCTCGGATCCGCTCTGGCAACTCGACGATTTTCTAAAAAAATTCTTGGAGTGAAGTGGCGATGAGTATCTTCAATTTCACAGAAGAGCAATCCTTGGGGGAAGTTCGCAGCGTCGAAACGTCACGAATCACTGTGCGAGTGACCGACGGACAGCGCCTGCAAAAGGCGAGAGTGGGTCGGTTGGTCGCCATCCAGTCAATGGGGGATGAATGGCTGATTGGCATCATCGAGCGCGTATGGCGTCACCCAGTCGAGTTACCAACATTCTCAGAGGGAGAAGCCCCTCCTGATCTGGCGGGTGTGTCGCAAGAAGAAAACGGCGTTTCGATAAGCCTAGTCGGCACCTATCGCGCGCGTGACGGGCAGCGTAAAGACACGTTCACGCGAGCTGTTTTCATCCTGCCGGAGATAAATCGACCTGTGTTCCCCATCGAGGAGAAGTCCCTCGAAGATTTCATGGGTATCTTAAGTGCGTCTTCTATGACCGATGCGCTCGCCCCCCTCAAGGTTGGAACTTACACGTTGGACGGAAAGGCAAGTGCCTACATCGATGGGGACAAACTTTTTCAGAGGCACTCAGCGCTGCTTGGTAGTACGGGATCCGGAAAATCATTCACCGTGGCGTCCATTCTTGAGCAATCCGCGAAGTTGCCTCACGCAAACATCGTTGTGCTCGACCTGCATGGCGAATACTCCAGTATGAAGTTCGCGTCGCATTACCGTATTGCAGGCATCGGTGACATCAAGGCCAAGAACGAGAGCGCAATATTCTTGCCCTTTTGGTTGTTGACCTACGATGAGATGCAGTCAGTTTTCGTTGATCGTTCGGGCGACAATGCTCCAAATCAGGCGCTAGCGCTGATGGATTCGGTTATCGAAATGAAGCGAACCGCCATTTCTGCACTTGGCAAGCCGGAATTGTTGGAGGGGTTCACTGTCGATACGCCCGTCCCTTATCGACTTGACGCCCTTGTCAAATCGCTGGACGACAAGAACGAGGAGGCCATCGATACTGGGGAAACATATGCAAGCGGTCCTCGCAAGGGTCAACCAAAAACCGAGAAGGGTCCACTGAGCGGCAAGCTCTCGCGTTTTCTCATTCGTTTGAAGACCAAAATGAACGATCGTCGCTATGCGTTCATGTATCAGGCGCCAGAAGAATACGAAGCTTACGAAGCATTACATGTTCTTGCGAACAAGCTGCTCGGAACGGGTAAGGCTAATGCCGATGTAAATCCAGGTATCAAGATCATCGACTTCTCTGAGGTGCCCTCCGACATTCTTCCAGTAGTAGTGGGTTTGGTTGGGCGATTGATCTACCAGATCCAATTCTGGAGCAGTCCCGGTGAAGATGGCGATGCGCGGCATCCCATCGTGATCGTTTGCGACGAAGCCCACTTGTACCTACCGAGCAGCGCGGCATCCACCGGCCCCTTGGAAAGGCGTGCCTTGGAGAACTACGAACGTATCGCCAAGGAAGGGCGCAAATACGGGGTTGGCCTCATGGTGGTCAGCCAGCGGCCCTCGGATGTGAGTACAACTATTCTTAGTCAGTGCAGCAACATAATCAGTTTGCGGCTTGCTAACAAGACTGATCAGTCAGTAGTGAAGCAGCTTCTTCCGGAGAGTTTGGAAGGTCTGATGGAAGTGTTGCCTACGCTAGATGTGGGTGAAGCCGTTGTGGTAGGCGATGCCACTTTGCTGCCTACCCGAATAAAGATGACGAAACCCAAGCATGAACCCCGCAGCTCGACCATTCCCTTCTGGGCGCGCTGGGCAAAGCCTAAGGCTGAAGTTGATCTGGCTGCCGCAGTGGAGAATATGCGCCGCCAGTCACGGGATCAGAATGATTGATGTTGTTGACCAAGCCACGCGCAGCCGGATGATGTCTGGCATTCGTGGCAAGAACACCAAGCCGGAACTTGTGGTGCGCAGCTTCCTGCATCGCGCAGGGCTGCGCTTCCGGCTGCATGCCAGACTGCCCGGGAAGCCCGACTTGGTGCTGCCAAAGCACCGCGCCGCCGTCTTCGTGCATGGCTGCTTTTGGCATCGGCACGATGGCTGCCGCTACACGACCACGCCGGCGAACAATGCGGCGTTCTGGCAGGAGAAGTTCGCTGCCAACGTGCGCCGCGATGCCAAGGTCAAGCAGCAACTGGAAGAATTGGGCTGGCGGGTTCTGGTTATCTGGTCTTGCGAGCTGGATGAGCGCAGCTTGGCCAGGCTGGAGGCTGCAATCAAGCAGGATGCTCCAAGGGGAAGAAAATGAAACGAGGCTATCTGTCCGAGTATTTCGAAGGCGTCGCGGTCAAGCGGCTTTCAGCCGTGGAAGCCGACACGACACGCTCCAACCAGCACGAATACCAAGCCACGAAGGACATGCTGGCCTTCATGGGGCGGCCTTCCGAACGCAGCCAGTTGACTGCACAATTTATCTACCTCGATGACCAGGCTGACGAGCCGATCATCGAGGATGCGTTTCTGACCCTTTACGACAGCCGCAAAAACCAGCCGCACCGTTCCGCCGAGTACCGCTTCTACTTCCCGACTTCACCGGTTTCGAAAAAGGCCAGCGAAGGCGATCTGCTTCTGATTGCACGCAAGCGGGACGGAAGCCTGCTGGTCGTGATCGCCGCCAACGGTTCCAGTGCCGTCAACCAACTGGAATGGCTGTTCGGGTTCGAGGATGGCGACTTGCTGAAATTCTCCGTTCGTTCCGACCTGGACGATGAGCAGCACCGTGTTGGCTTCGCCGCAACAGTCATTCTCGAAAGTCTCGGTATCGAGGTGGAGCAACGCGAGGAAAATCATCTGGAAGCCATGCTCTCCAGGTTCGGCGGCGGTTTTCCCAAAACCGTGGATTTCTCGGCCTATGCCCGCGAGACCCTAACAGGCATCGACCCGCGCGATGATCCCGATGCTGCCTTGATGGCTTGGATGGAGCGCGAGGAAATCCTCTTCCGCACCTTGGAGCGACATTTGATCGGCCAGCGGCTAGCGCAAGGATTCACCGGCGATCAGATCGAGGATTTCATCCAGTTCTCGCTTTCCGTGCAGAACCGCCGCAAAAGCCGTGTCGGGCTGGCACTGGAAAACCATATGGAAATCGTGTTTTCGGCGCTCGGCATCCGCTACAAGCGCACCGCCATCACCGAGAACAAGTCCAAGCCGGATTTCCTGTTCCCCGGACAGAAGGAATACCACGACACCGGGTTCGATCCGCTGAAACTGTCCATGCTGGCGGTGAAAAGCACCTGCAAGGATCGCTGGCGGCAAGTTCTGGCCGAAGCGGATCGAATCGACGACAAACACCTGCTCACTCTGGAAACCGCCATCAGCGTCAACCAGACCAACGAGATGCAGGCCAAGAAGCTGCAGCTGGTACTTCCCCGCAGTCTGCACGACACCTACCGCGCCGATCAGCGCGATTGGCTTTTCAACCTGCGTGATTTCACAGGCGCGGTTCTCGAACGTCAAAGCAGACCATAAGCGGCATCACGACCTGAGCCGGTCGAGCTGCTCATCGAGCAGCGCCCAGCTTTCCTCGTCCAGATCACAGGCGTGAATCGCCCCGTAGAGGTAGAAATAAAGTTCGCTGGCCGTTTCAGCCAACACCCCATCACGGGCTGCGCTCATCACCGGCCCGAATTGCTCGCGGCAGGGCAATGGCCGGATGATCTCGGCGACTTGGTCAAGAACTGACTGGATGCGAACCTGGCTGCCGGAAAATTTCGGGTGGTCGGCGAATAAGTGCAATTTTCCCATCGCGCCCGCCTTGCTCGATGTCTGTCATCGACAGTGATTCAGTCTTGGCTTTCCACCGGCGCAGCCGGCGTGCTCAAGGCATCGGGGAACAAGTAGCCGGCCACGGCTATCCGCTCACGCCCCTTGAGGTGGGTCAGGATGATCTGGCGAACCATGTGTTCGCTGCCGGGCTGAACCTGCAATTGCTTCTCCAAGGCCACGCCGAGCAGGAGCAATGCCCGACTGCGCATCTTCCGATCTTCAGCCGTGTTCCGTTGCTTCAAACGGTCGATTCTCGCATCTAGGGCGGCGCGCTTGGCGAGCAGCGATTCAATCTTGTTCGTGGATTTCGGGTTGACCACTGGTATCTCCGTGCTTGGATTGATGGGTATATCCAGCCCGAAGAATCCACTTTGTTCAACAGAAACAATTCACGAAAAGCAGCGCAAGATCCTGCAAACAAGACTTGTGCGAGAGTTGCAGCGAGGCTTTTGGAGCGACCAATCCACCGCAGCGGGAGCAAGGGCGCACTTATACATCGCTGCGCGATGTGTGCGGCCTGCCGGCGGCAGAAGCAGCAACGGCAACAGGGCAAACGCGTGAGCATCTTCCATCTTGCAGCACAAGTCATTGGCCGCAGCAGCGGGCGCTCAGCCACCGCTGCCGCAGCCTATCGCGCCGCCGCACGAATCGAAGATGCGCGAACCGGCGAAGTTTTCGACTTCACCCGCAAAGGTGGTGTACGCGAGACTTTCATCCTTGCTCCCACCACCGCCCCGGACTGGATGTGCGACCGTAGCCAGCTCTGGAACGCAGTAGAGGCTGTCGAAAAGCGCAAGGATGCCCAGCTCGTGCGCGAGATCGAAGTTTCGCTGCCATTCGAGCTCGCGCACGAGCAGCGTCGCGCCGTGCTGATAGGCTTCATCCGCGATGAATTTGTCAGCCTTGGCATGGTGGCCGATTGTGCGATGCACGCGCCCGGGAAGCAGGGTGACAAGCGCAACGAACATGCGCACATCATGCTCACCCTTCGCCATGTCGATCCCGATGGCTTCGGCAACGAGGTCAGGGAGTGGAACAATCAGGGACTGGTCGAGAAATGGCGCGAATCCTGGGCGCGACGCGTGAACGCCGCACTGGAAAAGCACGGCATCGAATCCCGGATCGACCATCGCAGCCTCGAGCGGCAGGCGAAAGCTGCGGGCGGTGAGCTACTGCAGGCACCACTCGGCACTGTGCATCTTGGAGCACATGCCTCTGCGATGGAACGTAGGGGTGTTCACACGGCTCCCGGCGACATCAACCGCGAAGTGAAAATCTACAATCTGGAACTGGAACGTGCGAAGCGCGCCTCGCACGAAATCCTGCACGCGGCAGGAATCAGGCAGGCAGCCGCCCTGTCCAAGCTCCAGGCCTTGAACAGGAAGCGAGCCGAGATCGAAGCCGCTGGCCAGACAATACGCCAGAAGGCAAAGCTATACACGGCAGCGATGAATTGGCGGCGGGACAATCCGTTTCGTGCTTTCCTGCATGTCCTTGGCCTCGTTTGGTTCGAGGCGGCCTCCCTGCCTGCAACTCGGATTGAATTGCAAGCGCAGTGGGACAAGCTTCGCCAAGAGCGCAAACAGCTAGAGCAGCCCATCCGGGCTGCACAGACCGAACTGGAATCCGCGCGAACCGAGCACTATCGCCTGCGCGCGCTGGTCGTGGATTTGCGAGAAGGCGTAGGCGAGAAGCCTTCCACCGTTTCCTTGCGCCCAATCACTGAAACGCCTGCGCCAATCAATGATGCGCCAGACGCGCCCCACGCTTTGCCTGAAGGCCCACAGACCAAGCAGGAACGTCCAAAACCCAGACTGCCCTCGCGGGGCCACGCCCCAAGCCTCGGATGAAACAACGCCCCCATCTCTGGGGGAGTTGCAATCTTCAACTCATTCCAAAGCCGCGCCGTTTCCGACGCGGGCGTGGGCGCAAGGCCGGCGTACCGTTGTTCCCGCCATCATCGTCATCACTGTCTTCCAGCCAGTCGATGATCGTAACCATCCACACCACCAGTACGCGCAAGTCGGTCGGATCGACCTGGCTAGCGTATTTAACGCGTTTCGAGTACCGAAGGCTTCCGTCTTTTTCGCCATCTGCGGCTGCCGCGATTGCAACAAGCAAGGAAAATTGCTTGTCGGGGAGCCATGCGACCGCAGCGACTTCGATTTCCTGATGATCGTCTCCGTCTGCGCCCGCCTTTTCCCATTCGAGGAATGATGTGCAATCGGCTGCATAGCTCGAAGCCCATGCGGCGTTATTTTGGTGCTCCTCGGGGGGCACGCACACCTGCAACTTCTCCAAGGCTTGACGGACTGCGTTGTCGGTAGTCATCACTCATTCTCCTTATCCGGGCGGAAAATGCTTCCAATCTTTCGCATGGCTTCTTCCTGCGCAGCCTGGCTACGCGCTTTGGCTGTGGGGTCGTTGCGGCGCTGTTCCTCACGCTGGCGCTCTTCAGCCCGCTTCTGGCGCGCAGCATTTTCGGCGGAACGTCGTTCACGCTCCTGCACAACCGGCAAGCCAGCGTCCGGTGTAAATTCACCGTTTTCCAGACTGGCGCGCAACGAACGCATCCAGCTCGCCAACTTGCGGGGCGGCGAAGCTCCACGCATGGCGCCAGCCAGCTCATCCAGCAACTGCTGCTGGTCATGCTGGTCGAGCCCATTGATGACCATCTGCACCACCACTACTTGCCGCTCACCCAAGCTGGCCGGCCAAACCAATTCATGGCTGGTGGCAGTAGTGGTGTGTTTACTCTTGCTGATTTCTCTTCTGGTGCTTTTACTGCTTTTGCTGCCGCGCCTGCCGTAGCCCGGTTCGCCGACGTCCGGTTTTTCAGGCGTCGGTGCCGAGGACTGATTTTCAGGCTTCGGTGGCGGCACATCAGTGATGACTTGGCGTGTCACCCATTGGCCGTTCTCCAACTGACTCACATGCCGCTTCAGATAGCCTGCGACTTCCAGCTCATTGAGTGCAGTTCGGACCGCGTCACGTCCCTCGGGCCGTTCCCAGGCCAGATCAAGGCTGGTCATCCTGAAGCCGGCCGCGTTGCTCAGAAGGCGTACTGCAACACCGAGTGCCCGGAACGACAAACGAGCATCGCGCACCAGTCGGCGATCAATGATGTCTTTGAAAGGCCGAGGTGCAGCCTCGATGCCAGCTTCTTGGCTAGTTTTCTTGACCATCAGACGCCTCCTTGCATTGCCAGTCGACGCTTGACTTGGTCGGCCTTGTACGGTCGCCCGCGCTTCGCGGGCGGCTGTTTGGCCGCTCGCACTCGCGCGATGCTCATCTCCCATGCTTCGCGGTTCTGCTGCTCCTGCGCATGGCAATGGGCCAGCACCGTCCCAGCACGCCAAAGAATCGGACTCGCGCGCGGCGGCGTGGCCGGTGGCGGGATTTTGCCGGGGTTCCGGGTCCGTGCGGTGTAGATGCCGGCCCGCGTCGTGCCGAGAGCACGGGCGAGTTCACCGATGCCGATCAATTCTTCCGGGTCCCGCTGACCGAGCGGGACGAAATCTTTCTGAGTAGCCATTGGAAATACCCTCTTTACGCGCGGCGGGCGCAAGGGCATAGGCGGCGCGGTAATGCCGCGCGGGCTAAATTAAAGCCGAAAATGAAGGGTTGCGCGCCTACGCCGCGAGGGCGCGGCGCGGTGGACGCTCAAAGGTACTGGCAGGCCATGAGGCCGCCGGAACAGGCGGCGTACGCGGCTTGTGGGCCCGCAGAAGGATCGGCCGGGCCGGCATCCCGGCCTCGGCCGCGATCAGGGTCAGCACTGCGGCAGCCAGCAGCAGAGCTAGCGGCAAAGCAACCAAGAACAAATGTCCCCAAGCGCTCATTACAAAATCACTGTCGAAACCCGAGATGCGCGCGATTGAGCCGAGAGCAAACAATGAGCCGGAAACGCAGGCGAGCCAGAGAAAGATCTCGTATTGCCGCAGCCGCAGCCGCCGGAAGGCGTCGCGATCAAGTCTCAGACGGCTGACAACGCAGGTTTGCATGGCCTTGAATCTGCCTGTTGGATTTTGCGGAGTCAAGCCGAACAACTCGCGCAAAGCTGTGCAAAATCAAGCAAATCCAGCAGTGGTCACGCCACAAATTTGCCACGATGAGTGTGGCAAGGCCTTGCAAAACCCAGCAAGTCATAGCCAAACCGAGCAAGCCCCTGAAAACACAAAACCCCTGATTTCTCAGGGGTTTTGTGTATTTGATTGGTGGAGCCAGGGAGGATCGAACTCCCGACCTCGTCATTGCGAACGACGCGCTCTCCCAGCTGAGCTATGGCCCCACGGTTGGGACTGGAATTATACACATCCGGATCATGCAGTCCGCATCATCGGTGCCGGGCTTCCAGCCGCCCCTCGCTCGCGCGAAGGCGCGCATTCTAGCGCGGGACCGGCACCGCCGCCAAGCCGCCGCCGCCGCCAAGCCGCCGCCGGCAGGCACCCGGCCGCACTCGCCCAGCCGTCCATACCGCCCCTACCCCGCCTCGTCCTTGAACACGGTTTGCGCCCCACGCTTCTCGCAGGTGAGGTTGACCGTGCGGCCAATCCCACGGGTGCGGTGAACGGTGCCAGCCGGAACCACAAAGCATTGCCCCGGCAGCAGGCTCACGCGTGGGCGGTCCTCGAATTCGATCTCCAGCTCACCGGCCATCACCAGAAACAGCTCGTCGCTATCCGGGTGGCTATGCCAGCGATAAAGCCCCTCGAACACCGTCAGACGCAGGCAATGATCGTTGAAGTCCAGCATCACCCGGTTGCCGTAAGCCACCTGCATCGCGGCCTGCTCGGCATCCAGGTCAACGCGCTCGCCGGCACGGTGGCGGGCAGTCTCGGCGGCGTACTCCTGCGCGGAGGGGAAGCGGCGGGCGTCAGGCATGGCGACGTGCAGCGGCAACGAAAGTAGCCCAGCATGGCCGCAAGGCGATGAGCATGCCGTCAGGACAGCCCCGCCTTACATCACCCCAGGCAACGGCACAGTCAGCGCAGCGGCTTCCGCATCGCAATCCGAAGGCGTGGCCCCGGCAGAGCGCTGCGCCTCGACCTCACGGCGCGCAGCAGCCACATCGCTCAGGAAGTCCGGGTTCGATTGCAGCCTGGCAAAGGCGCCTGCCGCCACCGCGCGGCCCTGCAACACATCGCTTTGCCAGTGCGCATTGCAGACCAGGCGGCTCTCGCCGAAGTTGCGTCCGCGCGCAAGCAGGGCGTTGGCGCGTTGCGGCGCTACCTGGGTCAGCACCAGCGCCCAGGTCCAGCCGATCGACGTATGGCCGGAGGGATAGGAGCCATCGCTACGCAGTGCCTGCTCGTCGCGTGGCAGGCAGGTGTGCTCGTCATGGACGACGAACGGCCGCGTCCGCTGGTAGTGCTCCTTGGCCGCGTAAGTGGCCAGCCCGGCGTCCACCATCGTGCGCTGCATCAGCAGGTACAGGCGCGGCGTGGCCTGCGCGTTGATCGGCACGCCGAGCGCGCAAGCGAAGTTGTTGCTGGCCACGGGGAAGGCCAGATCGGCATCGCGCGCGGCCTGGGCATAGCGCGGCGTGCCGACGAAGCGTTGCGCGGCGGCATGCATGGCCTGGTCGTTGGCGAAAGCCGCGCTGCCCGCGGCCGGCGGTGGCGGCAACAGGGCCAGGCTATCGGGCAGGTCGCGGCCGAGATAGCCCGCGGGTACGCCGGGCTTGAGCTCCGGCACCGGGCCATGCGCCGGGCCGGTCGCGGCACAGGCGGCGAGGAGCAGCACAACAAGGACAAGAGGAGCTGGACGAAACTGGCGCATGGCGGGCTCGGCGTCGTGGCAATCGTGCCGGCAGTGTCTGCCCCACGCAGCGCCTGGCCCACCGAGGAATTACCTTGCCCGCGCCAGTAAAACTACGCAGCGCGGCGAGTTGGCACATTGTCCACGCCCACGCCGCTACCCTGTGCGCATGCGTCCCCTGCCCCGCGCCTTCTACAACGACGACGCCATGCTCGTCGCGCCCCGCCTGCTCAACAAGGTCCTCGTGGCCGCCGATGGCCGGCGCGGACGCATCGTCGAAGTGGAGGCCTATCGCGGCGCGGCCGATCCGGCGGCGCACTCGTTCCGCGGCATGACTCCACGCAACCAGGTGATGTTCGGGCCGCCGGGGCATCTGTATGTGTACTTCATCTACGGCATGCACTGGGCAATCAACACGGTCTGCGGCGGGCCGGAGCCCGGGCACGGCGTGCTGCTGCGCGCGGTGTCGCCGCTGGCGGGGCTGGAGAAGATGGCGCAGGCCCGCGGCACCGATGTGCCACGCCTGCTTGCCTCCGGGCCCGGGCGCCTGGCGCAGGCGTTCGGGGTCACCGCCAGCGATAGCGGGCTGGACGTATGCCGGCGCAGCTCGCGCCTGTGGATCGGCGATGACGGCACGCCACCACCGGACCTTCCGGTAGCCTCGCCGCGCATTGGCCTCAGCAAGGCCACCGAGCACGCCTGGCGCTGGCACGTGGATGCCGATCCGCATGTGTCGCGCCGCCCTTCGTCGCCCGTAGCCCGGCGCAAACCCAAACCCCGGCCCGCCTGAGGGCCAAAGCCCGGCCCGGCCAGCACCGAATCGGCCCGTTCCAGACCCGGCCTCCCGGGTCCGGGCCGGGCTTCTTCACATTCTCTTACGGTGCTCTTACACCCGCCCCCTACCTTCGCGACCGCAGCACCCGCCGTGGATTCGCCCGGCGATGCGAAGCGCTCATCGAACCAGGGGACAACTCATGTACGCACGACACGGCATGGGCCGGCGCAAGGCCGGCCAGGGCGGTTTCACGTTGGTTGAAATGGCGGTGGTGCTGGTCATCATCGGCGTCATCCTGGGCGCGGTGATGATCGGCCGCGACGTCCAGCGCAACGCCGAATACACCCGCATCAAGCAGAAGTTCGTCGACCAGTGGGTGGTGGCCTACAACACCTACCAGCAGCGCCTGGGCGCGCCCGTCGGCGACAACCAGAGCGCTCCGCGCCTGATGGTCAACGGCGCCAACTTCAACGGCAATGGCGACGCGCTGTCCGGCGGCGACATGTCGCAGGCGCAGGAGCCCAGCGCGATCTGCCGCGGCACCAAGTCCGCGAAGATGGTGCGCTCGGCACAGACCGGCGACCAGTACAACCTGCGCGACATCATGCGCAAGGCCGGCGTGACCCTGCCGCCGGGCCGCGGCGAAGGCATGGAAGACCGCTACGTCTACCTGGACACCAACGGCAACCCGCAGGAAATCCAGGTCTGCTTCCAGTGGAACAAGCCGGGCACCGACGCCGGCTCGGGCAACGTGATGGTGATCTCCGGCCTGACCCCGGACCTGGCCCGCGCGCTTGACCAGATGGTGGACGGCAAGCCGGACGCGCAGAACGGCGCCTTCCGCCAGGAAGGCGTGCAGCGCACCAGCGGCAACCAGGCCAACAACCCGGGCACCGAATGGGCGGGCAACAACACCCAGGACGTCAACGGCACCGGCAACGCCACCGATGTCGAGGACACCACCGGCGACGAGCAGGTCATCACCCTGGTCGCCAACCTCAAGATGAATCAATAAGGGCGATGCGATGAAAGCGCCCCGCCCCGCCATGCTCGCGCGCCTGCTGCAATCGCGCCGTGCCTCGCTGCTGCTGTTTGCCTGCACGCTGGGCGCGCTGGTCGTGGCCGGTGCGTGGTTCACCCTGGCCCGCGGCAGCCTGGCCACCGCCTATGCCAGCGTCGGCCAGCGCGAGCAGGCGCTGGGCAGCGCACAGCAGCGGCTGCAGGAAGCGCGGCTGCGCGTGCAGCTGGCCGATGGTGCGCGCCAGCTGGTGGCGCGTGCCAGCAACGGCGGCTATCTCGCCGAAGGCTGGGGCGAGCGCCTGATCAACCTCAACCAGGCCCCGCTCACTCGCAACGAGGGCAACAACCTGTTTGACGGCGTGGCCCGCGACCCGGCGCGGCTGTTTGGTGCGGAGGCCTTTGAAGTGTCGGTCACCAGCGCCGAGGCCGGCCTGTTCGATGTGCCGCCGCCGCGCAGTCCGCCGCTGCTGGTCACCCTGCGCGGCACCTTGCTGTTCCGCACCCAGCTGCAGGAGGCGCCATGAGTTTCCAGACCCTGCTGCATCAGGATGGTCGCTGGCTGGCCTTCGATGGCGCGCACGTACGCCTGCTCGACAGCCGCCCCAATGTCGAACGCGCCAGCATTGCGCTGAGCGATTTCGATGGTGCGGTCAGCCAGGTCATCTCGCTGGAAGGCAGCCCCGCGCACGCGGTGGCGCTGATCGAAAAGCGCCTGCGCGCCGATGGCCTGATCGACAACGAAAGCAAGATCCTGATCCACCAGACGCGCACCGTTGGTAACGGCTACCAGGCCTTGTTCACCGCCGTGCCGCTGGATCGCTGGCAGCAGCTGTTCGCCTGGGCCGAAGCCCAGCCCGACCACTGCCTGCTGGTGCCGAGCGTGGCGCTGCTGTGGCGCATGCTCAAGCCGGGCCGTGGCATCGTGCTGCACGCCGGGCGCCAGGTGGTGTTCCTGGCCTCGCTGCGCGACCGCATCCTGCATGCCTCGGCGCTGGCCTTCAGCGACGCGCGCGAAGACCTGGAACTGACCGTCGCCTCGCTGGGCGAACGCGTCGGCCGCGAGCTGGGCGGCGGCGATGCCGATGCCTTGCAGACGCTGGAAGTGGAATGGCTGGGCGTGCTCACGCCGCGGCCGGCGCACGACCGCCCGCTGGCGCCGCGTGCCGCCAGCCCGATCATCGCCGCGGACCACCGCGACTGGCCGCGCGGCGCACACGCCGCCACGGCAACGCTGGCGCGCGAACACCAGGACTATTCCGAACCGGCACCCGAGCTGGACGCGACCGTGTCCGCGCTCGACGGCGGCATGACCTTCGACGGCCAGTTCGACCCGGTCGAAGGCAGCGAGCCGGAACTGGCCGCGCCCGAACCCGACACCCTGCGCCTGCCGGTGCACGCCAGCTCCCCGTGGCTGGACGAGGCGCTGCTGGAAATCTTCTCGGTGCACAGCGGCGCCAGCGTGCGCCTGGGTCCGCATATCGAAGTGCAGGACGAGGCCGGCACCAAGTACCGCAGCGGCGTCGCCCATCTGGCCCAGCACGCGAGCGCGATGATCGCGGTGAATCCGCCGGCCAGCCGCCTGATGTACATCGCCGAGCGGCTGCTGCCCTGGGCCAGTGCAGCCTCGTTGGTGATGGCCGTGGCCCTCGCCGGTCTGGGCGGGCGCTGGACGTTGCTCGCGCATGAAGCCAACAGCCACGCCGATGACTTGCAGGCGCAAGCCGCCGACATCGACACCCAGATCGCCGCCCTGCAGCCACGCCAGGCATTGCCCGAGCACTACGCCGACCTGCTGCAGTTCATCGAACGCGCCGGCCGCCTGCAGGGCGCGCTGGACCCGTACGCGGCCCTCGCCAGCGTGCGCGATGCCGCTGGCCGCGACGTGCGCATCCTGCGCCTGCGCCTGGAAGAAGGCAGCGAACCGGTATTGCGCGTGGACGGCGTGGTCAACGCCGGCGTCGAACCCGACGCGCAGGGCCGCCAGGTCGCGCGCTTTGTCGAACGCCTGCGCATGGCCGGCTTCGCGCCGGTGGCGCTGGACCCGCAGAGCGGCAACGCGCGCGCGCAGGCGCCGGGTGGCTCGTTCTCCTATCAGCTCAAGCGCGTGCCGCCGCAGGCCGCGGGGAAGGCATCGTGAAGCTGAAGTATTCGGCGCTGGCCGCGCTGGCGTTGTGGCTGGCCGTGGCGGTGTGGGTCGGCGCGATGATCCTGGCCAAGCCGCGCGTGCAATCGCGCTTCGATGACGAGGATGCCTCGGCACAGGTGGCGCAGCTGCAGGCCGGCGTCGAGCGCAACCGGCAACTGCTCGGCGTGCTCGATCGCCTCGAAGGCCAGCCGCTTTCCAGCAGCGCGGCACTGCTGGCGGTCGAGCCGCAGCCCGCGCCCGGACAGGCGCTGTCCGGCGATGGCCTCGCTGTGACCGCGCCGCGCCAGCTGAGCCTGCTGCTCACCACCGACGGCCGCCGCCGCGCGCTGATCGATGGGCAGTGGGTGGCGCCGGGTGGGCGCTTGGTCGATGGCAGCCGCGTGCGCGCGATCGGTCGCGACCGCGTACTGCTGGACACACCGGCCGGCGAAAGCGTGACCTTGCTGATGCCCTCGCCGTTCGCGCAGCCCGCCAAGGCCCCGCTGGGCACCGCCGGAGGCCGCCCGTGAGCGCGCGGGTGTGGTGGTTGGGCGGCGCCGCGGCCATTGCCGTCGGCATTGCCCTGGTGCTGGCGCTGCGCACCGCCGCGCCGCGTAACGACGCACCCGCGGTAGATGCGCCGCTGGCAGCGTCTGCGCCGCCGACGCAGGCCAGCACCGCAGCCACCACGCCGGCAACCGCTGGCAATGACGACGCCCCGCCACCGTGGCTGCGCGGCGATGCCGCGACCGCGCCGCCTCCTGCCGCCACGCCCGCCGCAGCGGCGGAAGATCCCGAACGCGCGCGCCAGATGGCCGCCCTGCAGCAATCCGTGCAAGGTCTGGTCGGTGTCGCGCGGCAGCGTTCGGTCGCATCGGAAACCTATCTGCGCCAGGCCCTGGCAACGCTGGAGCAGATGCACGACCCGGCCATCACCGCGCAGATCAATCTCGAAGCGGTACGCCAGAACCTGGAAATCAGCATCCGCATGCAGCAGCTCACCGAGCAGATGCAGCAGGTGCTTGCCCAGCCGCCGAGCGAGCAGCGCCAGCAGCGCCAGGACGCGTTGATGGCACAGTTGCGGCAACTGCAGGGCCAGCTGCGCAGTGACGTGCGCGCGACCCCCGCGGCCACGGTGCAGTGATGGGGATCGCGCACCGCCGCCACGCCACGCGCCAGGCCGGCTTCACCGTGCTTGAAATGGCGGTGAGTATCGGCGTGGTGGGCGCGCTGGCGCTGCTCGCCGGCACCAGCTACCGCGACTACGGGCAATGGCGCGCACGCAGCCATGCCGAAGCCGATGCCGAGGTCGCGCGGCAGGCGCTGCGTGCCTTTGCCCTGCGCAACCAGCGCCTGCCCTGTCCGGACCGCAGCAGCTATGGCGACGGCGCACGCGAAGGGCTGGCCGGCAGCTGCCCCGGCGGCGCGCAGGTTGGCTGGCTTCCGTATGAGGCGGTGGGTTTGCCGCGCCCGGACCGCGCGCATCGCCTGCGCTATGCCGTGGCCCGCCCGGTCGGTGCCGACCTGGTCCAGCCCAGCGGCAACAGCGTGGAAGACGCCGACTTCGGCGGCGCTACCCGCTTGCGCGTCAGCCTCACCGTGCTGGCCGCGCGTGCACCCGGCAGCGACGTGCCCTACCTCAGCGATCCGAACCCGGCGCGCGAAAGCTGCGCGCGCGTGCTCAGCAACCCGGCGTTCGCGCTGGTCGCCGCGCTCGATGACCGCGACGGCAACGGCACTGGCCGCATCGACGACCCAGCGCGTTTCGACGGCCTCAACCAGGCCATGGCCGCCAGCAACGCCTTGTGCATCGCCGCGCCCGGGCGGCCGATGGATCAGCAATACGACGACGTGGTCGCCAGCGAGAGCGCCGATGCGCTGCTCGGCTGGCTGGTCACGCAGACCCGATGACGAACCAGGCCCGCCCATGACCCGTTCCCGCGCTCTCTCCTTCTTTCATGCCGGCCGCTCGCCGGTCGTCGCGCCGCTGGCGCTGGCGCTGACCGTGCTGGTCGGTGGCTGCACCGGCACGCCGCGCAGCGTGAAGTCGCTGCCGCCCACCGAGTACAAGGCGTTGCAGGAAATCGGCAACCGCGTTGGCGAGGAGTCGGCCAAGCTCAGCGAGGAAAACCAGCGCCTGCGCCAGGAGGTTGAGCGCAATGCGCCACGCATCGCGCCGGTGCCGGTGGTCGCGCCGAAGTACGACCCGCTCGAAAACCGCATTGTCACCCTCAACATGAACGATGCCAGCGTCGGCAGCCTGCTGTGGGCACTGGCCGAGCAGCTGGGCATGAACCTGATCGTCGACCCCGAGGTGACGGCCCGCGACCAGCGTGCCAGCCTGTTCCTGAAGAACGTCACCGCGCGCGAGGTCTACAACCACATCCTCACTGCCTTCGACCTGTACGGCGAAACCCGCGGTGGCGCGCTGGTGGTCAGCCCGATGGAAGAGCGCGTGTTCAACGTGGAAATGCTCAACACCACCACGTCGCTGGACATGAGCACCGGCGGCGACGTGTTCGGCGCGGGCGCCAGCGGTACCGGCGGTGGCGATTCGCTGCGCGGCAAGCTGGTGATGGACGGCACGGTCGGCAAGCAGAACGATCCGTACAAGCAGCTCGGCGCCTCGGTCGAGGCGGTGCTGCGCGAAGACCCCAACACCAAGGGCGAAGGCCCGCCGCGCGAAGCCGCGCGCTTCAGCCTGGACCCGCTGACCGGCTCGCTGTTCGTGCGCGCGCGGCCGTCGCAGGTGCGCGCGGTGGCCGACCTGGTCGAGCGCAACAAGGCGATGCTGGCGCGGCAGGTGCTGGTCGAGGCGCAGCTGATCGACGTGCAGCTCAATGACGACTTCCAGTACGGCGTGGACTGGAACCTGTTGAAGAGCCGCGTGGCCGGCATCGTCGGCGACGCGCCGATCGACCTGGACCCGATCAGCGGCGCACTGCCCGGCGCCAACCACGACTCGCTCGGCCGCCTGCTGACCATTCCGCGCCAGACCATCGGCACCGCGCTCGGCCGCGGCGCCGGCATCGGCTATGTCGGCGACACCTTCTCGACGGCCTTGAACGTGCTGCGCTCGTTCGGCCACGTCAAGGTACTGTCCAACCCCAGCGTGCGCGTGCGCAACGGAACGCCGGCCTATCTCAGCGTCGGCCGCAACATCCGCTATGTCAGCAAGTCCACCACCAGCTTCAGCAACCCCGGTGGCGGCGCGACCAACACCTCTTCCGACGTGCAGACCGAATCGTTGTTTGCCGGCGTGGTCATTGGCGTGGCGCCGCTGATCCGCAAGGACGGCAACGTCGAACTGCTGGTGCACCCGATGCAGACCGAGATCGACGAATCCAGCCTGGCGCTGGTGGAAGTCGGCAACGGCAACTCGGTGACCCTGCCGCGCATCAGCTTCAAGGGCATGACCACCACGCTGAACCTGCGCGATGGCAATACCGTGCTGATTGGCGGGCTGATCGACCAGCAGGACCAGAACACCGACAACGGCGTGCCCGGCCTGTCCGATGTGCCCGGCCTGGGCAAGCTGTTCGGCGCGCAGGCGCGCACGCACAAGAGCCGCGAGCTGGTCATGGTGCTGCGGGTGACGGTGATATGAGCCTGATGTTCGCCGCGCTGCGCACGCTGGACGGCGAACGCCCGGTGGCGGCCGCGCAGCCACC
>DASPIU010000015.1:0-27777 GCA_035629025.1 Stenotrophomonas sp.
ACACACAAACGGTAACGAAAAGTTGACAGTTCGCGTAATGCGGCCCTATCACAGCGCTGTCATGACAGCTGGAGAGCGCCGAATGCGTCGTCACGCCTTGCTCCTGCGTGGAGCCTCCCGTCACCCGCTCATGCTGGCCTGTGCGCTGGCGCTTGCGGCCAGTAGCGCGGCACAGGCTCAGCAGAGCCAGGCCCAGCCAGCCGCCCCGCCAGCGCAGGACCCGACCACGCTGGACGCGGTGCAGGTCACCGGCATTCGTGCCGCGATCGAATCGGCGGTCGCGACCAAGAACGAGTCGACCTCCATCGTCGAGGCGATCTCGGCCGAGGACATCGGCAAGCTGCCCGACATCAGCATCGCCGATTCGATCTCGCGCCTGCCCGGCATCGCCACCCAGCGCGTGGATGGGCGCTCGCAGGTGGTGCAGATCCGCGGCATGTCCGAGCAGTTCGTCGGCACCACCCTCAATGGCCGCGAGCAGGTCAGCACCGGCGACAGCCGCGGCGTGGAGTTCGACCAGTATCCGGCCGAGCTGATCAACGGCGTCACCGTGTACAAGACCGCCGATGCGGCGGTGATAGGCCAGGGCCTGTCCGGCACGGTCGATCTGCAGACCATCCGCCCGCTGGCACTGGGCGAGCGGCGCATCGTGTTCACCGGCAACGCCGAAAAGAACTCCCTGGGCGACCTGACCGCCGGCGGCGATGACCGCGGCTACCGGGCCAGCGCGTCCTACGTCGACCAGTTTGCCGACGACACCATCGGCGTGGCGTTGGGCGTGGCGCGGCTCAACTCGCCGTTCCAGGAGCGCCATTACAAGCAGTGGTGGTGGGCCAATACCGACGTGTGGGGCGCCTCTCAGCCCGGCAAGCCGGCCGACGCGGTGGCGCTGCAAGGGCAGGAGGCCTGGGTGAAGTCGCGCGACCTGACCCGCGACGGCGTGATGGGCGCACTGGAGTTCAAGCCCAACGAGCATTTCCACAGCATCCTGGACATCTACTGGTCCAAGTTCGAGCAGGACGAGGTGATGCGCGGTGCGATGTGGACCAACGACGCCTACTGGACCGGGATGAACGGCCAGCAGGCCGGCTACGAGAACATCGCCACCACCGAGCGCAACGGCTTTCCGATCATCACCAGCGGCATCCAGACCGGCGTGCAGCCGCTGGTACGCAACGACAACAACACGCGCGAGGACCGGCTGTTGTCGGCGGGCTGGACCAACACGGTGAGCTTCGAGCCGTGGACGCTGAGCCTGGACCTGAACTACTCGCGCGCAGAGCGCCGGCAGTCGCAGCTGGAAACCTATGCCGGCCTGGCCAGCCCGCAGGACGTGGGCTTCCAGATTCCGCTCAGCCCACGCTTCGGCCGCTACTCGCTGCCGGATCTGTCCGACCCCAACAGCGTCTACCTGTGGGACGTGCAGAACTACGGCCATGATGGCCGCCTGGAGAATTCCTGGCAGAAGGACGAGATCAAGGCCGGCCGCCTGCAGTTCACCTATGACGTGGACACCGCCATCGTGCGCAGCTTCGACCTTGGCGCCAACATCAACCGGCGCAGCAAGGACAAGCGCTCGGACGTGTACTTCGCCACGCTGCGCGACGGCCCGACGCTGGTCGATCCCTCGCTGCTGTCCTCGCCGACCTCACTGGGCTTTGTCGGCATGGGCAATGTCCTGAGCTTCAACCCGCGCGCGCTGCTGGGCCGGTACTACGATGTGGCGATCTCCGAAAGCAACGATGACTTGCGCAAGGACTACGTCGTCGACGAGGACGTCAATACCTATTACCTGCGTGCCAACATCGACATGGACCTGACCGATCGCATCCGCGTGCGCGGCAATGCCGGCATGCAGTACATCAGCACGGACCAGTCCTCCACCGGCTTCAATGCCAGCGGCGGCGCGGTGGTCGGCAGCCAGACCCTGGGCGCCAGCTACAACGATGCCTTGCCCAGCCTCAACCTGGTGTTCGACTTCGGCAACGGCTGGATGACCCGCTTCGGCGCGGCCAAGCAGTTGATGCGCGCCCCGATCAATTACCTCAGCGCCGATTCCAGCGCCTCGGTCAGCACCACCACCAACCTGTGGGAAGGCAGTGGCGGCAACCCGACGCTGGAACCGTACCGGGCCAATTCGGTGGACCTGTCGCTGGAGAAGTACTTCGGCGAGGCCAGCTACGTCAGCGTCGCGCTGTTCTACAAGGACCTGGAAACCTACATCTACCAGCAGACCATTCCCTGGGACTTCAGCGGCTACAACCCCGATGGCGCCACGCCAACCTCCAACATCGGCACGTTCTCGACCTGGGCCAATGGCACCGGCGGCTACATGCGCGGCGTGGAAGCGGCGGCCACGCTGACCGGCGACTTGTTCAGCGAGGCGCTGGATGGCTTCGGCCTGCAGGTCAACGGCTCCTATACCGAGTCGTCGATCGACCCGGACCCGAATGACGACACGCCCGGCACCGACACCATTCCCGGACTGTCGAGGGTGGTCGCCAATGCCACCTTGTTCTACGAAAAGTATGGCTTTGGCGCGCGCATCAGCCAGCGCTACCGCGATCCCTACCGCGGCGAGTATTCCTCGCTGTTCGGTCAGCGCCAGTACCGCAACACGCTGAGCGAACGCACCCTGGACCTGCAACTGAGCTACGCCTTCCCGGAGACCGGGGCGCTGAAGGGCTTGTCGGTGATGTTCCAGGTCAACAACCTCACCAACGAGCCGTTCCGCACCGAGGTCAGCGAGGCGACCAACAGCACCGGCCTGTTCCTGCCCGAGGAATACACCGAGTACGGGCGGCAGTACCTGCTGGGTTTCAGTTACCGGCTCTGAGGGGCGGATACCTGCGCCAGTTCCAGCGTGAGCACGGGCAACAGCAGGTCGCGCGCGCTGTCCGGCAGGCGGATTTGCAGTTCATCGCGTTCGCTTGACCAGGGCAGTTGCGTGCCCGGTGCCTCGCGCAGGATGACGCGCCGGATCGCGAATGGCATGCGCAGGCGCAACACACCCGCGGCCGGCCATTGCTTGAGTAGCAGATGCAGGCGCCCGGGCGTGGCCGTGCACACGCCGGCGTCGAAGGCCGGCAGCGGGCAGCGCCGTGCGTCGTGAATGGCCTGGCCATTGACCTGCATCCAGGCACCGATGCGGCGCAGGATGCGCACGCTGTCCTCGGGGATGCGGCCGCGCGCGTCCGGGCCGACGTTGAGCAGGAAGTTGCCACCCTGCGACACCGTATCCGCCAGGTGCCCCAGCAGCTGCCGTGGCGACTTCCAGCGCATATCGTCGACGCGGTAGCCCCAGGTGTCGTTGAGGGTCATGCAGACCTCGAAGTCCCGCTCTCCGGCGACGCTGGCCGGCACCGCCTGTTCGGGGGTGCTGAAGTCGCCACCGCGCCCGCCGCCGCGATCGTTCATCACCAGCTGCGGTTGCAGCGACCAGGCCAGGGCGCGGAAGCGGTCGCCTTCGGCCTGGCTGGCGTCGGCGGGGTAGTCCCACCACAGCTCTGCGATCTGCCCGTAGCGCCCGTCGAGCAATTCGCGCAGCTGCGGCAAGGCCTTGCGCTCCATGTAGGCGCCGAAGTCGCCGCCGGCCTTGCGTCGCCCCGGCTCCCAGTCGTTGCCGCGCGCATCGGGGTCGCGCCAGTCCAGGTTCTGTGAGTAGTACAGGCCTAGCGGCAGGCTTGCGGCTGCCGCCGCGCGCGCCAGTTCGGCGAGCGGATCACGCGCCCAGGGCGTGGCGGCGACGATGTCGTAGTCGTCCGCGGCCGAGTCGAACATCGCAAAGCCATCGTGGTGCTTGGCGGTGAATACCAGGTATTGCATGCCGGCCTCGCGGGCCAGCGCGACCCAGGCATCGGCATCGAATTCGACCGGATTGAACCGCGCGGCCAGCTGCGCGTAGTCAGCCGCGCCAATGCGTGCATTGGCCTGCAGCCATTCGCCATAGCCTTCGATTTGGCGGCCCTGCCAGCGCCCGGCGGCCTGCGCGTAGAGCCCCCAATGCACGAACATGCCCAGGCGCGCCTGGCGAAAACCGCGCAGGCGCGTGTTGCGCGCGGCCTCGCTTTCGCCGGGCTTGCCGGTGCGTTGCGCATCAGTGCCGCGCGGCCCTGCCACGGGCGCGGCGCCCGCGGCGGCTGGCTCGCCGGCGCTGGCCGCAATGGACGCAAGCAACAGGCTGGACAGGAGCCAGCGCCAGGGGTGTGCCATTGCTGTGTTCCTTTGGGTCGCGAAGGGTGAAGTGACGCTAGCAACCGTGGCCGCACGTGTCCGTCGCATTTCGGCATCGGTTTGCGGCAGGCGAGGTCATCGCAACCCGCTGGCGCGCGGCTCGTTATCATCCGCGGCCTTGCCCGGGAGTGTCTTGGATGAAAACGGCGGTGGTGTGGCTGCGGCGCGACTTGCGCCTGGACGATCAACCGGCGCTGCGCGCCGCGCTCGACGCCGGGCAGGTGCCGGTGCCGCTGTACATCCACGCCCCGCACGAGGAGGCGCCGTGGGCACCCGGCGCCGCCTCGCGGGCCTGGCTGCATCATTCCTTGCACGCACTGGGAGAGGACTTGCGCGCGCGCGGTTCGGACCTGCTGTTGCGCCAGGGCGACAGTGCGCAGGTGCTGGCCGAAGTGGCGGCCGCCAGCGGCGCCGAGGCGGTGTACTGGACGCGGCGCTACGAACCGGCCACGCAGCGCCGAGATGCGGCGATCAAGCGCCAGCTGCGCGAGAGCGGCCTCAGCGCGCAGAGCTTCAACGGCGCGTTGCTGTTCGAGCCCTGGGAACTGGCCACGCGGCAGGGCGGACCGTACAAGGTGTTCACGCCGTTCTGGCGCAGCGCGTTGACGCAATGGCGGCTGCCTGCGCCCTGGGATGCGCCGGCCCGGCTACCGGCGCTGCCCAAGCTGCGCGGCGAAACACTGGCCGCGCTCGACCTGCTGCCGTCGCCGCGCTGGGATCGCGGCTTCTGGCAACACTGGCAAGCAGGCGAAGCCGGCGCGCGGGACATGCTCGCCGCCTTCGTCGAAGGCGCGCTGCACGGCTATCGCGAGCAGCGCGATCTGCCCGACCGGATCGGCACCTCGCGCCTGTCGCCGCACCTGCACTTCGGCGAAATCGCGCCGTGGCGTGCATGCCACGTGCTGATGTCCGCCAGCGACGCCACCGGTGCCGCGCTGGAGGCTGACCGCGACGCCTGGCTGCGCGAACTGGGCTGGCGCGAGTTCGCGCATCATCTGCTGCACCACTTCCCGCACAGCAGCGAGCGCAACCTGGACACGCGCTTCGACCGCTTCACCTGGGCGGCCGATGACGAGGTTGCCGTGGCCGCCTGGCAGCGCGGGCACACCGGCATTCCCATTGTCGATGCCGGCATGCGGGAACTGTGGGCCACCGGCTACATGCACAACCGCGTGCGCATGATCGTCGCCAGCCTGTTGTGCAAGCATCTGCGCCAGCATTGGCTGGTGGGGGCGCGCTGGTTCTGGGACACCCTGGTCGACGCCGACCTGGCCAACAACAGCCTGGGCTGGCAGTGGGTGGCCGGCACCGGTGCCGATGCCGCGCCGTATTTCCGCATCTTCAACCCGGTAACCCAGGCGCGGCGCTTCGACCCGCATGCGCGTTACATCAGCCGCTGGGTGCCGGAGCTGGCGGGCTTGCCGGTGGCGCAGCGCTTCGCGCCGTGGGAGCACGCCGATGCATTGCGGACGCTCGCACCGGGCTATCCATCGCAGCCGGTCGTTGCGCTGGGCACCGGGCGCGACCAGGCGCTGGCCGCCTATGCGGCGATGCGTGCGCAAGGCTGAAAGCGCTTTCCGCAGCTGAACGTTCGCCCACGCCGACCGCGCCGGATGCGTTTTCCTCATGCCGTGCTCGCGCCGGCCTGTTTATTCTCGGACGCCGAAAGCGGACCTACCGGCCCGAACCACAAGGAGGACATCCGATGTTCCGAGCAGCAAACAAGCAGGTGTGCGTTGCCGTCGCCGCCGCAATGGCCCTGTCGGCATGCGCGACCGGCGGGTCGTACGTGCAGCAGGACCCCTATGGCAACCCGACGCAGCAGCAGAACCGCACCGGACGCAATGCGCTGATCGGCGCGGCCATTGGCGTGGCCGGCGGCCTGCTGACGGGTAACAGCGCTACCGAGCGCCGCCAGCACGCGATGATCGGTGCCGGCATCGGCGCACTGGGTGGTGCGGCCATCGGCCAGTACCAGGACCGCCAGGAGCGCGCACTGCGCGAGCGCACCGCCAACACCGGCATCGAGGTGTCGCGCCAGGGCGACAACATCACCCTCAACCTGCCCGATGGCGTGACCTTCGACTTCAACAAGTCCACGCTCAAGCCGGAATTCTACGGTGCCCTCAACGGCGTGGCGGCGACGTTGAAGGAGTACAACCAGACCATGGTCGAGGTCGTCGGTCACACCGACAGCATCGGCAGCGACGCGGTCAATCAGCGCCTGAGCGAACAGCGCGCCGATTCGGTCGCGCAATACCTGACCGCACAGGGCGTGCAGCGCGAGCGGCTGGAGGTGCTGGGCATGGGCAAGCGCATGCCGATTGCCGACAACGCCACCGATGCCGGCCGAGCCAAGAACCGGCGCGTGGAAATCCACCTGATCCCGCTGCGCGAGGGTGGGGCGGGCACGACAGGGACGAACTGATACCTGGTGCCATCGTCGCACTGTTGCTTGAAGGGCCGCCGCTGTGCGGCCCTTCTTCTTTGGGGCGGCTAACCCCCGATGCATGCGAAAAATCGTACAGCGCGCGGGGTGGGGCCTCCCTAAGATGCGCTGCACCGGCGCAGCGCCGGCCCATCGCTCAACCGCCCATTCCCCAGTTCGCGGAACTTGCTGCCGCGACGCGCCGTGGAGGTCCACCATGTTCCGATTTCTGCTTGCCGCCCTGCTCGGGGTCGCGCCCGCGGCGGCCTCGGCCCAGACCAGCAATGACTGGCTGACCGGCAACATCTGGGTGCTATGCCGCAGCGCCAACCCCAGCCCCGACAGCCGCGATGCGCTGGTGTTCCGCGCGGACGGCCGTGGCGAGGTGATCCGCGCCCAGGGCAACCTGCCGTTCCAGCACGAGCGCAGCGGCAACACCGTGGCCTTGCGCACGGCGCGCTCGCAGACACCGGTGCAGCTGGTGGCCTCGGCCGATCACGCGATGCTGTACCTGCGTGGCCCCGGCGGCGACGCGGTGGCCAGCTATGCGCGGCAGGGCAGCCCGGCGATGGCGAGCTGCCAGTTGCCGTAAACACCTTTTGCGGTAAACACCAACGCCGTGAACAGAACGGCTCCAGCTGTTGCCAGCTGGAGCCGTTGTCCGATTCACGCAGCGACGTGGGAACAAGCGCTCAGCGCGCCACCTTCTCCAGCAGCAGTTCCACTTCTTCCTCGGCCTGCGCCTCGGCCGCTTCTTCGGCGATGCGTTCGGCCTGGCGGGCCTGCGCGGCGAGCTTGGCGCCCGGGCACTGCGCCATCATGTAGTTGGCGTCGAGGTTGAGCTTGTCGACCAGGAAATCGACGAAGGCGCGCACCTTCGGCGAGATCAGCCGGCCGCCGGCGAACACCGCGTTGAAATCCACTTCCGGCCCGGTCCAGCCCGCAAGCACGCGGCGGATCATGTCCGACTCGATGAAGGGCTTGGCCATCACGTCGCCGGTGAGCATCAGGCCTTCGCCGCACAGCAGTGCGCCATTCAAGGCCGAAGGATCGTTGGCGACCATCAGCGGGTTGACCGGGAAATCACGCAGTTCCGTCCCGTCGGTCAGCGACCAGTAGAAGCGGTTGTTGCTGACCGTGTTGGTGCGGCTCTTGCGCATCGCCAGGGTGCGGTGGAACTGCAGCTCATCCGGGTGCAGCGGCTCGCCATAGCGCTCGATGTAGGCGGGGCTGGCAAACACCTGCGTGCGCAGGCTGCCGAGCTTGCGCGCGACCAGATTGGAGTCGGGTAGCGAGCCCACACGGAGGGCCAGGTCGGCTTCGCCTGCAATCAGATCGAGCTTCTCGTTGCCCAGATGCATGTCCAGCTGGATTTCCGGATACAGCGCATGGAACTCGCCCAGCAACGGCGCGATCCAGGTGATGCCGATGGAGTAGGGCACGGTGAAGCGCAGCCAGCCACGCGGGCCGGACTGCAACTGGCCGACCGCGCTTTCGGCTTCTTCCAGTTCGCGCGCGATGCGCTGGCAGTGTTCGTGATAGACCGAGCCGGCCTCGGTCAGGCCGATGCGGCGCGTGGTCCGGTGCAGAAGGCGCGCGCCGAGGCGCTGCTCCAGTTCCTGCACCTTGCGGCTGACGGTGGTCTTGGGCAGGCCGAGGGCGTTAGCGGCGGCGATGAAACTGCCCTGTTCGACCACCTTGACGAAGATCAGGGTGTCATTGAGATCGCGGGTCATGCGGGGCTCTCCGGTGTGGGGGAGGAGGAGACGGCCGGGGGGATGGAACGATTAGACCGTGACCGGGACGATTATTCCCCTAAATCCGGACTAATCAAGTGCGGCTTCGGGGCGTAACTTGGCGCCCATTCCAGAACCTCCCCCAGGTGCACCATGTGGCTGCGTCGTCTCCTCGGCTTGCCGCCTTCCCGCAAGGAAGCGCTTGCAGGCGCCTTCGACCCCATCGACTTCAACGTAAATGCGCACGGCCTGCAGGCTTTTCGCGAATTCACCCCGCCGCCGCAACGCCAGCGTGGCGGTAGCCTGCGCCTGGCCGCGCGCCGCCTCGACCGCTTCGGCGGCATCCGGATTGTTCCGCTTTCGGGAGTAAAAGTCCCATGAGCGGGATACTCCAGCCCGAGGTGCTGGTACTCGGCGGTACCGGCACGGTGGGTGGCGGCGTGGTCGCCGCTCTGCTGGAAGCCGGCAGCCGGGTATTGGCTGTCGGCCGCAGCGGCGAGCGCCTGAAGGCGCTGCGCCGCCGCTTCGCCGACCAGCCCGGGCTGGACACGCTGGTTGGCTCGGTCGCCGATGACCATAGCGCCGAAGCCCTGGCCGCGGCGATCGCCGAGCGCGAACGGCCGCTGGCCGCAGTGGTCGCCAGCCTCGGCAGCCCGCTGACCAGCGGGCGCCTGATCGATCGCCCGGCTTCCGCCTTGCTGCGGCGTCTGCAGCGCGACCTGCTGCCGCATCTGGCTGCGGCACGGCAGCTGTTGCCGTTGCTGGCCGACATGGGCGGGCGCTACGTGCTGGTCGGCAGCCCCTGCGCGCTGCGCCCGTGGGCCGGCCATGGCGAGACTTCGGTCGCCGCCTCGGCCACCCGGATGCTGGCGCAGGTGCTGCACGAAGAAGCCCAGCCGCTGGGCGTGCGCGTGCAACTGCTGTCGGTCGAACAGCCGGTGTGCAACCCCGCGCGCAAGGCCGAGGCCTGCGCCGAGTGGTTCAGCCCGTTGGCGGTAGGCCGCTGCGCGGTCTCGCTGCTGGCCGGGCGAGGCCAGCCCGGCCAGGTGATCGTCAACGCCGACAAGAAACTCGCTTCGCAACCGGTCGCAGGACAGCTGGCCGGTGTTCCTTTCCCACTTTCCCTCCACGAGGTTTCCCCATGACCACGAACGCCACCCCGTTCCCGTCGTTGTTCTCTTCCGGCCGCAACCTGCTGGCCGCCGCGATCCTTGCCGCCGTGCTGGCCGGCTGCGGTTCGCAGGCCGCCGAGCAGGGCGCGCCGCCGCCGCCGTCGGTCGGTGCCGCGCCGGTGCTGGTCAAGCAGGTCGCGCAGTGGGACGAATTCACCGGCCGCATCGAGCCGGTGGAGAGCGTCGAACTGCGTCCGCGCGTGTCCGGCTACATCGACAAGGTGAATTACGCCGAAGGCCAGGAAGTGAAGAAGGGCGATGTGCTCTTCACCATTGACGACCGCAGCTACAAGGCCGAAGTGGCCCGCGCCGAAGCCGCCCTGGCTCGTGCACGCAGCCAGGCCGAACTCAGCCGCAGCGAAGCGGCTCGCGCGCGCAAGCTCGCCGACCAGCAGGCCATTTCCACCGAGACCTGGGAACAGCGCAAGGCCGCCGCCGACCAGGCCGCCGCCGACGTGCTCGCCGCCCAGGCCGCGGTGGACAGCGCCCGCCTCAACCAGGAATGGACGCGCGTGCGTGCGCCGATCGATGGCCGCGCCGGGCGTGCGCTGGTCACCGCCGGCAACCTGGTCAGCGCCGGTGATGCGGCCAGCGTGCTGACCACGGTGGTCTCGCAGGACAAGGTCTTCGTGTACTTCGACGCCGACGAAGGCACCTTCCTGCGCTACGGCCACATGGCCCGCAGCGGCGAGCGCCCGAGCGAGCGCGACGGCAGCCTGCCGGTGCGCATCGGTCTGGTCGGCGAGGACGGCTACCCGCACACCGGCCGTGTCGACTTCCTCGATAACCAGATCACCAGCAGCACCGGCACCATCCGCGTGCGCGCGGTGCTGGACAACGCGCAGCGCCAGTTCACTCCGGGCCTGTACGCCCGCGTGCAGCTGCTGGGCAGCGGCGAGTTCAAGGCGGTGCTGGTGGACGACAAGGCCATCCTCACCGACCAGGACCGCAAGTACGTCTATGTGGTGGACAAGGACGGCAAGGCGCAGCGCCGCGACATCGCGCTGGGCCGCACCGCCGACGGCCTGCGCATCGTTACCAGCGGCCTGGCCGCGGGTGATCGGGTGATCGTCGACGGCGTGCAGAAGGTCTTCATGCCGGGCATGCCGGTCGATGCCAAGGCGGTGTCGATGGTGCCGGCAGCGGCCCCCGGTGCTGCCAAGACCGCGATGAACTGACCCGCTGACACGTTCCACCGCTGCAAGCGTCTCCACGCGCCGGCCTCCCACGGGGCCGGCGCCGGGCCCGCGCTGCCCGGATGCCCCATCCGGCGCGCGGGCCATACCACCCAAGGACAATCCCCATGGACTTTTCCAGATTCTTCATCGACCGGCCGATCTTCGCCGCCGTGCTGTCGATCATCATCTTTGCCGCGGGCCTGATCTCGATCCCGCTGCTGCCGATCGGCGAGTACCCCGAAGTGGTGCCGCCCTCGGTGGTGGTGCGCACGGTGTACCCGGGCGCCAACCCCAAGGTCATCGCCGAGACCGTCGCCACGCCGCTTGAAGAGGCGATCAACGGCGTCGAGAACATGATGTACATCAAGTCGGTCGCCGGTTCCGACGGCGTGCTGCAGATGACCATCACCTTCCGCCCGGGCACCGACCCGGACGATGCCGCGGTCAAGGTGCAAAACCGCGTGGCGCAGGCGCAGGCGCGCCTGCCCGAGGACGTGCGCCGGCAGGGCGTGACCACTCAGAAGCAGTCGCCGACCTTCCTGATGGTCGTGCACCTGACCTCGCCCAAGGGCAAGTACGACACGCTGTACCTGCGCAACTACGCACGCCTGCACGTCAAGGATTCGCTGGCGCGCATCCAGGGCGTGGGCGACGCGCAGGTGTTCGGCGGTGGCGACTACGCGATGCGCGCCTGGCTCGACCCCGAACGCGTGGCCGCGCGCGGGCTGACCGCCAGTGACGTGGTAGCGGCAATGCGCGAGCAGAACGTGCAGGTTTCGGCGGGCCAGCTCGGTGCCGAGCCGATGCCCGAAAGCAAGTTCCTGACCCTGATCAACGCCCAGGGCCGGCTGCGCACCGAGCGCGAGTTCGGCGACATCATCCTCAAGACCGGCGCGGACGGGCAGATCGTGCGCCTGTCCGACGTGGCACGCCTGGAACTGGGTGCCGGCGACTACACCCTGCGCTCGCAGCTGGACGGCAAGAACGCGGTCGGCATCGGCATCTTCCAGGCGCCGGGTGCCAATGCGCTGGAAATCCGCGACAAGGTCATCGCGCAGATGGACGAGCTGACCCAGCGCTTCCCCGATGACGTCAAGTACGAGGCGGTGTATGACACCACCATCTTCGTGCGCGATTCGATCAGCGCGGTGGTCCACACGCTGCTGGAAGCGATCGTGCTGGTGGTGCTGGTGGTGATCCTGTTCCTGCAGACCTGGCGCGCCTCGATCATTCCGCTGATCGCCGTGCCGGTGTCGGTGGTGGGTACCTTCGCGGCACTGTATGTGCTCGGCTTCTCGATCAATACGCTGACCCTGTTTGGCCTGGTGCTGGCGATCGGCATCGTGGTCGACGACGCCATCGTGGTGGTGGAAAACGTCGAGCGCAACATCGAGGAAGGGCTCACGCCACTGGCGGCGGCGCACCAGGCGATGAAGGAGGTCTCCGGGCCGATCATCGCCATCGCCCTGGTGCTGTGTGCGGTGTTCGTGCCGATGGCCTTCCTGTCCGGCGTTACCGGCCAGTTCTACAAGCAGTTCGCGGTGACGATCGCCATTTCCACGGTGATCTCGGCGATCAACTCGCTGACCCTGTCGCCGGCCCTGGCCGCACGCCTGCTGCGTGCCCATGACGCGCCCAAGGATGCGCCGTCGCGGGTGATCGACCGCATGTTCGGCTGGCTGTTCCGTCCGTTCAACCGCTTCTTCAAGAGCAGCTCGGAGCGTTACCAGGGCGCGGTCTCGCGCATCCTCGGCCGCCGCGGTGCGGTGTTCGCGGTGTACGTGGTGCTGCTGTTGGCCACCGGCGTGATGTTCAAGGCGGTGCCCGGCGGCTTCATCCCGACCCAGGACAAGATGTACCTGATCTCCGGCGTGAAGCTGCCCGAAGGTGCCTCGCTGGAGCGCACCGACGCGCTGCTGCGCAAGGTCACCGACATCGCCATGCATGTCGAGGGCGTGGAGCATGCGATCGCCTTCCCGGGTCTGAACGCGCTGCAGTTCACCAACACGCCCAACACCGGCGTGGTGTTCCTGACCCTCAAGCCGTTCTCGCAGCGCCATCGCACGGCGCTGGAAATCAACGCCGAGATCAACCAGAAGATCAGCGCGCTGGGCGATGGCATGGCGTTTGCCTTCATGCCGCCGCCGATTCTGGGCCTGGGCAACGGCAATGGCTACCAGCTGTTCATCGAAGACCGCGGCAACCTCGGCTACGGCGCGCTGCAGAACGCGGTGAACGCGATGCAGGGGGCGATCGTGCAGACCCCGGGCATGAGCTACCCGATCGGAACCTACCAGGCCAACGTGCCGCAGCTGGACGCCGAGGTCGACCGGGCCAAGGCCAAGGCGCAGGGCGTGCCGCTGACCCAGTTGTTCGACACCTTGCAGACCTACCTGGGTTCGGCCTACGTCAACGACTTCAACCAGTTTGGCCGTACCTGGCAGGTGATTGCGCAGGCCGATGCGCCGTTCCGCGACAGCGTCGAGGACATCTCGCGCCTGCGGACCCGCAACGACCGCGGCGAGATGGTGCCGATCGGCTCGATGGTGACGATCAAGCAGAGCTATGGCCCGGACCCGGTGCTGCGCTACAACGGCTACCCGGCCGCCGACCTGGCCGGTGAAGCGGATGCGCGGATGCTGTCTTCGACCGAAGCCATGCGCAAGGTCGAGGAGCTGGCCAAGCAGACGCTGCCCAACGGCATGAGCATCGAATGGACCGACCTGAGCTACCAGCAGGCGACCCAGGGCAATGCCGCGCTGGTGGTGTTCCCGGTGGCGGTGATGCTCGCCTTCCTGGTGCTGGCCGCGCTGTATGAAAGCTGGACGCTGCCGCTGGCGGTGATCCTGATCGTGCCGATGACGCTGCTGTCGGCGCTGTTCGGTGTGTGGCTGACCGGTGGCGACAACAACGTGTTCGTGCAGGTCGGCCTGGTGGTGCTGATGGGCCTGGCGTGCAAGAACGCGATCCTGATCGTCGAGTTCGCCCGCGAGCTGGAACTCCAGGGCAAGGGCATCGTCGAGTCGGCGCTGGAAGCCTGCCGCCTGCGACTGCGCCCGATCGTGATGACGTCCATCGCCTTCATCGCCGGCACCGTGCCGCTGGTGTTCTCGCATGGTGCCGGTGCCGAGGTCCGTTCGGCCACGGGTATCACGGTGTTCGCCGGTATGCTCGGGGTGACCTTGTTCGGCTTGTTCCTGACGCCGGTGTTCTATGTCGCCTTGCGCAAGCTCGGTGGTCGCCCGCTGGTCTCGCATGCGCCGCAGGCGCACGTGCAGCACGTCTGATTCCCTCTCCCTTATCTAGGAATTGCCATGAACAACTCGCAGAAGATTGCCCTGGTCACCGGTGCCACCCGCGGCATCGGCCTGGAAACCGTGCGCCAGCTTGCCAAGGCCGGCGTGCATACGCTGCTGGCCGGCCGTAACCGCGAGCGCGCGGTGGAGGCGGCGCTGAAGCTGCAGGCCGAGGGCCTGCCGGTGGAGGCGATCGCGCTGGACGTGACCGACGGCGCCAGCATCGCCGCCGCCGTGGCCGAGGTGCGCGAGCGCCACGGCCGGCTCGACATCCTGGTCAACAACGCCGGCATCCTGCTCGATGAGTTCGGCCGCGCGCCGTCCGAGCAGACCCTGGATGTCTGGCGCAAGACCTTCGACACCAACGTGTTCGGGTTGATCGCGGTCACCCAGGCCTTCCTGCCGCTGCTGAAGGCGTCGCCGGCCGGGCGCATCGTCAATGTGTCCAGCATCCTGGGCTCGATCGCCCTGCACAATCAGCCGGGCTCGCCGATCTACGACTTCAAGGTGCCGGCCTATAACGTGTCCAAGAGCACGGTCAATGCATGGACGGTGCAACTGGCCTATGAGTTGCGCGACACCTCGGTGAAGGTCAACACGATCCACCCCGGCTACGTGAAGACCGACATGAGCCCGGAAGGCGACCTGGACGTGACCGAGGGCGCGCGCAGCAGTGTCGAGCTGGCGTTGATCGGCGCCGACGGCCCGAACGGCAGCTTCAGTCACCTCGGGCAGGTGCTGCCATGGTGATCAGACAGGCATTGACCGCGGCCATTGCCGCGGTAGTCCTGGCCGGTTGCGCGGTCGGCCCGGACTACAAGGCCAGCCCCGCGCCCAACGTGGTGCTGCAGGGCGCGCAGGATCCGGCCTTCAGCGCGGAATCGCCGGTCGGGCAGTGGTGGGGTCAGTTTGACGACCCGGTGCTGGAAGGCCTGGTGCGTGATGCCCTGGTGGCCAACCACGATCTGCGCATCGCGTTGTCGCGAGTGAAGGAAGCGCGCGCGGTGTTCGTCGAGCAGCGCCTGGACCAGCTGCCGCACGTGACCGCCGGTGGCGACTACGACCGGCGCAAGCAGCCGGACCTGACTACCGCCGACGGCGAGCGCGTGTTGAGCGAAAGCTACAGCCTGGGCTTTGACGCGCGCTGGGAGCTGGACCTGTTCGGCCGCCAGCGCCGTGCCGCCGAGGCGGCGCGCGCGAACCTGGATGCCGAGCAGGCCGGACTGGCCGACGCGCAAGTCACCGTGGCCGCCGAAGTGGCACGCAACTACTTCGAGCTGCGCGGTGTGCAGAAACGCATCGAGGTAGCGCAGCAGACCCTGGTCAACCTGCGCGACACCCAGCAGCTGACGCAGACGCGTTGGGATCTGGGTGCCGGCAGCGAGCTGGACGTGCAGAGCAGCCGCGCGCGGCTGAAGGCAATCGAAGCGGATATCCCGCTGCTGGAAGTGGCGCAGGCGCAATACCGGCACCGTCTGGCGGTGCTGGTGGGGCGGCAGCCGGACGCGCTGGATGCGCTGCTGGTACCGCGGCCGACGCCGGCCTACGCACGGGCATTGCCGCTGGGCGACACCGCCGGATTGCTGCGGCAGCGACCGGACGTGCGCCAGGCCGAACGCGAACTGGCGGCGGCAACGGCGCGGGTGGGCGTGGCCACGGCGGACCTGTTCCCGCGAATCAGCCTGACCGGGTTCGTCGGCTTTCTGTCCGGTGATGCAGGCTCGTTGACCAACAGCAGCAGCAAGGCGTGGTCGGTGACGCCTTCGATCAGCTGGGCGGCGTTCGACTTCGGCACGGTGCGGGCGCGGCTGCGCGCGAGCCAGGCCCAGGCCGATGGTGCGCTGGCGCAGTATGAGCAGAGCGTGCTGCTGGCGCTGGAGGACACCGAGAATGCGCTGACCGGTTATGCGCGGCAGCAGGCGCGGTTGGCGATCGTGGCCGAGCAGGCAGAAGCGGCGACGCGCGCGGCCACGCTGGCGCAGATCCGCTACCGCGAAGGGTCGGAGGACTTTCTGACCTTGCTGGACGCGCAGCGCACGCAGTTGCAGGCGGACGATGCGCTGGCCGATGCACAGGCCCAGGTCAACGTGGGCGTGGTGGCGGTGTACAAGGCGTTGGGCGGCTGGCGTCAGCCGGTGGCGGCGGAAGCTCCGCTGGCGCTGCGGTAAGCCGTTTTGAATGATGCGTTTGGGTGAGGAGCCCGGTGCCTGGCACCGGGCTTTCTTTTTGCGCGCCGGAATGCCTGTTACGCGCGCTCTGTAGGAGCGGCTCTTGTGGCCTTGGGCCATCAGCCGCGACCGTCATCTGCCAGATTCCGGCTTCGCTCGTTCGGGGCTGAAGCCCCTCCTACAACGGCCCAGCGCTTCAATCCGCCGATCAGAGGTTATCCGCAATCCGGTAATTGTCCCGGCCGTTGTTCTTGGCCAGGTACAGCGCCGCATCGGCACGCGAGAACCAGTCCTGCCAATGGGTTTCGCCAGCGTGGCGGGCGGCCCCAAGCGACACGGTGATCTTGCCGCCCGGGCCGCGCAGGGCGCCGCGGATGGCGCGGCGCAGGCGTTCGGTCGCCAGTTCCAGTTCGGCCAGGGATTCCACGCGCAGCAGCACCACGAACTCCTCGCCGCCGAAGCGGAACACCTCGTCATCGCCACGCACTTCAAAGCGCAGGATGGTGGCCAGATCGGCCAGCGCGGCGTCGCCCGCGGCATGGCCGTAGAGGTCGTTGATGTCCTTGAAGTGGTCCAGGTCGAGGATGATCAGGCCGTTCAGGCGCTCATGGTCGCGGCGTTCCTCGATCTGCCGGGTGAGTGTGCGCTCGAGCATGCGTCGGTTCGGCAAACCGGTCAGGGCATCGAGCGAGGCCAGCTCCTCCAGGTGCACGCGGTCATCCTGGATGCGCAGCGACAAGGCCAGGCCAAGCCCCAGAGTAAGAACGTTGACCACGATGACCGACACGCCATGGCCGATGCTGGTCAGCAGGCCCGGCAGCAGCAGCGGCACCAGGACCAGGGGCACGTTGATCAGTACCGCCCGTCGTGGTTCGCACAGGAAATAGTTGACCATGATCACCGGCGCCAGCCAGGGCAGGGCGGACGTGCCGCTGTAGACGCAGGCAAGCACGCAGCCGGCGACATTGAGCGCGGCGATCCACAGACCCTGCGGCCCGGCGTGCCGCGCATTGCGCAGCCGCCAGCAGCGCCAACCAGCGAGCGATGCCAGCCCGCAGGCCAGGCCCGCGGGCAGCCACTCGCCTGCCCAGGCCTGGGCAATGGCATACAGCAGCAGGAAGAGGGCAGTCATTGGGGCCAGCACCCGGTGGGTGCCGGCGCGCAAATCGCGCCTGAGCTGAACGATCACGTCGTGGTCTAGGTTCCGCGGAACTCTCCCGTCGATAGCGACCGCGGGAGCGCAAGGTTGAATGAGCCACTGTCGGCGGTCGGCCGCGTCGTCCTTGTCCCCGACAGACGTCGCCCGGGCGGCCGGCCGAACCGGGCTTCCCGGGCGGATTGTAGCGAGGCCAAGGGCTGCGCGCCCGTAATGCTGCGTTCCGGGGCCTCCAGGCGGCGATTTGCGCCTGGGCAGGCCGGGGGCGCGGTTGCCCCCGGAGGGACCCGGCACCCTGCGGCCAGCGCGGGCGCCGGATTCCGCCGCGCTTACTCGCGCGGCACTTCCTCGCGCGGCACATCCGCGCCGGGCTTGTTGCGCTTGGCGGCCGCTCGCGTTACCAGAAACACCACCACCGCCACCAGGACAACCACGGCGCCAAAGAACACCGGCATCAGGTTTGATCCGTCGAACATCTCACACCTCCCGCGCCTGCGCGCACTGCATACGCTGCATAGGGCAACAAAACCGCGGTGACGTGCGCGTGCATGCGCACGCGCGCGGTCATGCTTCAGCGCTTGGCGGTGACGCCCGCTTCGGCCTCGCGGCGCAGGAAGGTCATGATGACTGCCTCCTGATGGTCGAGCAGCCAGTCGGCCATGGCGATCTCTTCCTGCAGGATTTCTCCGCAGATATCGGCGATGTCATCGCGGCCAGCCTCCTGCGCGGCAATCACCAGGGCGCGATAGGTAGCGATTTCCATATGCTCGAAGGCGTAGCTGATGCCTACGCCCTTGGCCACTTCATCGCTCATCATGGCGTTGCCGGCCGCGTGCATGCCGGCCATCATGGTGGCGATCATGCCCTTGACCGCCGGCGTCGAGCCGCCAAGGTGCTCGATGCAGCGCTTCAGTTTTTCCGCCTGTGCCTTGGTTTCGCCTACGTGCTGTTCGATCCGGGCGCGCAGTTCGCCGTAGTGTTCCAGTCGTCCGCCCATGGCGGTGAGCAGGGTTTCGGCTTCCTGCTCCATGGCGTAGGCGTCCTGCAGCCACTGCAGCAGGCGTTCGTGGGTGGGTTGGGTGGTCATGGCGCGCTCTTCTTGAGTGGGAGCGTCCACCCTGGGGGCGGCAGCCGTAAGGCACCGCGACAGCGGCATCAATGCGGTGTGCAGCCCGGTGATTCCGTCATACCCTTCAATAGCCTTGCCGGAACCGCGCTACACGAATGCGGATCTGGCGAAGAAGGTCACTCTCCGAAGGCGATGCCGCTCTGGGCAGCGTGTCCGCGTTGGTGCTGTCGTATCGTCGCGCCAGAATGTCTTCCAGGTCTTCCACGAAAGCGTCGATGCGCTCGTCCAGCTCACCCATGATGGTTTCCTCCGATGGATTCCCACCATACGCCAGTTCCACGCAGCGTCGCTGGGGCGGCCCGCAAGATTGTCGCGCTGGGTTCGCGGGGGCTATGGTGCCAGGCTAGACCTTGTTCTCATCGTAGGCGGCGCGGCCGGCCTGGGTCAGGTCGATGTCGCCGTCCTCACCATAGCGCGCGTAACCGGCCTTGACCGCCCAATTCGCTTCTTCTTCGGTCACGGCCTTGCCGTCGTGGATGTCGGCGAGGATCTGGTACTTCTGGTCGTGGGTCGGTTCCATGTGCGCAGCTCCGGTGGGCCTGCGCTACACGGTACGGATGGGGTGTGATGGGGGTGTGGTCCGCGGCTGCAGGCATCTGCCAGGTCGCGGGCTCACCTGCGCTTTTTCGCGTAGACAAGGATCAGCAGCGGGATCGTCGGTATGACAAATGCTGCGTACGCCAGGATCGCGCTCCTTTGCTGCACCGCGAAGGCGAAGGCTCCGGCACACGTGATAAACCAGGCGGCCAGCGCAAGGCGTGCCTGCCAGTTGAGTGGGCCAAAGCCCCTGGGGTGGGGTTCAAACCAGGGAGTTACTCGCTTGACCATGGTCAGCTCCCGAAAAAAACGCATGAGGCAGACTGAAAGGGCTGGGGGCCGGTATCACTTCAGTTGTGAATTACCACTCCTGACAGCAGATCAGCGTTCCTGATGTCCAATATCCACCATAGACGCAGCCGGAGTGGGCTGGACAGGCGGCGTGCCGGGGCTTTGATTCGGCGAAAGCCTGGGTAGCGCCAAAACCGAGAGAAGAGACTACCAGCGCACTCAGTACCATCTTTGCAAAAAGCGACTTGCGAGCCTTCATTGTCATTCTCCTTGAGTAATGGCCCCCAGGCCTAGACTGTTAACGACTTCCGTTGTTGTTTGGGCTGTAAGCTCGCCGACATGCTTGTAGGCGACCTCGCCGCTGCGGTTCAACACGACCAGTGTCGGCGTGCTGGAGATCACATAGGCTCGGGCAATCCTTGTGTCGCTGTCTGACACCATCGGAAAATGGAGCCCGTTGGTATCCGCGTAGGACTGGACTTCTTCGTAGGGCGGCAGGCCGATACCGACCATCATTGCCTGGCCATTGGCCATGGAGGCATCAAGGCGTTTCAGCTCCGGGATCGAAGCGCGGCAGTAATGGCAGCGAGTTGAGTAGAAGTAGAGGACTGTAGGAGTGGGTTGCTGCCCGCCCAGGGAAACCTGGCCGCCGCGCAGCGCAGCAACCTGGATTCCAGGCGGCTTCGCGCCTACTCCAGGCCCCGAAGAAAGAAACTCGACACGAGAAGAGAGCTGGTCGTTAATGTCGCGAAGTTCCCGATTCTTCGCTGCCAGTGCGATAACCAGCGCGGCAAGGGCGACCACGACAATCCAGGGAAAGATTCTCTTCATCACAACGTCCGTGTTGAGATTGTGCGGCGAGTCTCCGCCAAATCTCGGGGTCTGTTTGTGATATTTGTCGCAAATGTGCTGGGTGCCGCTGGCACCGCTGTTCGTTCCGCAGCTGCTCGTGGAAGAAATCGCTCGCGGTGAACAGTCGGGAATCAACGTCCAGAGTGCACAGTGGGGAGAATCGAACTCGCATCTAAAGGCATTCCATCGCCGGACCAGGATCACGATGGGTTACCGCGCCCGGCTATGGATGTCAGCTCTTTTGCGATCGATATTCGGCAATCATCTGCGGCGTGACGTCCTCCGGGTAGCAGAGCGGCGCATAGCCGCCGCCACGACTGTAGGCGCTACGGCGCCCGCAACTGCTGCCATTCGATGCGGTGTTGTAAGGGCACGCGCAGTTGCCACGGTAGGCGCTGATGGATTGTTGAATGAGCAGGACTTTGATCTGATTGTCCGAGCGCGTTGCTGGCCCCTGGGCCATGACGGGGGCGGCAAACGACAGCACGAGCACCAGCAGAAGGTTCGTCTTGCAGCGCATGGGAGTTTCCTTCATGAGCGCACCTGGCGTGCTTCCTGCTCACTGCAAAGCCTGTGCCGAGTCTTGGCTCGCGGATGATGAGCCCCAAGCGTCCTGCACCACATTGACGAGACAATGCAATTGCATTACTATGGGCATCAGGATGATTCAAGGAGGCTGCCATGGCCCCGACCCTCGAAGTCGAATCCACGCTCACCGATCGCTACCAGACCACGGTGCCGGAAACCGTGCGTCGTGCCCTCAAGCTGGGCAAGCGCGACAAGATTCACTACACCATTCGCCCCAGTGGAGAGGTGGTGCTGACGCGTGTCGAAACCCACGACGGTGACGACCCGGTGCTAGGTCAGTTCCTTGATTTCCTGGCTGCCGACATCACTCGTCATCCCGAGCGGCTGCAATCCCTGGACGCTGGACTGGTCCATCAGCTCCAGTCTCTGGTCGGAGGCGTGGACATTGATCTCGATGCGCCCCTTTCGGAAGACGATGAATGACTGCGGGGAAACCCGTGCCTGTGGTCATCAACGGCTGGACGATCTTTGCCCATCCGCTGTTCCTGGCGCAGATTGATGCGTTGTCACGGCAGGTCGCGACGCTTAAGCAGAAGGACTCGGTCGGTTACGTTAAAAAGAACGCCAGCAAGCGCCTGGCGGCGATCCTCAAGCTGGCGTTTGATGTCATCCCACAAGACCCGGCGCGACCAGAGTATCGCCAGGGCGGGACGCTCGGTGGTGATTACAAGCACTGGTTGCGGGCCAAGTTCTTCCAGCAGTACCGACTCTTCTTCCGCTATCACGCCCCAAGCAAGGTGATCGTCTACGCCTGGGTGAATGACGAAGACACCAAGCGCGCCTACGAAAGCAGTGACGACGCTTACCGGGTCTTTCGGAAGATGCTGGAAAGCGGTCATCCGCCTGATGGCTGGGATCGGCTCCTGGCTGAAACGCAGAAAGAATCGCGGCGGATGCAGGAATTATTGGCAAGGGCTGCAGCCGCGCAGTGACTGGCGCAACGCAATCAGGCAAAAAAAACCCCAACCGAGACCGATTGGGGTTTTTGTTGTTGGTGGAGGTGGGGAGAATCGAACTCCCGTCCGAAGGCACTCCATCCCCGGCACTACATGCTTAGCTCATCGTTGAGTCTCGTTCCGGAACAGCACGATGTGCGAAGCGCATCCCGGAACCAGCCCGCTTTGTTTAACCCATGGCTGACAGGCAGCCACCACAGGCGATTCCGTGATAATGACCCTACGTCGCGAGCACGGACACAAGCGATTTCGGGGCTAGGCCTTAAGCGGCCAGTGCGTAGTTGTCGTCGTTGGCAACTATAAGTTTGCGGCTGGATTTACGAGGAAAGCTGCCCCCTCGGCATGCGCCAAGCGACTTCGCGACCCCCGTCGAAACCAGTGCACCCCCGGGGAAAGCATCAAACGCTGACCGGAACAGTGTAGGGGCGGGGCAGGGCGATCACAAGGAAAACCGCGCGCCCGCTCAGGGGACCTTCACGGCCACACCGCCGCCGCCGCGGGCGGCCTAGGCGTTGCGGTTGTGCGCGCGCATCGCTCGCTGCTTGTCGCGCTGCCAGTCGCGGTCCTTGGCGGCTTCGCGCTTGTCGTGCGACTGCTTGCCCTTGGCCAGGGCGATCTCCAGCTTGATCTTGTTCTTGCTCCAGTACATCGCCGTGGGAATCAGCGTGAAGCCGTCGCGTTCGACGCGGCCGATCAGCTTGTCGATCTCATGGCGGTGCAGCAGCATCTTGCGGGTACGGCGCTCTTCGGCGACCACGTGGGTGGACGCCTGGATCAGCGGGGTGATCTGCGCGCCGAACAGGAAAATCTCGCCCTGGCGAACGAAGGCATAGCTTTCGCCGATGTTGGCGCGCCCGGCGCGGATCGCCTTGACCTCCCAGCCCTGCAGGGCGAGGCCGACTTCGTAGCGCTCCTCCAGGTGGTATTCGTGGCGCGCGCGCTTGTTCAACGCGATGGTCTTGTGGGCCGCCGCGCGGTTTGCTTTATCCTTGTCCGGTTTCTTGCTCATCATCCTATTGTCACCTATTCGGGATTCGTTCGGTCCGTCCGGGCGATCCGCGAGCCCCCACGCAGCATGCCTATCATTCGCCGCAGCGCCCTGGTCGAACACAGCGCCTCGCGCATGTTCGACCTGGTCAACGACATCGCCGCCTATCCGCGGCGGTTTTCCTGGTGCAGCCAGGCCCAGTTGGTCGAGCAGGGCGAGGACCGCCTGGTCGCGCGGCTGGACCTGGGGCTGGGCTCGTTCCGCACCTGGTTCACCACCGAGAACACCCTGCGGCGTCCGCACAGCATCGACATGCAGCTGCGCGACGGCCCGTTCAAGCGGCTGCAGGGCCGCTGGGAGTTCCATGCCCTGGACGAGGACGCCTGCAAGGTCACCCTGACCCTCGATTTCGAGCCCAGCTCGCGCCTGCTGGCGCCGGCGCTGGCGCTGGGCTTCCAGGGCCTGGCCGACCGCATGGTCAATGATTTTGTCCGTGTCGCCGATGCCGACCCCGGCTGACTGATGCGCGTGGAAGTAATCATCGCCTGGCCGGACCAGTACCAGTCGCAGCGGCTGGACCTGGCCGACGGCGCTACCGTGGCCGATGCCATCGCCGCTGCCGCATTGCCCGGCAGCAGCCAGGCTGATGGGGTCGCCGTGCACGGCCTGGTCGTGCGCCCGCAGCAGGTGCTGCGCGAGGGCGACCGGGTGGAACTGCTGCGGCCACTGCTGGCCGATCCGAAGGAAGCCCGGCGCCGCCGGGCCGGCCCGTTGCCGGGCAGCCGGCGCGCTTAGCGGCCGCGCTGGCCCTTCTTTTCCTTGGTCAGGTTGCGGCCGAACTGCTTGGGCGCGGCCTGTGCCAGTTCCAGGTCGCGGTCGGGGAAGTAGTCGCCTTCCCAGCGCACGACCTGATCGTTCTCGAAGAACACGGTGAAGTTCTTCTTCTCCACCGTCGCCAGGCGGTTCACCCGTTCGGTCGAGGTGTAGTCCCAGCGCTGCGCGTGGAACGGATCGGCGATGGACGGCGTGCCCAGCAGCGCTTCCACGGCCTGCTTGCTCTGGCCGACCTGCAATTGCTCGACGGCGCTCTTCTTGATCAGGTTGCCCTGATAGATCGGTTGCTTGTAGATGATGCCGCAGCCAGCGGTGGACAGGGCAACAACGGCGACCAGCAGGAAATTGCGCATCGGACAGGAGGCTAGTGAAAACAGGCCGATGATACACTCCCGGCGGTCGCCGCGATCCACTCCCGTGGCAGGTGGCGCTAAATAGCCTATGAATGGAGACGGCCCATGGAATCCCACGACCTGCGCAAAGTCGGGCTGAAGGTCACCCACCCGCGCATGCGCATCCTGGAGCTGCTGGAGCAGAAGGGACAGCAGCACCACCTCAGCGCCGAGGACATCTACCGGCAGCTGATCGGCCATGGCGACGAGATCGGTCTGGCCACGGTCTACCGGGTCCTGACCCAGTTCGAGGCCGCCGGCCTGGTGCTCAAGCACAACTTTGAAGGCGGCCAGGCGGTCTATGAGCTGGACCGCGGCGGCCACCACGACCATATGGTCGATATCGACACCGGCAAGATCATCGAGTTCGAGAGCGAGGAGATCGAGGCGCTGCAGCGCGAGATCGCCGCCCGTCACGGCTATGAGCTGGAAGAACACTCGCTGGTGCTGTACGTGCGGCGCAAGCGTGCGCGCGGCGCACAGCCGGCTTGAATGACAAAGGCGGCCGCGGCCGCCTTTGGATGAGCACGATCCGGGCCGCCCGGTAGCAGCCGCCAGCAGCTGCCGGTCTTCACCCCGCCGCGGCCTGCAACAGCTTTCTGGCTGCCGCGCGTGCTTCCTTGCTGACCTCGACGCCGCCGAGCATCCGTGCCAGTTCCTCCTGGCGGGCGCCAGCGTCGAGCAGTTCCACCGCGCTCTGGGTCATGCCCTCCACCGGCGCCTTGCTGACGCGGTAATGCGCATGGCCCTTGGCTGCCACCTGCGGCAAGTGGGTCACGCACAGCACCTGGCGCTGCTCGCCCAGCGCGCGCAGCTTCTGCCCGACGATGTCGGCCACCGCGCCGCCGATGCCCGAGTCGACCTCGTCGAAGACCATGGTCGGCACCGCGTCCAGGCCCAGCGCGGCCACCTCGATGGCCAGCGACACGCGCGACAGCTCGCCGCCGGAGGCGACCTTGCGCAGCGCCCGCGCCGGCTGCCCGGCATTGGCCGCGACCAGGAATTCGACACGCTCGGCGCCCTGCGGGTCGGGGCGATCGCCGGGCTGCGGCTGCAGTTCGATCAGGAACTGCCCGCCGCCCATGCCGAGTTCGCCGATCAGCCCGGTGGTGGTCTGCGACAGCGCCGCCGCCGCCTCGCTGCGGCTGGCGGTCAGGGCGCTGGCTGCTTCGCGCCACTGCGCGGCGGCCGCGGCAATCAGCTTGTCGATCTGCTGCAGGCGCTCGTCGGCCCCTTGCAGGCTTTCGACCTCGGCGGCCATGCGCTCGCGATGCTCGCCCAGGGTTTCCGGGGTGACGCGGTGCTTGCGGGCCAGATCATGCAGGCGGCCAAGGCGACGCTCCATTTCCTCGAATTGCTCGGGGTCGGCTTCCAGGTCGCCGCCGATGCGGTCGAGCAGGACCAGGGCTTCGTCGAGCTGGATGGCGGCGTTGTCGAGCAGGGCATCGACCTCGCGCAGGCGCGGCTCGTGCTCGGCGACGCGGGCCAGTTCGTGGCGGCCGGACTGCAGCAGGCCCAGTACCGACTGCCCGTCCTCACCATTGAGTTGCGCGGCGACGCGCTCGCAGGCACCGATGAGGGCGGCGGCGTGGGCCTGGCGGCGGTGGCTCAGGTTGAGGGCGGCGATCGCCTCGGGGGCCAGGTCCTCGCGTTCGAGCTCGGCCAGCTGGTGGCCGAGGAAGGCAATGCGGTCGCTGACGTCCCCCTGCGCCGACAGTGCGTCGCGCTCGTCCACCAGCGCCTGCCAATGGGCAGCGGCGGCGCGCACGGCGGCGCGCTGCGGCTGGTTGCGGGCATAAGCGTCGAGCAGGGCAAGCTGGCTGCCGCGCGAGAGCAGGGCCTGATGCTCGTGCTGGCCGTGGATTTCGACCAGGAAGCCGGCCAGTTCGGCCAGCTGCGAAAGGGTGACGGGACGGCCGTTGATCCAGGCCCGCGAGCCGCCGTCGGCGCGGATCACCCGGCGCAGCTGGCACTGGCCGTCGTCGTCCAGCGCCTGTTCGAGCAGCCAGTCGCGCGCCGGGCCGGCATCGCCGAGGGCGAATTCGGCTGACAGTTCGGCGCGCTCGGCGCCATGCCGGACCACGCCGCTGTCGGCGCGCAAGCCGGACAGGAAGCCCAGCGCGTCCACCATCAGCGACTTGCCGGCGCCGGTCTCGCCCGACACCACGGTCATGCCGGGGCCGAACTCCAGCTCGGTACTGCGGACGACGGCGAAATCCTTGATCGAAAGATGGGTCAGCATGGTTGGGCGAGTCCGTGAACCGGGAAAGCTTAGGCGTTGGCGGCAGTGACGGGAATGGGCCGGGCGCTTGCCAAGGCCGTGGGCTGCCATTATCTAATGGCTCGTCTCACCGGCTGATCTCATGCACGCCCCTTCCCACCCCACGCTCGATCCTCGCGCCCGGCACCTGCTGCGCACGCTGATCTCGCGCTATATCCACGATGGCGAGCCGGTTGGCTCGCGGACGCTGGCACAGCACGCCGGGCTGGATATCAGCGCGGCGACGATCCGCAATGTGCTGGCGGACCTGGAGGAACTGGGGTTGCTGGCTTCTCCGCACACGTCAGCGGGGCGAATTCCTACCGCTCACGGCTACCGTGTCTTCGTCGACAGCCTCGTGCAGATGCAGCCGCCGGCCGAAGACGAGGTGCGGCGCCTGCGCTCGGAGCTGGCCAGCGGCGCGGGGACGCAGTCGTTGCTGGGCAGCGCTTCGGAGATGCTTTCGGCAATGACGCACTTCGTCGGCGTGGTCAGCGCGCCGCGGCGCGAGCAGATCGCTTTCCGCCATATCGACTTCGTGCCGCTGGACGGGCGCCGGGTGCTGGCGATCCTGGTGTTTGCCGACAACGAAGTGCAGAACCGGGTGATCGAGCCGCGCCGCGCCTACGAGCCGGCCGAGCTGGAGCGGGTGGCCAACTATCTCAATGCGCAATTTGCCGGGCGCGCGCTGGGCGACATCCGCGCCAGCCTGCTGCGCGAGTTGCGCTCGGCCAAGGCCGAGATGGAGCAGTTGCTGGCGCACAGCGTGGAGCTGGCCGGCGAGGTGCTGGTGCCGGCTTCGGCCGAGGACATCGTGCTGGCCGGGCAGACGCGGCTGATGGGGGTGCAGGACCTGGCCGATCTGGACCGGCTGCGCGAGCTGTTCGAGGCATTCGCCAGCAAGCGCGAGATCCTGCAGCTGCTGGAACGCACGATCCAGGCCCCGGGCGTACGCATCTTCATTGGCGAGGAAACCGGGATGGTGTCGCTGGGCGACGTGTCCCTGGTCACGGCCCCGTATGCGGCGCACGGCCAGGTGTTGGGGGTGCTGGGGGTGATCGGGCCCAAGCGCATGGCCTACGAGCGAGTCATCCCGCTGGTGCAGACCGCCGCGCGCGAGCTCGGCGCGGCGATGGAGCCACCGGGCGAGTGATGCTTTAGTTTTCCGGTCTTGCCTGCGCTGACTATGACGAACTTGGGATCGACTTTGTCGAGGGGCGCGCGGGGTTGGCGGAGGTTGGCGCTGACTTGCGGTGCGGGCCCCGTCCCGGCGGGTAGGGCCGTCGCGGCTCAGTCAGACCTCCGTGTCTGATTCGCCGCCGTGGCACATCCATGTGCCACTGACGGCCCTACCCGCCGGAACGGCGCAAGGCGCCTTTGTTTTCAATCTTCGTTCGGGGCGCGCCTGACCTTTCCAGCGAGCCCCCAAGACGGGGTTCCTGCAGCGCGCCCATGAAGAATGGGATCAATGAAGCGCCTTGCGTCGTCCTGGCGGGGATGTTCGTCAGTGGCACAGGGATGTGCCACGGCGGCGAATCGGACAGGACGTCTGACTGAGCCGCGACGGACATCCCCGCCAGGGC
>DASPIU010000016.1:0-67230 GCA_035629025.1 Stenotrophomonas sp.
CGGTCACGGCGCGCTGTCGGGCGTGCGGGGGCCATGCCTTGTCGGGGGCGTAGGGCGACATGGATGTCGCCCTACGAGCCCCGCATGGATGCAGTTGTTGGCGTCCCCCGACAGGGCATGGCCCCCGCACGCCGCGCGATAGCACCAGAACAGCCGCTTCACAGCAGACCTATCCCACCACGCACCGCCCCGCCCCAAGCCGCGAGCGGCTAAACTTCGCCCCGTGAACATGCCTACCCATACCGCCCAACAGATCGCCGAGCGCTTTGGCCTGCAACTGCATGGCGCTGGCGACACCGTCGTCCATGGCGTTGCCACCCTCGCCCATGCCGGGCCCGGGCAACTCAGCTTCCTCGCCAATCCGCGCTATCGCGCCCAGCTCGCCGACAGCCACGCCGCCGTCATCGTCCTGCGCGCCGAAGACGCCGACGCCGCCCCCGGCACCGCGCTGATCGCCAAGGATCCCTACACCGCCTTCGCCAAGATTTCCGCCCTGTTTGAAGTCGCCCCCGTGCGCGAGCCCGGCATCCATCCGCTGGCAGTCATCGACCCCACCGCCCATGTCGCCGCCAGCGCCCATGTCGGCCCCTTCGTCAGCATCGGCCCGCGCAGCATCGTCGGCGAAGGTTGCGTCATCGGCACCGGCTCGGTCATCGGCGAAGACTGCGTGGTCGGCGATGGCAGCACCCTGATCGCCCGCGTCACCCTGGTCACCCGCGTGCGCCTGGGCAAGCGCGTGCAGATCCACCCCGGCGCGGTGATCGGCGCCGATGGCTTCGGCCTGGCAATGGACGCCGGCCACTGGATCAAGGTGCCGCAGCTCGGCGGCGTGGTCATCGGCGACGATTGCGAGATCGGCGCCAACACCTGCATCGACCGCGGCGCGCTGGAAGATACCGTGCTCGAGGACGACGTGCGCGTCGACAACCTCGTGCAGATCGCCCACAACTGCCACATCGGCGCACATACCGCCATCGCCGGCTGCACCGGCATCGCCGGTAGCGCGAAGATCGGCCGCTACTGCATGCTCGGCGGCAACGTCGGCGTGGTCGGCCACCTGGAAATCTGCGACAAGGTCGTCATCACCGGCAAGTCGGTGGTGCGCAACTCCATCCACGAGCCGGGCGAGTATTCTTCCGGCACCCCCCTGACCGATACCCGCACGTGGCGCAAGAACGCTGCGCGCTTCAAGCAGCTCGATGCCCTGGCACGCCGCATCGCCGCTGTGAGCAAGGAGAACGAATGAACGACACCCTGCAGCTGCCGATCGACGTCACCCAGATCCAGGAGCTGATCCCGCACCGCTATCCGTTCCTGCTGGTGGACAAGGTCCTGGAACTGGACCCCGAGGCCAAGCGCATCGTCGCGCAGAAGAATGTCAGCATCAACGAACCCTATTTCCAGGGCCATTTCCCCGGCCGCCCGATCATGCCCGGCGTGCTCATCATCGAGGCGCTGGCCCAGGCCGGCGGCGTGATGACCCAGCTCAGCCTCGGCCGCGATGCGCAGTCCAAGCTGTTCTACATGGTCAAGGTCGAAAGCGCGCGCTTCAACAAGCAGGTCGTGCCCGGCGACGTGCTGATCCTGGAAGTGCAGATGAAGCGGCTGATCCGCAACATGGGCTGGTACTACGGCGAGGCCAAGGTCAACGGCGAAGTCGTCGCCTGTGCCGAGGTCATGTGCGCCGGGGCCAAGGGCTGAGCCAGGCGGAGGAACGATGAGCGACAGCGCACCCCTGATCCACCCCACCGCCGTGGTCGACCCGTCCGCGCGGCTGGCCGCTGGCGTGCGCGTGGGCGCCTTCAGCCTGATCGGCGCCGAAGTCGAGATCGGCGAAGGCACCGAGATCGGCCCGCATTGCAGCGTGCACGGCCCTACCCGGATCGGCCGCGACAACCGCTTCATCGGCCATGTCGCCGTGGGTGGCGAGCCGCAGGACAAGAAATACGCCGGTGAGCGCACCGAACTGGTGATCGGCGACCGCAACGTGTTCCGCGAGTTCGTCACCCTCAACCGCGGCACCGGCGGCGGTGGCGGCGTGACCACCATCGGCAACGACAACTGGATGCTGGCCTACACCCACGTGGCCCACGATTGCCATGTCGGCAACCATTGCGTGTTCTCCAACAACACCACGCTGGCCGGCCACGTCACCGTTGGCGACTGGGTGATCATCAGCGGCTTCGCCGGCGCGCACCAGTTCTGCCGCATCGGCGCGCATGCCTTCCTCGGCATGGGCGCGCTGACCAATGGCGACGTGCCGCCGTTCACCATGGTCGGCAGCGATTCGCTCGGCCGCCCGCGTGGCATCAACAGCGAAGGCCTCAAGCGCCGCGGCTTCGACGCCGAGCGCATTGCCGCGATCAAGCGCGCCTACCGCACCCTGTACGTGGCCGGCCTGCCGCTGGCCGAAGCAAAGCAGCAGCTGGCCGAACAGGCCCAGCACAGCGAAGACGTGAAGGACCTGCTCGACTTCATCGAACACGCGGAGCGGCCGCTGCTGCGATGAGTGCGCTGCGCCCGGCCCCGCTGCCTGCATCGCCCGCCGCGCGCTCCAGCGCGGACACGGTGCCGCACGCGCGCGGCCTGCGCATTGCACTGGTGGCAGGCGAGACCTCGGGCGACCTGCTCGGTGCCGGCCTGGTCGCGCAGCTGCGCGAACGCTTCCCCGATGCGCAGTTCGCCGGCATCGGCGGCGATGCGATGCGCAATGCCGGCTGCGAAACCTGGTTTGACGCCAGCGAACTGTCGCTGATGGGCCTGGTCGAGGTATTGCGCCACCTGCCGCGCCTGCTGAAGTTGCGGCGCGAACTGCGCGAGCGCCTGCTGGCCTGGCAGCCGGATGTGTTCATCGGCATCGACGCGCCGGACTTCAACCTCGGCGTGGAAAAGTGGCTCAAGCAGCGCGGCATCCGCACCGTGCACTACGTCAGCCCGTCGGTGTGGGCGTGGAAGGAAAAGCGCGCCGAGAAGATCGGCGCCAGCGCGGACCTGGTGCTGTGCCTGTTCCCGATGGAACCGCCGATCTATGCCCGCCACGGCGTGGACGCGCGTTTCGTCGGTCATCCAATGGCCGACGACATCGACTACCAGGTCGATCGCGACGCCGCGCGCGCGGCGCTGGGCATTTCCTCTTCCTCACCGGTACTGGCGGTGCTCCCCGGCAGCCGCCTCGGCGAGGTCAACCGCCTGGCCGAAACCTTCTTTGAAGCCGCCTGGCAGGTCTCCGAACAAGTCCCCGGCCTGCAGGTGCTGGTACCGGCGGCCAATGCCGCGGTGCGCCCGGTATTGGCCGAACATCTGTCGCGTTCGGCCTTGCCGATGCTGCGCTCGCACCTGCTCGACGGCCGCGCGCGCACCGCGATGATCGCCGCCGACGTGGTACTGCTGGCTTCCGGCACCGCCACGCTGGAGGCGATGCTGGTCAAGCGGCCGATGGTGGTCGGCTACCGCGTCGCGCCGCTGACCGCGCGCATCGTCAAGGCGCTCGGCCTGATCAAGGTGCAGCGCTTCGCTCTGCCCAACATCCTGGCCGGCGAGGATCTGGCGCCGGAACTGATCCAGCAGGACTGCACCGCCGAGCAGGTCGCCGCCGCCGTGGTCGAGTGGTTCAAGCAGCCGCAGAAAGTCGCCGCGCTGCAACCGAAGTATCTGAAGCTGCATGCCGAGCTGCGCCAGAACGCTTCCGCGCGCGCCGCAGAGGCCGTCGCCGAACTGCTGGCACGGCCTGCCAACCGCCAGGTGAGCGCATGAAGCGCGGTACCGCCCAGGGCAGCGGCGCTCTGCTCGTGGCGATGCCGGCGCAACCGGTGCCGCGCCGCATCGCCGGCGTCGACGAAGCCGGGCGCGGCCCGCTCGCCGGCCCGGTGTCGGTGGCCGCGGTGGTGTTCGACCCGGCGCGCCCGCGCATCAATGGCCTTGATGATTCCAAGCAGCTCACCGCCGAACGCCGCGAGGTGCTGTACGCGCGCATCGTCGAGCGCGCGCTGGCCTGGCACGTGGTGCTGATCACCTCCGCCGAAGTGGACCAGCTCAACATCTACCACGCCACCATGCTCGGCATGCGCCGCGCCGTGGAAGCCGTGGCGCACGTCGCCGAACACGCGCGCATTGACGGCAACCGTCTGCCCAAGGCACTGCCCTGCCCGGCCGAGGCCATCGTCGGCGGCGACGCCCTGGACCGCGCGATCATGGCCGCGTCCATCGTCGCCAAGGTCACCCGCGACCGCTACATGACCGCGCTGCACGAACACCATCCCGAATACGGCTTCGACCAGCACAAGGGCTACGCCACCCCGGCACACCTGTCGGCGCTGCGCCAGCATGGCCCCTGCCCGGAACACCGCCGCAGCTTCGCCCCGGTACGCCAGGCCCTGGGCCTGGAGGTGCTGCCCGAAGCCGCCGAGCCAATGCTGATTTAGGCGAGCTTGCCCTCGGTTCGTCCGAGCATCGTCGCAGGCCCCAACGCCGTCCGCAGACCCACTGGAGCAAAGCCCCCCTTCTGTTAAGGGGGGCGCGCCAAAGGCGCGGGGGATAGGCAAGCGCGAAAGTGGGGCCCAAAGTTTGCTGTGCGAACTTTGGGGGCTTGGCCCGCCAGCGGGCCAAGCCCTGTCAAGCCTTGCCCCCCCTCCCCCCGAGGGCTAACCTGCCCGATCACCGCAGTGATCCCGCATGACCCAGCCCCGCTTCGTCCATCTCCACGTCCACACCGAGTTCTCGCTCGCGGACTCCACCATCCGCGTGCCCGAAAAACCCGAGCAGGCCGACCCGGCCAAGGCCAAGCGCGCCAACCTGCTCAGCCGCGCCGTGGAACTGGGCCTGCCCGCCGTCGCCGTTACCGACCTCAACAACCTCTTCGCCCTGGTCAAGTTCTACAAGGCCGCTGAAGCCGTCGGCATCAAGCCCATCGCTGGCGCCGACGTGATGATCGCCACCCCCGACCAGGTGCCGTGGAAACTGACCTTGCTGTGCCGCGACCGCGAAGGCTACCTCAGCCTCTCGCGGCTGCTCACCCGCGCCTGGATGGAAGGCCATCGCCCCGAAGGCGGCGTCGCCGTGCGCCCCGAATGGCTCATCGACCACCACCACAACCTGTTCGCCCTGGCCGGCCGCGAAAGCCTGGCCGGACGCCTGTTCGCCGAACATCGGCATGACCTGGCCGAGCAACAGCTCGCCGACTGGCAGCGCGTGTTCGGCGACGGCCTGCACCTGGAACTGACCCGCACCGGCCGCGACGGCGAAGAAGCCTTCAACCAGTTCGCCCTGCAGGCCGCCGGTCTGCGCGGCCTGCCGGTGGTGGCCAGCAACGACGTGCGCTTCCTGCACGCCAGCGACTTCCCCGCCCACGAGGCGCGCGTGTGCATCGCCTCCGGCCGCGTGCTGGACGACCCGCGGCGCCCGCGTGACTACACCGACCAGCAGTACCTCAAGTCACAGGAAGAAATGGCGGCGCTGTTTGCCGACGTGCCCGACGCCATCGACAACACCCTGGCCCTGGCCCAGCGCTGCAACATCGAGATGCGCCTGGGCACCTACTTCCTGCCCGCCTATCCGGTGCCCGAGAACGAAACTCTCGACAGCTGGATCCGCAGCACCGCACGGCGCGGCCTGGAAGCGCGCCTGGAGAAGAATCCGCTGGCCGCGGGCAAGACCCGCGAGGATTATTTTGAACGCCTGGAATTCGAGCTGGACACCATCATCAAGATGGGCTTCCCCGGCTACTTCCTGATCGTGGCCGACTTCATCCAGTGGGGCAAGGACAACGGCATTCCGGTCGGCCCGGGCCGTGGTTCGGGTGCCGGCTCGCTGGTGGCCTGGGCGCTGAACATCACCGACCTGGATCCGATTCCCTACAACCTGCTGTTCGAGCGCTTCCTCAACCCCGAACGCGTGTCGATGCCCGACTTCGACATCGACTTCTGCATGGACCGCCGCGACGAGGTCATCGACTACGTTGCGCGCAAGTACGGGCGCGAGCGCGTCAGCCAGATCATCACCTACGGCACCATGGCGGCCAAGGCGGTGGTGCGCGACGCCGGGCGCGTGCTCGGCTTTCCCTATGGCCTGGTTGATGGCGTGGCCAAGCTCATTCCGAACATCCTCGGCATCACGCTGAAGGACGCGATGGGCGAAGGCAAGGAAAGCGAGATGGCCTCGGCCGAGCTGATCCAGCGCTACCAGGCCGAGGACGACGTGCGCGACCTGGTCGACCTTGCGCGCCAGCTCGAAGACCTGACCCGCAATGCCGGCAAGCACGCCGGCGGCGTGGTCATCGCGCCCGAGCCGCTGGCCGAGTATTGCCCGCTGTTCGCCGAACACGACGAGGACGGCCGCGGCAAGAACCCGGTCACCCAGTTCGACAAGAACGACGTGGAAGAAGTGGGCCTGGTGAAGTTCGACTTCCTCGGCCTGCGCACGCTGACCATCATCGACTGGGCGGTGAAGGCGATCAACGCGCGCCACGCCCGCGCCGGCATCGACCCGATCGACATCGCCGCGCTGCCGCTGGACGACGCCCCGACCTACCGCGACATCTTCGCCACCGGCAACACCGGCGCGGTGTTCCAGTTTGAATCCTCGGGCATGCGCCGACTGCTCAAGGATGCCAAGCCCGACCGCTTCGAGGATCTGATCGCGCTGGTATCGCTGTACCGCCCGGGCCCGATGGACCTGATTCCCAGCTTCGTCGACCGCAAGCACGGGCGCGAGGAAGTGGAGTATCCGGACCCACGCACCGAGCCGATCCTGAAGGACACCTACGGCATCATGGTGTACCAGGAGCAGGTCATGCAGATGGCGCAGATCGTCGGCGGCTATTCGCTGGGCGGCGCCGACCTGCTGCGCCGCGCGATGGGCAAGAAGGTGCCGGCCGAGATGGCCAAGCACCGCGAGATCTTCCGCGAAGGCGCGGCCAGGGACGGCGTCGGCGAAGCCAAGGCCGATGCGATCTTCGACCTGATGGAGAAGTTCGCCGGCTACGGCTTCAACAAGTCGCACGCCGCCGCCTACGCGCTGGTCAGCTACCAGACCGCCTGGCTCAAGCGTCACTACCCGGCCGAGTTCATGGCCGCGACGCTGTCCTCGGACATGGACAACACCGACAAGGTTGTCGGCTTCCTCGACGAAGCACGCCTGCTCGGCCTGACCGTGCTGCCGCCGCGGGTGAACGAGTCGGCCTACATGTTCGAGGCGGCCACGCCGGACACCATCCAGTACGGCATCGGCGCGATCAAGGGCGTGGGCCGTGGCGCCTGCGAGGCCATCGTCGAGGAACGCGAGCGCAACGGCCGCTACGAATCGCTGCTGGATTTCTGCACGCGCGTGGATTCGTCCAAGCTCAACCGGCGCACGCTGGAAGCGATGATCAACGCCGGCGCGCTCGATGGCCTGGGCCGCAACCGCGCCTCGCTGATGCTGCAGCTGCCCGAAGTGCTGAAGGCCACCGAGCAGATGGCGCGCGAGAAGGCGTCCGGGCAGAACTCGCTGTTTGGCGGGCCCGATCCGGCCGCACCGGCGATGCACCTGGAACTTCCCGAGAGCAGGGAATGGCCGCTGGGCCAGCTGTTGTCCGGCGAGCGTGACACGCTGGGCTTCTACCTCAGCGGGCATCCCTTCGATCCGTACCGCGACGAGGTCCGCGAACTGGTCGGTTGCGACCTGGGCGCGCTCGACCGCATCTGGGCCTCGCAGTCCGGACGCGGCGGTGGCGACGGTGAAAAGCGCTGGCGCCCGGAAGTCAGCGCGATCCTCGCCGGCCAGGTGGTCGGCGTGCGCCGCAAGGGCGACAGCCAGGTTTTCGTGCAGCTCGAAGACGGCCGCGGCCGGGTCGAGTGCAGCGCCTTTTCCGACGGCCTGGCCGAGTTCGGCCACCTGCTGACCCGCGACCGCATCCTCATCGTCAAGGGTGGCCTGCGCGAGGACGAATTCAACGGCGGCTACAGCCTGCGCATCCGCCAGGTGTGGGATTACGAACAGGTCTGCGCCGAGCATGCGCGCAACCTCGCGCTGCGCCTGGACCTGCGCGACCGCCAGGCCTTTGCCCGCGTCGATGGCCTGCTCGCCGCGCATCGCCCCGGGCGCACCCCGATCCGCTTCGACCTGCTGGTCGGCTCGGCCCAGGGCACCGTGGCCGGCATGCTCGATGTCAACGGCAGCCAGGGCGTGCGCATCGCCCCGCAACTGCTGGACGGCCTGCGTGCCGACCCGGCGGTGCGCGCGGTGAAGGTCAAGTACAACCCGCCCTGGGCGATATAGGCACGGCTGCCCCTCCGACCCCGAACGGCTGCGTACGGGTAGGCCACGCCCCTTCGGCTACACTTCTCCCCTTTCGTTCGACCGGCGCCCCATGAATCCGAACTACCTCGACTTCGAGCAACCCATCGCCGATCTGGAAGCCAAGATCCAGGAGCTGCGCAACGCCAGCACCGGCCCGGCGGTCAATGTCGACGCCGAAGTGCATGCGCTGCGCGACAAGCTGCGCATCCGCACCGCGCAGATCTTCCGTGACCTGTCGGCATGGCAGGTCTCGCAGCTGGCCCGCCACCCGCAGCGCCCGTACACGCTCGACTACATCCGCGTGTTCTGCGACGAGTTCCAGGAGCTGGCCGGCGACCGCGCCTACGCCGACGACAAGGCCATCGTCGGCGGCCTGGGCCGCATCAATGGCCGGCCGGTGGTCATCATCGGCCACCAGAAGGGCCGCGACACCAAGAGCAAGGTGGCGCGCAATTTCGGCATGCCGCGCCCGGAGGGCTATCGCAAGGCGCTGCGCCTGATGAAGCTGGCTGAGCGCTTCCGCCTGCCGCTGCTGACCTTCATCGATACGCCCGGTGCCTACCCCGGCATCGGCGCCGAGGAACGCGGCCAGTCCGAGGCGATCGCGCGCAACCTGCTGGAAATGGCCGAGCTGAAAATCCCGGTGATCTGCACCGTGATCGGCGAAGGCGGCTCGGGCGGCGCGCTGGCCATCGGCGTCGGCGACCGCACGCTGATGCTGGAGTACGGCACCTATTCGGTGATCTCGCCGGAGGGCTGCGCCTCGATCCTGTGGAAGGACGCAGCCAAGGCCAAGGACGCGGCCGAGCAGCTCGGCCTGACCGCCGTGCGCCTGAAAGCCTTGGGCCTGGTGGACAAGGTGGTGCGCGAGCCGATCGGCGGTGCCCACCGCAACCCGACGCAGATGGCCAAGCGCCTGAAGGCAGTGCTGCTCAACGAGCTCGACGCGCTGGAGAAGATTCCGGTGGAAGTGCTGTTGCAGCAGCGCTACGAACGCCTGCGCAGTTACGGCGCCTACGAGGCCGCGTAAGCCCTCGCCCGGGAATGGGCTGGTGCCGTGGCGCGGATGCGCCCGGCCCGCCTCCGCGCTAGCATGGCCGCGGTACCCGCAAAGGAATGATCGCGATGGACTTGCCGTGGTGGGTGGGCCCGACGGCCCTGTTCGTGGTGCCCTTGCTGGTGGCACTGCTGGTCAATGCGTTCGTGCGGCATCGCCGCGGCATCGCCTCCAACGCGGTGCTGGCCTGGTTCATCATCGTCTGTTGGATCACCGCGCTGACCTGGATACTCAGGCAGGTGCGCTGAGACCGCGGCACGGCGCACTCAGAACGGCTTGGCCAGCACCAGCCAGATCACCCCGAGCAGCAGCAGCACCGGCAATTCGTTGAACAGGCGCAGTGCGCGCGACGACGGCAGCGCACGGCCCTGGTCGGCGCCCTTGAGCCAGCGCCCGGCAATGATGAAGTGGGCCAGGATCAGGATGACCAGCGCGAGCTTGGCGTGCAGCCAGCCGCCGCCGCCGACCATGGTCGGAAAGTCGGGAATGAAGCGAAAGCCCTGCCACAGCACCGCGCCGAGCACGATGGCCAGGCCGAACATGTTGTGGCCGAACTTGTACAGGCGCCGGCCCATCAGCGCCAGGCGCACGCGCACGGCGCTGTCGTCGCCGGCTTCGGCGATGTTGACCAGGATGCGCGGCAGGTAGAACACGCTGGCCATCCAGGCGATGACAAACAGCAAGTGGAAGGTCTTGATCCACAGGTACAGGGTCATGGCTGGCTCCGCCGGCTCGCGTACGATGGCGGGCATTCTCACCGATCACACGCCGCGCCGCACGCCGGCGGCCGGAGCCCATGATGTCCAAGCAATACGATCAGGCCTATTTCCAGCGCTGGTATCGGCAGGAAGGCCTGCACGATGCAGCGCGCCTGCGACGCAAGGTCGCACTGGCGGTGGCGCTGGCCGAGCACTATCTGGAGCGTCCGATCCGCAGCGTGCTGGACATCGGCTGTGGCGAGGGCGCGTGGCGTTCGCCGCTGCTGCAGTTGCGGCCGCGGGCGCAGTACCTGGGGTTTGATTCGAGCGAGTACGCGGTGCGCCGCTATGGCCGCAGCCGCAATCTGCATCTGGCCCGCTTCGGCGATTTTGCCTGGCTGCGGCCATGCGCGCCGGTGGACCTGCTGGTGTGCAGCGACGTGCTGCATTACCTGCCGGCGCGGGAGTTGCGGGCAGGTCTGCCCGGCTTGGCGGAACTGTGCGGCGGCGTCGCGTTTCTGGAAACGTTTGCAGCCGAGGACGAGTTCGAGGGGGACCACGAGGGTTTCCAGGCGCGCCCAGCGCGCTGGTACCGCAAGCAACTGCAGGCCGTGGGCTTCAACCCGCTAGGCTCGCATGCCTGGCTCGGGCCGGGCCTGGCCGGCCACGCCTCGGCCCTGGAGACACTTTGAGGGCAACCTCGCCCGTTTAGGGTGCAACTGCAACATTTCGGGTATGCTGCACAGCAGCAACCTCCATGTTGTCAAGGGCGAGAATGCTTTATCAACTGCATGAGCTGACCCGCAATCTGCTGGCGCCGTGGGTCCACCAGGCGCGCGCCAACGTCAAGATGTTCTCCGATCCGGACTCGCTGTGGGCGTCGCTGCCCGGGGCCGAGCGGTTGGCGGCGGGCAATGAACTCTTCCATCGCCTGGGCAAGGCTTACGAAAAGCCGGCCTGGAACCTGGACGATGTCGAGGTGGACGGGCATTCGCTGCCGATCATCGAGCGCGAGGTGCTGGCCAAGCCGTTCTGCCGCCTGCTGCGCTTCAAGCGTTTCAGCGACCGCCCCGAGCTGCTGGCGAGCATGAAGCAGCAGCCGACCGTGCTGGTGGTGGCGCCGCTGTCCGGCCACCACGCCACGCTGCTGCGCGACACCGTGCGCACGCTGCTGCGCAACCACAAGGTCTATGTCACCGACTGGGTGGACGCGCGCATGGTGCCGCTGTCCGAAGGCGACTTCGGCCTGGACGACTACATCGCCTACATCCGCGAGTTCATCAAGCACATCGGCGCCGAAGAGCTGCACGTGATGAGCGTGTGCCAGCCCACCGTGCCGGTGCTGGCGGCGGTGTCGCTGATGGCGGCCGAAGGCGAGAAGACGCCGCGTTCGCTGGTGATGATGGGCGGCCCGATCGACGCACGCCGCAGCCCCACCGCGGTGAACAACCTGGCCACGCAGAACCCGATGTCGTGGTTCGAGAACAACGTCATCCACACCGTGCCCTACCCCTACCCGGGGCATGGGCGCCAGGTGTATCCCGGCTTCCTGCAGCACGCCGGCTTCCTGTCGATGAACCCCAGCCGCCACGTCATGTCGCATTGGGACTTCTACGCCAACCTGGTCAAGGGCGACCTGCAGGACGCCGAACAGCACCGCCGTTTCTACGACGAGTACAACGCCGTGCTCGACATGCCGGCCAAGTACTACCTGGACACCATCCACACCGTGTTCCAGGAATTCCTGCTGCCGCGCGGCAAGTGGAAGGTGCGCGGGCAGCTGGTCAAGCCGGCGGCGATCCGCGACACCGCGCTGCTGAGCATCGAAGGCGAGCTGGACGACATCGCCGGCCTCGGTCAGACCGAGGCGGCGCAGGAACTGTGCACCGGCATCGACCCGGCGCACCGCCGCCACATGGTGGTCGAGGGCGCGGGCCACTACGGCATCTTCAGCGGCCGCCGCTGGCGCGACGTCGTCTATCCGCAGGTACGCGATTTCATTGCCCGCTACGCGGCCGAGCCAGTGCGTACGCAGGCGGCAGCGACGGTGACGCCGATCCGCCAGCGCAAGGCGCGCTAGAAACCCCGCTGAACCCCCTTGCAGGAGGGGCTTCAGCCCCGACCGGCGAAGCCGCGATCTGCCAGATGGCGGTCGCGGCTGATGGCCGAAGGCCACAAGAGCCGCTCCTACGGTGCATCTTCAATCCAACCGCACCAGCAGATGCTTGGCCATCAACCCATGCAGATGGCCGATCCCGCGCGCCAGATGCAGCGTGGCAAACAGCATCAACATGCCCAGCACCGAGAACACTGGCAGCAGCCACGGCGCATCACTGCCCACGCCCCACGGCCCGAAGGTCAGATCCAGCGCCTCCCCGAACACCAGCGCCAGCGGCGACAGCAGGAAGCCCAGCGCCAGACTCAGCAAGGTCGTGAACACCACCGAGTAGGCGATGCCCAACGGCAGCATCAGCAGGAAGTACAGCATCGTCGTCCAGGTGCGGGCATCGCTGAACATCGCCCCGATCCGCGCCAGCCAGCCCTGATCGCGCTCCACATAGGTCGGCCGCCGCGGCATGCGCACGCCCAGCAAGACCTCCACGATGCGCCCTTCCACCAGCGACAGGATCCGCACCGAACCCAGGAACAGCACCAGCAGCGGTACACCGATGATCAGCACCAGCAACCCCAGCGACAACGCGCTGCCGGTCACCACCCAGCTGAAATAGAACGAACCGGTCGCCACCGCGAGCAACAGGTAGAACAGCGCCCCATAGGTACGCGGATCGGCTGCCACGCCGAAGAAGCGCCCCACCCACGAACGCCGCCGCGGCGGCAGCGGCGGACGCAGTGCGCGGCTGACCGTCACCTCGGTCTCGCGGTAGATGTCGGCCACTTCTTCCGGCGCGCCATAGCTGCCGGCGACATCGGCAATCACTTCGGCCTCGCTGCGCGCCGGCTGCGCGGCCATCTCCGAGCGCAGGTATTCCTCCGCGTCGTACAGCGCGTCCTGGATCATCGCCGGGTCGGCCCCGGCCAGGGCCTGGCGCAGTTGTGCCAGGTATTCGGGAATCGTGGCCGGCAGCGGCCGGGCTTCGGTAACGGCGTTCATGCGGTAGTCCCCTCCAGCACGGAATCGACGGAATCGCGGGTCGCGCGCCAGGCGGCGGCCCACTGCGCCAGGCAGGCCTGCCCGGTCGCGGTAATGCGGTAGTAGCGGCGCGGCGGACCGGACATCGATGGTTCCACCTCGCTTTCCAGCAGGCCGGCGCCTTCCAGGTTGCGCAGCACCGGGTACAGCGCGCTTTGCTTGCCGGCCAGCACACCATCGCCGACGCGTTCCAGGCGCTTGGCGATCAGGTAGCCGTACAGCGGCTCGCGCGCCTGGGCCAACACCGCGAGCAGGGCCAGCGAGACGGTGCCGGCACTGAGCTCTTTCTGGAACTTGCGCAGCTGGCCTTCGATGTCGCTCATGGCGGCCTCCCGCTAGGTTGGAGGCCATGCTATTGCGAAGTTCGGTATAGCGGATGTGCCGCTAGTCACGGTGGGTGCCGCGGAGCGGCGCCCACCCCCAAGGTTCTCGCGGAGCGAAAACCTTGGGCCCCGTTCCCTGCCTTGCCAACTCCCCGCGCCTTCGGCGCGCCCCCTCTACTAGAGGGGGCTCCCCCTGCGGCGGGGAATCAGGGCGGCTCATTATCCGGTTCGCCTACAATGGTTGGACTATGTCGCCCGCTGATGCTGTCTCCGCCCCCCGCCCCTCCCTGCAACGCATTTTCCTGACCGGCCTGCTGACGCTGCTGCCGGTGTGGTTGACCTGGGTGGTCGTCAAATTTGTGTTCGTGCTGCTGTCGGGTATCAGTGCGCCGTGGGTGGCGCCGATCTCGCAGCAGATCGCCGTGGCGTTCCCCGGCTCGGTGGATTGGCTGCCGGCGGCGTGGATCCAGAACACCTTCGGCCTGCTCGCCACGGTGCTGGTGATCCTGTTCGTCGGCGTGCTCAGCCGGCGCGTGGTGGGCCAGCGCCTGCTGCGCTGGTTCGAGGCGATCATGCGCCGCATTCCGCTGGCCAGCGTGGTCTATGACAGCGCGCGCAAACTGCTGGACATCCTGCAGACGCAACCCGGCAGCACGCAGCGCGTGGTGCTGATCGACTTCCCGCATCGCGACATGAAGGCAGTGGGGCTGGTGACGCGGGTGATCCGCGAACACGGCACCGGCCGCGAACTGGCGGCGGTGTATGTGCCGACCACGCCCAATCCCACGTCCGGCTACCTCGAGATCGTGCCGGTGGAACTGCTCACGCCGACGGACTGGACGGTGGATCAGGCAATGAACTTCATCATCTCCGGCGGCGCGGTGTCGCCGGAAACCGTCCCGTTCACCCGCAGCGTCGACCGCGTATGACGGCCGCGCGGCTGCTTGAAGACCGCGCGGTCCGGTTGTTCATCGGGCTGGCTGCGTTCTTCTGCGTCAACGCGGCGCTGGCCGAGTTCATCGGGGTCAAGATCTTCGCGCTGGAAGACACGCTGGGGATCGCGCCGCTGAACTGGAACCTGTTCGGGCAGACGGGCTCATTGAGCTTCACCGCGGGCACGCTGTTGTGGCCGGTGGTCTTCATCATGACCGACACGATCAACGAGTTCTTCGGCAGCCGCGGGGTGCGCTTCATCTCCTGGCTGGCGGTGGGCTTGATCGGCTACGGCTTCGTGTTCGCGTTCGCGGCGATTTCGCTGGCGCCGGCGGGCTGGTGGGTGACGGCGGCGCAGGGACAAGGGGTGCCGGACTATCAGGCGGCGTTCGCGGCGGTGTTCGGGCAGGGCTTGTGGACGATCGGCGGCTCGCTGGTCGCGTTCCTGGTCGGGCAGTTGATCGACGTGGCAGTGTTTCACCGGATTCGTCGGGCCACGGGCGAGAAGCACGTGTGGTTGCGGGCGACGGGTTCCACGGCGGTGTCGCAATTGGTGGACAGTTTCGTGGTGATCTACATCGCCTTCGTGATCGGGCCGCAGCATTGGCCGATGTCGCTGTTCCTGGCGGTCAGTACGGTGAACTACGTCTACAAGATGGGGTTTGCGGTGCTGTTGATCCCGTTGTTGTATCTGATGCGGCGGGGGATCACGACGTACCTGGGGGCCGCGCGCGCGGAAGAGCTGCGCTTGCAGGCCGCGGGTTAGTTCCCTGAAGCCCCTCCTACAACGGCCGGCACGGCCTTACCAATGCCGCGGCGCATCAATCGCCGGGCTGGCCCTGCGCTGCCGGATCGGGCAATCTCCAATGCCCACGCCGTTGCTGGAGCCTTGTTGATGCCGTCCCGCCTCGTCCGTCTGTTTGCGCTATTCCTGGCCGCCACGGTGTCGATGTCGATGGTGCCGCAAAGCGAGGCGGCCACGCAGAAGAAGGCCAGCACCTCGCAGGCCCAGAAGAGCAAGGGCAAGGCCAAGGCGCCAGCCAAGAGCAAGAGCAAGAACAAGAGCAGCAAGACCAAGGCGGCGGCCAAGCCGCGGACGGTCGCCAAGCCGCTGAGCAAGGCGCAGCAGCTCACGCATCTGTATGAGGAGTACTGGCAGGCGTCGCTGCGGCTCAACCCGCTGCAGGCGACGTTCCAGGGCGACCATCGCTATGACGACCAGCTGCCCAACTTCCTGTCGTCCGCATTCCGCCAGCAGAGCCACGAGTTCACCACGCAGTGGCTGGCCAAGGCCGAGGCTATCGGTCCGGACGGGCTGAGCGGGCAGGACCTGCTCAGCTACGAGATCTTCGTGCGCGATGCACGCAGTGCGCTGGCCGCCGAGCAGTTTCCGTCGTGGATGCTGCCGATCAACCAGTTCTACAACATCGCCAACATCGCCGCGATGCTCGGTTCGGGCACCGGGGCGCAGCCGTTCGAGACCGTGCAGGACTACGACAACTGGGCGCGGCGCGCGGCTGGGCTGCCGGTGCTGTTCGACCAGGCCATCAGCAACATGCGCGAGGGCATGAAGGCCGGCGTGGTGCAGCCGCGCGCGCTGATGGAGAAGGTGCTGCCGCAGTTCGACGCGATCATCAAGCCCACCGCCGAGGAGAGCCTGTTCTGGGCGCCGGTGCGCAACATGCCGGCCAGCTTCAGCGCCGCCGACAAGCAGCGCATCAGCGAGGACTACAAGCGTCTCATCGAAGGCCGCATCATGCCCGCCTATCGCGGCCTGCGCGGTTTCATCGCCACCGAATACCTGCCGGCCACGCGCAACAGCGATGGCATGGCCGGCCTGCCCAACGGCGCGGCCTGGTATGCGTACAACGTGCGCCAGAGCACCACCTCCGACCTGACCCCCGAGCAGATCCACCAGATCGGCCTGGACGAGGTGGCGCGCATCCACACGCAGATCGAAGCGGTGATGAAGCAGGTGAAGTTCCGCGGTTCGATGCAGAAGTTCTTCAAGTTCATGCAGACCGACAAGCGCTTCACCTTCCCCAGCGAGGACGCGATGCTGGCCTACTACCGCGGCCTGCAAGGCCGGGTGGATGCCAACGTGCCGCGACTGTTCTCGCTGACGCCAAAGGCGAAGTTCGAGATCCGCCCGGTCGAGCCCTATCGCGCGCAGTCGGCGGCGGGCGGCTCGTACATGCGCCCCGGTGGTTCGCGCCCGGGCATCTTCTACGTCAATACCTACGACCTGCCCTCGCGCAAGACCTGGGACGCCGAAGACCTGTACCTGCATGAAGCCATCCCCGGCCACCACTTCCAGCTTGGCCTGCAGCAGGAGCTGGGTGAACTGCCCGACTTCCGCCGCTTCGGCGGCGAGACCGCCTTCATCGAAGGCTGGGGCCTGTATGCCGAGTCGCTGGGCAAGGACTTGGGCCTGTATCAGGACCCGTACAACTACTTCGGCTATCTGCAGAACGAGTTGTGGCGCGCGATTCGCCTGGTCGTGGACACCGGCCTGCACGCCAAGGGCTGGAGCCGCAAGCAGGTCATCGACTACATGCTGGAAAATTCCGCCTCCAGCCAGACCGACGCGATCGCCGAAGCCGAGCGCTACATGGCCATTCCTGGCCAGGCGCTGGCCTACAAGGTCGGCGAACTGAAGATCCTGCAACTGCGCCAGCAGGCGCAGGCCGCGCTGGGCCCACGCTTTGACATCCGCGCCTTCCATGCCGAAGTGCTGAAGGATGGCTCGGTCCCGCTGGATATCCTGCAGCAGAAGATCGAGCGCTGGATTGCGGCACAGAAGGCCGGCACGCCCGGCACTGCCGCAGCCGACGCCACCTCCGGCACCGCCGCGCCCGCACCGCGACCCTGACCGAGTACGCCGCCATGCCGCGCATCCGCCTGCTTGCCCTGCTCATGTTGCTGGTGGCGTGGCCGGCGGCCGCGGCGCCGGTGATCACCCCGCCCGACCCGGGCATCGATGCACTGATGCGCGAATACGACGGCATGCAGCCGGGCGCGGCGGTGCTGGTGCTGCGCGATGGCGAACCGGTGTTCCGCCGCGGCTACGGCTTGGCGGTGGTGGAAGACGGCACTGGCGTGACCGCGCAGACCAACTTCCGTCTGGCCTCGATCAGCAAGCAGTTCACCGCCGCCGCCATCCTGCTGCTGGCCGAGGACGGCAAGCTCTCGCTCGACGACAAGGTCAAGCGCTGGCTGCCCAGCCTGCCACCGGCAGCCGACACCATCACCTTGCGCCAGCTGCTCTCCCACACCGGCGGGCTGATCGACTACGAAGACCTGATGCCGGCCACGCAGCAGACGCAGTTGCACGACATCGACGTGCTGCACCTGCTGGAAAAATCCGACCGCACGTATTTTCCGCCCGGGCAGGGCTATCGCTACAGCAACGGCGGCTACGCGCTGCTGGCGCTGGTGGTGGGCAAGGCCTCGGGCCAGGATTTCGCCAGCTTCCTGCGCCAGCGCATCTTCCTGCCGCTGGGCATGCGCAACACCTACGCGCACCAGGACGGCGTGGACGAAGTGCCGCAACGCGCCTACGGCTACAGCCGCATCAACGGCCACTGGCAACGCACTGACCAGAGCCCGACCAGCGCCGTGCTCGGCGATGGCGGCATCTACTCCTCGCTGGACGACCTGGCGCGCTGGGACGCGGCGCTGTACGACGAGCGCCTGCTGAAGGCGTCCTCGCTCAAGCAGGCCTTCAGCCCGGCCACCGCCACGCCGGAGAAGGACGTGCCGTACTATGGCTTCGGCTGGCGCATCAACGGCGAAACCGTATGGCACAGCGGCGAAAGCATCGGGTTTCGCAATGTGATCGTGCGCTATCCGCAGCGCCACTTCACTGTCATCGTGCTGACCAACCGCGACGGCCCCGAGCCCTACCCGCTGGCCCTCAAGATCGCCCACCGCACCCTGTACGGCGAGCCCTGAGCCCGCGGTCACGGCGGTGCCACGTGCGATCATTGCAGGCCCTCACGCGCCCCACCCCGTCATGTTGCAAGGTATCCACCACGTCGCCCTGATCGCTTCGGATTACGCGCGCTCGCGCCACTTCTACACGCAAGTGCTGGGCCTGCGCGTCGTGCACGAGGTGTATCGCGAGCCGCGCGACTCCTGGAAACTGGACCTGGCGTTGCCCGACGGCACGCAACTGGAGCTGTTCTCCTTCCCCACCCCGCCACCGCGCCCCAGCCGGCCCGAGGCACAGGGCCTGCGCCACCTCGCCTTTCGCGTGGACGACCTGGAGGCCGCGGTGGCCCGGCTGACCGCCGCCGGCACCGTCTGCGAACCGATTCGCGTGGACGAATACACCGGACGCCGCTACACCTTCTTCGCCGATCCGGACGACCTGCCGCTGGAATTGTACGAAGTGCATTGAGCCACCGCGCGTGGCGCGGGGCGTCATTTGATTTTTCTCATACACGTGCCGCTGGCAACTACGGTTACGCGGTAACTGCGATCGATCGCATAAGCGCGCGGCGATGCATGCACAAGCGCGCTTGAATACCCCCTGTACGAGAAGTGTCATGCGGAGCGCGCGGCGAATGCCGCGTCATCCCATCCACGTCACGACAGGAGAAACCCATGTACCGATCCGAACGGCTACGCCGTCGCCCGCTCGCCGCGGCGGCAAGCCTGCTGCTGAGCGCCGGGCTTGCCCAGGCGCAGGAAGCGGCAAGCAATGCCAAGACCCTGGATGCGGTGACGGTGACCGGCACCCGCATCAAGGGCCAGAACATGACCGCTTCCAGCCCGGTGATGGAAGTCAACGCAGAAGCCTTCCAGCAAAGCGGCGCCACCCGCGTCGAGGATCTGCTCAACCAGTATCCGCAGTTGTCGGCCCGCTTCGACGGTTTCGAGAACAATGGCGCAGTTGGCTATGGCACGGTGGCGCTGCGCAATCTCGGCCCCGAGCGCACGCTGACCCTGCTCAACGGCCGTCGCCTATCCGCCGGCAGTGGGGAAACCACCGACGTGAGCATCATCCCCTATGCCCTGGTCAAGCGCGTGGACGTGCTCACCGGTGGCGCTTCGGCGGTCTATGGGTCGGACGCCGTGGCTGGCGTGGTGAACTTCATGCTCGACGACGAATTTGAAGGCGTGATGGCCAAGGTCGGCTATTCGGGCTACCAGCACAACAACGACAACCGCTACATGCGCCAGCTTGCCGACAAGGCCGGCTATGCCTATCCGCGGGGCAATTCCGGGCTGGGCGGCATCGCGCGCAACGTCGATCTGGCCATTGGCGGCAAGTTCGGCGAGAGCGGCCACGCCATGGGCTGGGTCACCTGGCGCAAGAACGAAGCGCTGATGCAGGGCGACCGCGATTACAGCGCCTGCTCCCTGAATGGCGCCGGCACCGCGTGCGGCGGCTCCGGCACCTCCGATCCGCCGAACTTCCTGCTGGTGGATGGCGACGGCCGCAGCCGCTACGCCAACCTCGGCGCCGATGGGCGCTGGCTGCCCGGGCAGGCAGGTTTGTACAACTACGCGCCGCAGAACTTCTATCAACGCCCGGACGAAGACCTTACCGGCGGGTTCGCGCTGAAGTACGAAATCGCCCCGCAATTCCAGCCCTATCTCGAAGGCCAGTTCGTCAACCACAAATCCAGCACGCAGCTCGCACCGAGCGGCACCTTCTTCGGTGACAAGCTGGTCATGACCTGCAACGATCCACTGATCGGCACCCTGTGCGGCGACCTTGGCCTGCCCGGCGACAGCACCGAGGTGTATGTGGGCAAGCGCAACGTCGAGGGCGGGCCGCGTGTCAGCACCAGCGACACCACCACCTTCCGCATCGTGGCCGGCGCCAAGGGCGACCTCAGTCCGCGCTGGTCCTACGATGCCTACTTCCTGTATGCGCGCAACAGCACCACCAGCATCGGCCGCAACGACTTCCTCAGGGACAAGGTGGTCAGCGCGCTGCGTGGCTGCCAGCCGGGCTCCTTCAGCGGCTGCATCCCGTACAACGTCTGGGTACCCAATGGCGTCACTCCGGCGGCGGCGGCCGCGCTGGCCGGGACCAGCCTGCAGGAATGGAACACCACGCTGAAGGTCCTGTCGGGCTACGTCAGCGGCGACACCGGCTGGGCCCTGCCCTAGGCCGGCGATGACAGCTTCAAGGTGGTCGGCGGCATGGAATGGCGCGATCAGCGCTATGCCACCACCTCCGACAGCAACACCCGCACCGGCAACTTCGCTGGCGCCGGCGGACCGCGCCCGGATGTGAGTGGCGCCTACAACGTCACCGAGGTGTTCCTGGAAGGCGCCTTGCCGATCGTCACCAACGCCGGCCCCCTGGACCGTCTCGCCGCCGACCTCGGCTATCGCTATTCGGACTATTCGACCTCCGGTGGCGTGAACACCTACAAGTTCGGCCTCACCGCCGCGCTGCTCGATGGCCGCCTGCGGCTGCGCGGCGGCTGGAACCGCGCCATCCGCGGCCCCAGCGTCAACGCCTTGTTCCGCCCGCAGACCCTGGCCCTGTGGAACGGCAATGACCCCTGCTCCGGGTCCAAGCCAGAATTCAGCGCCGAGCAGTGCGCGCGCACCGGCGTCATGGCTGCCCAATACGGCAACGTCCTGCCCAGCCCGGCCTCGCAGTACAACATGCTCTCCGGCGGCAACACCCAGCTGGCGCCCGAGCGCGCCGACACCTGGACGATCGGGGCCGCCTTCAGCCCGGTGCGCAATCTCGACATGAGCGTGGACTACTACGACATCCGCATTCGCGACGCGATCACCACCATCGGCGCCAGCACCGTGCTGCGCAGCTGCGCGCAGAACGGCCTGCCGGCGCTGTGCGACCGCGTGCAGCGCAACGCGCAGACCGGCGACCTGTGGGTAGGCAACGACCGGCAGAACGCGGGCTATGTGCGCAACGTCTTCAACAACTTCGGCAACTTCTACTACCGCGGCGTGGATCTGAGCGTGCGCTATCGCTGGACCCTGGGCCCCGGCAGCCTGGTCGCCGACATGGTCGGCAGCTATGCGCTGAAGCAGAAGAACGAACCGATCCCGGGCGTGGCCAGCGCAACGTATGACTGCGCCGGACGCATCAACGAGTCCTGCAACTCGCCCAAGTGGCGCCACGTCGCCAACCTGCGCTACAACTGGAGCGATTACTCGGTCGGCCTGCGCTGGCGCTATGTCGGCGCGGTGGACTACATCAACACCGACGGCACGCGCGGCACCAGCGATCAACTGGTGGCGCAGAACGGCGGCATCAACGCGGCCAACTACATCGACCTCAACGGCTCGCTGCGCTTCGGTGGCGGCTGGGAATGGACCGCCGGCGTGAACAACGTCTTCGACCGCGCCCCGCCACTGGTGGGCTCGGCGCTGATCGCGCAGGGCAACGCCAATTCCCCGAACGGATACAACCCGGCAGGCCGCTATCTGTTCACCAGCCTGGCCTACCGCTACTGAGTACAGGGGGCGCCGGGGCCGGCCGTCCGCGGCCCCGGCAGTTTCCGTACCCGGGCGGATGGGTATACAGTCCGGGGCATCGTCCGGCGCGGTTGCCGGCCACTCGATGCCCTGGGAGGGGACTCATGCGCAAGATCCGCCACGTTTTGCTGCTCGCACTGCCGCTGCTCGGCTTCAGCCTGGCCGCGCACGCCGCCGACGGCGCCGCCGGCCGCTGGAAGACCATTGACGACAAGACCGGCAAGGTGAAGTCCATCGTGGAGATCAGCCAGGCAGCCAACGGCACGCTGACCGGCAAGGTCGTCGAAATCCTGCATTCGGACCGCGGCCCGAACCCGGTCTGCGACAAGTGCGACGGCGAGCGCAAGAACAAGCCGGTCAAGGGCATGACCATTCTCTGGAACCTCAAGGCCGACGACGCCAGCCACTGGTCCGGCGGCACCATCCTCGACCCGGCCAACGGCAAGACCTACAAGTCGAAGATGGAACTGCAGCCGGGCGGGCAGAAGCTCGACGTGTCCGGCTGCGTGATGTTCATCTGCCGGGCGCAGACCTGGGTTCGCGAATAAGCGGCCAGGCCTCTGCCCCGACACCCGACCCGGCTCCGGCCGGGTCGTTCGTTTCTGCCATGCGATAATCCGCGGCTCTGCGCGTCACCGCCTTCGCGTTACCGCGCCCCCGCCCCCTGCCAGGCTCTCATCCATCATGTCCCGCACCGCGCTTGTCACCACTGCCCTGCCCTACGCCAACGGTCCGCTGCACCTAGGCCACCTGGTGGGCTACATCCAGGCCGACATCTGGGTGCGTGCCCGGCGCCTGCGCGGCGACAAGACCTGGTTCGTCTGCGCCGACGACACCCACGGCACGCCGATCATGCTTGCCGCCGAGAAGGCCGGAGTGAGCCCGGAAACCTTCATCGCCAGCATCCAGGCCAGCCACGAGCGCGACTTTGCCGCCTTCGGCGTGGCCTTCGACCATTACGACTCGACCAACTCCGACGCCAACCGCGCGCTGACCGAAGCCTTCTACCAGCGTCTGGACGCCGGCGGCCACATCAGCCGCCGCTCGGTGGCGCAGTTCTACGACCCGGCCAAGGGCATGTTCCTGCCGGACCGCTACATCAAGGGCATCTGCCCGAACTGCGGCAGCGCCGACCAGTACGGCGACAACTGCGAAGTGTGCGGCGCCACCTATGCGCCGACCGATCTGAAGGAACCGAAGTCGGTGATTTCCGGCGCCACGCCGGAAATCCGCGATTCGGAGCATTTCTTCTTCGAGGTCGGCCGCTTCGAGAGCTTCCTGCGGCAGTGGCTGGCCGGCGATGTCGCCCTGCCCGGGGTCAAGGCCAAGCTGATGGAATGGCTCGACGCCGAAGGCGGCCTGCGCGCATGGGACATCTCGCGCGATGCGCCGTACTTCGGTTTCCAGATCCCCGGCCACCCCGGCAAGTATTTCTACGTGTGGCTGGATGCGCCGATCGGATACCTGAGCAGCTTCGGCAACCTGTGCGCGCAGATCGGCGAGGACTTCGAGCAGCATCTGGCCGCCGGCAGCGCCACCGAGCTGCATCACTTCATTGGCAAGGACATCGTCAACTTCCACGGCCTGTTCTGGCCGGCGGTGCTGCACGGCAGCGGCCATCGCGCGCCCACCCGCCTGCATGTCAACGGCTACCTCACCGTGGACGGCGCCAAGATGTCCAAGTCACGCGGCACCTTCGTCATGGCGCGCACCTATCTGGACGTGGGCCTGGAGCCGGAAGCGCTGCGCTACTACTTCGCGGCCAAGTCCTCCGGCGGCGTGGACGACCTGGACCTCAACCTGGGCGACTTCATCGCGCGGGTCAACGCTGATCTGGTTGGCAAGTTCGTCAACCTCGCCAGCCGCTGCGCCGGCTTCATCAGCAAGCGCTTCGACGGCCGCCTGGCCGCGGAGCTGCCGGACCGCGCGCAGTACGAGCGTTTCGTCGCGGCGCTGGCACCGATCCGCGAAGCCTACGAACGCAACGATCCGGCCAGTGCGATCCGCCAGGCGATGGCCCTGGCCGACGAGGCCAACAAGTACATCGACGAAACCAAGCCCTGGGTGATCGCCAAGCAGGAGGGCGCCGATGCGCAACTGCAGGCGGTGTGCACGCAGGGCTTGAACCTGTTCCGCGTGCTGGTGGCCGCGCTCAAGCCGATCCTGCCGCGCACCAGTGCCGAGGCCGAGGCCTTCCTCTCGGCACCGATGACCAGCTGGGACGACATCGCCATGCCGCTGGCCGATGGCCACGTCATCCAGCCCTACACCGCCCTGTTCACCCGTATCGAACCGAAACTGATTGACGCCATGACCGACGCATCCAAGGACACCCTGGCCGCCGCGCCCACCCCCGCGCCCGCCAAGCCCACCCCCGCCCCGGCCACCCCTCCTGCAGGAGCGGCTTCAGCCGCGACCACCAACCACATCACCATCGAAGACTTCTCCAAACTGGACCTGCGCATCGGCAAGGTACTCGCCTGCGAGTTCGTGGAAGGTTCCGACAAGCTGCTGCGCTTCGAGCTGGACGCCGGCGAGCTCGGCAAGCGGCAGATTTTCTCGGGCATCCGCGGCAGCTACGGCGAGCCGGAAAAGCTGGTCGGCCGCAACGTGGTGTTCATCGCCAACCTCGCCCCGCGCAAGATGCGCTTCGGCGTCAGCGAAGGCATGATCCTGTCGGCCGGCTTCGACGGCGGCGCACTGGCGCTGCTGGACGCCGACAGCGCCGCGCAGCCAGGCATGCCGGTGCGCTGAAGCGGTGCAGCTGGCCCTCTTCGACTTCGATAACACGGTGACGGTGTGCGATACCTACTCGCGCTTCCTGCGCCGTATTGCCACGCCGGCGCAGCTGGCACGCGCGCGCTGGACGATGGGGCCCTGGATACTCGCCTATCGTGCTGGCCTGGTTTCACCCAGCGCCGTCCGCGTGCGCGCAACGCGGATGGCCTTCACCGGTCGTCTCGAAGCGGAAATCGTTGATCACGGGATTGCGTACGCGGAGCAGACGCTGCCCGCGCTGCTGCGTCCTCAAATGATGCAGCGGATCGTCTGGCATCAGGCTCAGGGCCATGAGGTCGCAGTGGTATCCGGCTCGCTCGACACGTATCTCGCTCCGTGGTGCGAGCGGCATGGCCTGGCGTTGATCTGCAACCGCCTGGAGAGCGGGCAAGGCCGGTTGACCGGGCGCTACGCCGATGGTGACCGGGGTGCGCACAAGGCAGCGGACGTCCGCGCGCGCTACGATCTGTCGCGATACGAAAGAATCCACGCCTACGGTGACAGCGGCGAGGACCGGCCGATGCTGGCGCTGGCGCATGAGCGCTGGTACCGCGGCCATCGCCTTGCCTGACCCGCGCAGCCTGACGCCACGCAATGAGTACATCGCAAACTGACCTGGTCGAACGCCTCGACCGCCTGCTGCCGCAGACGCAATGCGGCCAGTGCGGTTTTGCCGGCTGCCGCCCGTATGCGGAGGCGATGGCGCAGGGCGAGGCGGCGGTAGACCGCTGCCCTCCCGGTGGCGACAGCGGCGCGCGGGCGCTGGCGGCGCTGCTGGCGGTGGCGCCGTTGCCCTATGACCGCAATCGCGGCGAGCACAAGCCAGCGCAGGTCGCGTTGATCATCGAGCCGGACTGCATTGGCTGCACCAAGTGCATCCAGGCCTGCCCGGTGGATGCGATCGTCGGCGGCGCCAAGCACATGCATACGGTGATCGCGCCGCTGTGCACGGGATGCGAGTTGTGCGTGCCGGCGTGCCCGGTGGATTGCATTGTGCTGAGGTAACCGCTCCTTGCAGGCGCGGCTGTAGGAGCGGCTGTAGGAGCGTCTTCAGCCGCGACCAGGATCTCTCAGATGGCGGTCGCGGCTGATGCCGCTCCTACAACAGTGCGTCCATCAGGCATCGGAGCGCAGCTACACCGCCGCCGTCACCACGATCTCGATCTTCCAATCCGGGCAGGCCAGTTTGGCCTCCACCGTGGCGCGGGCCGGGGTGAAGCCGGGTGCCACCCATTCGTCCCAGACTTCGTTCATCGCGGCGAAGTCGGCGATGTCGGCCAGGAAGATTTCCGCGCGCAGGATCTTGGTCTTGTCGGTGCCGCCCAGGGTCAACAGGCGATCGATTTCGCCCAGCACCTGCCGGGTCTGGCCCTTGATGTCGGCGCTGGCGTCCTCGGCAATCTGCCCGGCGAGATAGCACACGCCATGGTGGACGGTCATTTCCGACATGCGCGGGCCGGTTTCGTATCGTTGCAGCATCAGCGGTTCTCGCAGGTGGGTTCGGAAGCATTGTCACGCGATTGGCGTGAGGACGCAGCCTGCGCGCCACGGGCCAGGTACAGGCCGACCAGCACCAGCCAGGCCACGATCAGCACGATGGCACTTTTCTGCCCCAGGCCGCGCGGGCCAATGCGCAGCACCGCATGGGCGAACAGCACAGCGAAGGCGACCACGCCCAGCCACCCCGCCGGCGCGGCCAGCCGCTGCCAGCGCGGATCGCGGCGGAAGCGCCAGGATTGCAGAAGGATGGCGGCAATCACGCACAGGAAGGCGCCTTGCGCGGCCAACAGGTGGATACCGAGCGCGGCATTCGGGGCGTACTGCGGCAGGTAACTGTCGCCGATGGCCACTGTCGCCAGGCCCAGCGCCGCCGCGCAGAACAATCCCGTCACTGTCACGCTGCGCGCGCCAGGCGCCGCGCTGGCGCGCACGCCGAACGCCAGCCCGACGATCGCCAGTGCCAGCAGGCAGTAAGCCACGCGCAGCGACAGGCCATACGGACCGTGCAGATAAAGGCTCAACTGCGCCGTCGTCCAGGTGAGGTCGCCGCGCAGCAGTTGCAGCACCACCACCCACGCCACGAACGTGCAGCCCGCCGCCGCGGCGATCGCGCCGCTGCGCACCGCCCAGACAGGCAGCGCGGGAAGTTCTGAAAGCTCGCTCGACGACATACGTTCCCCGGGCAGGCCACACAGCCGCCATCAGTGCGATGGCATCCGTGGCGATGGCAATGGCCTTATGATGCGCGCCTGCGCACGGCGGGGCCAAGGCCCGTGCCGTCGCTGCCTCTCCCCCGCCCGCCTTCCGGCCACCCAGATGCCCGCGAGCCAGTTCGAGCCACGCCGCACACCTGCGCCGGCCATGGCCTCCCGCGTTGCCCGCGTTCGACGAGACTGCCGTACATGACCGATCCCGCCGTTACCGCCCCGCCGCCCGCACCGCACAACGGCTGGCGCCGCGCCGTGCCGGTCGTTCTGAGCCTGGTGATCCTGGCGATGGCGCTGCGCGCGCTGTCGGCCGAGTTCAGCACGCACGGCTACGCCGCGATCCGCCATGCCTTCCACGACATCAGCGCGCGCCAGGTGGTGCTGACCCTGGTGCTGGGCCTGAGCAGCTACGCCTGCCTGGTGCTGTTTGACGCCATCGGCCTGCAACGCAGTGGCCGCCACTTGCACCCGGCGCGCATCGGCATCACCGCCTTTCTTGCCCACACCGTCGGCCAGACGCTGGGCTTTGCCGCGCTTACCGGTGGCGCGGTGCGCCTGCGCGGCTATGGCCGGGTCGGCCTGAGCCTGGGCGAAATCGGCCAGGTCGTGCTGATGAGCACACTGGGCTTCGTCTTTGGTGCCTGGGTGCTGCTCGGTCTGGCGCTGGCGCTGGAACCGGCGGCCGCCGCGCTGGCGCTGCCGCTCAGGCCGGGCGCCGTGGCGGGCATCGGCATCGCGCTGCTGCTGGCCTTCGCGGCGATGCTGCTGGCGGTCGGTCGCAAGGGCCGCACGCTGATGCTCGGCAGCCACGCGCTGTGGCTGCCGGACTACCGCACTGTGCTCGGCGTCACCGTGCTCAGCGTGATCGAGCTCGGCCTGGCGGCGGGCGCGCTGTACGTGCTGCTGCCGCCGATCCCCGGTACCGACTACGTCGGTTTCGTCGGGCTGTACCTGGTCGCGGTGGTGGCCGGGCTGGTGTCGACCGTGCCGGCCGGCCTGGGCGTGTTCGAGTGGAGCCTGCTCAAACTGTTGCCGGGCGTGGCGCCGGCGGCGTTGCTGGCAGCGGCACTGGTGTATCGCGTCACCTACTACGTGTTCCCGATGCTGCTGGCCACGCTGATGGCGGCGGCCTCGGGCATGCGCCGGCCGGTCAGCCGCGGCACGGTGGCCGCGCGCGCCGCATGGCTGACGTTACGACCGTGGTTGCCGCAGGTCATCGCCATTGCCGCGTTTGCAATTGGTGCGGCGCTGGTGATCGAAGGCACGCTGCCGATGCCGCGCCGCTGGGAAGGCGTGGCGCCGTTGCCCTTGGTGGAAACCTCGCACCTGCTGGCGAGTCTGGGTGGCGTGGCCTTGCTGCTGATCGGCCAGGGCTTGCAGCGCCGCAGCCATGCGGCCTGGGCGCTGGCGCTGGCGGTATGCATTGCCCTGCCGCTGCCGGCATGGCTGCGCGGCGGCCACATGCCGGTGGCGCTGGGTGCGCTGCTGGTGGCGCTGGCGCTGTGGGTGTCGCGGCGCGAGTTCTATCGCGAAGGCGCGCTGCTCGACGAAGCCTGGTCATGGCCGTGGCTGCGCAACCTCGGCCTGGTCCTGGTGGCGACGGTGTGGCTGCTGTTCTTCGTCTACAGCCACGTCGAATACCAGCGCGAGTTGTGGTGGGAGTTCGCCACCTCGGCCAATGCACCGCGCGCCTTGCGTGCGCTGTTGCTGGTGTCGGTAGCGGTGGTCGCCTTCGGCCTGGCGCGACTTCTGCACAGCACCCGCCGCCCGCTGCCGCCGGCCGACGACGCCGCACTCGACGCGCTGGCACCGATCCTGGCGCAATGCGGCGACACCCAGGCCTGCCTGGCGCTGACCGGCGACAAGGCACTGCTGCGCGATGAAGCTGGGCGCGGCTTTGTGATGATGCAGCGCTATGGCGGCTCATTGATCTCGATGGGCGACCCGGTCGGCCCACCGGAGGTGGTGCGCGGGCTGATCTGGCGCTTCCGCGAGGAAGCCGACCGCCTCGGCCTGCGCCCGGTGTTCTACCAGGTCGGTGATCAGCATTGGCAGACCTATCTAGACCTCGGTCTTACCCTGGTCAAGCTGGGTGAAGAAGCCGTGGTGCCGATCGCCGGCTTCCAGCTGGAAGGCCGCGAGCGCGCGGACCTGCGCCAGGCTCATAACCGTGGCAAGCGCAGCGGCCTGGCCTTCCGCGTGCTGGCCGCGGAACAGGTGCCCGACGTGCTGCCGCGGCTGGAGGAAATCTCGCGGCAATGGCTGGATGAAAAGGCTGGTGAGGAAAAGGGGTTCTCGCTCGGCAGTTTCGACCCGGCCTACCTTTCGCGTTTTCCGCTGGCGGTCGTCGAGCATGAAGGGCGCGTGGTTGCCTTTGCCAACCTGTGGTGCGCGCCGGCCGGCGGCGAGCTGTCGGTGGACCTGATGCGGCACATTGGCGACGCGCCCAAGGGCACGATGGATTATCTGTTCGTCGAGCTGTTCCTGTGGGGCGCGGCGCACGGTTACCAGCGTTTTTCGCTGGGCATGGCGCCGTTGTCGGGCCTGGCCCAGCATCGCCTGGCCGGGCGCTGGAATCGCTTTGCCAACCTGGTCGCGCGGCATGGCGAGCGCTTCTATGGTTTCAGTGGGCTGCGACGGTTCAAGTCGAAGTTCTCGCCGCAATGGCGGCCGCGCTATTTGGTGGCACCGGGCGGCATGCACCTGCCGGCCGCCCTGCTCGATGTCACCCGACTGATCTCGTTGGACCCGCGCCGCCGCGATCGCGATTGAGTGCGGCGGCGTGCGCGCCGGAATCCGGCCGGGCGCGCTGCTTTGATGGGTGCGCTGCTCTGATGGACGCGCTGTAGGAGCGGCTCTTGTGGCCTTGGGCCATCAGCCGCGACCGTGATCCGACAGCGCGCGTCTTCGCTTGTCGGGGCTGAAGCCCCTCCTACAGGAGCGGCTGCGGCGGCCGGCCGTGATCCGACAGCTCGCGACTTCGTTCGGTCGGGGCCCAAGCCCCTCCTACAACGCTGGCGGCGGGGTCTTGCCCAGTTCGCGCACGATCAGCTCCGCCAGCGTCGCGTAGTCGCCCTTGAAATGGTGGTCACCCGGCAACGGAAAGCGCCGCGTGGCATTGGCCGGCAACTCCGGGCACAGCGTGTCCGCGTCAGCCTCGCCATAGATGCATAGCGTGCGCGCCGGATCGAGCCGGGCAATTTCCGGAGCGATCGGCAAACCTTCGTCGTCAGAACCCAACCAGTTGCTGACATGGAATTCGTAATCAGCCAGCTTGCCCACCGACAGCAGCGCGGTCAGCGCCAACTGCTTGCGCGTGGCCGCCGGCAGATGCGCGATGGCCGCAGGCAACACATCGGCGCCCTGCGAAAAACCGATCAGCACCAGCTTGGGCCGCTGCCAGCGATGCGCGTAGAAACGCGCGATGCGATCCAGGTCGGCGGCAAAGCCGGCCGGCGTGCGCTCGCTCCAGAAGTAGCGCAGCGAATCCACGCCGACCACCGAGATGCCGGACGCGGCGAGCTTGGCGGCGACCTGCTTGTCCAGCCCGGCCCAACCACCGTCGCCGGAAACAAAGATCGCGAAAGTATCGCCCTGCCCTTGCGCCGGCACCTCGACCACGGGCAAGCCCTGCAGATCGGCCGGCGGCGGCGGCAGGCTGACGCCGCGCTGGCTGCCGAGCGAACGCACTGCCGCGCGCAGCCCCGGCAACAGGTCGCCATCGCTGCCGCGCTCCAGCACCCGCGCCTGGGCGACGCCGGCGACCAGATCGGGCGACGCGGGCTTGGCGCAGCGCGCACCCGGCGCGGCCTTGGCCGCCAGCCACGGCACCGGCAGCTTCGCCGCCTGCAGCGTTCCGCCCTCGCCCACGCCAGCGCCGCATACCCCGCGCGGCGGCACCGCGGCCGGGCACAGGTCATCGGTCAGCACGCCGGCCAGCACATTGGCCGGCGCCTGCGCGGCCACCGCATAGACCAGCGCCGAACCTTCGCCGTCGCCGACCAGCAGCGGCAGGCGATAGGTGGGGATGTGCAGGTAGGCCTGCACATAGCGCGAGAAGTTCTCCACGTCGCCGGAGGAGAACACGCACTTGCCCGGGTCCTTGCCCAGCACTTCATAGAGGTGGGCGGTATCGACCATCGCCACCAGCGCGCCGTCCGCGCGCAATGCCTCGGCCTGGCGCTGGCGCGCGGCGGCGTTGCGGCGATCACCGGCAAACCACAGCACCACGCGCTGCGGCTCTTCCTGCGGCTGCAGCACCGGCACGTTCTCGAAGCGGCCATGCGAGACCTGCTGCGGCGCCGGCTCGGGGGCGGCGGTGGCGACGGGAATGGCCAGCGCCCAGGCGGCGGGCAGGACGCGGATCAGGTCACGAAGAGGCATGGGCAGGGTCGGTAGAAGAGGAAGGCGCCACCACGGCGGCGGTCATTCAAAGCAGGTCAGTCGGCGCCGGGATGGCGCAGACGCCATTGCGCCAGGGCCTTGCGATAGCGCTCCAGCTCGTCGGCATACAGGTCCAGCACGCACAGCGGGCAACCGCTGCCGCAGCACTCGTCCGGGCCGGGCTCAAGCGGCGGCTCGGGACGCGGATCGTGGGCGAGGTCTGCGGCGGGATCGGGCATGGCGAGGAAGGCAGGCAACACCGGGCCATTCTAGCCAGTCGCCGGGCATGCGCAGTGAGTGCGGCGCGGGTGTTCAGCCGATGGCGCGGCGCAGGTTGGCGCGCGCCTGTGCATCGCAGCGCGCATGGAACCAGTCGCTGAGATAGATGCGCGGCTGCGCCAGCACGCCACGCAGAAAACGGCGGCGGTTGATGCGGTACAGAAAGCCAGGCACGTGGTCGCGGTATTCCTTGGCGATGGCCTGGTCATAGGCGTCGAACTGCGCGGGCGACGCGGCAAGGATCGCCATGTCGCAATCGAGCATCAACGCGGCGTCCGCATCCACGTCCTGCGGGCGCAACTGGCCGTGGCGCGCGGTCAACGCGATCAGCTGGGCCACGCGCTCAAGGTCGATGTCGGCCTGCGGCCACCAGCGGGCGATGGTGGCCTTGGCCAGCTCGGCCGAGCGCGCCTCGTTGTCGCGGCGCCCGGCCTCGTGTATGGCGTCGTGGAACAGCAGGGCCAGCGCGGTTTCGCGCGGCTGCCGCCAGCCAGGGCCAGCGTCCACACCGGCGAATTCGTGCAGCACCGCTTCGATGTGGCCCCAGTGATGATAGGCGCGTGGCGGGTTGGCGTAGGCCTCACCCAGCTCGCGCCACTGGTCCGGCTGCAGGCTCAGCGGGACGAGGGCCTGGATCGAGGGCGTGTCCATGCGCGCAGCCTAGCCGGCCGCGGCAGCGACGCCAAGCGCTCAGCCCTGCAGCGGCCAGCGCCCTTCTTCGCGGTACAGCGCCTCGCCGCGCACGCTGCGCAACAGCGACAGCGAGTCCACCTGCCAGGCCAGGGGCGCGGGCAAGGGCTGCGGGGTCAATCCCTGGCGGTCATAGAGCAGGGTCAGGTGCGGCGTGAACGCAGCCACGCGGCCAATGCCCTCGCGCGCCAGCGCCTGGGCCAGCTCGCGATACAGCGCTGTCACGCCAGCGATGCCGGCGCCCTCGCCCAGGGCGATGAGCGGATGTTCGCGGCGCTGTCCGCCGAAACTGCCGATGCGGTCGAAGGCCAGGGCGAACGGCGCCACCCGCAGCGACTGCGCGGCGCGTTGCGCGCCGGCCAGCAACGCCGGCGGCAGGCCGGCGTATTCGCCCAGGTAATGCAGGGTCACATGCAGGCGTTCGCGCGAGACAGCCCGCGCCGAGGGCAGCTGCGCCCGCAGCGATTGCGCCGCCGCATGCGCCGCGTCGGCCACGGCCGGCGGCGGGCACAGGGCGAAGAACAGACGCTCCAGCGGACGCGCGTCGCCGAAGCCCAGGCTCAACTGCGCCTCGGCCGAGGACAGGAACAGGAAATGCCGCTTCATGCGCTCACACCGGCCGCCGCCGACGCTGGAAAGGGCGGCGGATACTAGCAGACCGGCGCCGCGTGCCGACGCCCGAAAACCGGCATACACTGGCTCCAGCCCCACTGGCGGCGGCGCAACCGCCGCGGGAGACGCAGATGGCTACGCTCATTTCCCTCGTGCTCGCCACGGCAGCCGCGACGGCCGCCGTGCCGCCGCCTGCGCCAGCGCACGCGGACATCACTGAAGTGCAGATCGATGGCGTGGCCGGCACAGATGCCACCGTACCTGCCACCGCCGACGTGGCGCCGGCGCTGCCGCCACCTTCGCCACAGACCCTGTTCGCGGTGCCGCCGGAGTTGCGGCGCCTGGTGCGGGACAAGGTCGCCTCGCATGGTTCGCGCGCCGAACGCGTACGCGCCCTGGTCCACCTGATCTTCGACGAGGACGCGCTGGCCCTGCGCTATGAAACCGTGGCCACCCACAGCGTGGCCGAGACCTATGCGCTGCGCAGCGCCAACTGCCTGTCGTTCACGCTGTTCTTCGTGGCCCTCGCCCGCGAAGCGGACATCGACGCGCGCGCGCAGGAAGTCGGCCAGGTGCTCAGCTGGTGGCAGGACCAGCGCACGATCTACAACTTCGGCCACGTCAACGCGCAGATCCGCGTGGACGGCCGCGCCGGCACCGTCGACCTGGACGCCAGCGTGCTGATGGACAAGCGCGGGCCACGGGTCATCAGTGACGAGCGCCTGTTCGCGCACTACTACAACAACCGCGGCAGCGAGCTGATGGCCGCCAACCAGAACGGCGCGGCGCGGCAGTATTACGAACAGGCGTTGCGCATGGACAGCACCCTGCCCAACATCTGGAACAACCTGGGCGTGCTGGAGGCGCGCGAAGGCCACCTGGACGCGGCGGCCAAGGCCTACGCGCAGGCGCTGCGGCTCAACCCCTCGCATGTGGCCAGTCTCTCCAACTCGATGAATCTGTATCGCCGCCTGGGCGACACCGCCAACGCCGATGCGATCCTGCGCCGGCTCGACGAGATCCGCGCGGTGGACCCGTTCTACCAGTTCATGGCCGGGCGCCAGGCCGAAAGCGGCGGCCACTACGACAAGGCGATCGCCCACTACCGTCGCGCGATTTCTCTCTACCCCAGCGCGCATCAGTTCCACTTCGGCCTGGCCCGGGTCTACTTCCTCAACGGCAACAGCCGCCTGGCCGAACGTGAGATGCGCCGCGCCCGCGACCTGGGTCCGGAGAACGACCGCACCCGTTACCAGGCAAAACTCGAAGGCCTGCAACGGCTGGAGCGCTCCGGCGCGCTCAGCGCGCACTGAGCGCGCGGAAAGCAGTTTCCTGAGACTGCAACGCGAATGCATGTCACCGGCACGCGGCCGGCGGGCATCATGGCACTCCCCCCTTGCAGAGTGCCTCCCCCATGGCTGACTCCCACGTTTCGACCGCAAAACTGTTCACCCCGACCATGCTGGGCGCGATCCCGCTGGCCAACCGCATCGTGATGGCTCCGCTCACCCGCAACCGTGCGGTCGCCGGGCAAGTGCCCAATCCCCTCGCCATCGAGTACTACGCCCAGCGCGCCAGCGCCGGCCTGATCGTGGCCGAGGGCACGCAGATCAACCCGCTGGGCCAGGGCTATCTGGATACTCCGGGCATCTACAGCGCCGCGCAGATTGAAGGCTGGAAGCGTGTGACCGAAGCCGTACACGCGCGCGGCGGGCGCATCGTCGTGCAGTTGTGGCACGTGGGACGGATTTCCCACACCAGCCTGCTGCCCCCGGGGCAGGTGCCGGTGGCGCCGAGTGCGCTGCGTGCCAACGCCAAGACCTTCACCGCGAAGGGCTTCGAGGAAGTTTCCGCGCCGCGCGCGCTGGCGCTGGACGAGATCCCCGCGTTGCTCGCCGACTACGCCCGCGCCGCGCGCAACGCCATCGAGGCTGGCTTCGACGGGGTCGAGGTGCATGCGGCCAACGGTTATCTGATCGACCAGTTCCTGCGCGACGGCAGCAACCACCGCGACGACGCCTACGGCGGCAGCATCGAGAACCGTACCCGCCTGCTCGCCGAAGTGATGCAGGCGGTGGCCGCCGAGATCGGCGCTGAGCGCAGCGGCGTGCGTCTGTCGCCGGTGACCCCGGTCAACGACGCGCACGACAGCCAGCCACAGGCGCTGTTCGAGCGCGCGGTCGAGCGCCTGGATGCGATCGGCGGGCTGGCTTTCGTGCACGTCATCGAGGGCGCCACCGGCGGCCCGCGCGATGTCGCGCCGTTCGACTTCGCCGCGCTGCGGGCGAAATTCCGTGGCGCATGGATTGCCAACAATGGCTACGACAAGGCGATGGCCGAACAGGCGATCGCCTCCGGCTACGCCGACGCGGTGGCCTTCGGCCGCGCCTACATCGCCAATCCCGATCTGGTCGAGCGCCTGCGCCTCGATGCACCGCTCAACGAGCTCGATGCCGCCACGCTGTATGGCGGTGGTGCGAAGGGTTATGCGGACTATCCGACGCTGGCGCAGGCGGGCTGAAGCCACAGGCAGGCGCGGTGCCGGCCGAAGTCACGCGCTGACGGCCGGCCCACCTGCTTTGCTAGGATCGCCGCGACCGCCGCGGAGATCCGCCCATGCCCCGCTCCACCGCCTTCGCCCCGTCCATCCGGGCCCTCGTTCTGGCCACGGCCCTGGCCCTGCCCGGCGCCACCCTGCCCGCTACCGCGTGGGCGGTGCCGTTCTGGGGCGCGCGCCAGTCAAGCCCGGCCAGCACGCCGCCGGCCGAGCTCAAGCCCGGCGAATGGATCTGGGGCGGGGTGAACAAGGGTTGGGGACCGATGGCCGTGATCGTCAGCCTCACCGAACAGCGTGCCTACGCCTATCGCAACGGCATCCTGATCGGCGTGACCACGATCAGCAGTGGCAAGGAGGGTTATGAGACGCCGACCGGCGTGTTCACCATCCTGCAGAAGGACAAGGACCACCGTTCCAACCAGTACAACAACGCGCCCATGCCCTACCAGCAGCGGCTGACCTGGGGCGGCGTGGCGCTGCATGCCGGCGGCCTGCCCGGCTACCCGGAGTCGCACGGTTGCGTGCACCTGCCCAGCGAATTCGCGCGACTGCTGTTCGAGAACTCGAACATGGGCATGGTGGTGGTCGTATCCGAGGCCGGCGTCAGCCCCGAGGACGTGGTGCATCCGCGCGCGGTCAGCCCGATCGACCCGCTCACCGGCGCGCAGCGTCCGCTGCTGCCACTGGGCAACGGCCAGGCCTACACCTGGCAACCGCTGGCGGCGCCGAGCGGACCGGTGTCGATGCTGATGAGCACCGCCGACCAGCAGCTGCTGGTGTTCCGCAATGGCGTGGAGATCGGCCGTGCACGCATTGCGCTGCACGACGCCGGCACACCGGTCGGCACCCAGGCTTTCATCGTCGGCCAGGGTTTCCTGCCGGGCGAAATCCCCGATCTACCCGGGCAACGCATGCCGAACTGGATGCGCATCGGCATCCCCGGCGAGGCCAACGCCGGGCAGGCGCTGGACGCCGCGACAGTCGGCCGCCTGCAGGTGCCCACCGGCTTTCTCGCCAACGTGCTGCCGTTGCTGACCCCGGGTGTGGTGCTGGTCGCGACCGACCAGCCGATCCTGCCGGAGACCACCGGCGCGGCGGTGCAGGTGCTGGATTCGGACCCGCCGGAGTCGCCGCGCTGAGCGTCGCTCAGGCCTTGCGCAGGTAGATCGTCTTCAGCACCAGGCCCTTGATCTTGTCCGAGTGGCCTTCGATGTGTTCGGCATCATCCTCGACCAGGCGGATGTTGCGGATCACCGTGCCCTGCTTGAGCGGGATCGATGAACCCTTGACCTTGAGGTCCTTGATCACGGTGACGGTATCGCCGTTGGCAAGCACGTTGCCGTTGCTGTCGCGCACGACCGTGCCGGCGGCGGCCGGTTCGCCCTCGGCCCATTCGTGGCCGCAATCGGCGCAGACCAGCAACGCGCCGTCGGCATAGGTGTTTTCAAGCGAACATTGCGGGCAAGGCGGCACGGCAGGCATGGCGATCACGGCATGGGAGAGGAGAAGCAGCGCCATTGTACGGGCCGCAACCGGCCGGCGCCTTCGGCAACCGGCAGCGCGCGCCTACACGCCCACGGCACGCGCGCCTGCGGATCATCGTGGCTCCGCGTCTGCATGGAGGTCCATGGTGAGCGCTTCCCAAGGTTCCCGCTTCGTCGTGTATGTGGCGTTGGCCGGCAATTTCGGCATCGCCGTTGCCAAGTTCGTGGCCGCGGCCATTTCCGGCAGCTCGGCCATGCTCAGCGAAGGCGTGCATTCGCTGGTCGACACGGCCAACGAACTGCTGTTGCTGCACGGCCTGCGTCGCGCCGAACGCCCGCCGACGCCGACACACCCGTTCGGGCATGGGCGCGAGCTGTACTTCTGGAGTTTCATCGTCGCCTTGCTGGTGTTCGCGATGGGCGCGGGCATCTCGCTGTACGAAGGCATCGTGCATCTGCGCCACCCCGAGCCGGCGCGGAACCATGGCCTGGCCTATGCGGTGCTCGGCGTGTCCTTCGCCTTCGAGGGTGCGTCCTGGTGGGTGGCGTTGCGCGAGTTCCGCCGGCGCAAGGGCGCGCTGGGCTATTTCGCCGCGTTCCGCCAGAGCAAGGACCCGAGCACCTTCACTGTGCTGCTGGAAGACAGTGCCGCCCTGCTCGGCCTGCTGATCGCCTTCTTCGGCCTGCTCGCTGCGCAGTGGCTGGACATGCCGCAGCTCGATGGCGTGGCCTCGATCGGCATTGCCGCGGTGCTGGCCTGCACCGCCTTCCTGCTTGCGCGCGAAACCAAGGGCCTGCTGATCGGCGAGCCGGCGCACCCGCATGTGGCCCAATCGCTGCTGGACATCGCCGGGCACGACCCGGACGTGCGCGCCGCCAATGGCGTGCTGACCATGCAGATGGGGCCGAGCCAGGTGGTCGCCGCGCTCAGCGCCGAGTTCGAGGACAGCCGTACGACGCCGCAGATCGAAGCGTGCATCGGCCGCATCGAGCACGCCGCGCGGCAGCGCCATCCCGATCTGGTGGCCTTGTTCATCAAGCCGCAGACCCCGGAGGTGTGGCACGCACGGCGCGAGCGCATGGAGCAGGCCGGGGACGACGCGGTGGAGCGCGGCATCCCGTAGAATGCGCGGCCCCGCGGCCTGGCCGTGCAGCACGTGACAGCCTCATGCGCCTGGGCATCGACTTCGGTACCAGCAACTCGGCGGCCGCCGCGGTGATCGGCGGCCAGGTCGTGCCGGTGGCATTCGGCGCGGCCCTGCAATTCCGCACCACGGTGTATTTCCCCGAGGTGATGCGCGACCCCAACGACTTCGCCCTGACCCCGGCGATGGAGCACGAAGTCGAACGGCTCATCGATGCCGGCCGCCGTGACGCATTGGCCGCCGGCCGTCCGCGCGAGGAAGCAGCGCTGCGCCGCGACGCCGTTCGCGTGGTGCGCCGCCAGTGGATGGAAGAGGCCGTGCGCGAACCGGCCAGTTCGGCTGCACTGCTGCACAACGCGGTGTACGGCGACGAGGCGCTGGAAGCCTATTTCCTGGAAAACGAAGGCAACCTGGTGCAGAGCCCGAAGTCCATGCTCGGCTACAGCCTGCACCCGCGTGCGCGCCAGACCATCAGCGGCATCGCCAGCCACATCCTCGAACACATCCGCCTCACCGCCTCGCGTCAGTTCGACCACAACATCCGCCATGCGCTGATTGGCCGACCGGTGCGCTTCCGCAGCTCGATCGGCGAGGCCGGCAATGCGCAGGCGCTGGAAATCCTGCAGGCGGCGGCAAGCGATGCCGGCTTCGACGACATCGAGTTCCTTGAAGAACCGGCCGCCGCGGCCATGCACCACCACGCCGGCAGTGCCGAGCGCCACGAAGCGGTGATCGTCGACATCGGCGGCGGCACCACCGACATCGCCCACGCCAGCGTCGGCGGCCAGGCCGCGCCGCAGGTGCATCGTGCCTGGGGTGTGGCGCGCGGCGGCACCGACATCGACCTGGCCCTGAGCCTGGCCGGCTTCATGCCGCTGTTCGGCCGCGGCAGCACGCGCGTGCCGGCGCACCATTACGTCGAAGCGGCGATGGTGCAGGACCTGCCACGCCAGCGCGACTTCCGCCAGCACCGCTACGACAACGTGCCGGAGCCCTACCAGACGCGCCTGCAGGCGCTGCAGGAAGCCGGCAACACCGCGCGCCTGTACCGCGCGGTGGAGCGCAGCAAGATTGCGCTGAGCGATGCGCCCGCTCATGCCGAGGCGCTGGACTTCATCGAACCCGGCCTCGGCACCGACATCGCTGCCAGCGCCCTGGTGACCGCCGCTGGGGGCTACCTGGACGAGCTCGAAGCGCTACTGCGTAGCGTGGTGGCCGATATCGGCCACGTGCCCGCCGTGGTGTTCCTGACCGGCGGCATGTCGCGCGCCGGCTACGTGCGCGAGCGAGTGATGGCCTGCTTCCCGGGCGCGCGGCTGGTGCATGGCGATCCTTCTTTTGGCGTGGTGCAGGGCCTGGCGCTGGCGGCAGCGTGATCGTGTGAGGCCAGGCCGCAACACTGTGTCCGGCCGGCGTGGCGCGGCATAGCCAGTGCACGCAGCTATGCTGCGGACCTTTCCACTGTGCAGGACGCTCAAAGATGTCGCTGACTCTCCACCAGACCACCGTGCCCGTGCTCGTGCACGGCCTGCGCCAACTCTCCCACGTGCTCGACAAGGGCCTGGCCCACGCCACCGCGCAAGGCCTGGACCCGGCCACCCTGGTCAACGCGCGCCTGGCCGCCGACATGCTGCCGCTGTCAGGGCAGGTGCAGCGCGCCAGCGACACCGCCAAGGCCAGCGTGCAGCGCCTGTCGCAAGTCGCCGCGCCGAAGCTGGAAGACAACGAGCAGACCTTCGAGCAATTGCAGGCCCGCATTGCCGCCACCATCGACTATCTGCTGGCGGTGCCGGCCGAGGCGTTCGAGGGCGAACGCGACATCGTGCTGAAATTCGGCCCGCTGCAGACGCGCTTTGACGGCCCGGGCTATCTGACCGAGTTCGCGCTGCCGAACTTCTTTTTCCACGTCACCACGGCCTACGGCATCCTGCGCAACCAGGGCGTGGCGATCGGCAAGCTGGATTACCTGGGCCGTATCGGGCAGGCCGATCCGGCCTGATCGACCCTCGGAGGCTGATCCGGATGCGTGATCCGGCCTGATCGCCCCTCGGGGCTAATCCGGATGCGCAATGCCCTTTGCCCGTCGGGGCTGATCTGGATACGCAATGCCCACTGTAGGAGCGGCTCTTGTGGCCTTCTCGGCCATCAGCCGCGACCGTGATCTGTTAGATCGCGACTCCGCCGGTCGGGGCTGAAGCCCCTCCTACAGGACCCCCAGCCGCAGGTAACGCCCCCGCTGAATAAGACGCCAAGCCTCCAGGCTCGGCGTCTTCAGCCCATTCAGGTGGGAATTAACGAACCTCTACGCGCACAGGCGTAAGCTCCACCAGCGCGGCGCTCCCTGCGCCGCCGACGCTTCCGCGTCCTTCGCGTGATTCCCGCCTTGCGACCATGCCGGCCCGTGCCGGCCGGCCGCTTTCACTCCCAGGCATCGCGCATCGCCGCAGGCCCTATGGCCTGCGCCCCCTCCCCACTCAGGAGAGCCGCTACATGGCACGTCCCAGCAAGCAGAAGATCCAGCCCACCGTATCGCGCGCCGACGGCAAGACCCAGCCGCTGAACCGCGAGCGCATTGCCGCCGACCTGGCCGCGTTCCGCAAGGCCGGCGGCCGCATCGAAGTGCTGCCGACCTTCTTCCGCCCCGGCCGCCCGGCCAACGACCACGAAGGCGATTGAGCCCTCGCGGCCACTTCGCGGCGGCGCTCAGCCGCCGCGCCGCACCCGCACCCCGCCGGAGTGCGAATCGATACTGACGTCGCCGTTGCCACTCCCCAGACGCACGTCCAGGCTGCTTCCCGGCCCATAACGCGGCCGCTCCACCTCGCCGGCATCGCTGTCGATGTCGCCGCTGAAGGTTTCCACCCGCAGCCGCGCCGAGATATCCCGCGGCAGGCGCACGCCGATGTCGCCACTCACGCTCTGCAGCTCCACGCTGCCGCCCGGCGCCAACGCCGCGATGCCCAGGTCCATGTCGCCCGATACCGTTTCGGCGCGCAGGCGTGACAACTGCCCTGCTTCCAGCCCGATGCTGCCGGACACGGTTTCCAGGCCGATGTCGCCGCGCGCGCCCTGCCCGGCGCGCAGGCGCCCGCTGACCGTGTTCGCGCGCAGGCGCTGCGTCGCCAGTTGCACCTGCAAGCCACCGCTGACCGTGGACAGTTGCGACTCGCGCGCCTTGCCCTGCGCCCGCAGCTCGCCGGACACGGTCTGCGCCTGCAGGCGCTCCAGATCCACATCGTCCACGTCGAGGTCGGCACTGACCGTCTGCGCCTGCAGCTGCGCCCCGCGCGGCACGCGCAACTCGAGTTCCGTGCCATGCGAATTGCGCCCGTTCTGCGGGTAGACCACGCGCAGCTGCACGCGGTTGGCGCTGCTTTGCACGTCCAGGCGCTGGCCTTCGCCGAGCTGACCGGTCAGGGTCACTTCGTTGCGATCCCAGCCACGCACGCGCACCTGGCCGGCGACGTTGTCCAGTTCGACGCGGCCGCCGCTGGCCAGCGTGTGGCGTTCGTTGACCGCGCTCTGAGCGTGCGCCGGTGCGGCCTGGACCGCGATCGCGGCGGCGAACAATACGGGAATGAGCGGTAGTGGTTTCATCGGGCTTCCTCGGGTGTCAGGTGGCGCGGGCCGGCGCACCGAGCGCGGCCATGCGGGTCAGTTCAAGGCGTTTGTCGTACGTGCGGCGCAGCTGGCCGAGCAGGTAGCGCGCGTCGGGGCGCTCGCGCAGGGCGCTGCGAATCTGCGCGGCACTGTCGTCGAGCTCGCGCAAGGCCGGTTGCAGCTCGGCAGGGACCGGGGCGGATGGCAGCGCGGCCATCGCCTGGTGATACTCGCCCGACAGGCTGTCGGCCTGGGCCAGCAGCGGCGCCTGCACCGGTGCCTGGACGGGTTGCGACTGCGCCGGCGCCTGCGAAAGCACGGGATTGACCGTCTGCTCGGGTACGTGGGCGTGCGGCAACAGCAGCACCGTCACGGCCAGCAGTGACGCGGCGGCCGCCAGGCTGAGCGGGAGGCGCCAGCGTCGGCGCGAAGCCGGCCGCGGGATGCGTGCCGCTGGCCGCAGCGGCGCCGTGGTCGCGACATCGGCATCGAGCGCGGCATTGATGCCCTGCCATACCGATTCGGGCGGAGTGCGCCGCGTCGGCAAGCCGCGCAGCCCGGCCAGCAGGTCGTCGTCGTGTTCGTTGGGGTTCATGCCGTTTCTCCCATGCGCGCGCGCAGCAGGCCGCGCGCGCGATGCAATTGTGCCTTGGAACTGCCGACCGCCATCTGCAGCGTTTCGGCGATTTCCTGGTGTTTCCAGCCTTCGATGTCGTGCAGCACCAGCACCGCGCGGGCGCGCGGCGGCAGGGTTTCCAGCGCCCGCTCCAGGTCGATGCGCTGCGAGGGACAGGGCTCGCGGCCGGCCAGCTCGGCCAGCGCGGACTCGTCGGTCGGCTCGCCTTCGCTGCCGCGCGCGCGCAGCTCCATCAAGGCGGTGTTGACCGCCAGCCGGTGCAGCCACGTCGCCAGCGCGCTTTCAAAACGGAACTGCGGCAGCGCGCGCCAGGCGCGGATGAAGGTGTCCTGCAGTACGTCGTCGGCCCGCGCGGCCTGGCCGCCGCACAGGCGCCACACCACTGCATACAGGCGCGGCGCGTGGCGGCGGTAGATCGCCTCGTAGGCATGGCGGTCGCCGCTGGCCGCTGCACGGGCGAGGCTGTCGTCATCCGGGCTGGCGGGGGCGGTGGCGCGAAGGGTGGGCACGGTGGCGTCGAGCATATCCCTTGGATGTGCCGGGGCGGAAAAAGGTTTAAAGGCTGGCTGCCGCCGCCGTCGCGGGGCGCTTAAACCTTCCGGACATCGACTGCATCCAAGCTTGCATAGCCGCGGCCCCACCGCGCAGCACGAGGACGGATCCGATGCCCGCAAGCCTGTTGGGCCTGATGTTGCTGGCCTGCCCCCAGCACTGCGAACTGCCGCTGCCCGGCAGCGTGCTGGAACTGCGCGTGCAGGCGGCGCAATGGCAATGGTGCCTGCGCGGCGACGAACCCGCGCGCTGGCGCCTGTGCGAGGAAGATTTGCTGGATGCCCTGCGCGCGCCACTGCACAGCGCGTTGCAAGGCCTGGCCGACAGGCCGCTGCCACGGCACAGGCACGGCTGCGGCGAAGACCGATACATTTCGTAGCACGATTCCGATTGGCAGGGTGCGGACCGAATCCTAATGTCGGTCGTGTCTCCCTCGTTCGCCGCACCATGCCCGCACCCGATTCCGAGCCGCTTCCCAGCCATGTCATCGGTCCAGGCGACCAGCCGCTGCTTGAGGACACAGTGGGGGCCCTGCTGCAACGCGCCGCGCAGCGCTGGCCCCGCCGCCCCGCGCTGGTGGTACCCGCGCAGGACGCGCGCATCGACTACGCCACGCTCGACGCGGCGGTCACACGGCTGGCCGCTGGCCTGCTGACGCTGGGGTTGGAGCCGGGCGAGCGCATCGGCATGTGGTCGCTCAACCGCACCGAATGGATCTTGATGCAGTTCGCCAGCGCTCGCGCCGGCTTGATCCTGGTCAACATCAACCCGGCCTACCGCAGCCACGAACTCGAATACGCACTGGCCACCACGCAATGCCGGGCACTGGTGATGGCGCGCCTATTCAAGACCTCGGACTACGTGGCGACCCTGACCAGCGTGGTGCCGGAGCTGGCGCTGGCCCAGCCCGGCCAGTTGCACTGCGCGCGGCTGCCCGAACTGCGCCACGTCGTGCTGCTTGACGATGCGCCCGCGCTGCCGGGCACCTGGCGGTTCAATGACATCGCCAACTGCCGCGACACCGCTGCACTGGCGCGCGTGGATGGCCTGCAGGCCACCCTGGTCGCCAGCGATCCGATCAACATCCAGTTCACCTCAGGCACGACCGGCTCGCCCAAGGGCGCGACACTGAGCCACCGCAACATCGTCAACAACGCGTTCTTCATCGGCGACCATCTGCACCTGGGGCCGGAGGACCGGGTCTGCATCCCGGTGCCGTTCTACCACTGCTTCGGCATGGTCGGCGGCAGCCTGGCCTGCGTGGCCCATGGCAGCTGCATGGTGGTGCCCGGCGAGGGATTCGACCCGCTTGCCACGTTGCAGGCCACCGCGCAGGAGCGCTGCACCGCGCTGTACGGCGTGCCGACGATGTTCATTGCGATGCTCGAGCACCCGCAGTTCGCCGAGTTCGACCTCACTGCGCTGCGCACCGGCATCATGGCCGGCTCACCCTGCCCTGAGGAAGTGATGCGGCAGGTGGTCACGCACATGCACATGGCGGAAGTGACGATCGCCTATGGCATGACCGAGACCAGCCCGGTCAGTTTCCAGACCCGCGCCGACGCGCCGCTGGCGCGGCGCGTTGATTCGGTCGGACGCGCGCATCCGCATGTGGAGGCGCGCATTGTCGACAAGCAGGGCCGCATCGTGCCGCGTGGCACCGCCGGCGAACTGCATACCCGCGGCTACCTGGTGATGCTGGGCTACTGGGGTGATCCCGAACGTACCGCCGAAGTGCTGGATGCCGATGGCTGGATGCACACCGGCGACCTGGCCACGCTGGATGACGAGGGCTATTGCCGCATCGTCGGCAGGCTCAAGGACATGCTGATCCGCGGTGGCGAGAACGTGTATCCGCGGGAAGTCGAGGAATTTCTCTACGGGCATCCGGCTGTGGCCGACGTGCAGGTGTTCGGTGTGCCCGACGACCGGCTGGGCGAAGAAGTCTGCGCCTGGATTCGCCTGCGCGATGGTGCGCAGGCCGACGCCGAGGCGATCCGCGAGTACTGCCGCCAGCACATCGCCCACTACAAGGTGCCGCGCTATGTGGAGTTCGTCAGCGAATTCCCGGTCACGGTCACCGGCAAGGTGCAGAAGTACGTGATGCGCGAGGTGATGGCCAAGCGGCTGACGGAGCGGCGCGGCTAGAATGGCCCTCCGTCCCCGCATGCCGTACCGATGCCCTTGCCGCTTCCAGCCCTGATCCGCACGCTGTTCCCAGGCCTCGACTCACGTCTGGACCCGCGTCTGGTCGGTGCCGCGGAAACCACGCTGCAGATCGTCCTCATCATCGCGGTGGCCTTGCTGCTGCGCGCCATTCTGCGCCTGCTGATCCGTCGCCTCCACCGCCGCTATGCCCTGCCCCCGGAAATCGACATCGGCGTGCGCCGCACCAGCAGTGTGCTGATCAGCGTCGCCGCCTTGCTCGCGATCCTGTACAGCCTGGGCGTCACCCCTGGCGTGCTGTGGGCCGCCTTCACCGGCTTCGCCGCTGTGGGCGCGGTTGCATTCTTCGCCGCGTGGAGCGTGCTGTCGAACATCTTCTGCACGTTCCTGATCGTCACCACCCGCCCGTTCCGCCTGCACGACCACATCGAGCTGCTGGAGAACGGCGACAAGCCCGGCCTCAAGGGCAAGGTGGTGGACATCAACCTGATCTACACCACCTTGCAGGAGGCTGATGAAAGCAGCGTCCTGCAGATTCCCAACAGCCTGTTCTTCCAGCGTACGACGCGGCGGCAGCGGAATGCTTCGGGGCCTTATGCGGGGTGATGCTGCTTGCGTTGGATGCAAAGTGGCCTGACGGCGTACGGTCGCGGCTGAAGCCGCTCCTACAGTGCACACATCGGCCGCTCCCCCGCTTTTGTTTCCGGTGGCGGGGATTTGTCGGGCGGTCGGGGGCAGGCCCTTTCGGGACCGTTGGCGCCATGGATGGCGCCATCGAGCCCCAGGGATGGGTTCACCGCGTGTCCCGAAAGGGCCTGCTCCCGGCCGCCACGCAGCGAACCATGGCAGCCGCCCGACGAGTTCGCGATTACGACACATCAGCGCAGCTGGCTGTCCTTGCTACCTCGGCGGTTATACCCACTGAACCCCGCCTCCTCATCATCCCGCGCCTGCTGGCACGCCACACACAGCCGCACTCCCGGCACCGCCTTGCGCCGCGCCTCCGGAATGGGCGCATCACACTCCTCGCAATGCTCGCGCCCGGGGCCCTGCGCCAGCTGACTGCGCGCCCGCTTGATCGCATCGTCCACCGTCGCGTCGATCTGGTCCTGCACCGCGCCATCGCCTGCCCAGCCGGTCGCCATCATCCACCTCCTGCACACGCACACCTGTGCTTCGCTACATAGGTGCGCCGCCACCGCCGCGCAAGATGCGGCGGCTGCTTCCGCCGCGGCATTCACGCTAGCATTCACCCACCGCCTGGCGCGGTCCTCCACACAGGAAAACATGCATGGAAAAGTCGGTACACCCGTTCTCGGAACTGTTCGCCCAGCTTGGCCTGCCCGCAGACGAAGCCAGCATCCGCAGCTTCATCGCCACCCACGCGCCCCTGCCCGATGACATGCGCCTGGAAGAAGCCCCGTTCTGGAGCCCGGCCCAGGCCGCCCTGCTGCGCGAGGAGCGCCTGGACGATGCCGACTGGATCGTCACCATCGACCAGCTCAACGTCGCCCTGCACGCGGCCAGCTGAGCCCTTGCTCAACGCGCCACAGCCTGGGCATCGTCAAGCATGCCCAGCAGCTGCGGCAGCCGGTACGGCTTGGGCAGGAAACTCACGTTGGCCGGCAGCGGCGGCAACTGCGCCCGCGCATAGCCAGAAGACAGGATCACCCGCGCCGCCGGCTGCAGCCGCGCACTATGCGCTGCCAAATCGATGCCAGACACGCCATTGGGCATGCTCACGTCGCTGAAGACGAAGTCGAAATGCGCCCCGCTCTCCAGCAACGCCAGCGCCTGCTGGCCATCGTCCACTGTCACCACGCGATAGCCGAAATCCGGCAAGGCGTCGCGCATCAGCTCGCGCAGGCTTTCGTTATCTTCGACCAGCAGCACCGTGGGTTCATGGCTCATGCGCTTGCTCCACGGCGGACGCGCAGGCGCGACGAACCGCCCGTTCCGGTTCGCCGGTCATGATGTAGGGGTCCGGCCGGGAGCCGGCTGCAATGCCCTGGGATGGGCGCGGACGCATCCGCCAGCGCGGAGCGCAATGCACAAGCGGCGGGGGCCAGCACGCTCGCATCCAGCTTCAGGTTCACCTTCACACGACGCCCTCCTCACCCCGAGGGGCAAGACTAGGGGCGGCTTTGTGAAGATCACGTCACCCGCGGGCGCCGGCCGGGCGATCCCGGCCGGCGCCAGACTTCAGACCTTCTTGGCGATCGACATGCCGATCAGGAACAACACCACGGCAATGATGACCGCGCCCCAGAACAGGAACTTGGCGATGCCGATCGACGCACCGGCCAGCCCGCCAAAGCCGAGCACGCCGGCGATGATGCCGATGATGGCAAAAATGATGGCCCACTTGATCATGTCTTTCTCCGACGGTTACGGCGTATCGCCATGGCTGCGCAAGTTAGGCAGCGGCGCGTCGGGCGAAGGTGAACACGACGCGCAGGCCACGTGAGTGTCGATGCACGCCGGCCTCGTTCGTCGCCCTTGCATCACACCACCCAGGAATCGCGAATGCCCACGCCAGAGTTGATCGCCCATCCCTTTTCCTCGTATTGCCAGAAGGTGCTGGTGGCCCTGTACGAAAACGGCACCGAGTTCACCTACCGCTCGCTGGAAGACGCCGCCACGCAGCGACTGCTGGCCGAGCACTGGCCGATGAAGCGCTTCCCTGTGCTGCTCGATGGCGCGCGCACCATCATCGAGGCCAGCACGATCATCGAATACCTGGACCTGCACCATCCCGGTCCACAGCGCCTGCTGCCCGCTGATCCGGACCTGGCCTGGCAGGTACGCATGCTCGACCGCTTCTTCGACAACTACATTTCCACCCCGCAGCAGAAGATCGTCTTCGACCATCTGCGCGCCGACACCGACCACGATCCCTACGGCGTGGCCGAGGCCCGGCGCACGCTCGACACCGCCTACGCCTGGCTGGACGACTACCTGGACGGCCGCACCTGGGCGGTCGGCGCCGACTTCAGCCTGGCCGACTGCGGCGCGGCGCCGTTCCTGTTCTATGCCGACTGGACTCACGCCATCGCGCCACGGTTCGCGCGCGTGCATGCCTACCGCCAGCGCCTGCTGCAGCGGCCGTCGTTCGCCCGCGCGGTGGACGAAGCGCGCCCGTTCCGGTCGTACTTCCCGCTCGGCGCCCCGGACCGGGATTGAGCCGGACCAGGGGGCGCGGTCACCCGGCACCGGGCGCATGCATGAATGCGCCCGGCTGGTCTAGAATGCGCGGCAGCGACGCTGAGGGTTCATCCGCCATCGTCGCTTTTTTGTTTCCGTTCCCTGCCCAGGCAGAGTTTCGGCTGCAGCACGCATCCGCGTCCGCCATCGGAGCCCGTCCCCATGCTTTTTGAAACGCTCGACACCAGCGGCCATGAACAGGTCGTCTTCTGCCACGACAAGGATGCCGGGCTGCGCGCGATCATCGCGCTGCACAGCACCGTCCTCGGGCCGGCCCTGGGCGGCGTGCGCATGCGCCCGTACCCCAACAGCGAGGCGGCGATCAACGACGCCCTGCGGCTCAGCCGCACCATGACCTACAAGAACGCCCTCGCCGGCCTGAACGTCGGCGGCGGCAAGGCGGTGATCATCGGCGACCCCAAGACCGACAAGACCGAGGTGCTGTTCCGCGCCTTCGGCCGCTATGTCGAGTCGCTGGGCGGGCGCTACATCACCTCCGAGGACGTGGGCACCGACCTCAACGACATGGAGCAGATCTACCTGGAGAGCGAGTACGTCACCGGCGTGCACCAGGCCCATGGCGGTTCAGGCGACCCGGCGCCGTTCACCGCCTATGGCGCGCTGCAGGCGCTGATGGCCTCGCTCAACCGCAAGCTCGGCCACGAGGAAGTCAGCAAGGCCAGCATTGCCATCCAGGGCCTGGGCCACATCGGCATGGAGCTGGTGAAGCTGCTCAAGGAACGCGGCGCCAAGCTGATCGTCACCGACCTGGACCCGAGCCTGGTCGACCGCGCGGTCAGCGAATACGGCGCCGAAGCGGTCAAGCCCGACGAAATCTACGACGTGGCCGCCGACGTGTTCGCGCCCTGCGCCTTCGAGGGCGCGATCAACCAGGACACCCTGCCGCGCCTGAAGACCCGCATCATCTGCGGTACCGCCAACAACCAGCTGGCCGATGCGGCCACCGGCGAGGAACTGCATCGCCGCGGCATCCTCTATGCGCCCGACTACGTGGTCAACGCCGGTGGCGTGATGAACGTGTCGCTGGAGATCGACGGCTACAACCGCGAACGCGCGATGCGCCTGATCCGCAGCATCTATCACAACCTGGAAAAGGTGTTCTCGCTGTCGGCGCAGGAAGGTATTCCGCCGCAGCAGGCCGCCGACCGCATGGCGCAGGCGCGCATCGATGCCATCGGCAAGCTCAAGCTGCCGCTGGGGCGCACCGCCCCGCGCTTCATCAACAAGCTGCGCAACGAGCGCTGAGCGAATGCGCCGCGCCGGTGCTGCCGGCGCGGCGCGTCCCGATCAGAAACCCAGGCCGTAGCGCAGCGACCATGCATGCGCCGGATGACTGCCCACGCGCTGGTCATAACCGAGCGTCAGGCGCGCGCGCGGCGACAGCCAGGCCGCGGCCGACATGCCCAGCAGCGTGGCCGAACGCTCATCGAGCATCTGCAGCGGCGCCCAGGCATCGATGCCGGTGAAGCTGGCCTGCAGGACTTCGCCGCGCTGGCTCAGCGGCTGCTGCCACTCCGCGTACGCATTCCATTGCCAGCCGCCACGCTCCAAGCCCGCGCGCAAGCCGGTGATGGCCAGGGTGCGCGAGGTGGTGCCGCCATCACTGCGCAAGCCGAAACCAAGACCGCCGGTTTCGGCGAACGCCGGTGTTTCCACGCTGGCGTATTGCAGCCCGGCGTAGGGCGTGAGGTTTGCGTGCGCGCCCAGTCCGAAGCGATAACCGCTCTCCACGCCGGCGCTGCTGAACTGCCCGGCATAGCGGCTGGCGGTGCCAACCCAGGCTCCGCCGAGCAGCAGGCGGCGGTCGATATCGCGCTCGTAGCGGCCGGCGCCGAACTGGCCGAGTGCGTAGAAGCCACCGCGCGCCCAACCGGCGTAGAGCTGCGCCTGGCTCTGCTGGTCGCGGCCACGATCGCCGAAGTCGGCCACCTGGCTGTAGGCGCGGTTCTCGCCAAAGGCGTAGCCGATCAGTCCCTCACCCATGCGCACGTCGTGGCCGATCATCCAGCCGCGCAGGTCATAGGCACCTGCACTGCCAGCCTGACCGAGCCCGCCGGTCTCGCGCATCCAGCCGCCCGCCGCGATGTTGTGTGACAGCAACTCGTCCACGTGCGTACCCAGCGCGCGGCGGTTCTGGTCGATGCCATCGAAGGTCGCCGTTCCCGCCAGCGTGTGCAGGCCGCCGGACAGGCTTTGCAGCGTGGCCTTGAACGCCTGTGCACTGCCGACCTGCTGGATCTGCGCGGCACCTTGCAGCAGTTCGCTGGACACGCCGGGCAGCGCGTTGACCGGCGCGTCCGGGGCCTGCGCGTCGATCTGCTGAAACGCGGCCTCGACCCGCGACGCGGCGTCGAGCGCTGCCGGCGCGATGCTGCCCGCCAGGCCCTGCGCCGCCACCAGCGTGTTGACCCGGGTCACATCCGCCCAGACGCTGTTGCTGCCATAGCCCAGGGTCGCCTCCAGCAGGAACGTGGCCTGCATAGACGCGAACTGGCCGCTGACACCGCCGTCGGCCAGCAGCACCTCGGTGTGCGCGCGCGGCACGTAGCCGTCCTTGTAGCCGTAGAAGTACAGCTTGCCGTCGAGCCTGGCCGTGCCGGAGATGCGTAGCGGGTCGTTGCCCAGCTGCGTCCAGAACTCGCCGTCGCTGCCCTGCACGAAGGAGCCAGTGAGCGTTGTCCGCCGATATTCGCCGCTGTAGAAGACGCCGTGGTTGAGCACCTCGCCTTGCAGTTGCGTGGGCGCGGACACGTTCTGGACGGTGTCGGTCAGCAAGCGGCCGTAATTGGTGATGCGCCCGGCGATCGTCGCTTCGCGCACATACAACTGCGAGCCCGCGTCAACCTGCACGTTGGAGGTGAACTGGTCCCTCAGCACCACCTGCGCATTGCCGGTGAGCTGCAGGCCACCGCTGAAGCTGTTGTTGCCGCTGATCGACAGGCTGGAATCGCCGCCGTTGTTCTGCAGGATCTGATTGCCGCCATCCACGACCAGCGCGCCGCTGCCGCTGATGCCGTTGCTCCACTCATCCTGCCGGCCAGCCGGCATGACCACGCGCACGTCGCCCCAGTCCAGCCGGCTCGGGCCTTGCAGCGCCTTGCCCACGTTGAGCAGGCCATAGCCGAACACGCGGTCCGGCCCGGGGTCGCCAAGATCGGTCGCGCCACCGAGCAAGGTCTGCCGCACGAGGTCATTGCTGAAGTAGGGGAAGCGCTGCCAGACCAGCGCGGCCGCGCCGGACACCAGCGGCGCGGCATAGGACGTGCCGCTGCCGTACCAGTAGGTCGGGTTGCCGGCTGTGTCATTGGTGCCAGTGAACATCGCCGTGCCCGGTGCCACCAGGCAGTAGTTCATCGCCACGCCGCAGGCATTGGAGTACGACTCCAGCCGCGTGGGTTGCGAAGTATCCAGGGCCGCCACCACCAGCCAACCACGTGCCAGGTCCGCGGCCGGCAGCGTGCCGCCGGGGCCGGGCTGGCTCGGCAAAGAGGCCATGTCCGAAGGATTGGGCTGCGCATCATTGCCTGCGGCAAATACGACCAGGCCACCGTTGCCGGCGATGAAGGGCCGGTACTCTGCGGCGATGGCCGCGGTCGCTTCGGGATTGGTCCAGTACAGGCCACCCCAGGAGTTGTTCATGATCTTCACGCCAGCGGCGATCAGATCATCGTGGATCGACGCCAGGCCGAGCGCGCCATCCACCTCGTTGCCCTGGCCCGAACCATCGTCCTCCGGTTCCTTGTCGGCGATGATGCGCGCCGACACGATCAGCGCGCCCGGCGCCACGCCGCCAGGCCAGCTGCCGAACGCCGTGCCCGCCGCAAGTTGCGCCACAGTGGTGCCATGGCCGACGACATCATCGACGGCGGTGTTGTTCACCCGCGGATCGACATAGGTGTAGTTGGCGATCACCCGGTTCTGCAGCGCCGGATGGTTGCGGTTGACGCCGCTGTCGACGATGCCGATGCGCACGCCGCTGCCGTTGTAGCCGTTGGTGGCCGCGGCCTGCGCATTGATCAACGCAAGATGCGCATTGACCGCCGGCTGCGGCGGCGGCGGAGACGTCGGCGGCGAGGTCGGTGGCGACGTCGGCGGTGGCGGCGGGGGTGGAGGCGTCAGCGGCGGCGAGGTCGGCGGCGCGTCCGATCGCGTATTGCCACCGCCACCACCGCCGCCACAGGCACTGAGCGCCAACGCCAGCGCCGAAGCCAGCAGGCTCGTTCTCGCCAAAACCGCCGTGTTCATGCATCCGCCCCCTTTGGCCAATGGAATGCCCCCGGCCCCTCTATACGTCATCGCCGCGCAAATGTCTCCAACATGCACACCACGTGACGGAACAAGTCACGCAACTGGCGGGAAGGTCGCTGCGCGCCGATAATTGCGGGACATTCCAAGGTACCCGCCCCATGACCGACATCGTCATCGCCGCCGCCAAACGCACCGCCATCGGCTCGTTCCTGGGCCAGTTCAATGGCGTGCCCACGCCCACGCTGGGCGCGGCCGCCATCTCCGCCGCGCTGGAACAGGCCGGCGTGCCCGCCGCGGACGTCTCCGAAGTCATCATGGGCTGCGTGCTGCCGGCCAACCTCGGCCAGGCCCCGGCGCGCCAGGCCGCGCTGGCCGCCGGCATCCCCACCGCCACCGGCGCGACCACCATCAACAAGGTCTGCGGTTCGGGCATGAAGGCGATCATGCTTGGCCACGACCTGATCAAGGCCGGCTCGGCCAGCATCGTCGTCGCCGGCGGCATGGAGTCGATGAGCAACGCGCCGCACATGATTCCCAACTCGCGCAGCGGCAACCGCTACGGCAACTTCCAGGCGGTGGACCACATGGCCTGGGACGGCCTGACCAATCCCTACGATGGCCAGGCGATGGGCGTGTTCGGCGAGAAGGCGGCCGAGAAGTTCGGCTTCACCCGCGAACAGCAGGACGCCTACGCCATCGAGTCGGTGAAGCGGGCCCAGGCCGCGCAGGCCAACGGCGCCTTCGCCGACGAGATCGTTGCGGTGAAGGTCGCCGGTCGCAAGGGCGAAGTCGAATACGCGCAGGATGAGCAGCCGGGCAAGTCCGACATCGAGCGCATTCCTTCGCTGAAGCCGGCCTTCAAGAAGGACGGCACCGTCACCGCGGCCAGTTCCTCCAGCATTTCCGACGGCGCCGCCGCCACCGTGCTGCTCAGCGCCGAGGAAGCCGCGCGCCGCGGGATTACCCCGCTGGCCCGCATCGTCGGCCACGCGACCTTCTCGCAGGAGCCGGAATGGTTCACCACCGCGCCCATCGCGGCGATCGAGAAACTCGTCACGCAAGTAGGCTGGTCCGTGCAGGACGTGGACCTGTTCGAGATCAACGAAGCCTTTGCCGTGGTGGCGATGGCGCCGATCAAGCAGCTCGGCCTGGCGCATGACAAAGTCAACGTAAACGGTGGCGCCTGCGCGCTCGGTCACCCGATTGGCGCCTCCGGCGCGCGGCTGGTGGTGACGTTGGTGAATGCGTTGCGCAAGCGTGGCGGCAAGCGTGGCATCGCCACTCTGTGCATCGGCGGCGGCGAAGCAACGGCCATTGCCATCGAATTGATTTGATTGGAATTCACACCCTCCAGCAAAAGCTGAATGCGGGTGCGCTTGACACCCGTCCCCGGCTTGTCATCATGTTGAGGGCGCGCAATTGCGCGTTGCCTAACTAACGACGAGGATAGACACAAATGAGCATCAACAAGCTGCTGATCGCGATGGCCCTGGGCCTGGCCCTGGCCGCCTGCTCGAAGCCGGAACAGGCGCAGGACGCCGCTGCTTCGGCCAACGAAGCCGCCACCGACGCCCAGGCTGCTGCCGACCAGGCCGCCGCTGCTGGCGCCCAGACCGCCGACGCTGCCCAGGCTGCCGCTGACACCGCCGCCACCGCCGCCGACACCGCTGCCGACGCTGCTCAGGCCGCCACCGCTGCCTCGACCGACGCTGCTGCCGACCAGGCTGCCGACACCGCCAAGGCTGCGGAAGACACCGCCGCTCAGGCCAAGGACGCTGCCGAAGAAGCCAAGAAGTAATCACTTCTTCGCAACTGGCAAGTCCAAAAGCCGCCGGGAAACCGGCGGCTTTTTCGTTGCGCGTCGTGCTGCGGGCGCAGGCCGATGCCGGATTCACATTGACCCCTACGGGGGCGGCACTAAGCTCGGCATCCCACCACCACTACCGGGAGCACCGATGCGTATCCACCGCCACCTCGTCGCCAGCGCCGTGCTGGCCTTGTCGCTGACCGCCTGCGAAGGCCCGCAGGCCGAGCAGGCCAAGCGCGACGCCGCCTCCGCGGCCGACAATGCCGCCGCCGCCACCGATCAGGCGCTGGACAAGGCCGCCGTGAAGGCGGATGCGGCCACCGACCGCGCCGGCGCCTATGCCCGCGATGCCGCTCAGGACGCCACCGTCGCCGCGCATCGCGCCGGCGATGCGACTCGCGATGCAGCGGCCGACGCGGCCAACGCCACCGCCAATGCCGCCGAGGTCACCGCGCAGAAGGCGCGCGAAATGGCCGACAAGGCCAACCAAGCGGCCAAGGACGATCAGGCACAGCACTGACGCGCGCTTTCGAGTTGTTCCTCCGCGGCCCTGCCCTCACCGGCAGGGCCGTGGCGTTCAGGGCAACGCGCGCGCCAGCAATGCGTCTACCGGCGCGGCATCGGGCAAGGTGCCGAATGCCAGGCCATGCCGGCCCTCAAGGCGCGTGGCGATGAAGGGCGCCGCGGCCGGACTGCCAGCCCGCAGCAGCAACGCAGCCTGCAATGCCAGCACGCAATGTTCGGCCACGCTGCGCGCGCTGAACTCGTTGCCACCTTGCGCCAGCTCGGCGCGCACACGCTCCACCGCGGCCGTGTAGCCATCGGGCGCATCACCCACCTGTTCCAGTTCCGCGAGCACGGCCTGCACCGCGCGCGGCTCGCGCGCCAGCGCGCGCAGCACGTCCAGGCACTGGATGTTGCCGCTGCCTTCCCAGATCGAATTGAGCGGCGCCTGCCGGTACAGGCGCGGCAGCATCGACTCTTCGACGTAACCGGCGCCACCCAGGCACTCCTGCGCCTCGTTGACGAAGGCGGGCGCGCGCCGGCACAGCCAGTACTTGCCCAGCGCGGTGGCGATGCGGGCGAACGCGGCCTGCGCGGGATCGGTTTCGGCCTGGTCCACCGCCCGCGCCACGCGCAGGCACAACACGGTGGCGGCCTCGGATTCGATCGCCAGGTCGGCCAGCACGTTGCCCATCAGTGGATGTTCGACCAGGCGCCGGCCGAAGCTGCGGCGGTGCCGTGCATGGTGCAGCGCCTGCGCCAGCGCCATGCGCATCTCGGCGGCGGCACCGAGCATGCAGTCCAGGCGGGTCATCATCACCATCGGGATGATCGTGGTCACGCCGCGGCCTTCTTCGCCGATGCGCCGCGCCCAGGCGCCGCAGAATTCCACCTCGCTGGACGCGTTGGACCAGTCGCCCAGTTTGTCCTTCAGGCGCATCAGGCGGAACGCATTGCGGCGGCCGTCGCCAAGGCGTCGCGGGAGCAGCAGGCAGGTCAGCCCGCCGGGCGCCTGCGCCAGCACCAGGAAGCCGTCGGACATCGGTGCCGAAAAGAACCATTTGTGCCCGACCAGCGCGTACTCGCCGTCTTCGGCCAGCGGGGTGGCGACCGTGGCATTGGCGCGTACATCCGAGCCGCCCTGTTTCTCGGTCATGCCCATGCCCAGGGTGATGCCGGTCTTGGCCGCGATCGGCACGTCCGCTGCGTCATAGGCGGGTGCGGCGGCCTTGCGCGTCCATTCGGCCATGGCTGCTTCCTGGCGCAGCACCGCCACCCCTGCGTGGGTCATCGTCAACGGGCAGCTGGTGCCGGCCTCGGCCTGGTGATGCAGATAACTCAAGGCCGCCCGCGCGACGTGCGCGCCGGGCACCGCGGCATGCCAGGACAGCCCGGCAACGCCGTGCTGCTTGGCGAGGTCCATCAGCTGGTGATAGGCCGGGTGGAACTCCACCACGTCGATGCGGTGGCCTTGCGCGTCATGGGTGCGCAGGCGCGGGCGGTCGCGGTTGGCGTCAAAGCCCAGGGGGTAGAGGGTGTCGCCAGCCAAGGCGCCGTAAGCCGCGAGCACCGGCAGGAAACCCTCGCCACCCTCGCGGGCGATGCCCTCACGCAACACCACGTCGTCGCCCCACAGGTCGCGCGGCGCGAACGGGGGCGGCTGGTTCTCCACCGCGTGGGTCTCGAACGGAGGTACGGTCGGTGATTGCATGAGCGACTCCCGCGGCGAACTGGGCTCATTGTGGCCGAATCACCGCGACGCGGGGATCGGCCCTGCATCCGGCCATGGCGCCGGGCGTGCGGCGAGCTCACGCGGCGCTGGCTCCGGATTCTCATCGCCTCCACGGCCGGCCGGCGACAGTAGCGCCATGTCCAGTACGCGCGACCTGGTGGTGATGCGTCCCGAGGGGCTCTACTGCCCCGCGGGCGATTTCCATATCGATCCCTGGCAGCCAGTGCCGCGCGCGGTGATCACCCATGGCCATGGCGACCACGCGCGCAGTGGCATGGGCCGCTACGACTGCCTGGCCGACAGCCTGCCGATTCTGCGCTGGCGGCTGGGCGAGCAGGACTACCACGCGCATGCCCCGGGCGAGGCATTTGAACTGGGCCGCGCGCGGCTCTCGCTGCACCCGGCGGGCCACGTGCTCGGCTCGGCGCAGGTTCGCATCGAAGCCGACGGGCAGGTGTGGGTGGCCTCGGGTGACTACAAGCGCCAGCCCGACCCCACCTGCGCGCCGTTCGAGCCGGTGCCCTGCGATGTGTTCATCACCGAAGCGACCTTCGCCCTGCCCGTGTACCGCTGGCCAGACACGGCCGCGGTGGTAGACGAGATCGTGCAGTGGCGCCGCGACTGCGCCGAGCGCGGCGAAACCGCGATCCTGTACTGCTACGCGTTGGGCAAGGCGCAGCGGGTGCTCGCCGAGCTGTGCCACCGCGACGAACCGCCGGTGCTGCTGCACGGTGCGATTGCGGCGGGCGTGGCTGTGTATCGCCAGGCCGGCATCGCGATGGTCGATACCGAAGCGGTGTCCGAACAGCCGCGCGGCCAGGACAGCGCCGGCCGCCTGGTGCTGGCGCCGCCCTCGGCGGCGGGCAGTCCGTGGCTGCGACGCTTTCGCCGCGCGCAGCAGGGGTTCGCCTCGGGCTGGATGCGCATTCGCGGCAATCGCCGGCGCCGCAACTACGACCGCGGCTTCGTGATTTCCGATCATGCCGACTGGCCCGCGCTGCTGCACACCATCGCCCAGACCGGCGCGCGCCGCATCATCGCCACGCACGGCAACACCGATGCATTGGTACGGCATCTGTGCGAACACGGCCGCGCCGCTGAATCCTTCCGCACCGCCTACGGGGAAGAGGCATGAATCCGCGCGCGCGCCTTCGTCTACGGGTTCCGTGCAGCCGGCCGCTGGAAGGCGGCAAGGTATTCCGGCGCCAGGCCCTGGGCTTTCGCCTGCGCTGCACGCCCGCCGCCGCGCCACACCTGGCCGCTTTCACCGTACGCGCCCTGGCCCTGCGCGGGCGCGGGGACGTGCACGCTTGAAGCGCTTCGCCGCGCTGTTCCGCGAGCTCGACCGCAGCACCGGCACCGGTGACAAGCGCGCGGCCCTGGTCGCCTACTTCCGCGACGCGCCAGCGGCCGACGCAGCCTGGGCGCTGTATCTGCTGAGCGGCGGCAAGATCACCGGCCCGCGCGCGCGCATCGCCGGCACCGGCGAGCTGCGCGAATGGATCACCGAGGTCGCCGGCATCGATGATTGGCTGGTGGCCGACAGCTACGACCACGTTGGCGACCTGGCCGAAACCCTGGCCCTGCTGCTCGACGATCCCGCCGAAGCCAGCGCCGATGTGCCGCTGTCGACCTGGATCGAGCAACGCCTGCTGCCAGTAGCCAACGCGCCGCTCGAAACCCGCCGCGCCGTGGTCGTGGACGCCTGGCGCAGCCTGGACTTTGAACAGCGCCTGCTGTTCAACAAGCTGCTCACCGGCGCATTGCGCGTGGGCGTTTCGCAGCGGCTGGTGCAGCAGGCGCTGGCCGAGCTGTCCGGGCTGGATATCGCGCGCATCGCGCAGCGCATGCTCGGGCAGTGGCAGCCCACGCCGGCCTTCCTCGCCGACTTGCTGTCGCCGCAGGAGCTGGTCAGCGACCGCCAGCAGCCCTATCCGTTCTTCCTTGCTTCGCCGCTGGAGAACGACCACGAAACGCTGGGCGATATCGCGCACTGGCTGCTGGAATGGAAGTGGGACGGCATTCGCCTGCAGCTGATCCGACGCGGCACGGAAGTGGCGCTATGGTCGCGCGGCGAGGAACGCCTGGATGGCCGCTTCCCGGAAATCGAACAAGCCGCGGCGGCCTTGCCGGCGGGCACGGTGATCGATGGCGAATTGCTGGCCTGGCGCCTCGGCGACGCGCAGCCGCTGGCGTTTGCCGCATTGCAGACGCGCATCCAGCGCCTGCGCCCTGGGCCGAAGACACTGGCCGATGCGCCGGCACGGGTGGTCGCCTACGACCTGCTGGAACTGGCCGGCGAAGACCTGCGCGAACGCCCGCTGCGCGAGCGCCGCGCATTGCTCGAAGGCGTGCTGGCGACGCTGGACGATCCGCGTCTGGTCGCCTCGCCATTGGTCGAGGCCGGTGACTGGAGCCACGCCGCCAGCCAGCGCCTGCAGGCACGCGAGCGCGGCGTGGAAGGGCTGATGCTCAAGCGCGCCGATTCCCCCTACCGCAGCGGCCGTCGCCGTGGCGACTGGTGGAAATGGAAGATCGACCCGCTGACCATCGACGCGGTGCTGATCTACGCGCAGTCCGGCCACGGCCGTCGCAGCACGCTGTATACCGACTACACCTTCGGCCTGTGGCACGAGGGCGCACTGGTGCCCGTGGCCAAGGCGTACTCGGGGCTGGACGACCGCGAGATCCTCGATCTGGACCGCTGGATCCGCGCGCACACCACCGAACGCTTCGGCCCGGTGCGCGCGGTCACGCCCGAGCACGTATTCGAGCTCGGCTTCGAGGCGGTCAATGCCAGCAAGCGGCACAAGTCCGGCATTGCCGTGCGCTTCCCGCGCATCCTGCGCTGGCGCCACGACAAGCGCCCCGCCGACGCCGATACCCTGGCCAGCCTGCAGGCGCTGGCGCGATGAGTACGCGCGAGGCTGCACAGCGCTGGCGGGCCTGGTTCGCCCAGCGCGGCTGGCGCCCGTCCGCGTTCCAGCGCGAGGTGTGGCGCCGCTATCTGGCCGGCGAATCCGGCCTGCTGCACACGCCCACCGGCAGTGGCAAGACCCTGGCGGCGCTGGGCGGGCCCTTGCTTGAAGCGCTCGCCGAAGCCCCCCCCGCGCCAACGCGCAGTGGACGCCGTCGCCCGCCGCGGCCGTTGCGCCTGCTGTGGATCACGCCGTTGCGCGCGCTTGCCACCGACACCGCGCGCGCCCTGCGCGAGCCCTGCGCCGAACTCGGACTGGATTGGGAAATAGGCCTGCGCACCGGCGATGCCAGTGCGCGCGAAAAGCGCATGGCGCGCGAGGGCCAGGTTGACGCGCTGGTGACCACCCCCGAATCGCTGGCGCTGCTGCTGTCCTATCCGGACAGCGCCGCGCGCCTGCAGGCGCTGCGCTGCGTGGTCGTGGACGAATGGCACGAACTGCTTGGCAACAAGCGTGGCGTGCTGCTGCAACTTGGGTTGGCACGGCTGCGCGCACTGGCCCCGGCACTGCGCGTGTGGGGGCTGTCGGCCACGCTCGGCAACCTGGAACAGGCGCGCGATGTGCTGCTGCCCGGGCAGGCACAGGCGGCCATCGTCAGCGGCGCGCGGCCACGCCGGTTGACCTTGCAGACACTGCTGCCGCCAGCGGGCGAACGCTTTCCATGGGCCGGCCACCTCGGGCTGTCACAGCTGCAACGCGTGCTGGAAACGCTGCTGGCCGCTCGCACCAGCCTACTGTTCACCAACACCCGCGCGCAGGCCGAGTTGTGGCATCAGGCCCTGGCTGCGGTATGGCCTGAAGGCCCCGCCACCCTCGCCCTGCACCACGGCTCGCTGGACCCGGGCCTGCGCACCGCGGTGGAGGCCGGCCTGCGCGAAGGCAGTGTGCGTTGCGTGGTCGCCACGTCCAGCCTCGACCTCGGCGTGGATTTCCCGGCGGTGGACCAGGTGCTGCAGCTGGGCAGTCCCAAGGGCATCGCCCGCTTGCTGCAGCGCGGCGGACGCGCGCGGCATCGCCCCGGCGAGTCCGGCCACGTGATCTGCATTCCCACGCACGCGCTGGAGCTGGCCGAGTACGCGGCCGCGCGCCGCGCGCTCGCGCATGGTCGCATCGAATCACGGCCACCGCCGCGGCTGTGTCTGGACGTGCTCGCGCAACACTGCATCAGCTGCGCGCTGGGCGGCGGCTTCCAGGCCGACGCCTTGTTCGCGCAGGTGCGCGGCACCGATGCTTTTGCCGCGCTGGATCCGGCGCACTGGCAAGCGGTGCTCGACTTCATCGTGCAGGGCGGCAGCGCACTGGCCAACTACCCGGACTATCACAAGGTGGTGCGCGACGAAGATGGCGTGTACCGCGTGGTGGATCGCCGCGTTGCCCTGCGCCATCGCCTGTCGATCGGCACCATCACCAGCGATGGCAGCGTGCGCGTGCGCTTTCTGCGCGGTGGCGACCTCGGCTCGGTGGAAGAACAGTTCGTCGGCCGCCTGCGTCGCGGCGACCGCTTCCAGTTCGCCGGCCGCCTGCTCGAACTGGCGCGACTGGAAGACATGACCGCCTACGTGCGCCTGGCCAAGGGCGGCGATGGCGCGGTGCCGCGCTGGATGGGTGGGCGCCTGCCGATGTCCTCCGCACTCGGCCAGGAAATGGAAGCGGTGCTCGGCGCGCCCGACGACTCCCCTGAACTGCAGGCCCTGGCGCCGTTGCTGCGTCTGCAGGCGCGGCTGTCCGCGCTGCCCGGCGCCGGCCGCCTGCTGGCCGAAACCCTGCGCACGCGCGAAGGCCGCCACCTGTTCCTGTATCCCTTCGCTGGCCGCCAGGTGCACGAAGGCCTGGCCGCGCTGCTGGCGCTGCGCTGGGGCCGGCGCCAGCCCAACAGTTTCGATTACGCCGCCAATGACTACGGCCTGGTGCTGTCGCTGGCGAACGAAGCCGTGCCCGATACCGACTTGCTCAGCGCGCTGCTGCAACCGGCCGGCCTGCTCGAAGACCTGCGCGAAAGCCTCAATCTCGCCGAACTGGCGCGGCGACAGTTCCGCGAGATCGCGCGCGTCTCCGGCCTGCTGGTGCCGCAGCTGCCGGGGCGCACGCCGCGCAGCCAGCGTCAGCTGCAGGCCTCATCCGGCCTGCTCTATGACGTGCTGCGCCGCTTCGACCCCGGCCATCTGCTGCTGGAACAGGCCGAACGCGAAGTGCTGAGCGGGCAGCTGGAACTGGCGCGGCTGGCGGCCACGCTGGAGGAATGCGCGCGCCGCAGCCTGCACCTGCAGACGCCGCGCAGCCTCACCCCGCTGTCGTTTCCGTTATGGGCCGAGCGCACGCGCGGCCAGCTCAGCACCGAGGACTGGAAGGCGCGCGTGCTGCGCGCCGCCGCTCAGCTGGAGCGCCGCCATGGCGCATGAGTGGGCTACCGAGCTGGGAGGTGAGCCGGTGCGCCTGTTGGGCGCGCGCGCGCTGTACCGGCCGGCGACGCAGGCGCTGTTGATCGCCGACCTGCATCTGGGCAAGGGCGATGTGTTTCGTCGCGCCGGCATCGGCCTGCCCGCGGGTGGCACCGCGCACGACCTGGAGCGCCTCGATGCTCTGCTCGCGTCCCATCCCACGCGCACACTGTGGGTGCTCGGTGACCTGCTGCACGGGCCCGTGCGTGATGCCGCGTGGTTGCAGCAATGGCGGCAATGGCGCCTGCGCCACGCCGCGCTCGATGTGGCCGTGGTCCGTGGCAACCACGACCATGCCTTGCAGGCCGACGCGCTGCACGTGCGCGATGCCGGCAGCGAGGTTCACGATGGCCGCTGGCTGTTGCGCCACGAACCTGTCGCCGTACCGGGCCAGCATGTGCTGTGCGGCCACGTGCATCCGCTGTGCGAACTGCCGGGCCTGGCGCGACGCTTTCCGGCGTTCTGGTTGCGCGAAGGAATGACGGTGCTGCCGGCGTTCTCGCAGTTCACCGCGGGCGTGGCGCCACGGGTGCGCAGCGGCGAACGTCTGGTGGCCTGCGTGGACGATGCGGTTGTCGCCTTGCCGCCCGCGCGTTGAATGCATCAGGCCGGCGCCCCCGCGGCAGCCGCGGCAACGCCAGCCGGCGGGGCGGCTTCGAGTGCCGAGAGGAATTCCTGCGCCAGCGCCAGTCGTCCGAGCCAGCCGTGTTGCGTGCCACTGAGTACGCGCAACATATGCCCGCGCCCGCCCGGCAGGCGCCCGAGCGGACGCATCCCGGCATCGCGCAGGCGCGCGCCGATGTCGCGCTCGGACTGGAACAACGGCGTCAGCCAGCGGCTCCAGAAGTGATAGATCGCCACATGCGCCTGGCGCTCGCGCTGATAGCGCGGCAGCGCGTCGGCCACTGACGCCTCTTCGCGCAGCGCGCGGCACAACGCCCAGGCGTCGAGCAGGGCCATGTTCACGCCTTGCCCCAGCTGCGGGCTCATCGCATGCGCGGCATCGCCGGCCAGTACCAGCCTCCCGTGGTGCCACTGCGACACCACCGCATCGCGATAGCTGGCCGTGGCCAGCTGCGCGCAGTGACCAATGCCGGCCAGGCAATCGTGTGCCTGCGGCCACAGCGCCGCCACCTCCGCCAACCACGGCACCACCCCACCCTCGCGCCAACGCTCGAAGTCCGCGCGCGGCAGGCTCCAGAAAAAACTCATGCGTGGCTGCGGATCGTCCGGCCGCGTACCGACTGGCAGCAGCCCGATCATCTTGCGCGCGCCGTGGTAACGCTGGCGCAGCTCGTCCGCGTGCGCCCAATCCCCACGCGGTACCAGGCACCACAGCGCGCCCCAGGGATACGGTCGATCCAGCCGCGGCGTTCCCGCGTGCGTGCGCAATACCGAAGCCGCGCCATCGGCCGCCACCACCAGGTCGAACCCCTCAAACCAGCGCCCATCCTGCGCCTGCACCCGGCCGCCCTCGGCATCCACCGCCACGATCCGCGTGCCCGCGTGCAACACCGGCGACTCCCACGCCTGCTGCAGCAGCAGGAACAACGCACCGCGCTGCAAGCCCAGCCCGAACAGCCGCCGATCAAGATCGCAATAGCGCATCTCCATCACCGCCCGGCCCTGCGGGTTATCCCCGAACAGCCGCTGCACCCGCGCCCCATGCGCCAGCACCTGCTCCAGCAATCCCATCTGCCACAGCACCTGCAAGCCACTGGGCTGCAGCAGGAACCCCGCCCCTACCGGCCCCGGTTCCTGTGCCTGCTCGAACACCTCCACCCGATGCCCATCGCGCTGCAACAACGCCGCCAGCGCCTGCCCGGCCGTCCCATACCCCACCACCGCGATCCGTCGCGCCTGTCCCCGCATCACCGCCCCCAATGAATCCATCACCCCGCACGCATCGTACCGCGCACCACTTAGCCAAGCCCCGCCCATCGAAGTGGGATCCCCGAGGCGCCCAGCCCCGACCCGGCCGTGCCGCAAGCCAACAAACCCACCGCATCAACGCACACAAAAACAAACACCCAAAAAAAAACCCCACCCGAAGGCAGGGTTCAATGCACAACCGGCTTGATCAGCCGACCGGCGTGATGTTGGAAGCCTGGGCGCCCTTCGGACCCTGGGTCACGTCGTACGTGACGCGCTGGCCTTCCTGCAGGCTGCGGAAGCCCTTGGAGTTGATCGCGGAGAAGTGCGCGAAGACGTCAGCGCTGCCGTCCTCCGGTGAAATGAAGCCAAATCCCTTGGCGTCGTTGAACCACTTGACGGTACCGTTCGGCATGGTGATGCGAGACCTTTGCAAATTGAATGGGTGGTGTGCGGCTCACGCACGCGCCGAGTATGCAAAGCTTATGCCCCGAAGACAATCACCCTCGCGCAAGTTCCCCGACCAGCTCCGGCAGCCCCGTCGAGGCCGCTTCCACATTGGCCAGCACCTCGGCCAGGGTGATCTCCCCCGCATCGCCACAACCGGCCGCCCAGTTCGCCACGATCGCCAGGCACGCATAGTCCAGGCCCAGCTCGCGCGCCAGCCCGGCCTCCGGCATCCCGGTCATGCCGACCAGGTCGCAGCCGTCGCGGCGCAGCCGCGCAATCTCCGCGATGGTCTCCAGCCGCGGCCCCTGGGTGGCGCCATAGCAGCCGCCGTCCACCAGCCTGACCCCCGTCACCCGCGCCGCCGCCAGCACCTTGCTGCGCAGCAGCGGCGAATACGGATGGCCGAAGTCCACATGCACCACCTCGCTGCCGGGCTCCTCGCAGATCGTCGACACCCGGCCCCAGGTGTAGTCGATCAACTGGTCCGGGCAGGCCAGCACGCGCGGCCCGTAGGCCTCGGTGATGCCGCCGACGGTGTTGAGCGCGAGCACCCGCTGCGCGCCGATTTGCTGCAACGCGGCAAGATTGGCGCGGTAATTGATCTTGTGTGGCGGCAGCGAATGGCCCTCGCCGTGCCGCGCCAGGAACGCCACGCGCTGCCCCAGCAGCGTGCCGACCCGCACCGGACCGGACGGGTTGCCGAAGCGGGTCTGCACTTCATGGGTCTGCACATCGTCCAGCTGCGCCAGCTTGTACACGCCGGTGCCGCCAATGACGGCCAGGGAAATCGGATTCATGCGCGGTCGCTTCCGTCAGTCCTTCATCGCGTAGATCGCCGGCGCGCCACGGTACAGCTCGTTGACGTCCATGCCGAAGCCAAACACGTAGCGGTCCTCGACCTCGACGCCGGCGTAGTCGGCGCGCACGCCAGGCACGCAGCGGTCGTGCCGCTTGATCGCCAGGGCGGCGATGCGCACGTCGGTGGCGCCCTGCTCCAGGCACCACTGGCGCACGCCCTGCAACGTGTAGCCCTCGTCGAGAATGTCGTCCACCAGCAGCACACGGCGGCCGAACAGCGCAGTGGCCGGGCGGTGTTTCCACACCAGCTCCCCGCCGGTGGTGGCGCCGCGGTAGCGGGTCGCGTGCAGGTAGTCGAACTGCAGATCCTGGCCGCGCGCGCCCAGTTCCAGCGCCAGCTGCCCGGAGAACGGCAGCGCGCCATGCATGATGGTCAGGTACACCGGCACTTCGCCCTGGTAGTCGCGGGCGATGGCGTCGGCGATGCGGCCGATGGCGGCGTCGAGGGTCGGGCGGTCGACCAGCAGGTCGGCCTGGGCCACGGCCTGTTGAAGGGTGAGATTGGACATCAGGCGGTTTTTCCGAGTTGTTCCAGCAAACGGGTTTGGGTGTGGGGGTGGCGGGCGTCGGCCAGCAGGCCGTCCCAGCCAAGTGCGCCGCGGCCGATCAGGCCGATCAGCGCGGCGGTGTTGAAACTGCGGCCGGCCACTGCCTGCAGCGATTCCTCGACCAGCTCCGGGTGGCAGACCAGCACCACATCGCAGCCGGCGTCCAGGTGCGCATCCACGCGCGCCTTGACTCCGCCGGCACTGAACGAGGCGGCCATGCCGATGTCGTCGGAGAAGACCACGCCGCGAAAGCCGAGCTCGCCGCGCAGGATCTCGCCGATCCAGCGCGGCGAATAACCGGCCGGTTCGGGCGCCACCTGCGGGTAGATCACGTGGGCCATCATCACCGCGTCGGCACCGGCCTCGATGCCGGCCGCGAACGGTAGCAGGTCCTCCGTGCGCAGCACGTCGAGTGCGCGCGGGTCCACCGCGGTATCGACATGGGTGTCTTCCAATACCGTGCCGTGGCCGGGGAAATGCTTGAGCGTGGCGGCCATGCCGGCCTCGTGCATCGCCGCGACATAGGCACGGGTGAAGGCTGCCACCACCTGCGGATCGGCACTGAAGGCACGGTCGCCGATGGCGCGGTTGCCGCGGCCCAGATCCACTACTGGCGCGAAGCTCAGGTCCACGCCGCTGGCGCGGATCTCGCTGGCCATCAGCCAGGCGTGCTCGCGAGCCAGGCCCAGCGCCGCGTCCGGGTCACGCGTGTACAGCTCGCCAAAGCCCTGCAACGGCGGCAATGCGCTGAACCCTTCGCGAAAGCGCTGCACGCGCCCGCCCTCCTGGTCCACGCAGATCAGCTGCGGACGCGGCGCCGCGGCGCGAATCGCCGCCGCCAGTTCGGTCACCTGCGCGCGCGAGGCGAAATTGCGCTTGAACAGCACCACCCCGGCGACCGCGTCGTGCTGCAGCCACTCACGCTCGCGCGCGGCAAGTTCGGTACCGGCAACGCCGATCAGGAGCATGCGGGGGGAACCTCCAGTCTGGGATGGGGCCAGCGCCGGATGGCGCACCGCCGCATTGTCGCAGATGCGCGCCCCGGCTTCAGACTTTGCCCCCGCCCCCGCCCTGCACCGGCCCCTCGGCCGCGATCTGCCGCAGCATCTGCGCAAAGGCCTCCGGCGGCTGCGCGCCCTGCACCAGGTAGCGGCCGTCAACGACGAAGCTCGGCACCGCGGTAATGCCCAGCGTCTGCGCCTGCGCCAGTTCGGCACGCACTTCGGCCAGACCTTCGTCGCTGTCCAGCATCGCCTGCACCCGTTCCGGCGCCAGCCCGCCGGCCGCGCCGGCCGCGATCAGCGTCGGCATGGCGGAAAGATCGCGCCCTTCGGCGAAATGCGCGCGGAACAGCGCCTCGGCCACCACCGCCGCATCGCCCTCGGCACTGGCCAGCCACATCAGGCGATGCGCTCGCAGCGTGTTCACCCGCACCTGTCCGCGCCCGAAATCGAACGGCAGCCCTTCCGCGCGCCCGGTCTGCTGCATCTGCGCGAGCCTGCGCTCCACGCCGGCCGCGTCGTCGCCGAATTTCGCCGCATAGGCCTCGCGCAACGGCACCGGATCGGGGC
>DASPIU010000017.1:0-29035 GCA_035629025.1 Stenotrophomonas sp.
GACCAGACCGGCGACTGCCGGCTGTTCACCCAGCGGCTGGCGGCGATGGCCGCCGAGGCCGGGGTGGAGTTCCGTTACGGCGCCAGGATCGAGCGCATGATCGGCAACCGCGGCCGTGTCGAGGGCGTGCGCATCGACGGCCGCATCGAAAAGGCCGACCGCTACGTCGTGGCGCTGGGCAGCTATTCGCCGCAGCTGGTGCGCCCGCTCGGCCTGGAATTGCCGGTGTATCCGCTCAAGGGATTCTCGTTGACCCTGCCGATCGCCGATGCGGCGCGCGCGCCGACCTCGACCATCCTCGACGAGAGCTACAAGATCGCCGTCACCCGTTTCGAGGACCGCATCCGCGTCGGCGGCATGGCCGAGGTCGCCGGCTTCGACCTGTCGCTCAACCCGCGTCGCCGCGCCACCCTGGAAATGGTCGTCGAAGACCTGTTCCCCGGCGGCGGCGACCTGGCGCGTGGCGAATTCTGGACCGGCCTGCGCCCGGCCACGCCCGACGGCACCCCGGTGGTCGGCGCCAGTCCCTATGCCAACCTGTTCCTCAACACCGGCCACGGCACGCTCGGCTGGACCATGGCCTGCGGCTCGGGCCGTTACCTCGCCGACCTGATGAGCGGCCGCGCGCCGGAAATCAGCACCGAGGGCCTGGACATCTTCCGCTATCGCCAGGCGCCCGCACCCCGCCACACCGGAGCCGCCGCGTGCGCCCAGCCCACGCCTTGATCGACCTGGGCGCGCTGCGCCACAACTATCGCCTGGCGCGCCGCATTGGTGGCGGCAAGGCCCTGGCCGTGGTCAAGGCCGACGCCTACGGGCATGGCGCGGTGCGCTGCGCACAGGCACTGGAAGCCGAGGCTGACGGCTTTGCCGTGGCCTGCATCGAGGAAGCGCTGGAACTGCGCCAGGCCGGCATCCGTGCGCCGATCCTGCTGCTGGAAGGCTTCTTCGACAGCGACGAGCTGGCGCTGATCGCCGAGCACGAACTGTGGACGGTGGTGGCCACACCGGCGCAGGTGCAGGCGCTGGCCGCGTTCAACAGCCCGCGTCCGCTGCACGTGTGGCTGAAGATGGACAGCGGCATGCATCGCCTGGGTCTGTCGCCGGAAGATTTCCGCGCGGCGTGGCTGCGCCTGCGCGGCTTGCCACAAGTCGCCTCGATCGTGCTGATGACCCACCTGGCACGCGCCGATGAACTGGACAGCAGCCGCACCGACGAGCAGGCCGTGGCTTTTGCCTTGGCCAGCCGGGGCATGGAAGCGGAAACCAGCCTGCGCAATTCGCCGGGCCTGCTCGGCTGGCCGGCCCTGCGCGGCGACTGGGTGCGCCCGGGCCTGATGCTGTACGGCGCCAACCCCTTGCCCGTGCACAACGCGCTCAGCGCGCAGTTGCGGCCGGTGATGTCGCTGCGTTCAAAGATCATTGCCGTGCGCGAGCTCGGGCCGGGCGAGCCGGTGGGCTACGGCGCGCGCTTCGTGACCCAGCGCGCGACCACCCGCGTGGGCGTTGTTGCCATGGGCTATGCCGACGGCTACCCGCAGTTCGCGCCCAACGGCACGCCGGTCATGGTCGATGGTCGCGAATGCGGGCTGATCGGCCGCGTATCGATGGACATGCTCACGGTGGACATCACCGACCACCCGACCGCCGACGTCGGCACCCCGGTGCGGCTGTGGGGCGACGCGCCCGATACCTCGGCGCTGGCCGCGCATTGTGGCGTCAGTGCGTACCAGATGCTGTGCGCGGTCAAGCGCGTGCCGCGCCGCTACCTGGACGGGCAGTAACGGCGCTCGCCTGGTGTCCGCCTAGCGGGCGGCGCTGCTGCGCGCTTCGCGGAACTGGGCACGTGACCAGTCGTCGATCATCCGCTTCTCGTAGCGCAGCTGGTCGCTGTCGTTGATCTGCACGCCGCTGGTGAGGAAGGCCGCGTCGATCAGGCGCTTTTCGCCTTGCTCGATGACCTGCCCGTTGGCCCCGGTCCACACGTAGTTGAAGCGGATGCGCGGCGGGTAGATGTCCTTGACGATGCGCACATCGTTGCTGCGCGGGCCGTGCCAGGGTTCGTACTCGCCGGCACGCTTGATGTCGGTGATGGTGATGTCCAGGTGATCGCCCGGCGGCAGCTGCTTGGCCGCCGAGGTGCGGAAGTAGTCCGCCAGCGTCGTCACCCAGTCGCCCTGCTGGGCTTCAAAGCGGTTGCCGCTGAAGCGAATCTCGCTGAATTGGTTGGGGTCGGTCCACTGCACCGACACCGGGCCTTCGGCCGGCAGCGCGCGCGGCGCATCAGGGCTGGTGACCGTGCGAACCCGCGCCTCGGCGGTGCCGACACCCAGCAGGCCGGCGACGGCGATGATCGCGGCACAAGCGGCTAAACGGTTCATGGCGACGCATTCCACAGGTGGGATGGCGGCAGTGTGCGCTCGCCGGCGCGCCACCAGCAACGGCTCGGCCGGGGTCCCCCGCGCACGCGTTGCAGGCGGTTCATGCGACTGCCACCCAGGGCAGCAGCGCGCCCAGCAGCCGTGCCGATTCGACGTCGGGTTCACCGCACTTCGGCGCGCGCTTCACGCCCCGATACGCACAATGCAGCCGCTTCCCCCCGCACCCAGAGCCTGTCCCCCGCATGAAACCCTCCCTGTCGCCCTCGCCGGACCTGCGTCTGCAGTTCATCGACTGGGCCAAGCAGCATGGCCACAGTCCGCGCACCGGAGCCGCTGCGTTCGTGGACATGCAGAGCGATCTGGACCTGGCCGCGCAGGCCGCGCGCCTGCCACCCGGCACCGACACCCGCGACCACCTGCGCCGCGACCTGGCCGCCCTGGCCGAGCAGAGCGACGTGGCCGTGCAATTCCCGCCGATCTATTCGTGCACCAACAGCCGCGGCGTGGAATACCGCTACTCGCTGATGCTGGTGATCGCCGAGGACTGTGTGGAATGGACCGGACGGGTCTGGCGCGGCCTGGACTACCAGGGCGTGCTCACCGGCCGCGGGCATGGGCCGCGCAGCAACTACACCCATCTGGCGCGCATGGCCATCGAGCGCGAGCTCGAGCTGGAGCGCCCGCATTACACCTGGGACTGACGATGCGCCATCGCGTGGCCCCGCTGGATACCGATACTTGCTGGCACCAATGCGAACAACTGGGTGTGGCGCGAGTGCGCGCGCTGCTGCGCCAGGAACAGGCCGAACCGCGCCCGGGCTGGCGCAGCGAGGCGCAGCGCTGGCTGGACGAACGCCTGCGGCGGGAGGGCGAATACGCCTATCGCGGCGTACTGGCCGCGATCACCGTCCTCAGTGCCCTGATCGCATGCATGGTCTGGTGGCGTTGGTGAGGCGCGGGCGGCCGGCCCGCTTGACGTCCCCGCCCATGCTTTCCACTCTATGCCCCTGCGCGACGGCGCATGCGGCGCGGGCGCACCCCGCAGGTGGATCCGATGCGAGCAGGTGACTCCTTGAACATGGCTCAGCCTGCCACTGCCGGCCCGCCGACAGTGCCTGTCGCGCCAGTGCCCGACAGCGTCTACCGCGAGGTCTTCGACAATGCCGATGCCGGCTTCTGCCTGGTCCAGCTGGTGTTCGACGGCGAGCGGCCGGTCGACTACATCTTCCGCCAGGTCAATCCCGCCTTCGAGCGCTTCACCGGGCTGACCTATGCGGTCGGCAAGTCGATGCGCCAGCTGCGTCCGCAGTACGAGGACGAATGGCTTGAGCGCTATGGCGAGGTCGCCCGCAGCGGGCGCCGTGCGCGCTTCGAGCTGCAGGCGCGCGCGCTGGGGCGCTGGTATGCGGTGGACGTGTTCCGCATTGGTGGCGAGGTTGAGCCGCATGTCGGCGTGCTGTTCCTGGACATCACCGAGCGCAAGCGCATCGAGCGCGAACTGGCCGAGAGCGAGGCGCGTTTCAGCGCGCTCGCCGACGGCCTGCCGATGCCGGTGTGGGTGCTGGACGTCAATGGCGTGATGCGCTTCGTCAACAGCGCCTACGGCGACTTCTTCGGCCTGGATATCTCCAGCGGCGCGGTGTCGGCATGGAGCGAACTGCTGCACCCGGAAGACCTGCCGGTGTTCCAGTTTGAACTGGCCGATGCCCTGGCCCAGCAGCGCGGCATGCGCGCGCTGGTCCGTGCGCGGCGCCACGACGGGCGCTGGCGCTGGCTGGAGATGAGCGCCACGCCGCGCTATTCGGCCGATGGCCGCTTCATTGGCCTGGCCGGCAGCAGCCCGGACGTGACCGAACGCCGCGAAATCGAACTGGCGCGCGAACAGTTGCTGGAGTCCGAGCGCATCGCCCGCGGCGAGGCCGAGAGCATGGCGCGGCTGAAGGACGAATTCCTCGCCACGCTGTCGCACGAACTGCGCACCCCGCTGACCACGATCCTGGGCTGGAGCGAGCTGCTGCTGCAGCGCGTGGGCGAGGGTGATCCGAGCTACAAGGGCCTGTCGGTGATTGCCAGCAGCGCCAAGGCGCAGAAGCGCCTGATCTCCGACATGCTCGACCTCAGCAGCATGCTGCTGGGCAAGGTGCAACTGGAAGTGGAAGCGCTGGACCTGGTGGACGTGCTGCGCGAGGCGATCGGCGCGCAGGACCTGGTGGCAGAGGGCAAGGACCAGACCGTGACCCTGACCACGCCGGAAACGCCGTGCTGCGTTTTGGGTGATGCCACGCGCCTGCAGCAGGTGTTCTGGAACCTGCTTTCCAACGCGATCAAGTTCACTCCCGCGCATGGCCGCATCGACGTGCGCATCGTGCGCGATGGTCACCATTTCGTGGTCGAGATCCAGGATTCGGGCGATGGCATTGCCCCGGAATTCCTGCCGCATCTGTTTGGCCGCTTCCGCCAGGCCGATGGCACCACCACGCGCCGTCACGGCGGCCTCGGCCTGGGCCTGGCCATCGTCCAGCAACTGGTGGAAATGCATGGCGGCCAGGCCAGCGCCAGCAGTGCCGGGCGCGGTTGCGGCGCCACCTTCCGTGTGCGCCTGCCCGAACGCCCGCAGCAGTCGCAACGGCCGCGCCGCGAACTGCGCCGCAGCCTGACCAGCGAAATGGTGGTCGAGGCGCAGGCCCTGGCCGGGATGCGCCTGCTGGCGGTGGAAGACCAGCCGGACATGCTCGAATACCTGCGCCGCCTGCTCGAAGAACAGGGCGCCGAGGTGGTCATGGCCGGCAGCGCGACCGACGCGCTGGCCTTGCTCGACGAGCGCGGCCACGAGCGTTTCGACGTGATGCTGACCGATATCGGCATGCCGGGCATGGATGGTTACGGGCTGATCCGCACCATCCGCGAGAACATGGGCCTCGATGCCAGCGCCATTCCGGCGATCGCGGTGACCGCGCTGGCGCGCGCCGACGATCGCAAGCGCGCGCTGGCGTCCGGCTTCCAGGAACACCTGGCCAAGCCCTACAGCGTCGCGCAACTGGTGATGGCGGTGCGCTCGGCACGCAAGCGCGCGAACTGACTTGCTGCGCCTTTCACGCGCCAGTGCCTAGTCTGCGCAGGTACGCACGCAGCACGGGAGCCGATCGGCATGGCCAAGTACGCAAAGCACGTCTACACCGAGCAGGACAAGATCGCCACGCTCGAGTCGTGGGTCAAACAGCTGCCGGACGAGGCACGCGTGCAGGTGACCCTGGACGATGGCAGCCGCCTGCTGGGCACGGTGGCGGTGCGCCCGACGGTGCAGTCGTTCCGCGACGAAGCCGACAATGAAGGCATCAACGGCCTGCTGCGCCTGGATGACCTCGATCACCCGGGGCAGCCGCACTGGGTGTGGCTGGACACCATTCGCGAAGTGCGACCGCTGCCACCGATCGAGGACTGAGCGCCGCGCCGCGGTGGCGTTTGACGATCTCTTTACCCCCCGGCCGCCGCGCTGGGGCATCATCCGGGGCCCCACCGCACAGACGAGGGTCCCCCTTCGATGCAACCGCGCGTGCTGTCCCTGAAATTGCGCCTGACGCGCTATGCCGCGCCGACGCTGGCGCTGGTGGCCCTGGCTTCCTGCGGTGACACCGCGCGCTATCCGCTGGAAGCGGGCACCGGCCCGGACCCGCAGTTGCCGGCGCCGGTGAAGCGCCTCATTCCCACGGTCAAGGTCGCCCCGGTCAAGCGCTGGACCGGCACCGCCACGCCGGTGCCCGCCGACGACCTGCGCGTGGTGGCTTTCGCCCGCGACCTGGACCACCCGCGCTGGCTCTACGTATTGCCCAACGGCGACGTGCTGGTGGCCGAAACCAATGCGCCGCCGCGGCCGAAGGAAGAAGCCAATGGCCTGCGCGCCCGGGTGATGGCCTCGATGATGGAAAAGGCCGGTGCCGCCACGCCCAGCGCCGACCGCATCACCCTGTTGCGCGATGCCGACGGCGACGGCGTGGCTGAAGTCCGCACGCAGTTCCTCTCCGGCCTGTACTCGCCCTTCGGCATGGCCCTGGTCGGCGACCGTTTCTACGTCGCCAACGCCGATGCGCTGGTGAGCTTCCCCTACCGCGAAGGCGACACGCGCATCAGCGCGCCGCCGAAGTTCATCGCCAACCTGCCCGGCGGCATCAATCACCACTGGACGAAGTCGCTGGTCGCCAGTCCCGATGGCAGTCGCCTGTACGTGGGCGTGGGCTCCAACAGCAACGTCGCCGAGAACGGCATGGAGGCCGAACTCAACCGCGCGGCGATCGTGGCGGTGAATCCGGAAGACGGCAGCACCCGGCTGTATGCCACCGGCCTGCGCAATCCCGTGGGCATGGCCTGGGAACCGACCCGGCAGTCGCTGTGGGTGGTGGTCAACGAGCGCGACGAACTGGGCAGCGACCTGGTTCCGGACTATCTCACCCAGGTCAGGGAGGGCGGCTTCTATGGCTGGCCCTACAGCTATTACGGGCAGCACGTGGACGAGCGGGTCAGCCCGCAGGACCCGCAGAAGGTCGCCACGGCGATCAAGCCGGACTACGCGCTTGGCGCGCATACCGCCTCACTTGGCCTGGCCTTCGGCACCAGTGCCACGCTGCCGGCGCGCTACCGCAATGGCGCCTTCATCGGCCAGCACGGTTCCTGGAACCGCGATCCGCCAAGCGGCTACAAGGTCGTCTATGTTCCGTTCGTGGATGGCAAGCCGCAGGGCATGCCGCTGCCAGTGCTTGATGGTTTCCTCGACGTGGACGGCAACGCGCAGGGCCGGCCGGTCGGGGTGGCGATCGACAAGACCGGCAGCCTGCTGGTCGCCGATGATGTTGGCAATGCGATCTGGCGGGTGACGGCGAAGGTGGCCGCGTCGCCAGCGGTGCCGGCGTCGTCGCCGTAGCCGGGCGCGGCCAGGCCGCGCCCGCGATGACCTGCCGGAGCTAACGCACCGGCATGGTCGGGGTGGCGCCGAAGCGGCGGGCGTAGCCGCGTTCTTCGGCGATCTTGTCCACTTCCTCGTCGCCCAGCTCGGGCGCGCCGTACACCACATAGGCCACGGTGCCATCGCTGCGCGTCCCGACCTGATGCAACCGGTAGCGCGGCCGCCCCGCGCCAGTGTTTTCCGGGTAATGCAGCGGCGGCGGCGTGTTGTCCAGATCCATTTCGCTGTTGTCGACCACGCCGCCGATGAACAAGGCACGCATGCGTTCACTCCTCAGGGTGGGGTGGTTCACCCTACGCAGCGGTGTGTTGGCATTGCATCAATGCCATGTCTAGGGGCCGCGACTGTCTGCCGCGCCGCAAGCGTGCCGGAGTGCCCGGTTAGAATGCGCATCCCCCTGCCTTGCCCGTGCCGATGTCCGCGTCCGACGCCCCGCTGCAAACCCTCTTCCTGCCCTTCGCCCAGGGCCTGCTGCACTGGCCGCAGGGGCCGGTGCTGTTCTTGCGCGCGCGCGCTGGCTGGCCACTGCGTGAGCATGCCCAGCCCGATGCGCTGACCTGCGTGCAAAGTTTCCGGCCGTTTGCCGAGGCGCTGACCGCCTCTGGCTATCGCGTCGAGGCAGAGCTGCCGCAGGCCACGCCCGCTGGCGGCTATGCGCTGGTGCTGGTGCTGCCGCCGCGCCAGCGTGACGAGGCCCGCGCGCTGCTGGCGCAGGCCCTGTCAGTGCTGGCGCCCGGCGGCGTGCTCGTGGCCTGCCAGGCCAACAACGAGGGCGCGCGATCAGGCGAGGCCGACCTCAAGCAACTGGCCGGGCTCGGTGGCGACCTGACCAAGCACCACTGCCGCGTGTTCTGGACCGCCCCGCAGCACGGCGGCCACGACGCCGCCCTGGCGCAGCGCTGGGCAGCGCTGGATGCGCCGCGTCGCGTGCTTGGCGGGCGTTTCCTCAGCCGCCCCGGCGTGTTTGCCTGGGACCGTGCCGATCCGGCGTCGATCCTGCTGGCCGAACAGCTGCCGGCCGACCTGGCCGGGCACGGCGCCGACCTCGGCGCAGGCTACGGCTACCTGTCGGCGGAAATCCTGGCGCGCTGCCCCAAGGTGAGCGCGCTGGATCTGTATGAGGCCGAAGCACGTGGCCTGGAGCTGGCCCGGCAGAACCTCACGCCGCTGGCGGGTAACGTCGCGCTCGGCTATCACTGGCACGATGTGACCGCCGGGCTGCCGCGCCAGTACGACTTCATCGTCAGCAACCCGCCGTTCCACACGCCGGCGCGCGAAGACCGCCCGGACATCGGCCAGCGCTTCATCGCCGTGGCCGCGCAGGCACTGAGGCCGGGCGGGCGCCTGTTCGTGGTGGCCAACCGCCATCTGCCGTACGAGCAGATCCTCAATGACAGCTTCGGGCAGGTGCGCGTGGCCGCCGAGCGCGACGGCTTCAAGGCCATCGTCGCCCAGCGCGGAGGCCGCGCATGAAGCTGGTCAAGCTCATCGCCAACCTGGGCTACGGCAGCCGCAAGGAAGTGACCTGGATGTTCCGCGAAGGCCGCATCACCGATGCCGCCGGCGAGGTGCTGTACGCCGACGACCAGGTCGCGCACGAGGACGTGCGCGTGGACGGCGAACCGCTGGACCCGCCCGCCGGCCTGACCCTGATGCTGTACAAGCCGGCCGGCTACACCTGTTCGACCAAGGACAGTGGCCGCGTGATCTACGACCTGCTGCCGCCGCGCTTCCGCCTGCGCGCACCTCTGCTGTCGCCGGTGGGCCGGCTGGACCGCGATACCAGCGGCCTGCTGCTGATGACCGACGACGGCGCGCTGCTGCACCGGATCGTCTCGCCCAAGTCGCGCCTGGACAAAGCCTACGAAGTGACCCTGGCCGAAGACCTGCGCGGCGACGAGGCCGCCAGTTTCGCCAGCGGCACCCTGTTGCTGGAGTCCGACGACAAGCCCTTGCTGCCCGCGGAAATGGAAACCCTGTCGCCACGGCAGGCGCGGCTGGTGCTGCATGAGGGGCGCTACCACCAGGTGCGGCGGATGTTTGCCGCCGTCGGCAACCACGTGGCGGCGCTGCATCGCAGCCGCATTGGCGGCCTGACCCTGGAGGGCCTGGACGAGGGCCAGTGGCGCGTGCTCGATGCCGGCGACCTGGCGCGGTTGTTCGGGGGCGCGGCATGAGCCTGCCGTTCCTGCCGCAGGCGGTGATCTTCGACATGGATGGCCTGATGCTCGACAGCGAGCGCGCCATCACCCGTTGCCTGGCCCGCGCCGCCGAAGAACAGGGCCAGGCGATCGAGGACAGCTACTGGCTGAGCATGGTCGGCAAGGGCGATGCCGCCTGCCGCACGATGCTGGCCGAGCGCATCGGCGAAGCCCCGGCGCAGGCGCTGCTTGCGCGCTGCCATGTGCTGTACGACGCGGTGGTGGAAGCCGGTGTACCGCTGCGGCCCGGGATCATGGAACTGCTCGACCTGCTGGTCGCGCGTGGCATCCCGCGCGCGGTAGCGACATCGACGCGGCGCCCGCTGGCCTTGCGCAAACTCGAAGCGTCCGGCCTGTTGCAGCGCTTCGACGCGATCTGCACCAGTACCGATGTCGCCCAGCCCAAGCCGGCGCCGGACATCTACCTGCTGGCGGCGCAGCGCCTGCGCGTGGCGCCGCCGCATTGCCTGGTGCTGGAGGATTCGCCAACCGGTGTGCGCGCGGCGCTGGCCGCCGGCATGACCCCGATCCAGGTGCCCGACCTGCTCGCACCCGACGCCGAGGTGCGCGCGCTCGGCCACCGCATCGTCGATTCGCTGGCCGATGCCCAGCGCCTGCTGGAACTGCGCCTGGAGGCCGGCGCCTAGTCGCGCGCTGCGATACCGGTCAGGGACGGAGCAAGGCTTCCCAGCCGGTGGTGCCGAGTTCCTGCAGCGTCTGCAGGTTGCGTTCGACGATCACGTCGGGGTCCGGGAATGCGGCCACCGCGCGTTCCACGCTGTCTTCGCGCAACAGGTGCAGCGTCGGCCACGGGGAGCGGTTGGTGTAGTTGCCCACGTCGTCCGGGCCGGCGCCGGCGAACTGGTACTGCGGATGGAAGCTGGCCACCTGCAGGATGCCTTGCAGGTCCAGCGCCTCGACCGCCGCGTCGGCGTTGTCGAGGAAGTCGTTGTAGTCGAGGAAATCCTCAAGCACGAACGGGTGCACGATCAGCGTGGTATCGATCTGCTCGGCCGGCGTGTCGCGCAGGCGCAGCAGTTCTTCGGCCAGTTCCTCCAGCAGCGCCTCGGGCGTGCTGGCGTCGCTGAGCACCAGGCGCACCTGCTGCTTGACGTAGACGGCCTTGGCGAACGGACACAGGTTGAGCCCGATCACCGCGCGCTCGATCCAGCGCCGGGTCTGCTCCAGGTAGTCCGGTGCCGCGGCCTCGCCGGTGGCGGGCGCTTGGCTCACGGCGGCCTCAGTCACGAAAGTTGTCGAACTGCAGCGGCAGCTCGAACTCGCTCTTGCGCAGCAGCCCGATGACCTCCTGCAGCTCGTCGCGCTTCTTGCCGCTCACGCGCAGCTTGTCGCCGTTGATCTGGGTCTCGACCTTGATCTTCGACTCCTTGATCTTCGCCGCGATCTGCTTGGCCAGCTTCTGCTCGATGCCCTGCTTGACGGTGATCTTCTGCCGCGCGCCGGCCAGGTTGGTCTCGACATCGCCAAACTCCAGGCAGCGCGCGTCGATGCCGCGGGCGATCAGGCGCGCGCGCAGGATGTCGGTCATCTGCTTGAGCTGGAAGTCGCTGGGCGCGGACTGGGTGATGACCTTGTCGTCAAGCTCGAACCTGGCGTCCACGCCCTTGAAGTCGAAGCGCGTGGACAGCTCGCGGTTGGCCTGGTCAAGCGCATTGGTCAGTTCGTGCTTGTCGACTTCCGACACCACGTCGAAGGAGGGCATGTGGATTCCTGCCGGCTGTTGAGGGTGGTGCGCGGCGGCCACAGCGGGGGCCCGGCATCGCGCACCGGGCATTATGGGTGCGCCGCCGCGCCCAGGCCATAGGCGCGGCCCGCATTCACCGCGCGCGCGTGCCTACCACTGCAGGCGCGCGGTCGCGGTCACGCTGCGCGGGTAGCCGTAGTAGCACCAGCTGGCGCTGTTGCAGGCGGCCACGTACTTCTTGTCGGTCAGGTTGGCCGCATTGAGCTGGAACCGCCAGCGCGCCAGGTCATAGCGCAGCGCCGCGTCCCACAGCGTGTAGGACGGCGTCTGGTACAGGTTGTAGATGTCGCCGTACTGGCTGCCGGTGTGGCGCGCGGCCACGCCAAAGCCCAGCCCGGCCAGCGCGCCGCTGGTGATGGTGTAGTCCGCGCCCAGCGAGCCCTGCGTGCGCGGTTGCAGCGCGATCTGCTTGCCCAGCGTGCCGGGCGCCGTGGTCCGGGTGACTTCCGAGTCGATATAGGCGTAGGCGCCATACAGGCTCAGCCCGGCGCCGACGTTCCAGCGGCCTTCCAGTTCCAGCCCGCGAACCCGGGTTTCGCCTTGCTGCACCGAATACAGCGCGTGCTCGGGGTCCACGGTGAGCGTGTTCTGCTGGGTGATCTGGTAGCCCGCCAGTGTCGCCAGCAAACCGCCGCCGGGCGGCTGGTACTTGATGCCGGCTTCGATCTGCTTGCCGGTGGTCGGCGAGAACGCCTTGCCGGCGAAGTCGGTGCCGACGGTCGGCTGGAACGAAGTGGAGTAGCCGATGTACGGGGTGATGCCGTTGTCGAACAGATAGTTCACGCCCACGCGACCGGTGGCCTTGTCATCGCTCTGGTGCGCGCTGCCGCCGCTGATGCGGTTGTCGGTGTCGGTCCCCACCCAGTCCTGGCGCCCGCCCAGCGTCAGCACCCAGCGGTCGATGCGGATCTGGTCCTGCACGTAGACGCCGATCTGCGACTGCACCTGCACCTGCCGCGAGGTGAAGGCCGGCACATCCAGCGCCGCGCCGTAGACCGGGTTGTAGGCATCGATCGGCGGCGCGCCGAAGGCGAAGGCCGAGGCGTAGTCATCGCGGGTGCGCCGGTAGTCCAGCCCGGCCAGCACGGTGTGCTCGGCGCGGCCGGTGGCGAAGGTGAACTGCAGGTTGTTGTCCAGCGCGATGTTGCTGGTCTTGTCCAGGCGCGGGTAGTAGTAGCGCGCGACCAGCGTGCGGCCTGGGTCGGAGCCGGGCGCGAAATCGTCCTGCAAGCCGAACAGGCCGAGGTTGGCGTGGCTGGCATCGACCTCCGCCTCGCTGTAGCGCGCGTTCTGCTGGAAGCTGACCCCGCCGCCGAAGTCGTGCCGGAACTCGTAGCCCAGCGACTGCAAGGTCTTGTCATAGCCACTGGTGCCCGGCTCGCCGCCAAAGAAGCTGCGCGAGATGCGCCGTCCGTTGGCGCCCGGCAGCAGCGTGCCTTCCAGCGGCAGGAAGCCGCCAGCCTCGACCGTGTCGGCCTTCTGCCAGCGCGCCAGCACGGTCAGCGTGTTGGCGTCGTCCGGCTTCCAGGTGATCGCCGGGGCCAGGTAGTAGCGGTCGTCGTGGACGAAATCGATGACGTTGTCGCTGTTGCGCGCCAGGCCAGTCAGCCGGTACAGCACGGTGCCGCTGTCGTTGAGCTTGCCGCCGAAGTCGAAGGCCGCCTGCCGCAGGTCGTAATTGCCCAGCTGCAATTCCACCTCGCGCAGCGTCTCCTCGGTGGGGCGCTTGCTGACAAAGTTGACCATGCCGCCGGGCGGCATCGCGCCATAGTTGACCGAGGCCGGGCCCTTCAAGACGTCGATGCGCTCCAGGCCGAACGGTTCGATGCGGGTGCTGCCGGTCCAGGTGCCGTCGACCATCGCCAGGCCATCGAGATAACGCGCCGGGCTGAAGCCGCGGATCATCATCCAGTCGCTGCGGGTGTCATCGCCGTACTGGCCACCGCGCGCGCCGGCCACGAACCACACCGCTTCCTCGACCCCATGGATGCCGCGGTCGCGCATCTGCTGGTCGGTCACCACCGAGATCGACTGCGGGGTTTCCAGAATCGCGGTGTGGGTCTTGGTGGCGGTGCTGCTGTCCTTGGCGATGGGGGCGCTGACCTGGACGGTGTCCAGGGTGCGCGCCTGGTCGGCAAGCGCAGCGCAGGGGGCCAGGGCCAGGCCAACGGCGAGGGCAAGGGTAAGCGGGTGGTGGTGCATGGGCAGCTCGTGGGTGGGGCGGGACGCCAGATGAGAACGATTATACTTTACGTGCTACCCGGGTATGGCCCCGCGCCGGCAGCGATAATGCCGGCATGTCGAATTCCCGTTCCCCGCTGGCGGCCGTGGCCTGGATGCTCGCCGCCGTGCTCAGTTTTTCCGGCATGGACGCCGGCATGAAGCTGCTTTCGGCGCACTACCCGGTGTTGCAGGTCACCTTGCTGCGCGGCGCCGCCTCGCTGCCCTTTGTCCTGCTGTGGGTGCTGTCCACCGCCGGCCCGCGCTCGCTGCTGCCGGTGCGCTGGGCGCTGCACCTGCTGCGCGGCGTGCTGGGCATCCTGATGATCGGTTGCTTCGTCTTCGCCTTGCAGGACCTGCCGCTGTCGACGGCCTACACGATCTATTTCGTCGCGCCGCTGCTAGTGGCGGCGCTGTCGGTGCCGCTGCTGGGCGAGCGGGTCGGCCCGCGGCGCTGGACCGCGATTGCCATTGGCCTGCTCGGGGTCATCGTGGTGCTGCGGCCGGGCGTGGACGGCCTGATCTCGCTACCGGGGCTGATGGTGCTGGTCGCGGCCACGGCCTATGCAGTGGCCGCGGTGACGGTGAGCCTGCTGACCCGCACCGATACCCCGCAATCGATGGTGGTCTGGTTCCTGGCGCTGATCGCACTGGGCGCTGGCGTGCTCGCCATTCCCGGCTGGGTGCCGCTGCGCCCCGAGCATGCCTGGGTGATCGCCGGCATGGGCCTGGCCGGCGCCTTCGGCCAGATCGCGTTGACCCAGGCCTTCATGCGTGGCGAGGCGTCGATGATCGCGCCGCTGGAATACACCGGCCTGGTCTGGGTGATCGGCTGGGACTGGCTGCTGTGGCGCACCTTGCCGGACGCCTGGACCTGGACCGGCGCGGCGATCATCGTCGCCAGCGGCCTGTACCTGCTGCGCCGCGAGCGGGCGCGGCAGGTGCCGCATACCGGGCAGATCGACCATCCCTGAGCGCCGACGCCGCGCACTTAGAACGAAAAGGAATAACCCGGCCCGACGCAGGGCGGGCGCCGCCGCCCGGCCGCTGGTAGGCTGCACGCCCCCCAAGCCCGATGTCCGCGCGGTGATCGAGTTCCAGCGCCTGCACAAGTCCTATCAAGTCGGTGGCCGGCCGGTGGCCGCGTTGCAACCGCTTGACCTCACGATCGGCGCCGGCGAGGTGTTCGGCATCATCGGCCACTCCGGCGCCGGCAAGTCGACGCTGATCCGGCTGATCAACCGTCTCGAGGAACCCAGCGGCGGCAAGCTGCTGATCGGTGGCGAAGACGTCACCGCGCTCGACCGTGACGGCCTGCGCGCGCTGCGCCGGCGCATCGGCATGATCTTCCAGCACTTCAACCTGCTGTCCTCGCGCACGGTCGCCGCCAATGTCGCCTTTCCGCTGGAGCTGGCGGGCATGGGCAAGGCGCAGATCGCCAGCCGTGTGGACGAACTGCTGGCCCGCGTCGGCCTGCAGGAACATGCCCGCAAGTATCCGGCGCAGCTGTCGGGCGGGCAGAAGCAGCGCGTCGGCATTGCCCGGGCCCTGGCCACGCAGCCGCAGATCCTGCTGTGCGATGAAGCCACCAGCGCGCTTGATCCGCAGACCACCGGCGCGGTGCTGCAGCTGCTGGCGCAGATCAACCGCGAGCTCGGCCTGACCATCGTGCTGATCACCCATGAGATGGAAGTGATCCGCCGTGTCTGCGATCGCGTGGCGGTGCTCGATGGCGGCCGCCTGGTCGAGAGCGGGCCGGTCACCCAGGTGTTCCTGCACCCGCAGCACCCGACCACGCGGCGCTTCGTCGCCGAAGCCGAACATGTCGACTAGGGCGAGCTGCATCGCGATTTCGCCGCAGTCGACGGGCGCATCGTGCGCCTGACCTTCCTCGGTTCGGAAACCTATCAGCCACTGCTGGGGCGGATCGCCCGCGACACCGGCGTGGACTACAACATCCTGTCCGGGCGCATCGACCGCATCAAGGACACGCCCTATGGCCAGCTGACCGTGGCCCTGGTCGGTGGGGACCAGGCGGCCGCGCGGACGGCCTTCGCCGCCGCCGGCGTCACCGTCGAGGATCTGCGCGCATGAGCACCACCTTTGCGATCGCCGCTGCGGACGGCTTCTTCCGCAACCTGGATGCGCGCAAGTGGGCCGACATCGGCCAGGCCACGTTCGACACCTTGTTGATGCTCGGCGGCGCATTGCCGCTCACCTTGCTGATCGGCCTGCCGCTGGGCGTGCTGTTGTTTCTAAGTGGCTCGCCGCAGCTGCGCCGCCGCCCGGTGCTGCACGGCACGCTGGCGCTGGTGGTGAACCTGCTGCGCTCGGTGCCCTTCATCATCCTGATGATCGCGATGATCCCGCTGACGCTCGCAGTCATGGGCACCTCGCTCGGCGTGCGCGGCGCAATCCTGCCGCTGGTGGTGGGCGCCGCGCCGTTCTATGCGCGCCTGGTGGAAACCGCGCTGCGCGAAGTCGACCGCGGTGTGGTCGAGGCCAGCCAGGCAATGGGCGCCACCACCTGGCAACTGGTGCTCAAGGTGCTGTTGCCCGAAGCGCGGCCGGGCCTGATCGCCGGTGCCACGGTGACCACGATCGCGCTGATCGGCTTCACCGCCATGGGTGGCGCGATCGGTTCGGGCGGCCTGGGCGATGTGGCCTACCGCGAGGGCTACCTGCGCTCGCACGCCGACGTGGCGCTGGTCACGGTGATTGCGCTGCTGGTGCTGGTGCAGCTGCTGCAGATGCTCGGCGACCGCCTGGTCGCCCGTTACACGCGGCGCTGAGCGCCATGCCGCCCGGCGCTGCCGGCGCGGCGGCGAAACTGTTACGTTCAACGGCAGCCCCTGCCGCATTCCAGAATCCGGACCGACCATGACCCAGACCCTGCTCCGTTCCCTCCTGCTGGCCGCGACCGTGGCCCTGGCCGCCTGTGGCCGCTCCGGCGGCGATGCCGGCGGCGAACGCCTCAGCGTGGCCGCCACCGCCGTGCCGCATGCCGAGATCCTCGACGTGGTCAAGCCGATCCTGCAGAAGGAAGGGCTGACGCTCGACGTGCGCGTGTTCAATGACTACGTGCAGCCCAACGACCAGGTCGCGCAGAAGCAGATCGACGTCAACTACTTCCAGACCGAGCCCTACCTGGATGCCTACAACCGCGACCGCGGCAGCCAGCTGGTGACCATCGTCGGCGTGCACATCGAGCCGTTCGGTGCCTATTCGCGCCGCTTCAAGTCGCTGGACGCGCTGCCGCAGGGCGCCGAAGTGGCGATCCCCAACGACCCCAGCAACAACAGCCGCGCGCTGATCCTGCTGGACAAGGCCGGGGTCATCAAGCTCAAGGACCCGAGCAATGCGCTGTCCACGCAGCGCGACATCATTGCCAATCCGAAGCAGCTGAAGTTCCGCGAGCTGGACTCGGCGATGCTGCCGCGCGTGCTCGAGCAGGTGGACCTGGCGATGATCAACACCAACTACGCCCTGGACGCCGGCCTCAACCCGACCCAGGACGCGCTGGTGATCGAGAGCAAGGATTCGCCCTACGTCAACTTCCTGGTCGGCCGCCCGGACAACAAGGACGACCCGCGCGTGCAGAAGCTGGCCAAGGCGCTGACGAGCCCGGAAGTGAAGGCTTTCATCGAGCAGAAGTATCGCGGTGCGGTGTTGCCGGCGTTTTGAGCAGTCCCAGCTTCCCCAAAAAAAACGGGCCCTGATGGGCCCGTTTTTCATTGCCGGGTCGAGACGCTGATCAGAAACGCGCACCCAGACCCACGCCCACGGTCCACGGATCGACCTTCAGATCCTGGCCGGTACCGCTGCCAGCCACATTCAGCTCCGGACGCGCATGCATGTAGCGCGCATCGGCGCGGGCAAACCAGGTGGAGTTGATGTTCATGTCCACGCCCACCGTGCCGATCGCACCCTTGGCGGTGTCGAGCGAGACATGCTGGCCGCCGGCGCCCAGGCCGTCGATCTTCTCGTTGCTGAAGTTCGATTCGTAATAGCCCACGCCCACGAACGGGCGGAACACGTTGTCGGCCTGGCCGAAGTGGTACTGCGCGCTCAGCGCGATCGGCTGCTGCTCCACCGTGCCGACCTTGCCCGCGTCACTGCGCACGCGGTGGTTGAACTTGTCGGCCGCGCCCCACAACTCAACGGCGAAGTTGTCATTGATGTAGTAGCTGGCGCTCACCGTCGGCGCGGGGCCGCCGTCGATCTTGCGGATGCCGGCACCGGCGTCGTCCTTCGGCTGCAGCAAGGTGACGCCGCCGGTGACGGCCCAATGCTTGCCCGAAGCGGTATCGGTGGTGGCGGTGCCGTCCTGCGCGAAGGCGGACGGAGCGAAAGCGATGGCGGAAGCGACGGCCAGACCCAGGATGGAAAGATTGCGCATGAGGTGACTCCTCTTGTCTCTTATTCTGTAGGCCCGCAAGTCGCGGGCGCGGCCAACGTAAGCAGGTGCAGATGAATCGCAGCGAGACCAAACGCGCATGTGGCGCTCGGCGTTCAGCAACTTTTTCGCAATGGCCCGCCGTTACTGGCTGTGCTCGCTCCGCAGCTTTCATGCAGATGAAACGCACGTGAGTGACAGGCAACGTTTGCATGGCTTGCCTGCGCAGGTTCGTGGCGATTGCCGCGTGCTCGTGCTGGGCTCGATGCCCGGCGCAGCGTCGCTGCAGGCCGCGCAGTACTACGCGCATCCGCGCAACCGCTTCTGGCCCCTGATGTCACGCCTGCTTGCGCTGGACACGGCCGCGCCCTACAGCGAGCGGCTGGCGCAGCTGCAGGCGGCCGGCGTCGGCCTGTGGGATGTGATTGGCGAGTGCGTGCGCGTCGGCAGCCTGGATGCGGCCATTGAGCGCAACAGTGTGGTTCCCAATCCGCTACCCGGGCTGCTGGCCGAACTTGGCGCCCTGCGCGCCGTGGCCTGCAACGGCGCCGAGGCGTATCGCCTGTGGCAGCGCTGGATCGCCCCGCGCCTGGCAGCCGCTGCGCAGGCGCTGCCGGTGCTGGCGCTTCCTTCCACCAGCCCGGCCAATGCGGCGTTTGGGCTGGAACGGCTGGCTTTGCAATGGCAGGCGATGTGCCAATACCTGCCGCCAGCGGAGCCGGTGGCCGGCCACCCCTGACACACTGAGTGGTGCGCGGCGCCCCGCCTGCCACGCGAGGGCAAGGACGATCCGCCGCCGTATCGTCCATGGCAAATGCTTCGTCCCGCCGCGCGGACCCCACTATTTCGCCGGTAACGGTTGGCGCGTCGGCCCCGGCCAGCCACAATAGGGGTTTCCCCACCAGTTGCCCGGAGTACCGTAATGGCCGAAATCAAGGAAGCACTTGTCCCCGATATCGGTGACTACAGCGATATTCCGGTGATCGAAGTGCTCGTCGCCGTGGGCGATACGGTCAAGAAGGACCAGGGCCTGGTGACGCTGGAATCGGACAAGGCGACCATGGAAGTGCCGTCCGCGTTCTCCGGCGTGGTCAAGGAAATCAAGGTCAAGGTCGGCGACAACCTGTCCGAGGGCGGGGTGGTGGCGCTGATCGAAGTCGGCGACGCAGGCGAGGCCAAGCCGGCCGCGCCCGCCGCGCCGGCTCCGGAAGCGAAGGCCGCGGCCGTGCCGGACAAGACGGTCGCCACCGCCGAGACCGGCGCGCGCGTCGAGCCGGTGGCCTATCCGGCCGAACCGGACAAGCTGGCGCAGCGCGAGATGGCGCAGGAGCGCTCGGCCCCGGCCGCCGCCAGCCAGAGCACCCCGCCGGTGAGCTTCGATGCCGACGCAGTGCTGCCGTCCAAGGTCGCGTATGCGAGCCCCGCGGTGCGCGTGTTCGCGCGCGAGCTCGGCGTGGACCTGCTGCAGCTCAAGGGCACCGAGAAGGGCGGGCGCATCACCCGCGAGGACGTGCAGCGCTACGTCAAGGCCGCGCTGAGCGGTGGCGTGCCGGCCGCCGGTGGCACCGTGGCGGCGGGTGGCGGGCTGAACCTGCTGCCCTGGCCGAAGGTGGACTTCAGCAAGTTTGGCGAGACCGAGGTCCAGCCGCTGTCGCGGATCAAGAAGATTTCCGGCGCCAACCTGGCGCGCAACTGGGTGATGATTCCGCACGTCACCCAGTTCGACCAGGCTGACATCACCGAGCTGGAAGCGCTGCGCGTGCAGCTCAACAAGGAGAATGAGAAGGCCGGCATCAAGCTGACCATGCTCGCCTTCCTGATCAAGGCCAGCGCCGCGGCTCTTAAGAAGTTCCCCGAATTCAACGCTTCGCTCGATGCCAGCGGCGAGAACCTGACCCTCAAGAAGTACTTCCACATCGGTTTTGCCGCCGACACGCCGAACGGCCTGGTCGTGCCGGTGATCCGCGATGTGGACAAGAAGGGCGTCATCCAGATCGCGCAGGAAACCGGCGAGCTGGCCAAGAAGGCGCGCGACGGCAAGCTCGGCCCGGCCGACATGAGCGGCGGCTGCTTCTCGATCAGCTCGCTGGGCGGCATCGGCGGTACCGCGTTCACGCCGATCGTCAATGCGCCGGAAGTGGCGATCCTGGGCGTGTCCAAGTCCTCGATCCAGCCGGTGTGGGATGGCAAGCAGTTCCAGCCCAAGCTGCTGCTGCCGCTGTCGCTGAGCTACGACCATCGCGTCGTCGACGGCGCCCTGGCCGCGCGCTTCACCACGTACCTGTCGCAGGTGCTGGCCGACATGCGGCGCGTCCTGCTGTGAGGGCTGCACTGCTGATCGCCACTGCGGCCCTGTCGCTGGCGCCGCTGACGGCGTTGGCCTGGGGCAGCTGCAGCGTCGATCTTGGCCGCGGCTGGCCGCCGGCCGTTGGCAACTACGGCGGCGCCGTCGAGCAGCTGTTCGACGGCAACAAGACACCGGCGCTGTCGCTGGTGACGTTGCCGGCGCGCGGCGTGGAGAGCGGGCTGTCGCTGCTGCCGGCCGATGGCAGAGAGTGGACGCTGCGCTACAGCCGCGCCGAACAGCGCGTCTACAACTGGGTCGACGATGGCGTGCGCAGCGGGGTGCAGCTGCGCACCGAGCAGACCCCGGAAGCCTTTGAGATCCCGATTCCCGCCGCCCTGGCGCAGCGTCTGCTCAAGAGCTGGAGCGCCGCGCTGGCGCAGATGTCGCCCGACGGCCGCGAGGCCAGGGTCAGCGATGGCGAGGTGCTGTCCTTCGTCGTCAATGGCGTGCGCTACAGCGGTACGCGTCCGACCTGCGGTGCCGGCGAGCTGATGCTGCAACAGGCCGCGCTGTTGATCGAGGCCAGCGAAGGCAAGGAAAAGAAGCGCGACAAGCGCTGGCACGAAATTGAATCGTCGCTGGATGAACTCCAGCAGACGTTGGCCGGCACTGCCGGCTAAGCCCCCACAGGAGAAGGATTTATGGCTGTCATCGAAATCAAGGTGCCGGACATCGGCGACTACAGCGACGTGCCGGTGATCGAGGTGCTGGTCGCCGTTGGCGACAAGGTGGCCAAGGACCAGGGCCTGGTGACGCTGGAGTCGGACAAGGCCACGCTGGAAGTGCCGTCCAGCGCCGCCGGCGTGGTCAAGGAACTGAAGGTCAAGCTCGGCGACACCTTGTCGCAGGGCGACGTGGTGGTGCTGCTCGAAAGCGAAGGCGAGGGCGCTGCGCCCGCACCGGCCAAGCCCGAGCCGGCCAAGGCCGAAGCGCCGGCCAGCAAGCCGCCGGTGACCCCGTCGCACCGTGCTCCGGCCGAACCGCCGGCACCGAAGCCGGCGCTGTCCAGTGGCAAGCCGGCCGACATCGAATGCCGCATCGTCGTGCTCGGCTCCGGCCCCGGTGGCTACACCGCCGCCTTCCGCGCCGCCGATCTCGGCCTGGACACCGTGCTGGTCGAGCGCTACAGCTCGCTCGGCGGCGTCTGCCTCAACGTCGGCTGCATTCCGTCCAAGGCCCTGCTGCATGCGGCCAATGTCATCGATGAAGCCAACCACGCCAGCGATTTCGGCGTCAGCTTCGGTGCGCCGAAGATCGACCTGGCCAAGCTGCGCGACTACAAGGAGAAGGTGGTCGGCAAGCTCACCGGTGGCCTGGCCTCGATGGGCAAGCAGCGCAAGGTGCGAGTGGTGCAGGGCACCGGCACCTTTGTTTCGCCCAATGAACTGGAGATCGTCGGCAGCGACGGCAAGACCCAGTTGTTGCGCTTCGAGCAGTGCATCATCGCCGCCGGTTCGCAGGCGGTGAAGCTGCCGAACTTCCCGTGGGACGATCCGCGCGTGATGGACTCCACCGACGCGCTGGAGCTGCAGGAGGTGCCGAAGAAGCTGCTGGTCGTTGGCGGCGGCATCATCGGCCTGGAAATGGCGACCGTGTTCAGCGCGCTTGGCGCGCAGGTCACCGTGGTCGAGTTCATGGACCAGCTGATGCCGGGCGCCGACAAGGACCTGGTCAAGCCGCTGGCCGACCGGTTGAAGAAGCAGGGCATCGAGGTCCACCTCAAGACCAAGGCTGCCGGGGTCAAGGCCGACAAGGCCGGCATCACCGTGAGCTTCGAGGCCGCCGCCGAAGGCGAAAAGCCGGGCCTGGAGTCGGGCACGTTCGACCGCGTGCTGGTCGCCGTGGGCCGCACGCCCAACGGCAAGAAGATCGGCGCCGACAAGGCCGGGGTGAATGTGGGTGAGCGCGGCTTCATTCCGGTGGACCGGCAGATGCGCACCAACCAGCCGCACATCTTCGCCATCGGCGACATCGTCGGTAACCCGATGCTGGCGCACAAGGCCACGCACGAGGGCAAGCTGGCCGCCGAAGTGGCCGCCGGCGAGAAGAAGGAGTGGGTCGCGCGGGTAGTGCCGTCGGTGGCCTATACCAACCCGGAGATTGCCTGGGTCGGCGTGACCGAAACCGAAGCCAAGGCCAAGGGCCTGAAGGTCGGCGTGGCCAAGTTCCCGTGGGCCGCCAGCGGCCGCGCGATCGGCATCGGCCGCACCGAGGGCTTTACCAAGCTGATCTTCGACGAGGAGACCCACCGCGTCATCGGTGGTGCCATTGTCGGCGTGCATGCCGGCGACCTGCTCGCCGAGATCGGCCTGGCCATCGAGATGGGTGCCGAGGCCGAGGACATCGGCCACACCATCCACGCGCATCCGACGCTGAGCGAATCGGTCGGCATGAGCGCGGAAATCTATGACGGCACGATCACCGACCTGTACATCCCGAAGAAGAAGTAACGGCGGAACTGCAGGCGTTGCACAAACAAAGGCCGCGCATTGCGCGGCCTTTGTCTTTCCGGGGATGCCGGGCTCAGAACGCCAGCGTGACGCCGGCCACCGGACCCTTGAACTCCTGCTTCAGGCCGATGAGGCCGTCGCTGCCCTTGCGGTCCACGTCCAGCTTGAACCAGTCGTAGCCGGCGAACAGGCCGAAGTTCTGGGTGAAGCGGTATTCGACGATGGCGTTGGCGCGGCTCAGGTCGCCCTCGTAGTCGCCGAAGTCGCCCCAGCTGGTGTTGAGGTACTGGCCCTGCAGATTGATCAGCCAGTGCTCGGCCGGACGCGCGGTGAAGCGCACGCCGACCACCGGCGCGGCACCGTCCTCGCTCTCGTCGACGAAGGTGCCCTGGTACAGGTCCTGGCCCAGATCGGCGTAGCCGTTGGCCTCGACCTTGGCCCACTCGCCACCGATCTGCAGGCCGAGGCTGAACTTCTCGGCGTCCACCACCGAGTAGTCGTAGATCAGGCTGGCGACCTGATACTTGATCTCGCCCTTGATGAAGCTGCCGGCGGGCACGGTCACGTCGTCGTAGGTGAAGCTGTCATCGAGCTCCTCGCGGCGGTCCTTGTCGTACTTGAAGTAGTCGAAGATCAGGCGCTGGCGCTTGCTGATGCGGAACACGCCGTCCACGCGCGGCTCCCATTCCTTGCCGCCGAAGTCGAAGTCCTGGGCGAAGGAGACGTCCCGGCCCAATACGTCGGTGCTGCCACGGATGGTGCTGTCGGTATCGATGTTCATCATGCCCAGGCGCAGCTGGAAGCGATCGTCGGTGTCGGCGGCGCGGGCGGGCAGGGCAGCGACGGACACGGCCAGGGCGAGGGAGGAAAGCGCGATGTACTTCATGTGGGGGAAACTCCGGATGCGCGGCAGAAACGCCAAGTGCGGCGACTATCGGAAAGTTCCGGTCGAACATCGGTGAACGGGTTGTCCAGCTTCTGTGAACGCTGGCGTATGGCGATCGCTGCGGCGATGACGCGCGCCTGGTCCCCGTGGTGTCCCATGCCCACTGTAGGAGCGGCTTCAGCCGCGACCGCCATCTCGCAGATCGCAACTCCGCCGGTCGGGGCTGAAGCCCCTCCTACAACGGCGCCAGCTGGATTCCGCGCGGTCTTCGCGCAGTCGGATAGAGAAGAGCCCCGGTCTCCCGGGGCTCCTGGGGCCTGCTGAAAGCTGTCGACGAGGTAACACGCAGGCCTCGCAAGGTCTGACCCACGCGCACCGCGGAAGTTCCCGCGCCACGCGATGCCGCAGCGCAGCACGCGTGTGACTTGTCCCAGTTGTCTCTCAAATTGCGCAATTGCTATAATTTGGCGGCTCGACGAGGCGCATCCGCGCCCAACCCTCTTCAAAACCGCAAACCAACCGCAAGGGATACGTGTGCTGAACTCCGTTGACACGGGTCGGCGGCTGATGCTGCGCGCAGCGCTGTACCCCCTGTTGGCGGTCGCGGCGGCTGCGGCGGGCTTCTACCTGCTGCTGGGGCTGAAAGCTGCGCTGGCGGTGCTGTTGGCCGGCCTGGCGACGGTCGCGGGCGGCTGGCTGGCGGCGCGCACCGCGCTCGGCGGCGGGGTTCAGGCGGCAGGCGCAGCCATGGCCCGGCTGATCCTGGCGATGGTGTTGAAGTGGGTGCTGATCATCGTGGCGCTGGTACTGGGCTTTGCCCTGTGGCGGCTGCCCCCCGTGGGACTGCTGGCAGGCATCGCCATCGGGCTCATCTTCCAGGTGCTGGCCTTGGCCAAGCGCTGACCGACTAACAAACAAGGTTCCGGACACATGGCGGGCGAGGCACTAACCCCTACCTCCTACATCCAGCATCACCTGCACAACCTCACCTTCCATCTGCAGGAAGGCGGTTTCTGGGCGATCCATGTCGATACCATCGTGACCTCGGTGCTGCTCGGCCTGGTGATGGTGTTCGCGTTCTGGCTGGCCACCCGCAATGCCACGGCCGGCGTGCCGGGCAAGTGGCAGGCCTTTGTCGAGATCTGCCTGGAGTTCGTCGATCGCCAGGCGAAGGACACCTACCACGGCCACAGCAAGCTGGTGACGCCGATCGCGATCACCCTGTTCTTCTGGATCCTGTTGATGAACCTCATCAAGATGATCCCGGCCGACTTCATCGCCAAGCCGCTCGAATGGGCCGGCATCCACTACTGGAAGCCGGTGCCGACCGCCGACGTCAATGCCACCCTGGGCATGTCGATCAGCGTGTTCTTCCTGATGCTGTTCTTCTCGCTGCGCTCCAAGGGCGTCGGCGGCTTCACCAAGGAATTCCTGACCGCTCCGTTCGGCAAGTGGATGCTGCCGTTCAACCTGATCCTGAACACGGTCGAGTGGCTCAGCAAGCCGATCTCGCTGGCAATGCGACTGTTCGGCAACATGTTTGGCGGCGAAATCGTGTTCCTGCTGATCTGGGTGCTGGGCGGCGCGGGCCTGTTCGGCATGCTGGCCGGCGGCGCGTTCGGCCTGGGCTGGATGCTGTTCCACCTGCTGGTGATTCCGCTGCAGGCTTTCATTTTCATGATGCTGTCCATCGTGTACCTGAGCCTGTCGGAAGACAGCCACTAAGCGTTTCTTGCTGCAACCCTTACCTCGTCACCCTTCATCCGCTTCATCACCCTTAGCAAAACGTTCCTGGAGACAATCATGTACCTCGCCGTCCTGACCAACTTTGCCCAGATCCAGAGCTCCACCGCCCTTGCCGTCGGCATCATGATCGGCCTGGCCGCGCTGGGCGCCGGTCTCGGCCTGGCCATCATGTCGGGCAAGTTCCTGGAGTCGGCCGCGCGCCAGCCGGAACTGATCCCGGTGCTGCAGGTCCGCATGTTCATCACCGCCGGCCTGATCGACGCCGCGTTCATCATCAGCGTCGCCGTCGGCCTGCTGCTGGCCTTCGCCAACCCGCTGTCCTCGGCCCTGGCCGAAGCGGCCGCCAAGGCCGTCGCGGGCTGATCCAGCGATAGCGGGATGTGGCCGGAACCCGCCAGGCGGGTTCCGGTTACGGATGAAGGTCTGGAGGCGCCTTCCACAGGGCAGGCGCTTCCACCCCGTCAAACATCGATCGAGCGAATTCCATGGATATCGGCTTTACTCTCATTGCCCAGGCGCTGGCGTTTGCCGGTTTGATCTGGATCGTCGCGACCAAGATCTGGCCGCCGCTGATGAAGGCGATCGAAGAGCGCCAGCAGAAGATCGCCGAAGGCCTCGCCGCTGCCGACCGTAGCCAGAAAGACCTGGCCCAGGCGCAGGACAAGGTCAACGAGGCGTTGAAGGAAGCCCGCACCAAGGCCAACGAGATCATCGATCAGGCCCACGCGCGCGCCAACCAGATCATCGACGCGGCCAAGGGCGAAGCCATTGCCGAAGCCACCCGTCAGAAGGAACTGGCCCAGGCCGAGATCGACGCCGCCGCCAACCGTGCCCGCGAGGATCTGCGCCGTCAGGTGTCGGTGCTGGCCGTCAGCGGTGCCGAGAAGCTGCTCAAGCGCGAGATCGACGCCAACGCGCACAAGGCGCTGCTGGACGAACTGGCCTCGGAGATCTGATTCATGAGCCAGGCCCTTACTCTCGCCCGACCCTATGCCCGCGCCGCGTTTGCCATGGCGCGCGACGCAGGCAGCCTTGCGCAGTGGGGCGACGCGCTGTCGTTCTCGGCGCAGGTCGCCGGCGATCCGCGTGTGTCCGCGCTGCTGCTGAACCCGCAGCTGGGCCAGGACGCCGCGGTGGGCCTGCTCGCCCCGGAAGGCGCCAGCGAGGAATACCTGCGTTTCCTCGGCCTGGTCGCGCAGGCGCAGCGCCTGGCGCTGCTGCCGGAAATGTCGGGCCTGTTTGACCAGCTGCGGGCCGAGGCCGAGCAGGTGGTCAAGGCCAGGGTCACCAGCGCCGCGGAACTGGCGCCGGCCGAACTGGACAAGATCGTCGCGGCGCTGAGGAAGCGCTTTGGCCGCCAGGTGGAAGTCACCACGGCGGTCGATGCTTCGCTGATCGGCGGCGCGGTGATCGACGCTGGCGAAGTGGTCATCGACGGCTCGATCAAGGGCAAGCTCGAGCGCCTGCAGAATTCGCTCGCACACTGAACACCCATAAACGCGCGGCCCTGCGGCCGGCACCTAGGACTGAACGATGGCAACCACGCTCAACCCCTCCGAAATCAGCGAACTGATCAAGACCCGCATCGAGAAGGTCAAGCTGTCCGCGGAGTCGCGCAACGAAGGCACCGTGACCAGCGTGTCCGACGGCATCGTGCGCATCTTCGGCCTGGCCGATGCGATGCAGGGCGAAATGATCGAACTGCCCAACAACACGTTCGCGCTGGCGCTGAACCTGGAGCGCGACTCGGTCGGCGCCGTGGTGCTGGGTGACTACGAACACCTGCGCGAGGGCGACGTGGCCAAGACCACCGGCCGCATCCTCGAAGTGCCGGTCGGCAAGGAGCTGCTGGGCCGCGTCGTCAACGCGCTCGGCGAGCCGATCGACGGCAAGGGCCCGCTGGGCGCCACCCTGACCGCACCGGTCGAGCGCGTGGCCCCGGGCGTGATCTGGCGCAAGTCGGTCGACCAGCCGGTGCAGACCGGCTACAAGTCGGTCGATGCGATGATCCCGATCGGCCGCGGCCAGCGCGAGCTGATCATCGGCGACCGCCAGACCGGCAAGACCGCGATGGCGATCGACGCGGTGATCAACCAGAAGGGCACCGGCATCAAGTGCGTGTACGTGGCGATCGGGCAGAAGGCCTCGACCGTCGCCAACATCGTGCGCAAGCTGGAAGAGAACGGCGCGATGGCCCACACCATCGTGGTTGCCGCGACCGCCTCCGAGTCGGCCGCGATGCAGTACATCTCCGCTTACTCCGGCTGCACCATGGGCGAGTACTTCATGGATCGCGGCGAAGACGCGCTGATCGTGTATGACGACCTGTCCAAGCAGGCCGTGGCCTACCGCCAGATTTCGCTGCTGCTCAAGCGCCCGCCGGGCCGCGAAGCCTACCCGGGTGACGTGTTTTACCTGCACTCGCGCCTGCTGGAGCGCGCCGCGCGCGTGTCGGCCGACTACGTCGAGAAGTTCACCAACGGCGAAGTGAAGGGCAAGACTGGTTCGCTGACCGCGCTGCCGATCATCGAGACCCAGGCCGGCGACGTTTCCGCGTTCGTGCCGACCAACGTGATCTCGATCACCGACGGCCAGATCTTCCTGGAAACCAACCTGTTCAACGCCGGCATCCGTCCCGCCATCAACGCGGGTATCTCGGTGTCGCGCGTGGGCGGTGCCTCCCAGACCAAGCTGATCAAGGGCCTGTCCGGCGGCATCCGTACCGACCTGGCGCAGTACCGTGAACTGGCCGCCTTCGCGCAGTTCGCGTCCGACCTGGACGCCGCCACGCGCAAGCAGCTCGATCGCGGCGCCCGCGTGACGGAACTGCTCAAGCAGCCGCAGTACAGCCCGCTGCCCATCTCGCTGATGGCCGCCTCGCTGTTCGCCGTGAACAAGGGCTACTTCGACGACATCGACGTCAAGCGCGTGCTCGCGTTCGAATCCGGCCTGCACGGCTGGCTGAAGGACAAGAACGCTGGTCTGCTGAACAAGCTGGAAACCAACAAGGCCATGGACAAGGATGCCGAGGCCGAGCTGGTGAGCGCGATCGAAGCGTTCAAGAAGACCTTCGCTTAAGCAGCCAGAACCAAGGAACGACGGCAATGGCTGCAGGCAAGGAAATTCGCGGCAAGATCAAATCGGTGGAGAACACCAAGAAGATCACCAAGGCCATGGAAATGGTTGCCGCCTCCAAGATGCGCAAGGCGCAGGACCGGATGCGTTCGGCCCGCCCCTACAGCGACAAGGTTCGCAACATTGCGTCCAACCTCGGCAAGGCCAACCCGGAGTACACCCACGCCTTCATGCGTCAGAACGACGTGAAGGCGGCGGGCGTGATCGTGGTGTCCACCGACAAGGGCCTGTGCGGCGGCCTCAACACCAACGTGCTGCGCGCGGTGACGACCAAGCTGCGCGAATTGCAGGGCGAGGGCGTCAACGTCCAGAGCGTGGCCATCGGCAACAAGGGCCTGGGCTTCCTCAACCGCATCGGCGCGCAAGTGGTCTCGCATGTCACCCAGCTGGGCGACACGCCGCACCTCGAGCGCCTGATCGGCCCCGTGAAGGTGCTGCTGGACCAGTACGCCGAAGGCAAGCTGAACGCCGTGTACATCTCGTACACCAAGTTCATCAACACCATGCGCCAGGAACCGGTGATGGAGCAGTTGCTGCCCCTGTCGGCGGCG
>DASPIU010000018.1:0-77195 GCA_035629025.1 Stenotrophomonas sp.
CTACTCCGCCACTTCCTCAACCTGCCTGGGTTCCGGTCGCGTATCAGCCAACTGCCAGAAGATCAGCGTGGAGGTCAGGGTGATCGCGCCGACACAGACGAAGGTCGCGTGCAGCGCCGCGGTGGCATCGTGGTAATCGGCGCCCAGGTGCTGGCTGAAGGCAGCCAGCAGGCTGCCCGCCGCCGCGGCGCCAAAGCCGGTCGCCAGCATCATCACCATCGACAGCAGGGCATTGCCTGAGCTGGCCATGTCGCGGTCCAGGTCGCGCAGAGTGACGGTATTCATGACAGTGAACTGCAAGGAGTTCACCGCGCCGAACACCGCCAGCTGCACCAACCGCCAGGCCAGGTGCTGGCCGGGCACGACGAAGACGAAGCTGGCCATCATCACGCCCACCAGCACGGTGTTGACCATCAACACCCGCCGGTAGCCGAAACGGGTGACCAGCCTCACAGCGGCACGCTTGGAGGCCATGCCAGCCAGTGCCACCGGCACCATCATCAGGCCGGCATTCATCGGGCTCATGCCCAGGCCGACCTGCAGCAGCAACGGAATGAGCAGGGGCATGCTGCCGCTGCCGATGCGCGAGAACAGATTGCCAAGGATGCCAATGCGATAGCTCGTCACGCGGAACAGCGACAGCGGAAACAGTGGCGCGCGCGCATTGGCCGCATGCAGCCAGTAGCCGATCAGCGCCGCCAGCCCGGCGATCGTCAACAACATGACAAAGGCACTGCGCAGCCCGAGCTCGGAAATGCCATCCAGGGCCAGCGACAGCGCCACCATGCCGAAGGCCAGCATGAAGTAGCCGGGCAGGTCGAAGCGCTGGCGCTGTACGCCATAGTGATCGGGCATGATCTTCAGCGCGGCGGCAAAGCCGATCACGCCAATCGGCAGGTTGATCAGGAACACCCAATGCCACGACGCCACTTCCACCAACCAGCCGCCCAGCGTGGGGCCGATCAGCGGGCCGATCAAGGCGGGAATGGCGATGAAGCTCATCGCACGCAGGAATTCCTCGCGCGGCACCGAGCGCAACACTGCCAGCCGGCCCACCGGCAGCAGCATGGCGCCACCGATGCCCTGCACCACGCGCGCTGCCACCAGTTGCCCGAGTTGTTGCGCGGCGGCGCACAGCAGGGAGCCGAGGGTGAACACGATGATCGCGATCAGGAACGTGCGCCGCGTACCGTAGCGGTCGGCGACCCAGCCCGAGGCCGGGATGAACATCGCCACTGCCAGCGCGTAACTGAACACCACTGACTGCATCTGCAGCGGGCTCTCGCCCAGGCTCCGGGCCATCGCCGGCAGTGCCGTGTTGACGATGGTCGAGTCCAGCATCTGCATGAAGATCGCCAGCGACACCAGCCACAGCAATGGACGCAGGGAGGTGTAGCTGGGCGAGGTATTCATGGGCGCATCGGTGATGGGGACCCCGGGATTATCGGTGAGCGCGTGTGTAGAAGATGCGTCAGCGCCGGCTATGCGTGTGCACCGCATCCACCAGCACGCGCACGTGCTCCGGGTCCATGTCCGGGGACATGCCATGCCCCAGGTTGAAGACATGGCCTTCGCGCGAACCGCCGTTGCCTGCGGCGTAGCTGTCGAGCACGCAGGCCGCCTCGCGGCTGATGGCCTCTGGCGCGCCATACAGCGTGGCCGGATCGAGGTTGCCCTGCAGGGCAACGCGACCACCGGTGCGTCGCGCGGCTTCGCCCAGTTCGACCGTCCAGTCCACGCCCAGCGCGTCCGCACCGCTGTCGGCCAGCGCTTCCAGGTGCACGCCATTGCCCTTGCCGAACAGGATCAGCGGCGTCCGCTCGCTGCCCTGGCCACGTTCCAGTTCGCGCGCGATGCGGGTGAGGTAGGGCAACGAGAACTCGCGGTACATCGCCGGCGAAAGCACGCCGCCCCAGGTGTCAAACACCTGCAACGCCTGTGCGCCAGCCGCGCGCTGCGCGCCCAGGTAGGCGATCACCGCGTCGGTGGTCACTTCCAGCACACGGTGCAGCAGCGCCGGTTCGTTCAACGCCATCGCCTTGATCCGGGCGTAGTCCTTGCTGCCGCCACCTTCGACCATGTAGCAGGCCAGGGTCCACGGGCTGCCGGAGAAGCCAATCAGCGGCACGGCGCCGTCCAGCTCACGGCGGATCAGGCGGATGGCGTCGGTGACATAGCGCAGTTCGGTCTCCATGTCCGGCACCGCCAGACGCGCCACGTCTGCGGCGCTGCGCAGCGGGCGCTCGAACTTCGGGCCCTCGCCATCGGCGAAGTACAGGCCCAGCCCCATTGCATCGGGCACGGTGAGGATGTCGGAGAACAGGATGGCGGCATCCAGCGGAAAGCGGCGCAGCGGCTGCAGGGTGATCTCGCAGGCGATCTGCGGGTTCTTGGCCATCGCCAGGAAGCTGCCGGCCTGGGCCCGGGTGGCGCGGTATTCGGGCAGGTAGCGGCCGGCCTGGCGCATCAGCCATACGGGGGTGCAGTCCACCGGTTCGCGGCGCAGGGCCCGCAGCAGGCGGTCGTTCTTCAGCATGAGGTTTCCTTCAGGTGCCGGCATCGGTGATGCCTGGCGCGGGCATGAGCTGGTAGCCGCGCTTGAGCTGCGAGTCGCGGGCTTTGTCGAAGGCGCGTTGGGCTTCGTCCTGTTGCAGATACAGTTCGCGCCGCAGTTGGATGCGGCCGCCGACTTCGCCGGTCTCGCGCAACAGTTCCCAGCCGCCGAACAGGTCCGGTACCAGGCTCAGTTGCACGTAGCGGGCCGGGTCCTGACCGCGGGCGGGTTGTTGCAGATAGACGCGCATGCGCCAATTGTAGCGGTTGCCCGCGACGGGGCGGCGCGCCAGTCTGCCTGACTGGCGCGGTCAACCGGCGCGCAAGACCTCGAGCACCGCTGATTCGTCCACGTCCGGCACCACTTCAGCGCGGCCGATGCCACGCCACAGCACCAGGCGCAGGCGTCCGGCGAGGTTCTTCTTGTCCAGGCGCATGCGCGCCAGCAGTGCTTGCGCATCCAGGCCGGCTGGCAGCGTGGTGGGCAGGCCGTACGCCTGCAACAGTTCACTCAGCGCTTGCGTGTCGGCGGCCGGGGCCATGCCCAGCGCCGCTGACAGGCGCGCGGCCAGCACCATGCCCACCGCCACGGCCTCGCCATGGTTGAGGTTGTCGTTGTGCGGCGCGCCGTAGCCCTGTTCGGTCTCGATCGCATGGCCAAAGGTATGGCCGAGATTCAGCAGGGCACGCTCGCCCTTTTCCAGCGGATCGCGCTCCACGATCTCGGCTTTGTGTTCGCAGCTGCGCGCGATCGCCTGCGCGGTGGCCGCGCTGTCGCCGCGCAGCAGTGCCTCGCGCTCGGCGCCTAGCCACTGGAAGAACAGCGGGTCGCGGATCGCTCCGTACTTGATCACTTCGGCCAGGCCGGCGCGCAGTTCGCGCGGCGGCAGGCTGTGCAGGGCGCTGGTGTCGGCGATGACCGCGCGCGGCGGATGAAAGGCGCCGACCAGGTTCTTGCCCTGTGGAATATCCACTGCGGTCTTGCCGCCGACGGAAGAGTCGACCATCGACAGCAGCGTGGTCGGCAGCTGCACGCAGTCCACGCCACGCATCCAGCAGGCGGCGGCGAAACCGGCCAGGTCCCCGACCACGCCGCCGCCCAGGGCGAACACGCAGGCATCGCGGGTGGCGCCGAGTTCGGCCAGCGCGGCGATGGCGGCGCCGAAGTTGTCCAGCGTCTTGGAAGCCTCGCCCGCGGGCAGTACCCATTCGCCGATCAGCAGGTCCGGCCGTGCCTGTTGCAGCGCCGAGCGCACGCGCAGCGCGTACAGCGGAGCCACTGTGTCGTCGCTGACGATCAGCACGTGGCGCCCGCGCACGGGCTCGGTCAGGCGCGAGCCATCGCGCAGCAGGTCCGGGCCAATGGCGATGGTGTAGGGGGCGGCGCCGCCGACTTCGACGGTGCGAGGAGCGGAGGTTTGGTTCATGCGGGGGTGGTCAATGGCTGCCAGGAGGCGGCCAGCCGCGTCACCAGGTGCGCGGTGGCTTCCGCCGGGGAAAGGTGGTCGGTTTCCAGGCTCAGGTCGGCGATCTCCCGGTACAGGGGATCGCGACGCAGCGCCATTTCTTCCAGTACCTGCGCACGGTCGGGGCGCTGCAGCAGCGGGCGGCTGCGGTCACGATGCAGGCGTTCAAGCTGGGTGGCGACACCGACATGCAGGTGGATCACGAAGCCACGCGCACGCAGTTGCGCGCGGTTGAGTGGGTCGAGCACCGCGCCGCCGCCGGTGGAGATCAGTTGATTCTCGCCGCAGAGCAGGCGTTCGAGTACCTCGCGTTCGATGGCGCGGAAGCCGGGTTCGCCCGAATGTTCGAAGATCGCCGGGATGGTTGCGCCGGCGTGTTCGACGATGGCCTGGTCGGCGTCAACGAAGGCCAGACTGAAGCGCTCGGCCAAACGCCGGCCGATGCAGGTCTTGCCTGCACCCATGGGGCCGATCATCACCACGTTCGCTGCGGATTTCATGCGTGGATGCTAGCACTGCCTCGCGCTTCGCCGGGCAGCGCTTTCGCCTGAAACCGCCGTGGCGCGCGGCGCGATTCGTCAAGCCCTCACGCCTGCACCCGGCGTGCCTCGTCGAGCAACAGAACCCGGTCGGCAAGAGCGGGCAATGTCCGCAATGCCTGCCGGCTCACCCGCTCGTAGTGCTGCAGAAAGCGCGCCAGTGCGTCGCGGTCCATGCTGGTGCGTCCGCTTGTCGCGGCGACCATGGCCTGTTCCTGTTGCCAGCGCCAGGCGCTGACCACCTCGAACGAGGGCGCCTGCAACAGCCACAGGCGCTGGAACCGCCGCCATAGCGACGGGTAGTCCCGTGCCAGCGCGGTGTTGCAGTAGCGGCGCCACTGCGCGTGCGGGTCCTCGTCGCGTTCCAGGTCATTCAAGGGGGTTGCCAGTGCGGCGTCCGCTTCGGCCGGTACGCCCAGGCACCAGCCTTCAAACACGAGTACGTCCAACGGCGCAGTCAGGGCGGGCCAGTCGCGTTCGGGCAGGCGCTCGTCGGCCAGCTTGTCGAAGCGCGGCAGGCGCACCGGCTGGCCGGCCGCCACCGCATCCAGGGTGCGCAGTGCCAGTCCGAGGTCATGCGTGCCCGGTGGGCCGCGGGTGCTCAGCAACGGATGCACCGACCGCGCCAGCGCCTGGCGTTGGGATGCGGTCAGATACACATCATCGAGCGACAGTGTTGCCGCCGCCAGGCCCCGGACCTGGGCCGCGGCCACGACGGCGGCGGCCAGGGTGGACTTGCCGCTGCCCTGCAAGCCGCTGATCGCCAGCAGCGCCGGCGCGCCATCAGCGGGGCGATGCGCCAATGCATCGTCCAGCATCGCGGTGGCGATGGACGGTTCCGGGGCGGTGTGCGCTTTCACCTGCATGCGGCCACAATAGCGCCAACGACCCGCCGCATCGCCTGCCATGACCGACCTTTACGCCGAAGCCCTGTCCACGTTCGCGGCCCTGTATCAGGAGGCCCAGCAGGGCACGGAGATCGAGCCCAGCGCGATGACTGTCGCCACCGCCAGTCTTGAGGGCCGACCTTCGGCGCGGACCGTGTTGCTGAAGTCATTCGACGAGCGCGGGTTCGTGTTCTATACGCACCTGGAAAGCCCCAAGGGCCTGGACCTGCAGGCCAACCCGCAAGCGGCACTGCTGTTCCTGTGGCGGCGCCTGCGCGAGGCCGGCATCCAGGTGCGCATCGAAGGCGAGGTGCAGCTGGTGTCGGCGGCCGAATCGGACGCCTATTTCGCCTCGCGGCCACGGCTGAGCCAGATTGGCGCCTGGGCCTCGATGCAATCGCGCACGCTGCCCTCGCGCGAAGAATTCGAGCAGCGCATCGCCAAGGTCGAGTCCGGCTTCGAGGGCCGCGACGTGCCGCGGCCAGAGGGCTGGGGCGGCTTCCGCGTGGTGCCGCAACGCTTTGAATTCTGGTACGGCGCGCAGTTCCGCCTGCACGAGCGCCATCGCTACGAACGCGATGCGGCCGGTGTGTGGAGCAAGCGGATGCTGTATCCCTGAGCCCATGCGCCTGCGCCCGGTCTACCGCATCACCGTCTTCGTGCCGCCGGACCATCTGCAGGCGCTGCAAGCGGGCATCTGTGCTGTGGAATCGCTGGGGGATACGCGCTACGACCAGGTGATGTGGTATTCGGCGCCGGGCGTCGAGCAGTTCCGCGCGCTGCCAGGGGCCAGACCCGCGCAGGGCGCGACCGGCGCTCTGACGCAGCTGCCCACGGTCCGGCTGGAGTTTGCCATTCCGCGTGATCCGCTGCGTCTGACGCGCGTGCTGCGCGAAGGCGTGCGCGCGCATCATCCGTGGGAGTCACCGGCGATCTTCGTTGACGAGAGCCAGCAGCCGGTGTTCGACGAGGACTGATCAGTTCCGCGCCGCGCCGGCCAAACTCGCCCAGCCCTCTCAGCCCGAAAGTTCGCGCCCGCGGCGGGTCGCCGCATCGATGGCGCTGCCGACCAGCTCCTCGAAGCCCCCGGACTGCAAGGTCTCGATCGCGGCCTGGGTGGTGCCCTTGGGCGAGGTCACGCGTCGGCGCAGTTCGGCCGGGGCCTCGCCGGATTCGGCGAGCATGCGCGAGGCGCCCAGCAGCGTTTGCGTCACCAGGGTCGCCGCGGCCGATTCGGAAAGCCCTTGCGTGCGCGCGGCGGCCTGCATGGCTTCGGCCAGCAGGAAAACATAGGCCGGGCCGCTGCCCGACACGGCAGTCACCGCGTCCATCAGCGCCTCGTCCTCGATCCACACGGTTTCGCCGGCGCTGGCGAGCAGGGCTTGTGCGCGGTTGCGGCCGGCAGCGTCCACATCGGCCCCCGCATGCAGCCCGGTGACGCCGGCGCCCAGCAGCGCCGGCGTGTTGGGCATGGCGCGCACGATTGCTGCCTCGGATCCCAGCCATTGACGCAGCCGTCCGCTGCCGATACCCGCGGCAATCGATACCACCAGCGGGCGCGTGATCGCGACCAGGGGTGCCAGGGTTTCGCAGACGTTGGCCATGACCTGCGGCTTCACTGCCAGCACCCAGGTCGCGCAACCCTCGGCGGCCTCTGCGGCGGTGACATGGGCATGGACGCCGAAGTCGATGGACAACTGCTCACGCAGGGCATCGACCGGCTCGGCGACATGGATCGTGTTGGCCGCCACGCCCTGGCGCACCAGCCCGGCGATCAGGCTGCGGGCCATGTTGCCGCCGCCGATGAAGGCGATCTTGTCGGAAACGGTGGCAGGCGTGTCGGTCATCGGGCGGTCCTGCGGAAGCGGAAGGGAATGTTAGCGCGTGGTCCGGCATCGGCGTCCTTGGCAATGGCCCGGCGTGGCGGGCCACGCCGCGGCTAGGCTGCCTTGTGCGGCGTGATGCTGGCCAGGGTGTCGGCAAGCGCATCGCGTGCGACCGCCGCGTCATGGTCCATCTGCAGGGAAAGCCAGAACTTCTCCGAGGTGCCGAGGAAGCGCGACAGGCGCAGGGCGGTATCGGCGGTCACCGCGCGCTCGCCGTTGACGATCTTGCTGATGCGGTCCTGCGGGACGCCGATCGCCTTGGCCAGGCGGTACTGCGACACGCCCAGCGGCTCCAGGAACTCGTGAAGCAGGATTTCGCCGGGGGTGGGATAGGGCACGCTGCGCATGGGGCACTCCTGGTGATAGTCCGAGATCCGATGCCGGCCCAGCCGGCGACGGCAAGGCCGCTGAACAGTGTTTTGGTGCGTTTGCAGGCAAACGATTGGATTGCCATGAATGCTAATGCTCAACATTAGTAATGTCAAGCATTAGTATCCCGGTCGTCCTCGCCGGAAGAAATCAGGAAACGCCGTATCGGCGCGTAGCCCTCAGCCGCGTGCGCCGAACAGCGCCGTGCCCACGCGCACCATGGTCGCGCCCGCGGCGATGGCCTGGGCAAAGTCCGCGCTCATGCCCATCGACAAGGTGTCCACGCCCGGATGCTGGGCTCCCAGCTCCGCAAACAAGGCCTGCATCCGCGCGAAGGCCTGTTGCCGGCGTTCCGGTTCGGGGTAGGGCGCGGGGATGGCCATCAAGCCGCGCAGGCGCAGTGCAGGCTCGGCGGCGATCGCGGCAGCCAGGCCCGCGATGTCGGCTGGCGCGCAGCCGTGCTTGCTTTGTTCGTCGTCGATGTTGACCTGGATCAGCACGTTCAACGCGCCACGCGCGGCCGGCCGATGCCGGGCGAGGGCGGGGATGAGCTTGGGCCGGTCCACCGTCTGCACCCAGTCGAACAGCTGCGCGGCCTGCTCGGCCTTGTTCGATTGCAGGTGGCCGATCAGGTGCCACTCCAGCCCGGCATCCCGCAACTGGGCGATCTTGCCGGCCGCTTCCTGCACGTAGTTCTCGCCGAAGGCGCGCTGCCCCTGCGCCGCCAGGGCGGCCACCGCGTCGGCCGGCTGGGTCTTGGACACCGCCAGCAGGCGGGCGCCTGGCCGCCCGGCCGCGCGCGCGGCGTTGTCCATCTGCGCCAGGATCATCTGCAACGGGGAACCCGACACGGCGTCTTCTTCCAGCCTCATACAAGGGCGCTATACTGCCGGCTGGGGAAAAAACCTTCCAGTCGCAGCCAGGGGAAATGCAGCGTATGGATATCGCTGAACTATTGGCCTTTTCGGTCAAGAACAAGGCGTCGGACCTGCATCTTTCCGCAGGGCTTCCGCCGATGATCCGTGTCGACGGCGATGTGCGCCGCATCAACATTCCGGCCCTGGACCACAAACAGGTCCACGCGCTGGTCTACGACATCATGTCGGACAAGCAGCGTCGCGACTACGAGGAATTTCTCGAGGTCGACTTCTCGTTCGAGATTCCGTCGCTGGCGCGCTTCCGCGTCAACGCCTTCAACCAGAACCGCGGCGCCGGTGCGGTATTCCGTACCATTCCGTCCGAGGTGCTGAGCCTGGAGGAGCTGGGCTGCCCGCCGATCTTCCGCCAGCTGATCGAGCAGCCGCAGGGCCTGATCCTGGTGACCGGGCCGACCGGCTCGGGCAAGTCGACCACGCTGGCGGCGATGATCGACTTCATCAACAAGAACGAATACGGCCACATCCTCACCGTCGAGGATCCGATCGAATTCGTGCACACCTCGCAGAAGTGCCTGATCAACCAGCGCGAGGTCCACCGCGACACCCACGGCTTCAACGAAGCCCTGCGCTCGGCGCTGCGCGAAGATCCGGACATCATCCTGGTCGGCGAGTTGCGCGACCTGGAAACCATCCGCCTGGCGCTGACCGCGGCGGAAACCGGCCACCTGGTGTTCGGCACCCTGCACACCAGCTCGGCGGCCAAGACCATCGACCGCATCATCGACGTGTTCCCCGCCGGCGAAAAGCCGATGGTGCGCTCGATGCTGTCCGAATCGCTGCGCGCGGTGATCTCGCAGGCGCTGCTGAAGAAGGTCGGCGGCGGCCGCACCGCGGCCTGGGAAATCATGGTCGGTACCCCGGCCATCCGCAACCTGATCCGCGAGGACAAGGTCGCGCAGATGTACTCGGCGATCCAGACCGGCCAGCAGTCGGGCATGCAGACCCTCGACCAGCACCTGCAGGACCTGGTCAAGCGCAGCCTGATCACGCGCAACCAGGCGCGCGAGTACGCCAAGGACAAGCGGATATTCGAGTAGCCGGGAATGGGGAGCAGGGAACCGGGAATGGGAAGGCCACGCCCGCTTCGTTCGCTCCCTGAAGCCGGACTTTCCGATTCTCCATTCTCCATTCCCGATTCCCAGCTCCGAAGGAGCACGCCATGAGCACCATCGACTTCACCTCGTTCCTCAAGCTGATGGCGCACCAGAAGGCGTCGGACCTGTTCATCACTTCGGGCATGCCGCCGTCGATCAAGGTGCATGGCAAGATCACGCCGATCACGCAGACGCCGCTGACCGCGCAGCAGAGCCGCGACCTGGTGCTGAACGTGATGACGCCCTCGCAGCGCGAGGAGTTCGAGAAGACGCATGAGTGCAACTTCGCGATCGGCGTGGCCGGGGTTGGCCGCTTCCGTGTCAGCTGCTTCTACCAGCGCAATCAGGTGGGCATGGTGCTGCGTCGCATCGAGACGCGCATTCCCACGGTCGATGAGCTGAGCCTGCCGCCGGTGATCAAGACGCTGGCGATGACCAAGCGCGGCATCATCATCTTCGTCGGCGCCACCGGCACCGGCAAGTCGACGTCGCTGGCGGCGATGATCGGCTATCGCAACCAGAATTCGACCGGCCACATCATCACGATCGAGGACCCGATCGAGTTCGTGCACAAGCACGAGGGCTGCATCATCACCCAGCGCGAAGTCGGCATCGATACCGACAGCTGGGACAACGCGCTGAAGAACACGCTGCGCCAGGCGCCGGACGTGATCATGATCGGCGAGGTGCGTACGCGCGAGGGCATGGACCACGCGATTGCGTTTGCCGAAACCGGCCACCTGGTGCTGTGCACGTTGCACGCCAACAACGCCAACCAGGCGATGGACCGCATCATCAACTTCTTCCCGGAAGACCGCCGCGGGCAGTTGCTGATGGATCTGTCGCTGAACCTGAAGGGCGTGGTGGCGCAGCAGCTGGTGCCGACGCCGGACGGCAAGGGCCGCCGGGTGGCAATGGAAATCCTGCTGGGCACGCCGCTGGTGCAGGACTACATCCGCGATGGCGAGATCCACAAGATCAAGGAAGTGATGAAGGAATCGACCAACCTGGGCATGAAGACGTTCGACCAGAGTCTGTTCGAGCTGTATCAGGCGGGGGAGATCAGTTACGAGGACGCGCTGCGTTATGCGGACTCGCAGAACGAGGTGCGCTTGCGGATCAAGCTGTCGCAGGGCGGTGATGCGAAGACCCTGGCGCAGGGGTTGGATGGCGTGGAGATTGCCGAGGTTCGGTAGTTCCTGGGTTCTTGGGTTGTGGTGGTTTGTTGACCTGCGATGTTGATCGGCTCGCCTGGATTGCGTGCGGCAGCCGGGGGCAGGCCCTGCCAGGACACGCCGTGAATCCATCCGTGGAGGCTCCTAGGCAACATCCATGTTGCCTACGGTCCTGGCAGGGCCCGCCCCCGGCTGCCCGACAGATCGCGCTGGCGGATGGGAGAGCGGTTCGGCGGGGCCTTCATGCAACCGCCATGGCGTTGGTGTCTAATACGCGCCCCCGCGTCACCCGATACTCCGATGAATCCCTCTGTTTCCGACCAGCCGGTTGGCGGCAACGCGCTGCATTCCGATAGCCCGCTGGTCACCGCCGGCCCGCTGACGCCGCCGGCCGATGCCAGCGGTACCGTGGCCGATGACCGCGCCTTCCACCATTCGGTGGCCGAGGACGTGCAAGGCATGGTGCTGGCAACGCTGGTCGCTTCGATGGGGCTGGCGATCTTCGCCAAGGGCGGGCTGTTCATCGGCGGCATGGCCGGGGTGTCGTTCCTGCTGCATTACGCGCTGGGCTGGAATTTCGGCCTGGTGTTCGTGATCGTGAATCTGCCGTTCTACTGGCTGTCGGTGCGGCGCATGGGCTGGGAGTTCACGGCCAAGACGTTCCTGGCCGTCGGCGCCTGCGGAGCGCTGACCGACCTGCTGCCGCGCTGGGCCGACTACGCGCACATCACTCCGCTGTTTTCGGCGCTGGCTGGCGGCGCGTTGTCCGGGCTGGGCATCCTGTTCTTCATCCGTCATCGCGGCAGCCTGGGCGGTATCGGCATCCTGGCGGTCTACCTGCAACGCACCCGGGGCATCAGCGCCGGCCGTGTGCAGCTGGGTTTCGATGCGTGCCTGATGGCGGCGGCGTTCTTCATCCTGTCGCCCGACAAGGTGCTGTACTCGGCGCTCGGTGCGCTGGTGCTGAGCCTGGTGCTGATGTTCAACCACCGGCCGCATCGCTACATGGGCGTCTGAGGCGCCACAGCGGCACCGCCGCTCATGGTGCCTGGCCCATCTCGCAACCCGGAGTCTGGCCGAGGCGGCGCATCAGGCTGGCGGCATCGAAAGGTGCGTGTACCTTGGCGTCATTGTCGAAGTAGCAATACACGTCGCGTCGCTTGCGCGGCTTGGCGGGCGGGCCGCTGCGAGCAGCGTCGTCCGCTTCCCCGCCCGCGGCCCAGCAGCTGATGCGCTGCGCCCAGCGATCCAGGGCCGCATCGCTGTAGCCGCTGGCATACAGCTCGGCATCGCCGTGCAGGCGGATGTAGACGAAGTCGGCGGTGACGTCTTCCATCAACGGGTAGCGCCGTGCGGCATCGGCCACGACCAGGCCCACGCCGTGGCGGCGCAGCAGGGCGATGAAGCCGGCATCGAGGAAGCTGTCGTGGCGTACTTCCAGCGCATGGCGAATGCGCCGCTGCCCGGTGGCAGTCATGGTGCTGCGGCCACTCATCAGGCTGCGGTCGCGACGCCGGGCCAGGGCCGCCGCTGCAACTTCATCGCGCGGCAAGGCGCTGAGGAAGGTGTCGAGTTGTTCGGCATCAAAGCGCAACGTCGGCGGCAGCTGCCACAGGATAGGGCCGAGCTTGGGTCCCAGTTGCAGCAGGCCGGAGGCAAAGAAGTTCGCCAGCGCGGTATCGCAGTCGCGCAGGCGCTTGGTATGGGTAATGAAGCGCGGCCCTTTCACCGCGAACACGAAACGCGGCGGCGTGGCCTCGCGCCAGGCCTTCCAGCTTTCCGGCCGTTGCAGCGAATAGAACGAGCCATTGAGCTCGATGCTGGGGAAGCAGCGCGAGGCATAGGCCAGTTCCTCGCGCTGCACCAGGTCGCCGGGATAGAAGCGTCCCCGCCACCGGGGATAGCGCCAGCCGGAGATGCCGATGCGGATGCTCATGCCGCCACCCTCGCCGGGCTGGCGTAAGACCGGCGTCGCCACCCCGTGCAGGCGGCGTGCAGTGTCAGCCGGCGCGCCAGGGCGGGTCGAGCGCGGCGATGCGGGCGGACACCGGGCACTGCGGGGCATGCGCGCCAGGCAGGTAGCCCAGGCTCATCAGGAATTCGCCGGTGATCTCGCCACCGGTGAAGCGGAACGTCTTCTTGAACAGCTTCACCCACTCGGCCTTGCTGCGCGGGTGGTGGGCGTCGAGCCACTGCGCAAAGCCGCCGTGGCTGGCGCGCAGGCCTTGCACCACCTGTGCGTTGTGGATCGCCGCCAGCACCTTGAGGCGGTTGCGGATGATGCCGGGGTCGGCCATCAGCCGGGCGATGTCGGCTTCGTTGTAGGCAGCCACCGCATCCACGTCGAAGCCGGAATACGCGCGGCGAAAACCCTCGCGTTTCTTCAGGATGGTTTCCCAGCTCAGGCCAGCCTGGTTGATCTCCAGCAGCAGGCGTTCAAACAGTTCGGCCTCCTCGCGCTGCGGGAAGCCGTATTCGTGGTCGTGATAATGGCCGTGGACCGGATGGCCCGGCGCGATGCTGCAATAGCCGCTCATGGGTTGGCCTTCGCGGCTGCTTCGTCGCTACGGATCTCGGTCACTGATTGTGGTTTGCCAGCGCCCACCGCCAGGTCGGGCCAGCGGCGCGGCGTGACGTGCAGTTCGCCGGCGCGCAGCATGCGGCCGACTTCGCCGTCCTCGCGCCGGTTCACGGTGAAGGTGGTGCGGCCGGCATTGCGCCAGCGGCCATCCTCGCGCGTGTGCAACATGCAGTTGGCAAAAGCGCCGCCCATGATGTCGCACAGCAGCGTGTCCGCGCTGCCATCGCCATCCAGATCACGCACCACCAGCACGCATTCGGACCCACGCAGGCGGCACTCGTGGCTGTCGAGCTTGCCGCTGAACAGCTCCTGCCACCACGCAGCATCTGGCGCGCTGCTGCCCTTCGCCAGTTCGACGCGGCGCTGCAGTTCCAGCGGGTCAGTGATGCGGTCGCGCTTGCGTTCATGCGGCGTACGGTAGCCCCAGCGCGTGGTGCCGTCGAGCGCGCGCTGCAACGTGCCCACGGACTCGGCATGCCCGCGGAACAGCGGATCATTGCGCAACGCCTGCACCGCCTGATAGCCGCGGCGGCCGGTATCGAAGCGCAGATATTCGGCATCGTCCCTGACCACCTCGGGCGCCGCCGCGCGCATGCGCGCCACCTGGCTGCTGACCACGATCCGCCACGGGTCGAGCACGGGCGAATTGACCAGCAGCACCAGCGCCATCACCACCCACGACAGCCGGCAGTTCAACGGCGACAACCCGGCCAGCCAGCCTTCGCGCGGCCGCAGCGCCACCAGCGCATAGCCGAACGCGTACAGAACCGCGACCAACGCGGCCAGCGCGCCCCAGAAGCGCTCGGCGGTCCAGCCGTACTGGCCGATGCGCAGTCCCATCGCGACCAGTGCCAAGGTCGCGTACAGCGGCATCGTCAGCAGTCCGGCCTCGACCACCCGGCGCAGCCAGGTGGGATAGGGCCGCGGTCCGCGCCCGTCCTGATACACCGCGTTGATCAGGATGACATGCAGCGCCACCAGGCTCAGCAGCACGCTGGCCGCCGAGCGCGTCTTCCACAGCGGCGCCAGCCCGGTGAACGGCAGGCTGACGGCAAAGATCAGCGCGATGAAGGCGACCAGGGGCAGCAGCCCCTTGGACGCGACGATCAGGAGTTGCCGCACGACCTGCACCGCGCGCGGCTGGGTGCGCGCAATCAGGATGCCGAAGCCGACGATGGCGCCAGTGGCCAGATGGACGAAGGCATCTTCGCGGAACAGCTGGCGGAAGAAAGTGATGTCCACCAGCGCAAACAGCGCCGCCCACAACATCAGGATGCCCCAGCACACGCCGGTGAACAGCAGGGTCAGCAGCACGGTGATGGCGTTCTGCCAGGCGTGCTCGAACAGCTCGCCGTAGCCGGCGCGCCAGTGGCCGCTGGCCAGCCGCGCCTGCAGCCAGGGCAGGGCCACGAACAATCCCAGCACCAGGCTGCTGCCGAATGGCACCAGCACCTCATGGCTGCTCAGGTTCGGCGCGCCGGTCGCGTTCCATGCCGCCCAGGCGGCCAGGGCCAGGAACACCACGAACAGGATCGCCGCGTGCTGCCAGAAGCGGCGGTCGCGCAGGTCCACCACGCTCAGGGTCATCGCACAAGGCACGCCCAGCACCAGCGTGTACCAGCAGATCCGCCCACCCAGCGCATCGAACGGCCACCAGCCTTCGCTGTGGCCCTTTTGCGCCAGGTACAGCAGCCCGCCCTGCAGCAGGGCGACGAGCACGATGAAGGAACGGGTCTGCGGCGGCAGCGCGGAATCCTTGGTCATGAAGTGCTCGTCCGTGGGCGTGTGCCGATTATGGATAAATTTTCCACCGGAGGGCCGCGCCCAGGCAGGGGGCGGTAGAATGCGGCGCATGTCCGCGCCGGCCACCCAACTGACCCGCCAATTGCTGATCGCGCTGCCCGCGCTGTCGGACCCGAGCTTTTCGCGCAGCGTTGCCTTGATCTGCCAGCACGATGACAACGGCGCCATGGGCGTCATGGTCAACCGGCCGTCCGAGTACACGCTGGGCGAGGTGCTGGGGCAGATGGGCATCGAAACCGACGATCCGGCCCTGCGCGAGCGCATCGTGCTCAGCGGCGGCCCGGTGCATCCGGAGCGCGGCTTCGTCGTCCACGACGGCCAGCCCTGGGATTCCAGCCTGTCGCTCGGCGCCGGACTGTTCCTGACCACTTCGCGCGACGTGCTCGAAGCCATGGCCGAGGGCCAGGGCCCGGCGCATGCCCTGGTCGCGCTCGGTTGCGCGGGTTGGGGCGCCGGCCAGCTCGACCTGGAACTGGGCGAGAACAGCTGGCTTACCGTGCCGGCCGACGCCGAACTGCTGTTCGACCTGCCGCTGGACCAGCGCTGGCAGGCCGCGGCCGGGCGCATCGGCGTGGACCTGTTCCGCCTCACCGACTACAGCGGGCATGCCTGAGGCGCCCGCGATCGCCCGCGACGCATCCGTGCTCGGCTTCGATGTCGGCTCCAAGCGTATTGGCGTGGCGGTCGGCAGTGCCCTGGTCGGCGGTGCCCGCGCGGTGGCGGTGATCGAGGTGCGCGGCGGCGGCCCGGACTGGGCCGCGCTGGATCGCGTGCAGCGTGACTGGCGCCCCGCCGGCCTGGTGGTCGGCGACCCGCTGACCCTGGAAGGTGAGGACCAGCCCGCGCGCAAGCGTGCCCACGCTTTTGCCCGGCAACTGCGCGAGCGCTACAAGTTGCCGGTAGTGCTGGTTGACGAACGCTCCAGCTCGGTCGAAGCCGCGCAGCGTTTCGCCCGCGAGCGCGCCGAAGGCCGCAAGCGCCGCCGCGATGCCGAGGCGCTGGACGCGGTCGCCGCCGCGGTCATCGTCGAGCGCTGGCTGTCCGCGCCCGACCAGGCCCATCCCGTTTCCTGACTGCCCCACCATGACCATGCAACTGGACGCCAACGGCCGCCTGCGCCACCTGCTCACCCTTGAAGGTCTTCCGCGCGCCACCTTGCTGCAATTGCTCGACCGCGCCGGTCAGATCCGCGATGCCGCCGTCGGCCGCGTCGGCAAGCGCAACGTGCTCGCCGGCAGCGCCGTGTGCACGCTGTTCTTCGAGCCTTCCACGCGCACCCGCAGTTCCTTCCAGCTCGCCGCGCAGCGCCTGGGCGCGGACGTGCTCAATTTCGACGCGTCCACCTCGTCCACCCGCAAGGGCGAGAGCGACCGCGACACCTTGAAGAACCTGGAAGCGATGAGCGTGCGCGGCTTTGTCGTGCGCCATCCGGAGGACGGCGCGGTCGCGCGCCTGGCTGCCGAAGCCGGCGAGGGTACCGCCCTGGTCAATGCCGGCGACGGGCGCAGCGCGCACCCGACCCAGGGCCTGCTCGACATGCTCACCCTGCGCCAGAGCAAGGGCAGCGACTTTTCCCGGCTCAAGGTGCTGATCGTCGGCGACGTCAAGCATTCGCGCGTGGCCCGCTCGGACCTGCATGCGCTGCGCACGCTCGGCGCTGGCGAGATTCGCGTCTGCGGTCCGGCTTCGCTGCTGCCGGAAGACGGTTTGCTGGAAGGCTGCCAGGTCGGCGACGACCTCGACGCCATGCTCGAAGGCGTGGACGCGGTGATGATGCTGCGCCTGCAACGCGAGCGCATGGAAGAAGGACTGGTGCCCTCGCTCGAGCAGTACCACACCCGCTACGGCCTGACCGCCACGCGCCTGCGCCGCGCCGCGCCCGATGCGGCGGTACTGCACCCAGGTCCGGTCAACCGCGGCGTGGAAATCACCGATGAGGTGGTGGACGGCCCGCAGTCCTGGGTGTTGCGCCAGGTCGCCAATGGCGTGGCCGTGCGCATGGCGGTGCTGGAAACGCTGCTCGGCTGAGCACGGCTGGCGCTGCCGTGGGCAGCGCCGGCGGCGTGCGCGCGATTACCTGGAAGCGCCGATGAACCACTCCGCCGAACCGCCAGCTCCGCTGGACGATCCTCCCGCCGCCGACGCCGACCGGCGCAGCCGGCGCTGGGTCGCGCTGTTCTGGATTCTGACCTTCGTGGCCGCGGCGCTCGGCAATACCGCCACCGGGATGATGGACGCGCAGCGTGACGGCCTGCCAGTGGCCGCCTGGCAGATGCTGACCTGGGAATTCACCAGCATCGGTGTGTCCCTGGCCTTGCTGCCGCTGGTGTTGCGCGCCTGCGGGCGCTGGCCGCTGCATGCCGACAACTGGCGCCACCGGCTGCCGCTGTACCTGGCGGGCAGCGTGCTGTGGTCGCTGCTGCATGTGGCCGGCATGGTGCTGTTGCGCAAGGCCGTCTATGCGCTGGCCGGCGATCACTACGACTTCGGCAATGCCTGGGTGCGCTGGGGCTACGAATACCTCAAGGACGTGCGCACCTTTGCCCTGCTGGTCATCACCACGCATGCCGCGGCCTGGTTCGGTCGGCGCCTGCAGGGCGAGGCGCGGCTGTTCGATGTGCCCGACGAGGGCCCGCCGCTGGAGCCGGTGGAGCGGCCGGAACGCTTCCTGGTGCGCAAGCTCGGTCGCGACTTCCTGGTCGCCGCGGTGGACATCGAATGGCTGCAGGCCGCCGGCAACTACGTCAACCTGCACGTGCGCGGCCATGACTACCCGCTGCGCAGCACGATGGCCGCGATCGAGGCGCGCCTGGATGCCCAGGCATTCGTGCGCGTGCACCGCAGCTACCTGGTCAACCTGGGGCGGGTGGTGTCGATCGAGCCGCTGGACAGCGGCGATGCGCGCGTGCACATGGACGATGGCAGCGCGCTGCCGTGCAGCCGGCGCTACCTGGCCGCGCTGCGCGAAGCTGCCGCCGAGGGCAGGGCCCCGGGCGCCGCGCCGCGCCAGGCCCCGCCGCCGGCCGCCTGAGCCAGCGCGGTCAAGATTTTCCTGCACTGCGGCTAGGCGCCAGGCGAGGCCAACGCGTATCTTGTGGCGTTTACGCCCAGGCCCGCGCCCATGACCCAGCCCATCGCCGCCCCGGAACGCCTCAGCCACGCGCTCAAGCCGCGCCAACTGATCATGATGGGGCTGGGCAGCGCGATCGGCGCCGGGCTGTTCCTGGGCTCGGGCGTCGGCGTGCAGGTTGCCGGACCGGCGGTGCTGCTTTCCTATCTGCTCGCCGGCGCGCTGGTGATCATCGTGATGAATGCCCTGGGCGAAATGGCCGCGGCCAAGCCCACCAGCGGCGCGTTCTCGGTGTACGCCGCCGACGCCATGGGCGAGACCGCCGGCGCCACCGTGGGCTGGCTGTGGTGGGTGCAACTGGTGATCGTGATTGCCGCCGAGGCGGTGGGCGCGGCCGGCCTGCTGGCCACGGTGTGGCCGGCGCTGCCGGTGCCGCTGCTGGCGCTGACCTTCATGCTCGCGTTCACCGCCATCAACCTGATGGGCGTGCGCAACTTCGGCGAATTCGAGTTCTGGTTCGCCATCGTCAAGGTGCTGGCGATCCTGGCCTTCATCGCCATCGGCATCGCGCTGCTGGCCGGCTGGTTGCCGCATGCGGTGTCGCCGGGCTTCTCCAATTTCACCGCCAATGGCGGCTTTGCGCCGCGCGGCATGGCCGGCGTCGGCGCGGCGTTGCTGGTGGTGGTGTTCGCCTTCGGCGGCACCGAGATCGTGGCCGTGGCCGCAGCCGAAACCGCCGACCCCGAGCGCAGCATTGCCCGCGCCATCCGCACCGTGGCCTGGCGCATCCTGGTGTTCTACATCGGCTCGCTGGGCGTGATCATCGCCGTGGTGCCGTGGACCAGCGAGGCGCTCAAGTCGCCCTTCGCCGCGGTGCTGCAGGCCGCGGCCATTCCCGGCGCGGCCACCGCCATCACCCTGATCGCGGTGGTGGCGCTGCTATCGGCGCTGAACGCCAATCTCTATGGCGCCTCGCGGATGATCTTCTCGCTGGCGCAGCGGCAGGAAGCGCCGCGCTGGCTCAGCCGCACCAGCGCACGCAAGGTGCCGGTGGCGGCGGTGCTGGCCAGCGTCGCGTTCGGCTTCGTCGCCGCGATCCTCGAACTGCTGTACCCCAACCGGGTGCTGCCGATGCTGTTGAACGTGGTCGGTGCCACCTGCCTGCTGGTGTGGACGATCTCGCTGTTGGCCCAGCTGATACTGCGTGCGCGCGCGGACCGCAACGCGACGCCGCTGCCGTTCCGCATGTCCGGCTACCCGTGGCTGACGCTGCTGGCGCTGGCGATCCTGGCGCTGATCTTCGTGCTGCTGATCGCCACGCCGGACACGCGCATGCAGTTCATCTCGATGGCGTCACTGACCGCCGCCATCGCGGTGATCAGCGAGATCTCACGGCGGGTGCGGCGCGCGCGCTGAAGCAGGTGCGTCGCGGCTACGGTGAAGCGCCCGCGGGCGCGGCGCGCTGCGCGAACAGCCACTCCCACATGCGCGGGTCGGCATAGGTCGCGTCCCAGGCATTGTGGTTGCCGTCCGGATATTCGCTGTAGCGCATGTTGGCGCCGGCCAGGCGCGCGGCCTTGTACAGGCGGCGGTCGTCGCCCGGCGGCACCTGGTCGTCAAGCGCGCCATGGAACATCCACACCGGCAGCTTGCGCAGGTGCTGCACCACCACCGCATAGCGGTCGCGTACGCCGGCCACCTCGCTGACGTAGAGCTGGTCCTCGTCGCTGCGCGGCGAATGCAGGGCACCGCAGATCGGCACCATCGCGGCGAAGCGCTGCGGCTGCATCAGCGCGATCTCCCAGGCGCCGTAGCCGCCCATCGACATGCCGGTGAGGTAGGTGCGCGCCGGGTCGCCGCCGAATTCCGCGCTAGCCGCATCCAGTGCGGCCAGTGCCATGCGCGCGTTGACCCCCATCCACTGCTCGTCCTCGGGCACCTGCGGGAATACCGCCAGCGCCGGAAACTCGGTGGCGTGCTCGCGCAGGTAGGGGCCGAGGCCGGATTCGGTCTGGCTGTGGCCGTCGTCGCCGCGTTCGCCAGAACCGTGCAGGAACAGCACCACGGGCAACGGCCCGTCCTGCTGCTGCCGGGCCAGCGGCACGAACACGGCGTAGCGATACAACCGGCCTTCCACTGTCAGCTCGCGATGGACGAAGTGGCCGCGCGGCGGTGCGGAGGGCGTGGTGGCACAGGCGGCAAGCATGGACATCCCCAGGGCGAGCAGGAATTGGCGGCGAAGCATGCGCGGTTCCGGTATTGCGAAGGGCGAGTATCGCCGCGCGCGTGGCCGCTGCGGGCGGCGCGGCCCGCGGCGTTCGGGCAAGGTTCTGGTTTGCCCCGGGTGGCGTAGCTGGCTCAGCTGCCGCCGGCCTGGCGCCACAGGTGGCCCAGCGTGGCCTCGTGCAACAGCACGCAGGCCCAGAACGCGAACTGGTAGGACAGCTTGCGGTTCTTGTGGCGCAAGGCGCGCTGGGCCAGCAGGGCGCCGGGCCAGCCGCCGCCCAGTTCCAGCAGGTGCAGCACGACTTCCGGCGTGCGCTGTTCCTGGCGGCGCGCGGCCCGCTTGTCGCGTGCGTAGGCCAGGAAGGTCAACAGCGCCAGCGCGCCGAAGGTGGCCACGGCCCAGGCCGGCAATACGCCGTCGCGCAGCATCAGCCAGAGCAGCGCGGCATGTGCGCCGACCAATGCCAGCGCGCCGAAGTCGGCGGCACGGCGCAGCCGCGAAGGCGCACGCCCGACGCCAGCACGCGCAGCCGGACGTGTGCCTTTCGCGCGCGCCGCAGCCGGCTTGCGCGCCGTCTTCGAGCGTGGGGCGGCGGCGCGCTTCAATGCAGCAGGATGACCGTGGCCAGGCCAAGGAAACTGAGGAAACCCATCACGTCGGTCAGCGTGGTCAGGATCACCCCGCCGGCCAGTGCCGGATCGAAGCCCAGGCGCTTGAGCGTGACCGGCACCAGCACGCCACCAAGCGCGGCGGTGCACAGGTTGATGGTCAGTGCGGTGCCGATCACCAGCGACAACATGGGCTGCTTGAACCAGGCCAGGACGATCAGGCCCAGGCCAAGGCCGAGGCAGATGCCATTGATCAGCGCGACGGTCAGCTCCTTCTTCAGCAGCGTCATCACGTTCGATGAACCGATCTGCCCCAGGGCCAGGCCGCGCACCATCAGCGCCAGCACCTGGGTGCCGGCATTGCCGCCCATGCCGGCCACGATCGGCATCAGCGCGGCCAAAGCGACCAGCTTGGCGATGGTGCCCTCGAACTCGCTGACCACGCTGGAGGCAATGAACGCGGTGCCCAGGTTCACCGACAGCCACAGCAGGCGGCGGCGGAACGCGCGCCGCGCCGGGCTGAACATGTCCTCGTCCTCGTCCAGGCCGGCCGCGCTCATGGCCTGGTGCTCGGCCTGTTCGCGGATGATGTCGACCACGTCGTCGATGGTGATGCGGCCGAGCAGGATGTTGTTCTCGTCCACCACCGGCGCCGAGATCCAGTCGTGGTCGGAGAACTGCCGCGCCACTTCCTGCGCGCTGTCGCCCACGTCGATGGCCGGCTGCTCGTCGTCGATCAGGCGGTTGACCGGCGTGCTGTCCTCGTGGGTCACCAGCGAGGCCAGCGACACCCGGCCCAGGTACTGGTGGCGGCGGCTGACCACGAACAGGTGGTCGGTGTGGTCGGGGAGTTCACCGCGCAGGCGCAGGTAGCGCAGCACCACATCGACGTTGACGTCGGCGCGCACGGTGACCACGTCCGGGTTCATCAGACGGCCCGCGGTGTCCTCCGGATAGGACAGCACCTGTTCCAGGCGCTCGCGGTTCTCGCGGTCCATCGACTTGAGCACTTCGTCGATGACGGTGTCGGGCAGGTCCTCGACCAGGTTGGCGAGGTCGTCGATGTCCAGGTCCTCGACCGCAGCGACGATCTCGTCGGTGTCCATGTCCGCGAGCAGGCTTTCGCGCACTTCCTCGCCCACATGCAGCAGCACCTCGCCATCGTCTTCCGGGTCGACCAGACCCCACACCACCTCGCGCTTGCCCGGCGGCAGCGATTCGAGCAGGTTGCCGATCTCCGCCGGCGCCAGCGTATTGACCAGGCGTCGCACCGGCCCCAGCCGCCCGCTGTCCAGGGCGTCGGAGAGCAGGCGCAGCGCACGCGCGGTCTTGTCGTGGCGAATGGCTTCGGCCATCACTGCTCCTGGGCAAACGGCGGGGAAAGGGCGGGCAAGAACGGGAATGGCAGCGCTGTTGCGCCGCCGCGGCTCGTCGCCGGCATTATCGCCCGCGCGCGGTGACGATCACAGCCTGTGGGCGCGGCCCCTCATGCGGTTTCGGCGGCGATGGCCAAAAGCCACTTCTCGATGCCCTTGCGGTCACGCGCGCGCAGCAGCCGCGCCGAGGCTTCGCCCAGCCGGCCCAGATGGGTGGCGCGGATCGCGCGGCGCACTTCCAGCAGCGTGGCCGGGTGCAGGCTCAGTTCGGTCAGCCCCAGCGCCAGCAGCAGCGGCACGAAGCGCGGGTCGCCGGCGATCTCGCCGCACACCGCCACGGGCGTGTCATGCGCGCGGGCGGTGGTGATGACATGCCGCAGCAGCCGCATCACCGCCGGGTGCAACGGCGAGTACAGTTCGCTTAGGCCTTCGTGGTTGCGGTCGGCGGCCAGCAGGTACTGCACCAGGTCGTTGGTGCCGATGGACAGGAAGTCGACATCGTCGATGAAGCATTCCAGGCCGATCGCCGCTGCCGGCACCTCGATCATCGCGCCCAGCGGCACGTGCTCGGCAATGGCGTGGCCTTCGGCACGCAGGCCTGTGCTCAGGCGCTTGAGCTGGCGGCGCAGCTGCACGATCTCCTCGCGGCAGCTGAGCATCGGCACCAGCACCCGCACCGGGCCGTAGCCGGAGGCGCGCAGGATCGCGCGCAGCTGCGCGTCGGCCACTTCCGGGCGCGCCAGCGACAGGCGCACGCCGCGCAGGCCCAGGGCAGGGTTGTCCTCGTCGCCCAGTACCAGGCCGGTGCGGTCGGCCTTGTCCGCGCCCAGGTCCAGCGTGCGGATGGTGACCGGTCGCCCGCACATGCCGAGCACGGTGTCGCGATAGGTCTGGAACTGTTCTTCTTCCGACGGCAGCTCGTTGCGCTGCAGGAACAGGAATTCGGTGCGGTACAGGCCCAGCCCCGACGCGCCCAGGGCATGGGCCTGGGCCACGTCGTCGGTGGATTCGGCATTGGCGAGCAGGGTGATGTCGTGGCCATCGCGGGTGCGCGTGGGCTTGCTGCGCAGGCGGCCGAGTTCGCGCTGCTCGCGCGCCAGCACGCGCAGGCGTTCGTGGTAGCCGCGCAGGTCCGCGGCGGTGGGCTCGATGATGATCTCGCCGCTACCGCCGTCCACGATCAAGGCGTCGCCATCGTTGACCCGGTGCAATGCCTCGGCGGTGCCGACCACCAGCGGCAGGTGCAGGCTGCGCGCCAGGATCGCGCTGTGCGAGAGCAGGCTGCCGGCGACGCTGACAATGCCAACCACGCCTTGGGTCTGCAGCTGGGCCAGTTCGGAGGGCGCGACGTTGTCGCAGATCAGGATCTCGCCGGCCACGCCGGGCACTTCCACGTCGCGCTTCTGCAGGAAGGCGTGGATGCGGCCGATGACATGGTCCAGGTCATCCATGCGGCTCTTGAGGTAGGCGTCCTCCATGCCATCGAACACCGCGGCCAGGCGGTCGCGCTGCAGGCGCAGGGCATAGTCGGCGCTGTAGCGGCCGGTACGGATCAGTTCGTCGACGCCGAACAGCAGTTCCGGGTCGTCGAGCAGCAGGGCGTGCAGGTCGAGGAATTCGCCGACCTCGCGCGCCATCGCACCTTGCAGGCGGGTGCGCAGGGCATGCATCTCCTCACGCGCGGCATCGATGGCGCGGTGCAGTCGCGCCAGTTCCGGTTCGACCGCGGCGGCGCTGATGCGCTGTTCGGTGACTTCCAGTACATGCGGCAGGCGCAGGCGGGCGCGGCCCAGGGCAATGCCGCGCGAGGCGCCATGGCCGTGCAGGCGCAGGCCCGAGGGGGCACGCGGGCCCGGCGCCGGCGACTTGCTGGTGCGGCGGCCCGTGCCCCGCACGCTCAGCTGTCCTCGTCGAAGCGGCGCTCGAACAATTCGACCAGGGCCTGCATGGCCTGGGCCTCGTCGTCGCCATCCACGCGCAGTACTACCGTCGTGCCCTGGCCGGCGGCCAGCAGCATCACGCCCATGATGCTCTTGGCGTTGACCTCGCGCCCCTTGGCCGCCAACGTGGCGTTGCAGCGGTACGACGACAGCAGCTGCACGAGTTTGGCAGTGGCCCTGGCATGCAGGCCGAGGCGGTTGGAAACGGTGAGTTCACGTTCAAGCATCGTCGACAATTGCTCCATTGCGGGTCCCCGCCGCCGCCGTGGCGGGCAGGTCTTGCAGTCCCTGTTCCGGATAATTCATCACCCGCAGCAGCATCGGCAGGCTCAGTGCGGACACGCGCCGCACCGGGGTGCCGAGGCGGGCCAGGCGCGCGGCCAGGTTGCTGGGGCTGGCGCCATACAGGTCGGTCATCACCAGCACGCCTTCACCCCCATCAACCCGGCGCAGCGCCGCGGATGCCTGCGGCAGCAGGGCGTCCAGGTCGGCATCGAAGGGCACTTCAAGTGCTTCGGTCTTCAGTGGCAGCTGGCGCAACAGGGTGGTTGCGACCTGAAGCAGGGAAGAGCCGATGCCGGGATGGGTGATGAGGAGGATGCCACAGGCCATAGCGAAACGTTAACAGGTCGACGTGACGGGACGATAGCGTGTGGTGGCGGTTTTTCGCGGGATGCTGCATCCCCGTGGATTGGTCGCCGCCGCAGGCCCTGTACGAGCGGCTTTGTACGAGCGGCTTATAGGAGCGGCTTGTAGGAGCGGCTTCAGCCGCGATCACAGCACCAGGGTTCCATCTACTCTGCCGAAAAGCGGCTGTCCGAGGTCCATCGCGCAGCGCCCGGGGGCAGGCCCTTTCGGGACACGCGGTGAACCCATCCATGGGGCTGCTAGACGCCATCCATGGCGTCTAGCGTCCCGAAAGGGCCTGCCCCCGGGCGCCCGACAGATCGTGGCGACCGGACACGAAAGCCAAAAGCGCTCGCATCGCTCATTGAAGGCACTGTAGGAGCGGCTTCAGCCGCGACCGTACGGCATCAGGCCCCTCGCACCCGATGAGTGCGACCGGCGACACCAGCGACCTAATCCAATTCGCGGTGAAATGTCGCCACTTCCGGCCAGCCCTGGTCGCGGGCGTGCTGGGCCATGCGCTCGGCCAGATAGACCGAGCGGTGCTTGCCGCCGGTGCAGCCGAAGGCGATGGTCACGTAGCTGCGGGTGTCGTTGCTCAGGCGCGGCAGCCAGGTGTCGAGCAGGTCGATGATCTGGCCGGTGTAGCGGACCACGTCGGGCTGCTGCTCGAGGTAGTCGCGCACGCCAGCATCGCGGCCGCTGAGGGGGCGCAGTTCCGGGTCCCAGTGCGGGTTGGGCAACACGCGGGCGTCAAAGACGAAGTCGGCTTCGGCCGGCACGCCGCGCTTGTAGGCGAAGGACTCGAACAGCAATGACAAGGTGTTGCTGCGGCCGAGCGCGAACTCGGTGACCACCCGCCGCCGCAACTGGTGCACGTTCAAGCCGGTGGTATCGACGATGGCGTCGGCCTGCAGGCGCAACGGTTCTGTGAGCTCGCGCTCGCGGGCGATGGCCTCGGGCAGGGACAGGCCAAGGTGACTGAGCGGATGGCGCCGGCGCGTGTCGGCATAGCGCTTGAGCAGGGTCTCGTCAGTGGCTTCGAAGAACAGCACGGTCACGGAGATGCCGTACTCCTGCGCGGCGGCGCGCCAGCGTGTGAGCTGCGCCAGGTCGGTGCGCCCGCGCACATCGATGCCCACTGCCAGGCGCTGGTCGCCCAGGGCCTGGTCGCGCAGTCGGCTGCGCACGAAGTCGGGCAGCAACTCCACCGGCAGGTTGTCGGAGCAGTAGTAGTCCAGATCCTCGAAGGTCTTCATCGCCACCGACTTGCCCGAGCCGGACAGGCCACTGACGATGACCAGCGCCGGCGCGGCCGCGCTCACGGCCGTCGCTCCAGCAGGTTGCTGTGGCGGGCAATGAACATGGCCGCCGGGTCGATGCCCTTGGTGCGCAGGATGTGCAGGCGGGTGGCGGCCTCGGTGAGCACGGCCAGGTTGCGGCCGGGCATCACCGGCAGGGTGATCAGCGGCACGTCCAGGTCCAGCACGTGGCGGGTGCCCGAATCGCCGGTCAGGCGTTCGTAGCCGTGCGGGGTGGGTTCGGTCATGGGCTTGGTCAGGTGGACGATCAGGCGCAGGTACTTGTTCTTTTTCACCGAGGTGTCGCCGAACATGTCGCGCACGTTGAGCACGCCCAGGCCGCGGACTTCCAGCAGGTCCTGCAACAACTCGGGGCAGGTTCCGTCGAGCACGTCCGGGGCGATCTGGGTGAACTCGGGTGCGTCGTCGGCTACCAGCCGATGGCCGCGGCTGAGCAGTTCCAGCGCCAGTTCGCTCTTGCCCGACCCGGCCTCGCCGGTGATCAGCACACCGATCGAATAGATCTCCATGAACACGCCATGCAGCGTCACCCGCGGCGCTAGCGTGCGCGCCAGGTGGTAGGACAGGTGGTTGAGCAGCTCATGACCGCGTTTGGGCGAACCCCACAGCGGCGTGCTCGACTCGTCGGCGGCCGCGCGCAGGTCCTCGGGGCAGGGCTGGTTCTTGCTGATGACCAGCGCCAGCGGCTGGAACTGGATGATTTTCTCTATGGTTTCCCAGCGCTGGCGCGGGTCCAGTGAATCGAGCCAGGTCAGTTCCTCGGTACCCAGGATCTGCACCTTGTTCGGGTAGATCGCGTTGAGATAGCCGGCCAGCGAGGGGCGGCGGGCGATGGTGTCGCCAGCATCGAGCTCGCGCTGTGCGCCTTTCTGCCCGGCGATCCAGCGCAGGCCCAGCTTGTCGCGCTGCTGGTCGAACAACTCGCGCGCGGAGATGCTGGTGTTCATGCGGCATGGGCCTGGGGATGGGGGAGGATGAGCAGCGCCAGCAGGGCCGGTGCGTCCGCGGCCAGGCGCAACGCCTGGCGATAGCGCTCGTCGCCGAAGCGTTCGGCCAGTTCGGCCAGCAGCGCAAGGTGTTCGTGGGTGTAGTGGCTGGGTACGGCCATCGCGAAGATCAGGTCCACGCTCTGGCCAGCGCCGAAGTCGGCCGGCGCCTGCAACCTGATCAGGATGCCGCGCGGTTGTTCCAGGCCGGGCGCGCGGCCATGCGGAATGGCGATGCCGTGGCCGAGTGCGGTGCTGCCGAGCGCCTCGCGTTCGCGCAGGCTGGCCAGAAGTTCGTCGCGGCCGCACTGGCGGCAGGCGAGGCGTTCGGCAGCGAGTTGCAGCAGGGTGTCGCGGTCGGCGGCCGGGAGCACCTCGGTGCGCACGGCCGCCATCAGGTCAGTCAGGGACATGACGTCTTCTGGCGATGAACTCAGGCCAGATTGTCGCGCACCTCGCGGGCGTGGTGGTCCTGTTTCTTCTCCTTGTGCTTGATGACAAGGCGGTCGAGCTTGTCGGCCAGCAGGTCGATGGCCGCATACATGGTGGGCGCGCTGGCGTCGGCGTGCAGGGTACGGCCGGGGAGGTTGACGGTGGCCTCGACGTGGTGGTCGGGTTTGCGCAGGGCCAGCTGAGTGCGGACTTCGCAGTGCTGGTCGAAATGCCGCTGCAATCGCTGCAGCTTGGACTCCATGTACTCACGCAGGGCGGGAGTGACTTCGATCTGCTGGCCGTACGTCTCGATGCGCATCGGGTACCTCCTTTGGATTCGGTGGGCCATGAACTCCCGCCGCCGCAGCGGATCAACCTATGCGGACACGTTCGTGTGAGGCGGAGATGTTCATGGCCTCACGATACTTCGCCACGGTGCGCCGCGCCACTGGCACGCCCGAGGTTTTGAGCAGGTCAGCCAGCTTGGCGTCAGACAAGGGCTTGCGCGGGTTTTCCGCTTCGATCAGGCGCCGGATCATCGCCTGAATGGCGGTGCTGGACGCTTCGCCGCCGCTGTCGGTGTCGATGCCGGAGGCAAAGAACGCGCGCAGCGGGATGGTGCCGCGTGGCGTGCGCACGTACTTGCGCGCGATTGCCCGGGAAATGGTGGATTCGTGAAGACCCAGTTCACCGGCGATCTCGCGCAGGGTCAACGGCCGCAACGCCTGTTCGCCGAATTCCAGAAAGCCGGCCTGGTGCCGCAACAGGCTGTTGACGACCTTGAGCAGCGTTTCGCCACGCGCTTCCAGGCTCTTCAGCAGCCAGCGCGCTTCTTGCAGGTGCCCGCGCAGGTAGCCTGCATCGGCCTCGCCACAGCTGCGGATCAGTTGCTCGTAGCCACGGTGGATGGTTACGCGGGGCTGCGAACGGCCTGCCAGGGCCACGCGCCATATCCCACGCTGGCGCCAGATCACGCAATCCGGCACGACATAGGTATCGGACGACAAGCTGCCAAGCTGCTTGCCCGGGCGCGGGTCCAGCGAGCGCACCAGGGCGATGGCTTCCTCGACTTCGGCCAGCGGCAGCTTGAATTCCTGCGCCAGGCCCGCCGCGCCGGTGCGCGGCAGGCGTTCCAGCGGTCCGGCCACGATGCGTCGCGCCAGCGCGCGCCCCGGCGTGTCCGGGTCGAGCACGTCCAGCTGCAGCGCCAGGCATTCGCCCAGCGACGTGGCGCCCACGCCGACCGGGTCGAAGCGCTGGATCTGGTGCAACACGGTCTGCATTTCGGCTTCGGTGGCGACGATGCCCGGAGCCAAGGCCTCGGCGATTGTCGACAGCGGCTCGCGCAGGTAGCCATCCTCGTCGAGTGCATCGATCAGCGCCGCTCCGATCCGGCGGTCGCGCTGGGACAGATGCGACAGATGCAGCTGCCACAGCAGGTGGTCGGCCAATGTTTCCGGCTCGGCCACACGATCGGCGGCGCTGCCGTTGTCATCCTCGTCGTTGCCGCCGCTGCTGCCGGTGGCCCAGCTGCCCTCGTCCGGGGTCCAGTCGTCACCGGGGCCGTCCTCGCGGCCGTACTCGTCGCTGACGGGGGCCGGTTCGCCTTCCGCGCCGGCCTCGCTGGCGGCAGGCGCGTCTTCGGCCCACTCCAGCAGCGGATTGGTTTCCACCGCCTCGGCGATTTCCAGTTCAAGCTCGGCGCTGGACATCTGCAACAGCCGGATGGCCTGACGCAGTTGCGGCGTCATGACCAGCTGTTGACCCATCGATGTCTGCAGCCGTGCCTTCATGAGCTCACTGGACGATAGGGAGGCGAACGATGCCGACATTTACCGCACTTGCGGCACGCGGACGCGCCGCAGCGAACCTGTGCGGGGCATGCGTCTGGCTTGCAGGATATACGCGCGCGCCGGCTTGTGCCAAAACGCGGCGGCGTTGCGCGAGACGGTCCCGCTGGCGCGCAACGCCAGCGGGGACAGGCTTTACAGGCGGAACTGCTCGCCCAGGTAGACGCGGCGCACGTCGGCGTTCTGCAGCAGGTCGTCCGGCGCGCCCTGCGCCAGCACGCCGCCATCGGCCAGGATATAGGCGCGATCGCAGATTCCCAGCGTCTCGCGGACGTTGTGATCGGTGATCAGCACGCCGATGCCGCGTTCCTTCAGATGGGTCACGATGCGCTGGATTTCGCCGACCGAAATCGGATCGACGCCGGCAAAGGGCTCATCCAGCAGCATCAGGCGTGGCCGCGCAGCCAGGGCGCGGGCAATCTCGCAACGCCGCCGCTCGCCGCCGGACAGGCTGGCGCCAAGCTGCTCGGATACGTGGCTGATCTGCAGTTCGTCCAGCAGCGAGGCCAGTTCCTTCTCGCGGCCGGCGCTGTCCAGGTCCTCGCGCAGTTCCAGCACCAGGCGGATGTTGTCCGACACGCTGAGCTTGCGGAATACCGACGGCTCCTGCGGCAGATAGCCCACGCCAAGTTTGGCGCGGGTATACATCGGGTCGGCGGTGATGTCGCGTCCGTCCAGCTCGATGCGCCCGGCGTCGGCCTCGACCAGGCCGACGATCATGTAGAAGCAGGTGGTCTTGCCAGCGCCGTTGGGGCCGAGCAGGCCCACGACCTCGCCCGCTTCCAGGGTCAGGCCGAAGTCGCGCACGACCTCACGCTGCTTGTAGCGCTTGCGCAGTCCGGTCGCCGACAGCATCACTTCTTCTCCGACTTGGCCGGAGCCTGGGTCTTGGGCTGGATCACCGTGCGCACGCGGGTGCCGTCGCCACCGCTCTGCATGTTGCCGGTCTTGGTGTTGTAGGTCATGCGCTGGCCGGCGTTGCTGCCCTTGGGCGAATCGACGGTGTAGTTGCCGGTGAGGATGATGGTGTCCTCGTTGACGCGGTACTCGATGTTGTCGGCCTTGGCGTTCATCGGCGAGCCGTCGTCCATCAGCTGCTTCATCGTCGCCGGTCGGCCGATCAGCACGATGCGGTCGATCGCGCCGGCCTTGCGGAACAGATCGGCGGTGTCGGCGCGCACTTCCAGCGAACCCTGGGTGATGACGACATTGCCGGTGAAGCGGCACTTGCCGTCGTCGTCGGTGAGGTTGCAGTCGTTGGTCGCCGAATCGATGTTCATCGGCTGGTTGCGGTCGCTGGTCCTGGCCTGCGCCGCCAGCGGCAACAGCGCGGCGAGCAGCAGGGTGGCGGCGAGCCTAGCGGGCAGTGTTGGGTTCATAGCGGGTCTTGACCTGTGAAAGGAGCTTGTACTGCCGGGTCTGCAGGTTGGCCTCGAAGCCCACGCCGGTCTGGCTCAGGCCGGGGCGGGTCATGGTCACGCGTTCTGCGGTGCGGGCCAGGTGCTGCTGCGGGAAGACATCGAGCGCGGTGGTGCGGAACGTGGTGGGGACCACGCCGGGGGCGGCCGGGCTGTCGCCGGCCACATCACCGCGCAGGCGCAGTTCGTCGGCCTTGGCGCTGACCCAGCCGGTCCGCGCGCGCAGCGTCCACGGCAGGCCCTGCTGGTCAGGCAGCAGGAACAGCGGGGTGGTGATGTCCATGGTCTGGTCGGCACGGTTGCGGTGCGCTTCGGGCGCGCGCAAGGTGATCGCTTCCTTGCCGCTGTCCTTGTCCAGGCTGATCAGTTCAAAGTCGTGCAGCACGTAGTCGGCGCTGCTTTCGGCGGCCACCTGCTCTACCGGGTGGCTGCGGTTGCGCCAGGCAAACCAGCCGCTGAGCAAGGCGGCGAGCAGCAGCGCGGTGCCGATGAGCAGACGCCGGCTCATGCGCCATACCTCGCGAGCACGCTGTCAAAGCGGTATTGCGCGGCCAGCAGCACGTCGCACAGTTCGCGCGCCGCGCCGGCGCCGCCGCGCGCCTGGGTGCGCCAGTGCACGCGTTCGGCGATCCACGGATGCGCGTTTGCCGGTGCGACCGCCAGGCCGGCGATCAGCAGCGCCGGCAGGTCGGGCAAGTCATCGCCCATGAAGGCGGTCTGCTCCAGTGTGACGTCATGCCGCGCGCACAGTTCGCGCACGGCCTGGGCCTTGTCGCCGACGCCGATCTGCACTTCGATGCCGAGGTCGCGGCCGCGCTGTTCGGCAGACAGGCTCGCGCGCGCGGTGATCATCGCCACTTCGATGCCGGCGCGCTGCAGCAGCTTCAGGCCGAGCCCGTCCTGCACGAAGAACGCCTTGCTCTCGTTGCCGGCATGGTCGTAGTACAGCCGCCCATCGGTCAGCGTGCCATCGACATCGAAGCACGCCAGGCGGATGGCGCTGGCGCGGGCAACCAGGTCGGCGGGCAAACTCGTCAGCGGGGCGTAGGGCATCAGGTCGTCGCGTGGGGAGGGGCGTGAGGGCTGGCCAGGGAGGCATCGTGCCGTGGATTGCGCGGTTAAACCACCTTGGCGCGCAACAGGTCGTGAATGTTGAGGGCGCCCACCGCGCGCTGTTGCGCGTCCACCACGATCAGGCCGTTGATCTTGTAGGCCTCCATCAGGCGCGCGGCTTCGGCGGCGAGCTGGTCGGCGCCGATGGTGCGGGGGTTGCGGGTCATCACTTCGCCGATATGCGCGGCGCGCACGTCGATGTCGCTGTCCAGTGCGCGGCGCAGGTCGCCGTCGGTGAACAGCCCGATCAGGCGTCCGTCGGCATCCACGATCGCGGTCATGCCCAGGCGTTTGCGGCTCATTTCCACCAGCGCCTCGCTGAGCGTGGCGTTCTCGCCCACCTTCGGCAGCTCATCGCCGCTGTGCATGATGTCGGTGATGTGCAGCAGCAGGCGCCGGCCGAGACTGCCGGCCGGGTGCGAGCGGGCGAAGTCGTCGGCGGTGAAGCCGCGCGCGTCCAGCAGGGCCACGGCCAGGGCGTCGCCCATGGCCAGCGAGGCGGTGGTGCTGGAAGTGGGCGCCAGCTCCAGCGGGCAGGCTTCGATTGGCACGCTGACGTCCAGGTGGACGTCGGCGGCCTGGGCCAGGGTGGACTGCGGGCGCCCGGTCATGGCGATGATCGGGTTGCCCTGGCGCTTGAGCACCGGCAGCAGCATCCGCACCTCGTCCGATTCGCCCGAGTAGGACAGCGCCAGCACCAGGTCGGCCTCGGTGATCATGCCCAGGTCGCCATGCCCGGCCTCGCCGGGGTGGACGAAGAACGCGGGCGTGCCGGTGGAGGCCAGGGTAGCGGCGATCTTGCGCGCCACGTGTCCGGACTTGCCCATGCCGGTGGCGACCACGCGCCCGCGCGAGGCCAGGATCAGCCGGCAGGCCGCGGCAAACGGCTGGCCGATGCGCGCGCCCACCGCGGCCAGCGCACCCTGCTCGATCTCGACCACCCGGCGGCCGCTGGCGACCAGGTTGGCGTCGTTCACGGCATCGGGCGGCAGGGGCGATACGGCCATACGGGGACCCGCTCGAAGAGTAGAATGGCCGCACATTTTATTAGGAAAGCCCGTTGGACGCCGAAACCATCCGTAAACTCATCGAATCCGGCCTGCCGGACGCGCGCGCGGACGTCCGCGGCGACGATGGCGTGCATTTCGAGGCCACCGTGGTGAGCCCGGCATTTGCCGGCAAGCTGCCGCTGGCCCGGCACCGCATGGTCTATGCCACGTTGGGCGACCTGATGGGCGGGGCGATCCACGCGCTGCAGCTCAAGACCGTGACCCCGCAGGAATCCGCCTGACCGTTCGTGGCAGCGCTTGCGTGGCGATGCCGTCCTCGACGGCGACCCGGCCTGCAGCGTGCGCCGCGGCTTTCCAACTTTCTCCAATCCCCGACACCATGGCCAAAATCGTAGTCACCGGCGGCAACGCGCTGCACGGCGAAGTCAACATCTCCGGCGCCAAGAACGCCGTCCTGCCCATCCTCTGCGCCACGCTGCTGGCCGACGCGCCGGTGGAAATCACCAACGTGCCGCACCTGCATGACGTGATCACCACGGTGAAGCTGCTGGGCGAACTCGGCGCTGGCGTCACCATCGACGAAGGCACGCTGGCGCGCGGCAGTTCGATCACCGTGGACCCGCGCTCGGTCAACAGCCATGTCGCGCCATACGAGCTGGTCAAGACCATGCGTGCGTCGATTCTGGTGCTGGGCCCGCTGCTGGCGCGCTATGGCGCGGCCGAGGTGTCGCTGCCCGGCGGCTGCGCGATCGGCTCGCGGCCGGTGGATCAGCACATCAAGGGCCTGCAGGCGCTGGGTGCCGATATCAGTGTCGAGAACGGCTACATCAAGGCCAGCGCGCAACGCTTGAAGGGCGGCCGCTACGTGTTCGACATGGTCAGCGTGACCGGCACCGAGAACGTGCTGATGGCCGCGGTGCTCGCCGACGGCACCACGGTGCTGGAAAACGCGGCGATGGAGCCGGAGGTGGTGGACCTGGCCGAGTGCCTGGTCGCACTGGGCGCGAAGATCGAGGGTGCGGGCACGCCGCGCATCGTGATCGAGGGCGTCGAGCGCCTCGGTGGCGGCCGTCATGCGGTGCTGCCGGACCGCATCGAGACCGGCACGTTCCTGGTGGCGGCGGCGATGACCGGTGGCCGCGTGACCGTGCGCCGCGCGCGCCCGCACACGCTGGACGCGGTGCTGGACAAGCTCAAGGAAGCCGGTGCCGAGCTTGATTGCACCGAGGACAGCATCACCCTGGACATGAAGGGCAAGCGGCCGCGCGCGGTCAGCCTGACCACGGCGCCTTACCCGGCGTTTCCGACCGACATGCAGGCGCAGTTCATGGCGCTCAACTGCGTGGCCGACGGGGTGGGCGTGATCAACGAGACGATCTTTGAGAACCGCTTCATGCACGTCAACGAGCTGCTGCGCCTGGGTGCGGACATCCAGGTGGAAGGGCATACGGCGATCATCCGCGGCGCGGAGCGGCTGAGTGGCGCGCCGGTGATGGCGACGGACCTGCGGGCTTCGGCGTCGTTGATCCTGGCGGGGCTGATGGCTGAAGGCGAGACGACGATCGACCGCATCTACCACCTGGACCGGGGGTACGAGAACATCGAGGAGAAGCTGGGGTCGCTGGGCGCGATCATCCGGCGCATCGCATGATGCTGCGCGGCCGTTTCACCACGCGGCGCAAGGTGCTGCTGGGGGTGATCCTGTTGATCCTGGCGTGGCTGGCGTGGGCCGGCTGGGCGGGGATGGCGATCACGCAGGGCGTCGAGTTCAAGGACATGGACTGGGACGGCGATGGCACCGCCACGCGGGCGGAAATCGCGCAGTCGTTCTACGCGGTGGCGGTGAAGACGACCGTGGATGGGCCGCGCAAGTGCAGCACGTTCTACTGGCGCGGCAGCGGGCAGCAGATCCGGGTGGATTGCCGGACGGAGTTCAAGAAGGACTGATTCTGGTTGTTCGTTTGTCGCGCGAAGGGCGGCTGTTTGGTTCTTGCGTGTAGCGGCCGGGGGCAGGCCCTTTCGGGACACGCGGTGAACCCATCCATGGGGCTGCCAGACGCCATCCATGGCGTCTAGCGTCCCGAAAGGGCCTGCCCCCGACCGCCGACAAATCTCCGCGACCGGATGGGAAACGCGGCGATGCTGCCTGGGGTGGCTGTAGGAGCGGCTGTAGGAGCGGCTTCAGCCGCGAACCCTCAGCAAACCATGGCAAACGACAACAGCAGAAACGAAAAGGCCCGCCAATGGCGGGCCTTTCCATTTCGCGCGGAACCGGGTCAGCGCAAGGAGCGGATCGTCAAATCCAGCGCATCCTGGCCGCCCTCGCGTTGCAGCAGGCGCGCCGGCACCGGCAGGCCGGGCACGATCCAGGCGATGAGTTCCTTGTTGCCGTCCACGCGCGAAACCTTCGTGGCCTGTTGCGGCTTGCCGTTGACGGTGAGGGTTTCCTTGCCCACGACCTGGTAGGTCATCGGCTTGATCCGGCCCTCATCGACCATGCGGTAAGTCAGCGGCTTGCCGGCGGCAAGGTCGCGGCTGATCGCCAGGTTGATCAGCAGGGCGTCCATGTCGCCGGGCTGCAGTTTCACCGGGCCGCGGCGCTCGGGCTTGATGTCGCCGCTCCACGTGGCCTGGTTGGTGGTCCAGTCGTACTTGGCCTGCACGTTGCGCTTCTTGACCAGCAGCGCGGAGGCGTCGTTGCTGCTGAGCGGCCGCAGCTGCCCGTTCTTTTCCTCGAACACCGTGGTCTGGCTGAGCGTGGCCATCGGGTTCTGGATCTGCAGCGAGTAGCGCCATTGATTGTTGCCGGCCGCGGCCAGGGTCATCGTGCCGTTGGCCTGCACGCCCATGTAGTTGGCCTGGTAATCGGCGGTGAAGGGTTGCAATGCAAGTGCGGGCAGGCTCATCAGCGCCAGTGCGGCGGCGGCGAGCAGGGCGGTCGGTCGGGCGAGGCGTTTCATCATCACACTCCTTGGTATTCGATCAGGCGCAGGTCGATCTGGTCTTCGCCGTTGTCGCGCTGGAGGATGCGCACCGGAGTGGGAACTCCGTTGGCGATCCACAGCAGGGTTTCGTTGTCGCCGCCGTTGGTGCGGAACACCTTCAGCGCGTCATAGCTCAGGTCGCCGACCTGCACGATCTCGGTGGCATCGGCGGCGCGGTATTCGTAGCGGCGCACGCGGCCGACATCGACATAGCGATAGCCCATCGCCTGGCCCGGGCGCGCGTCGCGCATCAGCGCCAGGTTGATCAGCAGGGCGCTCTGGTCGCCGCGCTCGAGCGGGATCGGCTGGCGGCGTTCCTTTTTCAGGTCGCCATCCCATTGCGCGGTGCCGGCCTTCCAGTCATACACGCCGGTGACCTTCTTGCCGAAGAACACGGCTTTTTTCACCGTGCTCTGGGTCAGCGGCACATAAGTGCCGTCCTCCACGTCGAACACCGTGCTCTGTTCCAGGTTCAGGCCGAGGATGCTGGCGAAGCCCTTGCGTCCGCGCACGGCCATGTCCACGCGCCACTGGTTGCCGCCGATGTGGGTCACCTGCAAGGTGGCGTCGCCGGCTTCCTTGCCCTTGTAGAACGCCTGGTAGGTGGCGACGAAGGGTTCCAGCGGCGGTGCGCTCCATTCGGGTTGCGGCAGGGCGATCGGGCTCGGCGCCGGAGTGGCGGGCGCCGATGGCGGCGCGGCGGGTTCCGACGTCTGCGTGGACGCCTCCTGCGCCAGGCCCGGGGCGATGGGCCAGCACAGCAAGGCCAACAGGGCGAAGCGGGGGAAGGTCATGCGCACGGGGCTGGGGTGGGGGTGTCAGGATGACGGTAGCAAGGTCATGGCCGTGTGTCCGGCGCAGCCTGCAGGCGTTGCGCCGAATCTAGTTGCAGGGGTGTAAACAGGCACTGACCGTCCACGAACAGCTGGCCCTGGCGTTCATCTACACGGCCGCTGGCGAGCAGGGCCAGGCTGGCGATCAGCAACGGGTGCTCGCGTGCCAGCACGCGTTCGGCCAGGCGCGTGGCATCGTCATCGGGCAGCACCGGCACCCGGGCCTGGGCCAGGACAGCGCCGGCATCGAGCTCGGGAATGACGAAATGCACACTGGCGCCGTGCTCGGTATCGCCGGCCTCGATCGCGCGCGCGTGGGTGTGCAGCCCGCGGTGGCGCGGCAGCAGTGAGGGATGGATGTTGACCAGGCGGCCCTCGAAGCGGCGCACGAAGCGCTCGCCGAGGATGCGCATGTAGCCGGCGCAGACGATCCAGTCCGGCGCGCAGGTGGCCAGGGCGTCACCGAGCGCGGTATCGAAGGCTTCGCGGTCGGCAAAGTCGCGCGGGCTGGCGGACCAGCGCAGCGACTTGTCCACCTTGCGGAGCGCGGCCGCGCTGGGCTTGTCGGAAAACACCCCGACCACTTCGGCCCGCAAGGTGCCCGCGGCGATGGCATCGAGGATCGCCTGCAGGTTGCTGCCGCGCCCGGAAGCGAGCACGGCGATGCGCGCGAGCGGGGCGGTGCTCATGAACGTTGCAGCCGGGTGGCCGGCCAGGTGAGCACGCTGCCCACGGTCGCCAGCAGCATGTCGGCATGGGCGTCCCAGATGTCGCCCTGCTGGCCGTTGTAGGCTTCGGCCGCTTCCGGCGAGAGCGCCAGGGCGATCGCCCATTCCAGCCATTCGTACACCAGGCTGCTGCACATCACCGCCATCACCGCGAGCACGAAGGCCTGGCGCGGCGACAGCGCCGGCCACCACCGGCGCGCCAGCTGCACCAGCGCGGGCGTGAAGCACAGGCCGTACATCAGGTGGATCAGGCGGTCGAAGTGATTGCGCTGCCAGCCGAACGCCTGACCCGGCGACCAGCCGAACAGGGCCTGGCTCCATTGTTCGTAAGGCACATTGGAATACAGCCAGCGCGCGCCGATGCAGTGCAGGGCGATGAAGCCGCAGATCGCGATGAAACTCCCATTGCCCAGCGGCCAGCGCCGGTCGACCCAGTACAGCGCCACCAGGCCGACCACGGTCAGCGAACTGTGCAATGCCTGCTCGACCGGCCACGGCGGCTGAATCCAGCTGGCGGCAAAGACCGCCAGCACCGCCGCCAATGCGGCCCGCTTCGCCGGAGTCATGGGCCGGGCCGGATCAGCCGATGCGGACGCGTTCGCCGTCGCCGGCGCTGACCACTTCGCCGATGCGCCAGTGCTGCAGGCCCTGCGCGTCGATGGCCTGTTCCAGCGCGGCGGCCTGCGCCGGATCGGCGACCAGCACGAAGCCGACGCCGCAGTTGAAGGTGCGCCACATTTCGCTGTCGGCCACCGCGCCTTCGCGCTGCAGCCACTGGAACACCGGCGGCAGCGGCCAGCTGCCGGCACGGATGTCCAGGCCCAGGCCTTCGGGAATGACGCGGATGATGTTCTCGGTCAGCCCGCCGCCAGTGACGTGGGCCATGCCGTGGATGGCGGCGCCGTGCGACGCCAGCAGTGCCAGCACCGGCTTGACGTACAGGGCGGTGGGCGCCATCAGCGCATCGATCAGGCGGGTGCCATCTTCCAGCACGTGCTCGGCCGGCGCACCAGCGCGCTCGTAGATGCGCCGCACCAGCGAGTAGCCATTGGAATGCGGGCCGCTGGAGGCGATGCCGATCAGCACATCGCCGGCGCGCACGCCGGCGCCGTCCAGCAGCTGGGATTTCTCCACCGCCGCCACGCAGAAGCCGGCCAGGTCGTACTCGCCCGGCGGGTACATGTCGGGCATCTCGGCGGTTTCGCCGCCGATCAGCGCGCAGCCGGACAGTTCGCAGCCACGCGCGATGCCGCCCACCACGGCGGCGGCGGTGTCGATGTCGAGCTTGCCGGTGGCGAAGTAGTCGAGGAAGAACAGCGGCTCGGCGCCCTGCACGAGCACGTCGTTGACGCACATGGCGACCAGGTCGATGCCGATGGTGTCGTGCCGGCCGAGCTGCTGGGCCAGCTTGAGCTTGGTGCCGACACCGTCGGTGCCGGACACCAGCACCGGCTCCTTGTACTTGCCCGACAGGTCGAACAGGGCGCCAAAACCGCCCAGCCCGCCCATCACTTCCGGCCGGAAGCTGCGCTTGACCAGCGGTTTGATCCGTTCGACCAGGGCGTTGCCGGCATCGATGTCGACCCCTGCGTCACGGTAGGTCAGCGGCTGGGAAGCAGAGGCGTCGTTGCTGGGCACGGGGCTGGTCACGGGCGGGGAGGCTTGGGCGGCAAGGCCGTCGATTTTAGCAGCCGGCGTCGCGGCGTTGGCGCGCGGCGGCCATTCGGGCAACAATTCGCCTGGATGAAGCCCGTAACGGAACCCGCGATGCGCCGCAGTCTTGCCCTACTTCTGTCCCTGGCCAGCTGCGTCCTGGCCGGCGCACTGGCCCCGGCCGTGGCCTTCGCACAAGCCGACCTGCGTACCGAGGGCGATGTCGCCAAGGCGCAGGGCACCTACGAAGCCGAAGTGCCGGTGAACAGCCAGGGCGAGGGCGACCGCGCCGGCGCCCTGGCGCGCGCGCTGGGCAGCGTGCTGGCCAAGCTCTCCGGCGACCGCAGCGTGATGAGCCGCCCCGGCGTGGGCCAGGCCCTGCGCAATGCCGGCGACTACGTTGACCATTACGACTACCGCCAGGACCAGGGCACCTCGCCCAGCGGCGCGCCCACCTTCCGCACCATGCTGGTCGCGCGCTTCCGCCAGGACGATGTCGATGGCCTGGTCGCCGCGCTGGGCCTGCCGGTGTGGCCGCAGCCGCGCCCCAAGCCGGTGCTGTGGCTGGCCATTGACGATGGCAGCGGCCCGCGCCTGGTTGGCGTGGCGCAGTCCAATGCCGCGCGCAGCGTGCTCGACCGCGCGGTCGAACGCGGCTTCCGCCTTGGCCTGCCGGGCGGCAATGCCGCCGAACAAGCCCTGGTCGGCGCGATCTGGCGCCAGGACACCGGTGCCGTGGCCCGCGCCTCCTCGCGCTACAGCCCGCCGATGCAGCTGGTCGGCAAGCTCTACCGCGCCGCGAGTGGCGGCTGGACCGCGGACTGGATCTTCATCGACGACGGCAAGGTGCTGGCGAACTGGAGCACCACCGACGCCGACGCGCGCCGCGCCATGGCCAGCGGTGCCGACGGCGCGGCCGATGCGCTGGTCAAGCGCTACGCCAAGAAGGTGGACAGCGGCGTGCCCGGCACCTACCGCGCGGTGATCACCGGCCTGCGCAGCGCCGACGATTACCTGCGCGTGTCCGCGGCCCTGCAGAACGTGTCGGTGGTGCGCGCGATGCGCCCGGTCAGCGCCGCTGGCGACCGCCTGGAGCTGGACCTGGATCTGCTGACCGGCCCATCGGGCCTGAACCGCATGCTGGGCAGCGACAGCCCGATCGAACCGGTCTCCATGCCCACCGACGGCCCGGTACAGCTGGAAGGCGAGCGCATGGAGTACCGCGTCAAATGAACCTGAGCCCCGAGGCGGAAATCGCGCTGTTCCTGCGCCGGCTCAAATGGGCCGCGGTGGTCGTGGCCGCGCTGTGGCTGACCTGGCTGCTGGCGCCGGTGCTGACCCCGTTCGTGCTGGCCTTGCTGCTGGCCTGGCTCGGCGACCCGCTGGTGGATCGCATCGAGCGCGCCGGGCGTTCGCGCAATGTCGCCGTCACCCTGGTGTTCGTGTTGATGGTGCTGCTGGTGGTGCTGGCGCTGATGATCCTGGTGCCAATGATCGAGCGACAGATCGTCACCCTGATCAACGCGCTGCCGCAGATGCGCGACTGGTTCATCGGCACCGCGGTGCCGTGGATAGAGCACAAGACCGGCCTGGAGCTGATGAACTGGCTGGACCCGGAGCGGCTGATCGACTGGATCCGCAGCCATTGGGACCAGGCTGGCGGCGTGGCCAGGACCTTCTTCGGCTATCTGTCGCGCTCGGGCTTTGCGATGGTGACCTGGGTGTTGAACATCGTGCTGCTGCCGATCCTGACGTTCTACTTCCTGCGTGACTGGGACAAGCTGGTCGAGCGCGTGGCCGCGGTGATCCCGCGCAAGTACATCGGCACCGTGAGCAGCCTGGCGCTGGAATCCAACGACGTGCTGGGCGCCTTCATCCGCGGCCAGTTCCTGGTGATGCTCGCCCTGGGCCTGATCTACGCCGCCGGCCTGACCCTGGTCGGGTTGAAGCTGGGCCTGCTGATCGGCCTGATTGCCGGGCTGATCAGCTTCATTCCCTATCTGGGCGCCACCACCGGCGTGGTGCTGGCGGTAGTGGCCGCGCTGGTGCAGGCGCAGGGCTTTGACCTGCAGCTGCTGGTGCTGGTCGGCGTGGTGTTCACCGTGGGCCAGCTGATGGAGAGCTATGTGCTCACTCCGCGCATCGTCGGCGACAAGATCGGCCTGCATCCGGTGGCGGTGATCTTCGCGGTGATGGCCGGTGGTCAGTTGTTCGGCTTCCTCGGCATGCTGCTGGCGCTGCCGGTGGCGGCGGTGGCCAACGTGCTGCTGCACTACGCGCACGCGCGCTATACCCAGAGCGAGCTGTATGCGGGCGAGCGCGGGCCGGAGATCGTGTTGGCCTCGGCCACGACCACGACCGAGACGGTGATCATCGAAGTGCCGAAGGACCCGGGATCGCCGTGAGCGTACCGCAGTTGCCGCTGGCCCTGCGTTATCCGCCGGACCAGCGCCTGGAAACCCATGTCGGCGCGCCGGAGGGCGTGATCGCGCAGTTGCGCGCGATTGCCGCCGGCGCGCGGGTGGACTGGGTGTTTCTCGCCGGTCCGGCCGGCAGCGGCAAGACCCATCTGGCGTTGTCGCTGTGCGCGGCTGCCGAGCAGGCCGGGCGCCGAGCCGCGTATCTGCCGTTGCAGGCCGCCGCCGGGCGCTTGCGTGAGGCACTGGAATCGCTGGAGGGCCATGAGGTCATCGCGCTGGACGGCCTGGACGCCATTGCCGGCGCGCGCGAGGACGAAGTGGCTCTGTTCGATTTCCACAACCGCGCGCGCGCCGCGGGTGTGACCTTGCTCTACACCGCGCGCGCGATGCCTGACGGGTTGGCGTTGACTCTGCCGGATCTGCGCTCGCGCCTGGCGCAATGCGTGCGCATCGCCTTGCCGGCGCTGGATGACGCGGGGCGTGCCGCGGTGCTGCGTGAGCGTGCGCAGCGCCGCGGGCTGGTGATCGACGATGCCGCCATCGAATGGTTGCTTACCCACAGCGGGCGTGAGCTGGGTGGCCTGGTCGCGTTGCTGGACCGGCTCGACCGCGAATCGCTGGCGGCGAAGCGGCGCATCACCGTGCCGTTCCTGCGCAGCGTCCTGTAACCGCGCAACCCCCGTAGGAGCGGCTTAAGCCGCGACCGCAATCTGCCACACCGCAGCTCCGCCCGTTCGGGGCTGAAGCCCCTCCTACAAGGGCGGCGATCAGCAGTGCAGCGCGTCATCAACCCTGCGACAAACGCGTGTCCAATTCCGCCAACCGCTGCGGCGTACCCACATCCGTCCAGCGGCCGGCATGGTGTTCGCCGCTCACCGCACCGGCATCCATGTGCGCACGCAGGATCGGCGCCAGGCGGAAGCGCGGCTTGCCGTTGGCGGCCACGCCGGCATCGCCGTCGGCATATCGCTGCCACCCGTCCAGCAGCTGCGGCCGGAACACGCCGATGCCCGAATAGGTGAGGCGGCGGGCGCCATCGCGACGCAGCTGGCCATCCGCTTCCAGCGCGAAATCGCCCTGCGGCGCCTGCAGCGGTGGGGCCACCATCACCAGGTGGGCCAGGCCCTGCGGCATGCGCGGCAGCAGCGCGAAGTCGTAATCGCTCCACACATCGCCATTGACCAGCAGAAACGGCGCCTCGCCCAGCAAGGGCAGAGCATTGAGCATGCCGCCGCCGGTCTCCAGCGGCGTGTCGCCTTCATGGGCGTATTCGATGCGCAGACCGAAGCGCGAGCCGTCGCCCAGCACGGCCGGGAATTGCTCGGCCAGCCACGAGGTATTGACCACCACCTCGCGTACGCCGATCGCCGCCAGCTTTTCCAGATGCCATGCGATCAGCGGCTTGCCGCCCGCGGCCAGCAGCGGCTTGGGCGTGTGCGTGGTCAGCGGGCGCATCCGCTCGCCGAGGCCGGCGGCGAAGATCAGGGCCTTCATGGCGCCTCGGCCGGCGCCGCGGCGCGTTCGGCCAATGCCGGCTTGATCCGTGTTTCCAGCAGCTGCTGCAGCGGTTGCAGCGGCGCGTGCCGCGGCAACACTTCTTCGAGATAGGCGACAAAGCGCGGGATGTTCGCCAGGTACCAGCTCTTGCCGTCGCGGTAATGCAGGCGGCAGAAAATGCCGAGATTCTTCAGGTGGCGCTGCACGCCCATCCAGTCGGCGTCGCGGGCAAAGCGTTGCAGCGGCGGTACCGCGATGCCGGCCTCCAGCGCACGCGCGTGGTAGCGCGCCAGCCAGGCGTCCACGCGTAGCAGCGGCCAGCTGACCGAAGTGTCCTTGAACAGGCTGACCACGTCGTAGGCCACCGGTCCACGCACGCAGTCCTGGAAATCGAGCACGGCCGGGCCATCGGCCACCGGCATCAGGTTGCGCGGCATGAAGTCGCGGTGCACCAGCACCTTGTGCTGGCCGAGCGCGTTGTCCATCAGTCGGCGCTGCGCCAGTTCCAGCAGCTCGGACTCGCCGCAATCCAGGGTGATGCCGAGATGGCGGCCGAGGAACCATTCCTCGAACAACCCTGCGTCGCGCTGCAGCAGGGCCTCGCCGAACTCGCCCATGCCTGCGGGCGGGGTGATGCGCTGCAGGCGCAGCAATTGTCCGATCGCCGCATCGAACAGCGCATCGGCGTTCGCGTCGTCCAGCACCTGGGCCAGGGTCGGCCCGCCAAGGTCTTCGAGTAGCAGGAAGCCGGCTTCGATATCCACGGCCAGCACCTGCGGCACGCGCACGCCGCCGCCGTGCAGCAGCTCGCGCATGCGCAGCCACGGCTGCGGATCGTCCAGGCCGGGCGGCGAATCCATCAGGACGCGGCTGGGTGCGTGCGCCGATTCGCTGCGCCAGTAGCTGCGCATGCCGGCATCGACCGACGCGCGCGTCAGCGTGGCGCCAGGGTCGCGCAAGGTCTGCTGCAACCAGTGCAGGCGTTGCGCGGCGCGCGGATCGGAAACGGGGTCTGGGGACATCGGCAACTCAGCCACGGCGGAGGCGACGGCATGGCCGTCACCCGGAAAGGAAAGGGGTTTCAGCGGCGGCCGCTGAACAAGCGCAGCAGCGCCAGCAGCGCGATGGCACCGAGCAGGGCGCCGAAGAAACCCGCCGGTTCGCCCGCGCGGTACCAGCCCATGTGCTGGCCAAACCAGCCGGCGAGCACCGCGCCGCCAATGCCGAGCAGGATCGTCAGCAGGCAGCCCAGGTGCCGCGGGCCGGGCGAAATGAAGCGCGCCAGCAGGCCGACCACCAGGCCGACCAGGATGATGTAGAGCCAGCTGTCGCTGCCGAACAGGCCACCCATGCGCGCGCTCCCGCCGAAGAAGGACGCAGCCTAGCAAGGCCGGGCCACGTCCGTCATCGCGCTCAGCAGCAGCCGTGGCCGCCGTGGCGGGTGCCGCTGTCGGCGGCCACCGGCGAACCGCTGGTTTCGCCGCGCAGGCAGGCGGCGTGGTGCTCGGCAATGACCTTGGCCACGCAGGCGGTGACGCGCTTGCCCATCGGGATGTGCAGGAACTCGTTGGGGCCGTGCGCGTTGGAGTGCGGGCCCAGCACGCCGGTGATCATGAACTGCGCACCGGGGAACTTCTCGCCGAGCATGCCCATGAACGGAATCGAGCCACCTTCGCCCATGTACATCGCCGGCTTGCCGAAGAATGCCTGGCTGGCGTCGTCGATGGCCTTGCCCAGCCACGGTGCCATTGCCGGCGCGTTCCAGCCGGTGGAGGCTTTTTCCAGATCCAGGGTGACCTTGGCACCGTTCGGCGGATCGCGCAGCAGCGCTTCCTTCAGCAGTTCGCCGCACTTCTTGCCGTCGGCAATCGGCGGCAGGCGCAGCGACAGCTTCACCGAGGTCTGCGGGCGCAGCACGTTGCCGGCCGATTCCAGCGCCGGCATGCCGCCCACGCCGGTCACCGACAGCGCCGGGCGCCAGGTGCGGTTGAGGACCAGCTCGGTGAGGTCATCGCTCATCGGCTTGAGCCCTTCCACCAGCGGGAACTTGTCGAAGATCGCCGTATCCAGCACCTTGGCTGCGTTCTGCGCCTGCTCCAGGCGCTCGGCCGGCACGTCCACGTGCAGGCCTTCGAGCAGGATGCGCCCGGTCTTCTCGTCCTCGATGCGCGACAGCAGCTGGCGCAGCAGGCGGAAGCTGGACGGCACCACGCCGGAGGCATCGCCCGAGTGCACGCCTTCCTCCAGCACCTTGACGGTGAGGTTGCCGCCGGTCAGGCCGCGCAGGGAGGTGGTGCACCACAGCTGTTCGTAGTTGCCGCAGCCCGAATCCAGGCACACCACCAGCGACGGCTTGCCGATGCGCTCGGCGAGGTGGTCGACATAGGCGGGCAGGTCATAGCTGCCCGACTCCTCGCAGGCCTCGATCAGGATCACGCAGCGCGCGTGCGGCAGGTTCTGCTCGCGCAGCGCTTGCACCGCGGCCAGCGAACCGAAGATCGCGTAGCCATCATCGGCGCCGCCGCGGCCATACAGCTTGTCGCCGCGTAGCACCGGTTGCCACGGGCCCAGGTCCGGGTCCCAGCCGGTCATTTCCGGCTGCTTGTCCAGGTGGCCGTAGAGCAGCACGGTGTCCTGCCCGGTTTCCGCGCCGGTGGCCGGAATTTCCAGGAAGATCAGCGGCGTGCGTCCTTCCAGCCGCACCACCTCGACCACCAGCCCGTCAATGGCCTGCGCCCGCGCCCAGCGCTCCATCAGCGTCACGGCCTGGTCCATGTAACCGTGCTTGACCCAGTCGGCATCGAACATCGGCGACTTGTTGGGAATGCGGATGTACTCGACCAGCTGCGGAACGATGTCCTGGTCCCATTTGTCGTTGAGGAATTGGCCGATCTGGGCGCTGTCCATGGGGAAACTCCGGGGAATGCGGAAAGCGCCCATTCTACGCCTGCGGCCCGCCCGGCCCGAGGTCCGGGTAGGGATTTCCCTACAGAGAGACACGCTGTTTACCGGCTGTGTCAATTGGTGACAGACGATAGGCTGCTCCCCATGTGGCGCGGAACACTGGTTTGGCCGGAAGGAACGCCGGCGTACCAACCCAAGCCACAAGGAGTTCCAATGAAGTCTTTTGCCGTAGTTGTAAGGGCCCTGGTGCTTGCCCTGTTGTTCTCGACCCATGCCATGGCAGGCGTCAAGGTTGACATCAACAGTGCCGACGCCGAGGAACTGGATCAGGTGCTGGTCAATGTCGGGCCCTCCAAGGCCAAGGCGATTGTCGAGCACCGCGAAGCCAACGGGCCCTTCAAGAGCGCCGAGGATCTGGCGCAGGTCAAAGGGATCGGACTGAGCACGGTCGAACGGAATCGGGATCTCATCGAGGTCGGCGCCGGAAGCGCCCCCACTGCAAAGAAGGCCGCTGGAGCGGCCGAGGGCAAACCGGTGGAGCCGGTGACGAGACAGTAGAACCAACGGATCCCACGGACACGGCGCGCGCAGGATGCGCGGCCGCACGCCATCTAGGCAGGAAGCCTGGGGGAGGCTGGATGCCGACAAGGACGTGACCGCCCGGTGCCGCACAGGATGTGCCACCGGGCGTTTTTTTTGCGCGCCTGATGGGCTCCCGCGCCCGATGGACTCCTTGTAGGAGCGCTCTTGTGGCGTTCGGCCATCAGCCGCGACTGCCATCTGACAGAGGGCGACTCCGCTCGTCGGGGCTGAAGCCCCTCCTACAACAACCAACGTCCGGCCCTGGCATGTGGCCCCCCGCATCCGGCCCCAGCATGCGCCGTCCATCGGTCGCCCACCCACATGCGGCAGAATGCCCGCATGGACCTCCTGCAAACCCCCAGCCGCGTCATCCACAGCACCGACTATCGCCGCGAACGCTGGCGCAACCAGCAAGGCTGGACCCGCGAAATCCTCCGCCTCGGCGACAACGACGACTGGGCCCTGCGCCTGTCCATCGCCGAGATCGAACAGGACTCGGACTTCTCTGCCTTCCCCGGCATCGAGCGCGAGCTGGTCCTGCTCCACGGCAACGGCGTACGCCTGTGCTTCGACAATGGCGACCGCGTCGACCTGTTGCCCCCGCACCAGCGCCTGCGTTTCCCCGGCGAAGCAAAGATCCGCGGTGAACTGATCGACGGCCCCACCCACGACTTCAACCTCATGTGGCAGCGCGAGCGCCTGCATGCCGAACTCCTGCATCGTCCGTTGGTCGGGCCGATGTTGTTCTTCACCGAGCCGACCGTGGCCTGGGCCATCCACCTGCTCGCCGGTCATGCCGAGTTCGAGTCCGATGCCGAGCTGGCGCCGCTCGCCGCCGGTGACACCGCCTGGCTGGCCGCGGGCGCGCGCAGCCGCCATGCCCTGCACGGCGCCGGTGAATTGCTTGCGATCCGGGTCAGTCCGCGGATGGACGGGGCGGTCAGCTAATACACGTCACGGCGATAACGCCCTTCGGTCAGCAAGGCTTCGCGCACCTCGCTGCCCAGCGCCTGTTCCAGCACCGCGTCCACTGCCGGCGCCATGCCGCGCAGGCTGCCGCAGACGTAGATCGCCGCACCCGCCTGCACCCACTGGCGCAATTCCTCGGCGGCCGCGGCCAGCGCGTCCTGCACATGGCCGCGCGCCTGTTCGTCGCGCGAATACACCGCATCGAGCCGGGTGATGTAACCCGCTTCCTGCCAACGCCGCAGGTCGGCGCCGAAGTGATTGTCATGGGCGGCGTGGCGTTCGCCGAACAGCAGCCAGTTGCGCTCGGCACCGGCGGCCACGCGCGCCGCCAGATGCGCGCGCAGGCCGGCAATGCCGGTGCCATTGCCGATCAGGATCAGCGGCCGCGTCGAAGCCGGCGGATGGAAGCCGGGATTGGCGCGTATGCGCAGCGCGATGTTGGCACCGGGCGCGGCGTGATCGCAGAGCCAGCCACTGCCCAGGCCAGGTTGGCCGTCGCGGCCCAGCTGACGGCGCACCAGCAGATCCAGGCGTTCCTCGCCGGGCACGGTGGCAATCGAATACTCGCGATGCGGCAACGGCTGCAACTGCGCGGCCCATGCCGCCATGTCGTCGCCTGGCGGCTGCGCCGGCCATTGCGCGCGCGCGATGGCTTCGCGCAACGGCAGCGAGCCGACGATGCGTGCGCCATCCAGTCCATGGTCATGCAGAAACCGCGATACCGCCGCGGTGCTGTGGCAGGGGCCGATCTCGGCGATGTCGCCGGCCTGCCACATCGGCCATTGTCCATCGGCGGGCTGCAGGGAAATGCGGAACGCCGCGCCAGCATCGCAACCCGGGTTGCTGCGTTCGCGCGCTGTCAGCCGCCACGCCTGGTAGCGCGGGCGCTCCCAGTCGGTCTGGGTTTCGCCGCCGCCCAGCTGGCCGATCAGGTACTGCCAATGACGCAGCGCGCCGGGGTCGGCGTTGTCCACTTCCACGCGGTCGAACAGGGCGTGTGCGCCGTGCCGGGCCAGCCATTGGTCAAGCTGCCGGCCGAATGCGCAGAAGTTGTCATAGCTGCGGTCGCCTAGCGCGAGCAGGCCGTAACGCAGCTGGGGCAGGGCATCGATATGCGGCTGGGTGCGACGCAGGAAGGCCAGCGCGTGGTCCGGCGGGTCGCCTTCGCCTGTCGTGCTGACCACGAACAGAATGCGTTCGGCTGCGCGCAGGGCATCGGCGTCGAGCGCACTGAGAGCAACTGCCTGCGCCGGCACGCCGCCGGAGCGCAGCGCGGCGGCGCTGCGCTCGGCCAGTTCGCTGGCCAGGCCGGTCTGGCTGGCCCACGCCACCCACAGCGGCGCCGGACCGCTCGCCTTGGTTCGCGGCGCGCGTGAGCGCCAGGCAATCAGCGCGCACAAACCCGCGTACGCCAGCACACTGGCCGCGGCGCCCTGCCACTGCCAGGACAGCGGCGCGCCCGGCCACCAGATGCCGCTCGCATGCAGGCGCAGCAGTGCGAAGCCCACGCCGGCCAGGGCCAGCAACACCACTGCGTTGCCGAGCCGCTGTTTCCAGCCTGTCGTGCCCGGCCCGCTCATCGCGCGGACTCCAGCAATGCCTCAAACGCCGGGCTCAGCGATTCGCGCAGGCCATCGCGGTCACGCTGCAGGAAGCGTACCGGCAACGACAAGCGTGTCGCCAAGGCCAGGCCTTCGCGCTCGCCCAGCACGGTCATCGCCGTGGCCCAGGCATCGGCACGCGCGGCCTGGTCGGCGACCACGGTCACCGCCGCGGCGGCGCCGGGCACGGGTTGCCCGGCGCGCGGATCAAAAGTATGCGAATAGCGCTGCGCGTCCACTTCAAAGTGATGCCAGCGGTCGCCCGAGGTGGCGACGGCCTGCTCGCGCAGCGCCAGCACCCGCGGCGGCAGGTCGGCGGCGGCGTCCTCTTCCGGCGCCGATTCCACCAATACCCGCCAGGGTTGGCCATCAGGCTTGTCGCCGTAGCCGTACAGCTCGCCGCCGACCTCGACCAGTGCCGCATCGATGCCGGCGTGGCGCAGGTAGGCAGCCACGGCATCGACGCCATGGCCCTTGGCGATCCCGGAAAGATCCAGTTCCAGACCACCGGGCTGCAACAGGCTGCGCCCTTCGGCGTCCCAGTGCAGGCGTTGCCAGCCGACGCGTGCGGCCACGGCGGCGCGTTCGTCATCGCCCGGAATGCGCAACGGGCCGCGCGCCGCGCCGAAGCCCCACAGCGCGACCATGGGGCCGACTGTGGGATCGAAGGCACCGTGGCTGGCAGCCGCTACTTCCAGCGCCACATCGAGCACGTGCGCGAAGCTGGCGGGCAGCACATGGCGGCTGCCGGCCTCGGCGCGGTTGTAGCGGCTGATGTCCGAGCCGGATTCCCAGGTGCTCATCTGCGCGACGACGTCGTCCAGCGCCGCCTGCACCCCGGCATGCAGCCCGTGCAGGTCGCGGCCACGGCGCAGCGCCAGGCGCACGCGCCAGCTGGTGCCCATGCTGGTGCCGCCAAGACTGGCGACTTCGCGATCAGGGAGGGAGGGGTTCGACATGCCAGTCAGCGCGGCGGGCGGCAAGCCGCCGCGCCGCGCGTAGCCGCGCTTACTGCGGCAGCACTTCCAGCGTGGCCACGTAGCTCAGGCGACGCTGCCTGGCCTGCTTGACCGAAGTGTTCTTGTCCTCGGTGCTCGCCTCCAGCCAGTACATGCCGGCCTCGGGCCAGGTCACGCTGAAGCGGCCCTGCGCGTCGGTGGTGGCCTTGATCTCGTCCTGCGCGTTGCGATAGCGCGTGCCGCCACGAATGATCTCCACTTCCAGGCCGGGGGCGGGCTTGCCGTCGATGTGCAACGCAAAGGTCGCCGCCTCGCCCGCGAACAGGTCGTTGGGATGCGTCACCGGTACCAGCTCCAGGCCCTTGCCGCTGGGCTTGAGCGCGGTCTGGTTCGGCGCGCCGTTGGTGACGAAGGTTTCGATGCGGCCCAGCTGCTGCGACACCTGCAGGTCCTGCGCATCCTTCGGCACTTCGGTGGCGAAGCTGGCTTCGCTGCCGCGCCAGCGCTTGGGCTTGCCGTCCTGCTTCCAGCTCGCCATCAGCCCGGCATTGATCACGCTGAGGCGATAGGTGCCGGTCTGGGTCAGCTCCACGTCGAAGACGCTGCGGAACTTGCCGGTCGCCGCGTTCTGCGGCTGCACCTGGCTGCCATCCGGGGCGGTGATCACCAGTCCGTCCAGGCGCAGCGGCACGTGGTTGAGATAGAACAGATCGTTGGACACCGCGGCGTCCACGCTGATCCACGGCTTTTCGCCCGCGATCACGGTCTGCGAGGGCAGCAGCCAGGCCTTGTGCGCGAAGGCGGCGGGGGCCAGGGCCAGCAGCGCGGCGGCAGCAAGCACGGTGGCAAGGGAAGTGCGCTTCATGGAAGTTCCTTGATCTGGATGGAAGGAATGAGGTTTACGGACGCACGGCGAGCGTCACCGCGCCCAGTTCGTCCTTGCCCTGGGCCTTGGCCTGCTGCGCGGCGCCGCCCCACTGGAACGGCAGCTTGAGCAATTCGCGCCCGCCCACTTCGCGCGCGGCTTCCACCACCAGGGTGTACTGGCCGGGCTTGAGGTCGCGCAGCTGCGTCGGGCCGAAGGAGAGCGCGTGCTCGCCGGTGGGGCGCGTCGGCCCGGTCACGCCATCGATCGGCAGCTGCGCGTTGCGGCCGCTCTTGCGCCACCACTGGCGCAGGTCGGGCAGCCACTTGGTGCCATGGCCTTCGTTGGTGCTCTTGGACTGGTACCAGACCGCCAGGTCGCGGACCGCCTGGGCATCGGCGCCTTCGATCCAGATCGCCACGTAGGGGCGGTGGTACTCGGCGACATTGAGCTTGGGAATCTCCACCGTGACATCGAGGGTGGCGGCATACGCCGGCGTGACCAGCAGTCCGCCGATGCTGAGGGTGAGCGTGAGGGTGGCGCGCATGAAGCGTCTCCGGGTGCGTCAATGGATGAGGAGCAGGGCAATGAGCAGCGGCAGCAGCAGGCCCAGGCCGACCAGCGGCCAGGTCATGCGCCGTTGCCGCGCGTGCATCTGCAGCAGGAACAGGCCGGTGATGCAGAACACCAGGCAGGCCACCGCGAACACGTCGATGAACCAGCCCCAGGCCGGCCCGGCATTGCGGCCCTTGTGCAGATCGTTGAAGTAGGACACCCAGCCGCGCACGGTGTGCTCGTATTCGACGGCGCCGCTGGCGCGGTCAATGCTGAGCCAGGCGTCCTCGCCCGGTGCCGGCAGTGAAAGATAGACCTCGTCCTCCGACCATTCGGCCTGCTTGCCGGCCAGGCGCAGCGACAACTGCGCGGCCAGCCAGTCCGACACCGCGGCCGGCAGCGGCGCATTGCCCTGGCGCGGCCCATGCAGGCGCTCCAGTACCGGCGCGGGGAGGGTGAGCTGGCGATTGCTGACCTGCGGCTTGGCCTCGATGCGCGCGGCGTGATTGAGGGTCAGGCCGGTCGCGGCAAACAGCAGCATGCCGATCAGGCACACCGCCGAGCTGATCCAGTGCCACTGGTGCAGCGTGCGCAACCAGAAGCCGCGGCGTTGCTGCGGCGTGGCCAGGTCGGTGGCGGGCTCGGTCACCGGCTCAGGTCTCCGACCAGCCGCGCAGCAGGTTGTGGTAGACGTTGGTCAGGCGCAGCAACGCGGCACGGTCGGCCTCGGCCTGGGTGAGCGTCTGGATCGCCGCGTCCAGTTCAAACAGCATCTGCCGCTGCTGGCCATCGCGCACCAGGCTCTGCACCCAGAAGAACGAAGCCAGCCGGGTGCCGCGGGTAACCGGCGCCACGCGGTGCAGGCTGCTGGAGGGGTACAGGATCAGGTCGCCGGCCGGTAGCTTGACCTCGTGCTCGCCATAGGTGTCGCTGACGATCAGTTCGCCGCCGTCGTATTCCTCCGGCTCGCTCAGAAACAGCGTGCAGGACACATCGCTGCGCACGCTGGCCGGCGCCTGTCCCGCTGCGGGCACCGTCATCACCGCGCCATCGACATGAAAGCCGTAGTGGCCGCCGCCTTCGTAGCGGTTGAAACGCGGCGGCACGGTGCGCAGCGGCAGGGCGGCGGCGAAGTACAGCGGGCTGCGCGCCAGGGCGTTGAGCACGGCCTGGCCGAGTTGCTGCTTCAGCGGCGAGGCGTCGGGCAGCTGCAGGTTGCGCTTGACCTGCGCGCCCTGCGCACCGACGGTCTCGCGGCCGTCGGTCCATTCGGCCGTGTCCAGCTCGCGGCGGAAGCGGGCGACCTCTTCAGCCGTCAGTACGCCCGGAATGTGCAACAGCATCGCGTCCTCCCCGCTGGCGGACGCCTGCGCGGGGCAGGCGTCCAGTTCGTCTCAGAATCGCAGGTTGGCCGTCAGCGTGAAGGTGCGCGGGGCGCCCGGGCTGTAGCGGTAACCGCTCTTGTTGATGCCGGCCACATATTCCTTGTCGAACAGATTGTAGGCATTCAAGCGCAGGTCGAAGTGGTCGTTGAACGGGTAGGTGATCACCGCGTCCCACACCGTATACGACTTGACGAAGGCCGGCGTGCCGATCGCGCCGTCGGTGCCGCGCTTCATCTCGCCGCTGTAGCGCACGCCGCCGCCGATGGTCAGGTTGAACGGAAGGGTGTAGGTGGTCCAGGCGGTGAAGGCGCTGTCCGGGGTGTAGGTCAGCTGGGTGCTGCCATCCTGGGCCACGTTGGCGCCTTCGCGCACCTCGGCGTCCATCTTCGTATAGCCGGCCGACACGGACCAGTTGTCGCTGATGCGGCCCACCGCCGACAGTTCCACGCCCTGCACCCGCTTCTCGCCGGTCTGGTAGTAGATGTTCGGGTTGGTCGGGTCAGCGGCGATCTCGTTGCTCACGTCGGTGCGGAACAAGGCCATCGACACCAGCAGGTCCTGCTCGAAGAAGCTCCACTTGGTGCCGACCTCGGCGGTCTTGGCCTTCTGCGGGTCCAGGTTCGGGTTGTTGAGGTTGTTGGCCGCGGTGCTCAGCTCCAGCGTGCTGCCACCCGGAGGCTGCTGGGAGATGGCGTAGTTGGCGTACAGGCTCACGTCCTCATTGGCCTTGTACACGGCGCCGAGCTTCCAGTTGAACAGCGTGTCCTTGGCATTGGCATCCACGCCCGGGACGATGCTGCCCGCCGGCAAGGTGCCGCAGACCGGGCCGCCGCGCGCGCCGCACACCACCCGGCTGTTGAAGTCGGTGTCATAGCGGTCCAGGCGCACGCCGCCGGTGAGCAGGAAGCTCTCGCCAAACTTCAGCGTGTCGAAGGCATAGGCCGAGAAGGTGGTGGTGCGGCCCTCGGCGTAGGCGCCGTTGCGGCCCCACACCAGGCCATCGACGTTCCAGTCCGGGTTGTACAGGTTGGCCGCCGGCCAGGCGCCGCCGAGCGTGGCCACGCCCCAGCTCTTGAGCTCCTCGCGCGTGGCTTCAACGCCGGTGCTGAGGTTGTGCTCGACGCTGCCGGTCATGAAATCCCAGCGCAGGTTCAACTGGTCGGTGAGGATCGTGTACTGCTGGTCCTTGAATGTCGGCGTGCTGCGCGCCAGCGTCCAGGTGGACGGGTCGGCGGGGTTCGGCGTGCGCAGGTTGGCAGCGGTCACCATGAACGCGGTGAGCATGTAGTCCTGATCGTTGCGGCCCCAGCGCGCGGTATTGGTCAGGCGCAGCGTGTCGGAGAAGTCGTGCTCGAAGCGGAAGGTCGCCATGCGCGATTCGACATCGTCATGGTCGTGGCGCGTGCCGTAGAAATTTTCCGGGTTCACCTTGGGCGCGTTTGCCAGCCACGGGCGGGTCGGGTCGGGCGAGGAATAGCCGGGCAGGCCGATGGTCGGCACGCTGCCATCGGGAATGTTGTCCTGCTTCACGTACAGCAGGTCGAGGTAATAGCGGGTGGCGCCATCCAGGCCGAAGGCCAGCGACGGGGCCACGCCCCAGCGCTTGTTCTGCACGTGGTCGCGGCCGACGGCGTCGCTGTCCTGGCCCATCACGTTGATGCGCAGCGCAGCGCCCGGGTTGCCCAGGGTCTGGTTCCAGTCGGCGGTGACGCGGCGCTGCCCGTCCACGCCGCCGGTCAGCGCGGCGTTGGTGGCATTGGTGCCGAACGGACGCTTGGTCACCAGGTTGATCGAGCCGGTCGGCGCGCTGCGGCCGTTGTCGGTACCGGCCGGGCCCTTGGCCACTTCGATCTGCTCGATGTTGAACACGTCGCGCGAGATCGAACCCAGGTCACGCACGCCATCGACGAAGATGCTCGACGAGGTGTCGAAGCCGCGCATGTAGACGGTGTCGCCGGTGCTGCTGTTGCCGTTCTCGCCCACATAGAAGGTGCCCACGCCCGGGCTGTTGCGCAGCGCCTCGGTCAGCGTGGTGGCGCCCTGCTCGTTGAACAGGTCGCGGCTGATGATGTTGATCGTCTGCGGCGTGTCCTGCAGCGATTGGGTGAACTTCGGCGAGGACGGGGTCTCCACCAGGTAGCGCTTGGCGCGCTCGGCCTGCACGTCGACCTTGTCCAGGGTCTTGGCATTGTTGCTGGCGGCGCTGTCGGCGTGGGCCAGGGGCGCGGCCAGCAACAGCGCGGCGGCGGTCAGCGTGGTGGCGCCGGTGCGCGGGAGGACGTGCTTGCGGCTCTTGATGCTCATTGGTCTGCGATCCTGTAGACGGCCGAACACAACCCGTCAGCCTGGCAAGGCTGGGAGCGTTTCGAGCGGAATTCGCGCCTGGCGAGAAGGGGCTTGGCGTACCCCCGCATTGTGTCAGCAAATGCGAATCGTTTGCAACACGGTGTCACACTGTCGCCACACGGGCTGTGCCATCGCGTGCGCGATCAACGCCGCGCTTGCGCGCTTGCCGCAGTCTCAGGCGCGGTCGTCGCGGGTCCAGACCCCGCCATCTTCCACCTTGACCGGGAATTTGGCGACCGGCGAATACGCCGGCGCGCACAGCGCGCGGCCGTCGCGGATGTCGAAGCGGGCACCGTGCAGCAGGCATTCGATGCTGCCCTCGCCCGGGTCGAGCGTGCCCGGTGACAGCTCATAGTCCTCGTGGCTGCAGCGGTCTTCCAGCGCGTAGAAGGCGCCATCGAGGTTGAACACCACGATCGGCGTGTCGGTGGCCTCGTCCCAGGTCGTCTTCAACTCGCCCGGCAGCAGCTCGGCCGTGCTGCAGACATAGGTCCAGTGCGTGCTCACGAGGGCGCCAACGCCTTTTCCAGGATCTCGAAGCGCAGGTCGTCGCGCAGCGGCACGCCAAAGCGCGCATCGCCATACGGGAACGGCTTGGTGATGCCGGTGCGGCGGTAGCCGCGGCGCTCGTAGAAGGCGATGAGTTCGGCGCGCACGTCGATCACCGTCATCCGCATCAGGGCCTGGCCCCATTGCTGCTGCACGATGCGCTCGGCCTCGGCCATCAGCAGCTTGCCGATGCCGCCGCCCTGCTGGGTGGGGCTGACCGAGAACATGCCGAAGTAGCCGGCATCGCCGTCATCGGAAATATGCGCGCAGGCGATGAGCTGGCCATCGTGTTCGGCCAGCAGCACCAGGCTGCGGTCGCGCAGGATGTCCTGGCGCAGGACCTGCGGGTCGATGCGCGCGCCGTCGAGCAGGTCGGCCTCGGTGGTCCAGCCGGCGCGGCTGGCTTCGCCGCGGTAGGCGGAGGTCACCAGGGCGACGATGGCGTCGATGTCGGCGACGGTGGCGCTGCGAAAGGTCAGTGTATGCATGGCGCGATTGTAGCGGCGGGTGGCGGCATGCCGCACGCCCGCCGTCCGGCACGGGCTCAGCCGAGCAGCTGGCGCACCTTGTGCAGTGCCGCGATGAAACGCTCGATCTCGGCATGGGTGTTGTAGAAGGCCAGCGACGCGCGGCAGGTGGCCGCCACGCCGTAGAACTGCAGCAGCGGATGGGCGCAGTGCTGGCCCGAGCGCACGGCCACGCCTTCCAGGTCCAGCAGGGTCGCCAGGTCGTGCGCGTGGGCGCCTTCGACCAGGAACGAGACCACGGCGGCCTTGTCCGGCGCGCTGCCGAAGATGCGCAGGCCATCGATGCGCTGCAGCTCTTCGGTCAGGTGCGCGAGCAGTTCCGCTTCGCGTGCCTCGACATGGGCCAGGCCGACCGACTCCAGGTAGTCCACCGCCGCGCCCAGGCCGACGAAGCCGGCGATATTGGGCGTGCCGGCCTCGAACTTGTGCGGGCCTTCGTTGAACACCGTGCCCTCGAAGCTGACTTCCTTGATCATCTCGCCGCCGCCGAGGAACGGCGGCATCGCCTGCAGGTGCTCGCGCCGCGCCCACAGCGCGCCGGTGCCGGTGGGGCCGCACATCTTGTGCCCGGTGATGGCGTAGAAGTCGCAGCCGATCGCGGCCACATCCACGCGCCGGTGCGGCGCGGCCTGCGAGCCATCGATGACGGTGACGATGCCACGCTTGCGCGCCTCGCGGCAGATCTCGCGCACCGGGTTCACCGTGCCCAGCACGTTGGACACGTGCGCCAGCGCCAGCAGCTTGACCTGCGGCGTCATCGCCGCGCGCAGCGCATCCAGGTCCAGGGTGCCGTCGGCGAGAATTTCGGCCACGCGGATCTGCGCGCCCGTGCGCTCGGCCACCAGCTGCCACGGCACGATGTTGGCGTGGTGCTCCATCCGCGACACCAGGATCACGTCGCCGGCCTTCAGCCGCGGCAACGCCCACGAATAGGCGACCAGGTTGATCGCGAAGGTGGTGCCGCTGCACAGCACCAGTTCGTCGCTGCGCACATTGAGGAATTGCGCCAGCTTGGCGCGCGCGCCTTCGTAGGCATCGGTGGCCTCGGTGCCCAGCGCGTGCACGGCGCGGCTGACGTTGGCGTTCTGGCGCCGGTAGAACTCGTCGGTGGCGGCAATCACCGGCAGCGGCTTCTGCCCGGTGTTGGCGTTGTCGAAATAGATCAGCGGCTTGCCGTGGACCTGGCGCATCAGTAGCGGGAAGTCGCTGCGTACGCGCTCCCAGTCCGGCGCAGCCTCGATGGGGTGGGCGACCGGCGCGTTCATGCGACGCCCGCCGAAGCCAGGGCCGCATCCAGGCGTGCGGACAGCCACTGCCGCAGCGCGTCGGGCAGGGCGGCCAGCGGTTCGTGGCAGAACGCCGCGCTCAGCAGGGCCTGCGCCTGGACCTGCGGCAGCCCGCGCGAACGCAGATAGAACAGCGCATTGGCGTCGAGCTGGCCGACGGTGGCGCCGTGCGCGGCTTGCACTTCATCAGCGTCGATCACCAGCACCGGCTGGGTATCGATCTCGGCATTGGCCGACAGCAGCAGGTTCTTGTTTGACAGCCGCGCATCGGTGCCATCGGCGCCGGGGCGGATATTGATGCCGCCATGGAACACCACGCGGCTGCGATCGGTGGCCACGCCGCGCCACAGCAGGCCGCAGGCGGTATCGCGGGCGAGGTGCTCGATGCCCAGCCGCGTATCGACATGGCGGCGGCCGTTGCCGAGCAGCACGCCGTTGGCGGTCAACCGCGCGTTGTCGCCTTCCAGGCGCACGTTGAGTTCATGCCGGCTCAGGCCGGCGCCCAGTTCCAGGTCGATGCGGCGGTATTGCGCGTCACGTGCCAGCACCGCGTCGGTGCGCAGCAGCGCGGTGAAGGCGCTGCTGTCTTCCTGTACCCGGGCGTGGGCCAGCTGCGCGCCCTGGGCCAGATGAATCTGGGCAACGGTATTGCCCAGGTGCGCGTTGTCGCCCACATGCAGGTGGTGTTCGAGCAGCGACAGCGAGGCATCGCGGCGCAGTTCGATCAGGTGGCGCGGATGCCAGGCCTGGTCGCCGTCGGCGGCCACGGCAATGAACACCAGGTGCAGCGGTGCTTCGACCTGCACGCCGTCGGCCACGCGCAGCAGCACGCCTTCCTCGGCGAGGGCGGCGTTGAGCCGCGCGAACACCTCGTCGCTGCGCTCGTAGCGGCGGCCGAGGAAGCGCGCGGCCTCCTCGCCGCTGGCCAGCGCCGCCGACAGCGGCTGCAGTTCCACGCCTTGCGGCAGGCCATCGAGCTGCGACAGCGACGGCGCATGGCGGCCATTGACGAACACCAGCCGCGGCGCCGGAATGGCGGCCAGCAGCTGCGTATCGACCGCGGCCAGCGCAGCGGCGGCAGGCTGGAAGCTGCGCCGTTCCAGCGCACGCAGCGGGGTGTACTTCCAGGCCTCGCTGCGGGCGCCGGGCAGGCCATCGCGCAGGGCTTCGTCGAGCACCGCCTTGCGTGTCGCGTCGCCGCGGAAGCCGGCGGCGAGGGAGTCGAGCAGGGCGCCCATCAGGCTGCGGTCTCCGGCACGACGCGGTCCTTCAACCAGGCATAGCCGTGCTTTTCCAGTTCCAGCGCCAGTTCCGGGCCGCCGGTCTGGACGATGCGGCCATCGGCCAGCACGTGCACCACGTCCGGCTTGATGTAGTCGAGCAGGCGCTGGTAGTGGGTGATCACCAGGAACGAGCGGTCGGCCGCGCGCAGCGCGTTGACGCCGTCGGCCACGGTCTTGAGCGCGTCGATATCCAGGCCCGAGTCGGTCTCGTCGAGGATCGCCAGCTTCGGTTCGAGCACGGCGAGCTGGAAGATTTCGTTGCGCTTCTTCTCGCCGCCGGAGAAACCTTCATTCACGCCGCGATGCAGCAGTTCGTCCTTCAGATGCAGCACCGCCAGCTTCTGCCGCACCAGCTTGAGGAACTGCATCGAGTCGAGCTCTTCCTCGCCGCGCGCCTTGCGCTGCGCATTGAGCGCGGCGCGCAGGAAGTAGGTGTTGTTGACCCCGGCGATCTCCACCGGGTACTGGAAGGCCAGGAACAGGCCGGCGGCGGCGCGTTCTTCCGGTTCCAGGTCCAGCAGCGCCTGGCCGTCGAACTCCACCGTGCCAGCGGTGACCTCATAGCCTTCGCGCCCGGCCAGCACATTGCCCAGCGTGGACTTGCCGGCGCCATTGGGCCCCATGATGGCGTGCACCTGGCCCGGCTGCAGGTCCAGCGACAGCCCCTTGAGGATTTCCTTGCCGGCTACGCTGGCGTGGAGGTTGGTGATCTTGAGCATGAGTGGGAATCGGGAATGGGGAATAGGGAATGGAAACAGCAAGGCCGAAGCGCCGCGGAACCAGGCTGGGGTCATCGATTCCCGATTTCCCATTCCCGATTCCCGGCTCCCGTCAGCCGACGCTGCCCTCCAGCGAAACTTCGAGCAGCTTCTTGGCCTCGACCGCGAACTCCATCGGCAGTTCGCGGAAGACCTGCTTGCAGAAGCCGTCGACGATCATCGAGACGGCGTCTTCCTGGCCGATGCCGCGCGAGCGGCAATAGAACAGCTGGTCGTCGCTGATCTTGGAGGTGGTGGCTTCGTGCTCGACGGTGGCGCCGGGGTTCTTCACCTCGATATAGGGGAAGGTGTGCGCGCCGCACTGCTTGCCGATCAGCAGCGAGTCGCACTGAGTGTAGTTGCGCGCGCCGTCAGCATTGCGGTCCACCTTGACCAGGCCGCGGTAGGTGTTCTGGCCGCGCCCGGCACTGATGCCCTTGCTGACGATCTTGCTCTTGGTGCGCTTGCCGACATGGATCATCTTGGTCCCGGTGTCGGCCTGCTGGCGGTGGTGGGTCAGCGCCACGGAGTGGAACTCGCCCACCGCGTCGTCGCCCAGCAGCACGCAGGACGGGTACTTCCAGGTGATCGCCGAGCCGGTCTCGACCTGGGTCCAGGTCACCTTGGCGCGCGCGCCACGGCATTCGGCACGCTTGGTGACGAAGTTGTAGATGCCGCCCACGCCGTTCTCGTCGCCCGGGTACCAGTTCTGCACCGTGGAGTACTTGATCTCCGCATCCTCCAGCGCCACCAGTTCGACGACCGCGGCGTGCAGCTGGTTCTCGTCACGCATTGGCGCGGTGCAGCCTTCGAGGTAGGACACGTAGGCCTTGTCCTCGCACACGATCAGCGTGCGCTCGAACTGCCCGGTATGCCCGGCGTTGATGCGGAAATAGGTGCTCAACTCCATCGGGCAGCGCACGCCCTTGGGAATGAACACGAAGCTGCCATCGGAAAACACCGCCGAGTTCAGCGCGGCGAAATAGTTGTCGCCCACCGGCACCACGCTGCCCAGGTACTGGCGCACCAGTTCCGGATGCTCGGCAATGGCCTCGGACATCGAACAGAAGATGATGCCCTTCTCGGCCAGTTCCTTGCGGAAGGTGGTGCCGACCGAAACCGAGTCGAACACCGCGTCCACCGCCACGCCGGCCAGCTTGGCGCGCTCGTGCAGCGGCACGCCGAGCTTGTCATAGGTGTCCAGCAGTTCCTTGGGCACTTCGTCCAGCGACTTGTACTTCGGGCCCTTGGGCGCGGAGTAGTAGCTCAGCGCCTGGAAATCGATCGGCGCGATCTCCAGCTTGGCCCAGTGCGGCTCGCTCATGGTCAGCCAGTGGCGGTAGGCCGACAGGCGCCACTGCGTCATCCACTCCGGCTCGTTCTTCTTGGCCGACAGGGCGCGGATGATGTCCTCGTTCAGGCCGGGCGGCAGCGAGTCCGATTCGATCTCGGTAATGAAGCCGGCCTCGTAGCGGCGGCCTAGCCGCTCGAGGATTTCGGCGTTCTGCGGAGTGGTGATTTCTTCGGTGGCCATGGGGGGCTGCCTACGCTTCAGGAAGCGGCGACCTGGGCGGCGATCAGTCGTCGCCGGCCGTCGCCGGTGGTGGAAAGGGGGTGCAGCATCTGCGCCAGGGTGACGCCGCGCAGCGCATCGGCAACCACGTCGTTGATCAGCCGCCAGTTCGAGCGCACGCCGCACTGGTGGGCGATGCCGCATTGGCCGTGGTCCTGGCTGCATTCGGTGATCGCCAGCGGGCCTTCCATCGCCTCGACGATCTCGATCAGGGTGATCTGCCCGGCCGGCCGCGCCAGGCGGTAGCCGCCGCGCACGCCGCGCAGGCCTTCCACCAGCCCGGCCTGGGCCAGTGGCTTGAGCAACTTGCTGACGGTGGTGCCTTCCAGCCCGGCCTGTTCGGCCAGCTCGCTGGCGCTGAGGACTTCTCCAGCGCGCGCGGCAAGTACCGTCAGGACAACGGTGGCGTAGTCGGTGAGCTTGGTGACGCGCAGCATGGCGGCGAGGGCGGGGTAGGGAAAGCGGACTGAAATTGTACGCTTTCATCCCGGCCAGGCCAACCCGTCACTGTGCGCTGTGCGGGCGGCGGCCAAACGGGCCAGACGCTTGCCGGGATTGGCGCGGCGGCGGCGGCCGGTCCACAATGCCGGGCCCCTTCGATGGAACCGTTCATGTCGCGCAAGATCGCCGCCCGCAAGTCCCGCATCCACGGCAATGGCGTGTTCGCCGTGCAGCCGCTCAAGAAAGGTGACCGCGTCATCGAGTACAAGGGGCGCCGCCGCACCCACAAGGAGGTCGATGCCGACGAGGCGGGCGATGTCGAAACCGGCCACACCTTCCTGTTCACCCTCAGCGACGACTACGTGATCGACGCCAACTACGAGGGCAACGACGCGCGCTGGATCAACCACAGCTGCAACCCCAACTGCGAAGCGGTGATCGAGGAAGCCGAAGGCGACGACCGGCGCCTGGACAAGGTGTTCATCGAGGCGATCCGCAACATCAAGCCGGGCGAAGAGCTGACCTACAACTACGGCATCACCCTGGGCGAACGGCATACGCCGCGCCTGAAGAAGATCTGGGCCTGCCGCTGCGGCTCGAAGAACTGCACCGGCACCATGCTCCAGCCCAAGCGCTGAGCCGGCGGGCCGCGTCCGCGCGGCCTACTTGCCCTGCAGCAGCGCGGCCGGCACCAGGGCCTCGACGTTCTGGTTGAAGTGCACCACGAGCCGGCCGTTCTCCACCGCGGCCGATTCCACCTGCAGGCTGCCCATCACGCTGGCGATGGCCGGGTCGAGCTTGTAGATCGGCTCGCGCCGCGCGTAGTCGGCCAGCCATACATTGAGCAGCTCGCGGGTGCGCGAGTCGAGCTTGCCGCCGGCCTGTGCCGGCTGGAAGCGGTCCACGGTCGGCTGTTCCAGGAAAAAGCCCTGGCGCGCGGTGTCGTAGCGCAAGGCGCTGCTCAGGCCGACGTTGCCCACCTGCACCGGCGCGCCGCCGGCGGTGGCCATGGCCAGGTCAAAACTCATGTCGAGGCGGTTGCCCGGCGGCAGCGTCAGCTGCGGGTGGCTCACGGTCAGTTCCAGCAATCCGCCCAGCGCGTCGTGGGTCTGCGGGAAGCTGCTGCCCAGGTATTGCTGCACATCACTGGCTTCCACGCTGACCTGCGTGCCTTGCACGCGGGGCGCGGCATCGGCGGCGGGGACCTGCAAGGCCAGAGCGAGGGCGGCGGCCAGCGCGATGAAGGGAAGACGGGTCATGGCGGGAATCCAGGGCAAAGGAATCGTCTCATCCTTGATGCGTTGCGGTGAATCCTCTCTGAGCGCCGCTGCGTGTCAGGCTTCCTTGGGCAGGCGGGCGGCGGCGGCCAGCAAGGTGTCCAGGTGTGGTTGCAGCCGCGCGATGTCGCGGTTGTCACCTGGCTCGGTATTGAGCGACTTGAGCAAACCAATGGCCACGGCCAGCGCGGCGCAACGGTCGCCGCACAGCCCGCGCTGGCGCTCGAAGGTTTCCAGGGTGCGCATCCAGTTGTCGCTGGCGCGCTGCTCGAATTCCAGTGCATTGCCGCCGGGGTGTCCGTTGGCGGCGATGGGCGTGACCGTGATGCGGTAGCGATGCTGGGACATGGGAAAGCCAGGGGGGAAGGGGCAACGCCAAGATAGGCCCGGCCCCACCGCTGCACGAGGCGGCTGCCCATGACGGAGTGTTCCAGCCTCTGTGTCCGGTTCAGTGCGTTGCGCGCAGCAGCGGCAAGGGATCGCGCGCGCCGTCCGCGCCGTAGATGCCGTAGTGCAGGTGCGGCGGGGTGGTGCGCGCGTTGCCGGTGTTGCCGACGCTGCCCAGCACGGTGCCGGGGCTGACGATGTCGCCCAGGGACAGGCCGGGCGCCCAGTCGCGCAGGTGGGCGTAGTAGTGGCGCTCGTGCGCCGGTCCCAGCACCCACACCTGGCGCCCGCCCAGGCCGCGGTCGCGAATGGCGACGACGATGCCGGGCGTGGTGGCGAGCACCGGAGTGCCCGCGCGGGCAAAGATGTCCACGCCGGCATGCGTGCGGTCACTGCCGCGCGGCGCGCCGAACGTGGCCGCGACCTGCCTGGCGCGCACACCTTGCACCGGCATCGGCAAGGCGCTGGGAGCCGGCATGCGCGACAGCCGCCAGGCCGTGCGCGCCTGCACCGCGAAAGGTTGTTGCCAGGCCCAGTGCGCCGCCGCCGACACGACCAGCAACAGCAGCAATCCGCGCAGCAGCGCGAACCAGCGGAAGGAACCGGGGGCAGGGGGCGGGGCGGTCATGGCCTGCGCAACGCATGAGCGGAAGCGCGAGCATGACAGGCATGGCGACCGAAAGGGTTAGCAAGCTGCAATGCGGCTCCGCATCGCGCAAAAAAAAACGAGACGGCACCAGGCCGTCTCGTCGGGTACTGCCGAGCTTTCAGGAGGCGATCAGACCGCCGCGTCCTTGAGCTTCTTCATCGGGCGCACCTTGACCTTGACGGTGGCCGGCTTGGCGGCGAACCACTGCTCTTCCTTGGTGAACGGGTTGATGCCCTTGCGCTTCGGCTTGGCCGGCACGTTGACGGCGGTGATCTTCAGCAGGCCCGGCAGGGTGAAGCTGCCCGCGCCCTTCTTGCTGATCGAGGCGTGCACGGCGCTCTCCAGCGAAGACAGCACGGCGCGGACGTCCTTGGCGGCCAGCGTGGTGGCTTCGGCGATGTGGGCGACCAGGCCCGACTTGCTCAGCGCTTCCTTGATCGGCTTGGGAGCGGCCGGCTTGGCGGCGGTCTTGGTGGCGACTTTCTTCGCTGCCTTCTTCGGGGCAGCCTTCTTAGCGGTCTTTGCCATGGTTTCCTGTTCCGTGAACGGTGGGTTGTGGAGTCGCGCCGACCCCGTCGGCACGCGAAATGTAGGACAAGTATCGCGTGCCGCCAATAGGGCGACGACAAAAAAAGCCATAAAAAAGCGATTGACGGATGGGTCTGGCTGCTGCACGCGTGCCGGCTGCGGCTCAATCCTCCTCCGCGCCGGGCTGGTGCGCCGCGACAAGACGCTGCTGCACGCCTGGCGGAACTGGCTCGTAATGGCTGAAATCCAGTGTGTAGCGGCCCTGTCCGGCCGTGGCCGACTTCAGTTCCGCCGCATAGCCGTCCAGTTCCGACAGCGGCACCTGGGCGCGAATGACGATCTCGCCATGGCGGCTGTCGGTGCCATGGATGCGCGCGCGTTTTGCCGCCAGGCCACCGGTGATATCCCCGGCCTGCGCTTCGGGTGCGCTGACTTCCAGTTCCACGATCGGTTCGAGCACCTGCGGCGTGGCGCGCGCCACCGCGTCCAGGAACGCCTTGCGGCCGGCGGTGGCGAAGGCCACTTCCTTGCTGTCCACCGGATGATGGCGGCCGTCGTAGACCACCACGCGCACATCCTGCAGCGGAAAGCCGGCAATGGCGCCGGCCTGCACTGCCTGGCGCACGCCTTTTTCCACCGCCGGCATGAACTGCCCGGGGATGGTGCCGCCCTTGACCTCATCGACGAACTCGAAGCCGCCGCCGCGCGGCAGCGGCGCCACGCGCAGGTAGACCTCGCCGAACTGGCCGGCGCCGCCGGTCTGCTTCTTGTGCCGGTGATGGCCTTCGGCTGGTGCGCCTATTGTTTCGCGGTAGGCGATGCGCGGCACGCGCGTGGTCACTTCCAGCCCGTGACGCGTGCTCAGGCGTTCGAGCATCACCCGCAGGTGCAGGTCCGACAGGCCGCGCACCAGGGTTTCGTGGGTCTCCAGCTGCTGCTCGACCAGGAACGCCGGGTCTTCCTGTGACAGCTTTTCCAGCGCCGTTGACAGCTTCTGCTCTTGGCCGCGGCTGGCCGGCGCGATGGCCAGGCCGAACATCGACTGCGGGAACTGCGTTGGCGCCAGGTGCAGATGGTCCTGCTCGTGGCGGTCGTGCAGCACCGCGTCGAAATGCACTTCCTCGACCTTGGCGATCGCGGCGATGTCACCGGCCACCACCTGGTCCACCGCGGCATGGTCCTTGCCCTGCAGGTGGTACAGGTGCGCGGCGCGCACCGGCTTGCGCGCATCGTCGACCAGCAGCGGCATGTCCTTGACCAGGGTGCCTTGGTACAGGCGGAACACACCGATCTTGCCGACGAACGGGTCGTTGATGATCTTGAAGACATCGGCAATCACCGCGCCCTGCGGATCGGCCGATACCGTCACTTCGGCGCCGTCGGCGATGAACTGCGGCGGGTTGCCTTCTTCCGGGCTGGGCAGCAGTTCGCGGCAGATCGCCAGCAGTTCGGCAATGCCCACACCGGTGCGCGCGGAAACGAAGCACACCGGCAGCAGGTGGCCCTCGCGCAGGCATTGCTCGAACGACTCGTGCAGCTCGCTGGCGGACAGGCCCGATTCGCCCTCGTCGAGATAGTGCTCCATCACCGTCTCGTTGATCTCCACAACCTGGTCCACGATGGCCTGGTGCCACTGCGCGATGGGGCCGGCATCGCTGTCGCCGCCACCATCGGCGCTGGCGTCGGCGTTGAAGCAGCCCACCACTCGGCGCCCGCCATCGGCCGGCAGGTTCAGCGGCAGCACCTGCTTGCCGAAGGCTTCGCGCAGATCGGCCAGCAACGCGGCAGCGTCCACGCCGTCCTGGTCGATCTTGTTGACCACCAGCATCCGGCACAGGCGTCGTTCCTCGGCGCGCTGCATGAAGCGGCGCGTGCCGTGCTGGATGCCGCGGCCGCCGTCGACCACGATCAGCGCGGTTTCCACCACCGCCAGCGGTGGCAGCGCGGCGCCGCGGAAGTCCGGGTAGCCGGGCGTGTCGATCAGGTTGAGGTGCAGGCCGGGCTGGTCGATGGACGCAATCGCGCTATCGATCGAATGGCCGCGTTCGCGCTCGGCCGGGTCATGGTCGGACACGGTGTTGCCGCGTTCGATGCTGCCTGCCGTCTGCAGGGCGCCGCCGGCATGCAGCAGGACTTCAAACAAGGTGGTTTTGCCGGCGCCGGGGTGGCCTGCCAGGGCCACGTTGCGGATGTCGCGGGTGCTGTAGGGCATGAGCCTTTCCTCCGGGTACGAGAGGGGCGTCATGGCGTCCGTAGGCCGGGCCGTGGGCGGGCTGGCCGCTGCGGGCCGGGGCGGGGTCATGGCCAGGGCAATGTAGCGCGTCCGGCGGGCCGGACCCCGTTGCGGCGCACAAAGCCGTAACGGCGCGGCGTTATGCTGGCCGCCCCTCACAACCTGCAGGAGACCGCAATGGGAATTTCGCGTCATGCCACCGCGCACTGGGAAGGCGACCTGAAGACCGGCAAGGGCCAGCTCAGCACGCCGCAGAGCGGCCTGCTCGACAACACCCGCTATGGCTTCAACAGCCGCTTCGGTGACGAGAAGGGCACCAATCCCGAAGAACTGATCGCCGCCGCGCACGCCGGCTGCTTCACCATGGCGTTGTCGGCGCAGCTCACCGAGGCCGGCTTTCCGCCCACATCGCTCGATACCCGCGCCGAGGTCGACCTGTCGATGGAAGGCGGCCCGCAGCTGTCGGCCATCCGCCTCAAGCTCAAGGCCGTGGTGCCGGGCATCGACGAAGCGCAGTTCCGCGAGCTCGCGCACAAGGCCGAGAAGAACTGCCCGGTGTCCAAGGCGTTGAGCGCAGTACCGATCTCGCTGGAAAGCGAGTTCTCCGCCGGCTGATGTCGGTGAGCGCCGGGGCCGCGCTGCGGCCCTGGTCGCCTGCACGCTGGTGCTGCGGATGAGCGCGCGTCCGCTATCGCACCATGTCTGAGAAATATCGAATATCGCGTTGATTCGCCCCGTCCTAGGCTGCGGCCGTGCCCTGAGTGGTGCACCGGAGATCACGAAGCCAGACGGCGGGCGGACAGGGAATGCGGAGCAGGAAGTGGCGCCTTGGCGGCGCGGGTGTATGCCTGGCATGGGCAAGCGTGGCGTCGGCACAGGAGCCCGCGCCCGCGCAGGAGTTGCTTCGGCAGCAGGCGCGCGAGCGCGCGCTGCGCGAGCAGATGGAGGCCACGCCGGATGTGCGCCTGGAAGCGGCGCCGGGCGATTCGCGCGAACGCCTCCCAGCCGATGAAGCGCCGTGCTTCCTGATCCGCCACATCGTGCTGACCGGCGCCTTCGCCGAGCGTTACGCCGCCGCGCTGGCCGCCGCTGATCCGCCCGATGACCCAGCCACCGGCCGCTGCCTCGGCACCGCTGGCATCAATCTGGTCATGAAGCGCGTGCAGAACGCGCTGGTTTCCCGTGGGCTGGTGACCACGCGCGTGCTGGCCGCGCCGCAGGATCTGCGCGAGGGCACGCTGCAGCTGACCCTCGTCGCCGGCACTCTCGGCGCGCTGCGCCTGGCCGATGGCACCGCTTCGCGCGCGACGACATGGAATGCGCTGCCAATCCGGCCCGGCACGGTCCTGAACCTGCGCGACATCGAACAGGGGCTGGAAAACCTGCAGCGCATCCCAACGGTCAGCGCCGACATCCAGATCGTGCCGGCGCAGGGCCCCACCGCGCAGCCGGGGCAGAGCGACCTGCTGGTCAGCTGGCAGCAGCGCCGCGCCTGGCGCGCCAGCCTGAGCCTGGACGATTCCGGCAGCCGCGCCACCGGCCGCCTGCAGGCCGGCGCGACCTTGTCCCTGGATGCGCCGCTGCGCTTGAACGACCTGGCCTATATCAATTACGGGCGCAGTGTCTTCGACGGTAGCGGCAAGGGCACCAGGAGCTGGACGGCGCACTACGACCTGCCGTTCGGCCGCTGGCTGGCCGGCGCAACCGCCAGCGCCTACGACTACCGCCAGTCCGTGGCCGGCGCCTACGAGACCTACGTCTACAGCGGCGACAGCCGCAATGCCGAACTGCGCCTGTCGCGCCTGCTGTTCCGCAATGCCACGCGCAAGTTCGGTGTCTACGGTCGCGGCTGGTGGCGGCAGACGCGCAACTACATCGACGACAGCGAGATCCAGCTGCAACGCCGTCGCAGCGCTGGCTGGGAACTGGGCCTGACGCACCGGCAGTTCTTCGGCAAGGCGACGCTGGATGCAAGCGTGGCCTATCGCCGCGGCACCGGTGCCTTCGGCGCGCTGCCGGCGCCCGAGCAGGCCCATGGCGAAGGCACCTCGCGGCTGGGCGTGGTCACCGCCGATGCGCAACTGCAACTGCCCTGGCAATGGGGCCGCCAGGCATTGCGCTATGTCGCCGCTTGGCGCGCGCAGTGGAACCGCACCGCGCTGGTGCCGCAGGACCGTTTCGCCATCGGCGGGCGCTACAGCGTGCGTGGCTTCGACGGCGAGCTCTCGCTCAGCGGCGAGCGCGGCTGGCTGTTGCGCAACGAACTCGGCGTGGCATTGGGAGCCGGGCAGGAGTTCTATCTCGGCGCCGACTACGGCCACATCGGCGGGCGCGCGGCGCAGTGGCAGCGCGGCGATCACCTGGCCGGCGCGGTGCTCGGCCTGCGCGGCGGCGCGGCCGGCCTGAACTGGGATTTCTTCGTCGGCAGCCCGCTGCACAAACCACGCGGCTTCCCCACGGCCTACACCACCACCGGCTTCAGCCTCGCGGCCTCGTTCTGATGCGGTCCCGCGCTGGAGGTGTCCAACACGAGGGAGGCTTTCGATGAACAAGCGCTATCGCCTGGTCTTCAACCGCGCGCTGCGCGTGTGGCAGGTCGCATCGGAACTGGCGGCGCGCGCGCCGCAAGCGACGGCAACCTCCGGTGGCCGCATGGTGGACACGATGGCGCCCTCGCGCATGGCCTTGGCGCTTGCACTGGGCGCATTCGGTTGGAGTGCGGCGCTGGCCGCGCAGGAAGCGCCAGGGCGCATCATCGGCGATGCCGCCGCGCCGCGCGGCGAGGTCCCGATCGTGTTGCAGTCGGGCAATGGCGTGCCGGTGGTGAATATCGCCGCGCCGTCGGCGGCCGGCGTTTCACGCAATCGCTATGGCCAGTTCGACGTGGGCCGGCAAGGCGCCATCCTCAACAACGCGCGCGCACCGGTGCAGACCGAACTGGGCGGCTGGGTGCAGGGCAATCCCTGGCTGGCCGGCGGCGCCAAGGTGATCCTCAATGAGGTCAATGGCCCGGCCAGCCAGTTGCAAGGCTATGTCGAGGTCGCTGGCCAGCGCGCCGAAGTGGTCATCGCCAACCCGGCCGGCATCCAGGTCGATGGCGGCGGCTTTCTCAATGCCAGTCGCGTGACTTTGACTTCGGGCACGCCGGTGCTCGGCAGCGCTGGCGCGCTGGAAGGCTACCGCGTGGCCGGCGGTGTGATCAGCGTGGCCGGCAAGGGCCTGGACACCAGCCGCGTCGATTACACCGAATTGCTGACCCGCTCGCTGCAAGTCAACGCCGGGATGTGGGCGCGCGAATTGCAGGCCAGGCTGGGCGCGCAGGCCGCTGCCGGCAGTGGCGATGCACCGGCCTTCGCCCTGGACGTGGGCGCGTTGGGCGGCATGTATGCGGGCAAGATTGCCCTGGTCGGCACCGAGCAGGGCCTGGGCGTGCGCAACGCCGGCGCGATTGGCGCGCAGGCCGGCGAACTGGTGGTGACATTCGATGGCCGCCTGGAGAACCGCGGCAGCTTGCAGTCGCAGGGCGATGCGCGGATCAGTGCGGCGGGTGGCATGGACAATGCCGGGGTGGTCAGTGCGCGTGGCGAGCTGGGCATCCGCACACCGGCGCTGCTCGACAACAGCGGCGGCACCATCAACGCCGCACGCCTGCAGCTCGATGCGCAGGCCTTGCGCAACCGCGGTGGCGCGATCGAACAGACGGGCGCGCAGGCGCTGGCGCTGCAGGCCGGCAGTTTGCGCAATCGGGACGACGGGCGCATCGGCGTGCCGGCGGCGGGTACGGTTCCCGCCCCGGCCGCACCCGCGCAAGCACCGGGCCAGCCCACCGCGCCGACGCCGGACACCAGCAGCGCGGCAAGACCGCAGGATGGTGACGGCGGTCAGCAGGGTAACGATCCGAACATCGCAGCCACCGCGCCTGTCCCGCCACCGCTGGCCGATGGCGTGCTCAACATCGCCACCGTGCTCGACAACGACGCCGGCCGCATCGCCGCTGGCGGCGCACTGGATGTCAGCGTCACGCAGGGCCTGGACAACAGCGGCGGCCAGCTCAGCGTGCAGACGCTGCGCGTGCGCGGCGCGGACACCGGCGGCGCTTCTTCTGAATCGCCCCCGTCAGCGCTGATCAACGACAACGGCCGCCTGAGCACAAGCGGCGCGCTGGATTTGGACGTGGCGCGGTTCTCCAACCGCGGCGGCAGTTTCCTGCAACAGGACACGGCGGCCAGCCGCTGGCGGGTGCGTGGGCAGCTGGACAACAGCGGTGGGCGTCTGGCCAGCAACGCAACCGCGCTGAGCGTGGACACGGCCGAACTGATCAATGCAGACGGTCGCATCGAGCACGCTGGCGTGCAAGGACTGCAACTGCGCACGCAGACCCTTGCGGGTGCCGGCGGCAGCCTGACCAGCAACAGCGAGGCGACGCTGGAACTGGGCAGTGCCGACAACCGCAAGGCGACGCTGACCGCGCGCAGCCTGCGCCTGAGCGCCCAGGTCTTCGACAACCGCGGCGGCAGCGTGCAGTCCACCGGCAGCGCGGCCAGCACATTGAGCGCGCTTGCGCTGGACAACAGCGATGGCGGCCGGATTGCCGGCAACGGCGACCTGCTGCTGCAGGCGTCGCGCTTGAACAATGCAGGCGGCAGCGTGCAGCACGCCGGCAGCGGCACCCTGCGCATCGAATCGCAGACCCTGGCCGGCAGCGGCGGTTCGCTGCAAAGCAATGGCAGTCTGGAACTGTCCGGGGGCTCCCTGGACCTGGGTCAGGGCATGACCGTGGCCAACACCCTCAGTGTCGATGCCGAGAACCTGAGCAACGCTGGCGGGAGGATGTCGGCCCTCGCCGGGCCGCTGGCGCTGCAACTGCGCGGCACGCTGGACAACCGCGGCGGCCAGATCAGCAGCGGCGGCGGTGCCAGCCGCATCACCGCGCAACAGTTCGACAACGCTGCCGGCACGCTGCAGGCCAGTGGTGAGCTGTCCGTGTCGGCCAAGGCCTTGGACAACACTGGCGGGACGGTGGCGCTGCTCGGTCCGGGGCTGCTCGGTATCGACGCGACGACCCTGGTCGGTCGCGATGGCCGCCTGCAAAGCGAGGGCGCGCTCGTGCTGCGCGACAACACCATCGATCTCAGTGGCGGCACCACCTGGGGCCAGCGCGTCAGCGTGCGCAGTGACACCTTGATCAATGCCAAGGGCTCGTTGAGCGCTCTGGGCGAGGACGCACTGCAACTGCAGGCCAGCACATTGCTGGACAACAGCGGCGGACTGATCGGCGGCAACGGCGCACTGGTGCTGGACGCCGGCACACTCGACAACCGCGGCGGCACCTTGCAGGCCGGCAGCGGCCAGAGCGCGGTCAGCGCCGCCGCCACGCTCGACAACCGCAACGGCAAGTTGCTGGTGGCAGGGCCGCTGCGGCTGTCCAGTGATCGCCTGGACAATGGCGAACAGGGCCTGATTTCCAGCCAGTACGCACTGGTGCTGTCCACGCGCGCACTGAGCAACGCCAACGGCACGCTGGTGACCAGCGGTGCGATGGACCTGCAGGTGCGCGAAGCCGCTGACAACAGCGGCGGAATGATCCAGGCCGGCGCGGCGCTGGTGCTGAGCGCCAACGGGCTGCTCAACCAGCGCGGCCAGATCATCGGCCAGCGGGCCAGCCTCGATACCCGCGGCCAGCGCCTGGATAACGAAGGCGGCACCGTGGCCAGCCTGGATGGTGCGCTGGACATTGCCAGTGGCGAGCTGCGCAACCGCGGCGGCCTGCTGCAATCCCAAGGCGAGATGAAGATCGCCACGGGCAACGCGGCCATCGACAATCGCGATGCAGGCGGCAAGTACGGCATCCGCAGCACCGGAGCCCTCACGCTGTCCGGCGGTGCGCTGGACAACCGAGGCGGCGTGCTCTCGGCGGGTGGTGATGCGCAATTGACTCTGGCGTCGGTCGACAACTCGACCGGCGGTTTGCTCGCCAGCACCGGCGCTTGGACCCTGACGGCCGACAGCTTGCGCAATGCCGGCGGCAAGCTGCAAGCCGGCTCCGTGGGCGAGTTGAACATAGCCACCACGCTCGACAACCAGGCTGGTCTGCTCGCCGCCAGCGACCGCCTCGTCATTCACGCCGGCAGCGTGGACAACCGCCAGACCGGGGGCGATGCAAAGGATCGCGGCGTGCAAGGCGGGCAGGTGCAGGTCAGCGCCGAGTCGTTCGACAACCGCGACGGCCGCGTCCTGTCGGACACCCGCACCGAGCTGACGCTGGCCGGCACCCTGGACAACACTGGCGGCGAAGTCGCCACCGCGGGTGAGCAGAGCGTGCTCGCCGATGCCGTGCGCAACCGCGCTGGCACCCTGCTTTCGGGCAACAACCAGCGCCTGCAAGCCCGCATGCTGGATGGCGAGGGCACACTCAGCGCGGGTGGCGATGCCACCGTGGTCCTGCGCGAGGGGCTGATCCACAGCGGCGCGATGGATGTGACCGGCACCCTGGCCCTGAGCACTGACGGTGATCTGCAAAACCGCGGCGTGCTGCGCGCCGGCAACCTCGACCTGCGCGCCCGCAACATCGACAACACCGCCAGCGGCCAGGCCATCAGCCAGAGCCTGACCGCGATGCGCGCAGACGAGCAGCTGAGCAACCGCGGCCTGATCGATGGTGCGACCACCGACCTGCAGGCCCGCACGATCGACAACATCGGCAGCGGCCGCCTGTACGGCGACAGCATCGCCTTGCAGGCACAGACCCTGCGCAACCGCGGCGAAACCGTGGATGGCGTCGCCCGAGCCGCGACCATCGCCGCACGCCAGCGCCTGGCGCTGGGCGTGGGCGTGTTGGAGAACACCGATCGTGCCTTGATCTACAGCGCCGGCAACGCCGCCCTCGGCGGCACGCTGGACGCGCAACGCCAGGCCACAGGCAACGCGCAGCGCCTGCGCAACATCGGCTCGACGATCGATGTCGCCGGCAACCTTGTACTGAGTGCCGGCGACATCGAGAACATCCGCCCCGACGTGGTGGTGGGCGTGACCGTCAGGTCCCAGGCGCCGGTGCGGCTGGATCAGCCCAGCTGGCGCAACAACGGCAGCAACGCCAGTCAGAACATCCGCAGCACCAGCAACTACAGCGCCTGGGAGGTGTACTACCTGCGGCCGGAGGACATCCTCGAAGACGCTCCCTACATCACCCCGGACGGCTACGCGGTGCGCCGCGCGGTGATTCGCCTGACGCCGCAGACCAGTGCCTATTTCTTTGGCCGTGGCGGCCTGTACCGCGCGCTGGGCGAGCGCTCGCGGCTGGCCGCGCGCGATGGCACGGTGACGATCTACTACAGCGGCCGGCGGGACAACCAGGCCAACCCTGACAAGTTGGGAAGTGGGGCCAACGATCCATTCCAGGAACTGGCGCAGGAAGAGGCCGGTTCGCCCGCCTTCCGCTATGTCGATGACTCGCTGCGCTACTCCAGCAACTACGGCACCTGCACCAGCAACTGCGTGCAGTTGTGGACCCAGTACGCCTACGACGACCCCACCCGTGTACTGAGCAATCCGCAGGGCACCGGCGGAGGCGAGCTGGGCGACAACGAGCAATACCGCATCGCCACCCGCACTGTGACCGAGGACGTGCTGCAAAGCGCCGGCCCCGAAGCGGTGATCCAGGCCGGCGGCACCATGCAGATCAACGTCGACCGGTTGCGCAACGAGTACGCGCGCATTGCCGCTGGCGGCGAGCTGGGCATGCAGGGCCTGGCCGGGGCCAAGCCCCAGGTCACCAACCTGGCGCGCACCCTCTATCGCACATACACCTTCAACAACGTCAGCTACGCCTACAACGGCACCACGCGGCAATGGGGCAACCCATCGATATCGCAGGAGAGCGGGCGCATCGGCGCCGGCATCACCAGTGGCGGAGTGCTGAAGGCGGAACTGGATGGCCTGGACAACCTGGACCAAGGCCGCGCTGCGCCCAACGTGCGCGAAGGCGGCGCGCTGGCGGGCCTGTCGCCGGTGGCCGCCAACGCGGCACCGAACGGCGGAGCGGCGGCCGCCGCTGCGCAGCCTCTGGTCGGCGGCGATGCCGGCAGCGCCGCGCCGCAGACCCGCGCGGTGACCGCCGCCGACGGCTCGGCGCAGACCATTGCCAGCGGCCAGGTGTCCACACAGTGGCCGGGCAACAGCCTGTTCAAGGCGGCGGCCAACGGCAATGGCTATCTGGTCGAAACCGATCCGGCCTTTGCCAACTTCCAGCAATGGCTGGGCTCCGACTATTTGCTGCGCCAGCTCGGCCAGAACGGGGACACCGTACACAAGCGCCTGGGCGATGGTTTCTACGAACAGAAACTGGTGCGCGAGCAGATTGGCCAACTCACCGGTCGGCGCTTCCTGGCCGGCTATACGAATGACGAAGCGCAGTACCGCGCCCTGCTGGATGCCGGCGCCAGGTTTGCCAAGCGCTGGAACCTGCGTCCGGGCGTGGCCCTGAGCGCCGAGCAGATGGCCCAGTTGACCGACGACATGGTCTGGCTGGTGGAAAAGACCGTCACCTTGCCCGATGGCAGCACCACCACCGCGCTGGTACCGCAGGTATACGTGCGCCTGCGCCCCGAGGACCTGGATCGCAATGGCGCGCTGCTGGCCGGCGAGCAGGTCGATATCCGGCTCAAGAGCAACTTGCGCAACACCGGCACGATCGCCGGGCGGCAGCAGGTCAGTGTCGATGCGGCCAATATCGATGTGCTCGATGGCGGTCGCATCAACGGCCAGCGCGTGGCGCTGCGGGCCAGGGACGACGTGCGGGTGCTTGGCGGCAAGGTCAAAGCCGTTGATGCGCTGACCGTCAAGGCCGGTGGCAACGTGACGGTGGCCTCGACCGTGGCGACCGAGGCCGGCCAGGGCTTCGTCGATACCCAGGTCGCGCGCGTTGGCGGCCTGTACGTGAGCGGAGGGCAGGGCGGCGTGCTGCTGGTGGATGCGGGCAAGGATGCGACCTTCCGCGGCGCGCAGTTGCGCAATGACAGCCCGGGTGGTGTCACCCAGGTGGAGTCCAAGGGCAGCATCATCTTCGAAGCGCTGCAGACCGGTCGCAGCACCGACAGCGGTGGTGACGCCGGCAACTTTGTCCGGCGCCAGCAAACCAACCACGTCGGCACCACGCTGGACAGCGCCGGCAGCCTCACCCTGATCGCCGACAAGAACATCAACCTGCAAGCAGCGCGGCTGAAGGCCGGTACCACCCTGGGCATGCGCGCCACCGGCGACATCAACAGCACCGCGGTGGCCGACAGCCGCAGCGAGCAGCGCGCTTACAGCGGCAAGAACAGCAGCGAAAAAATCCAGACCACTGACCAGACTCTGCAGATGACGCAGTTGCACGCCGGTGGCGATATCGGTATCCGCTCGCTGGCCGGCAACGTCAATCTGGAGGCAACCCAAGTTCTCAGCGAGGACGGCGGGGTGGCCCTGATTGCCGACAAGGGCGACGTGAACATCACGGCCGGGCGCGAGGTTGATACGTCCGCCGAGGCGCGCAGCAGCCGCAGGCAGGGTGTGCTGAGCAGCACGCGGACGACCGAACGTGTGGCGCGCTACTCCGACCAGGCGGTGGGCAGTCTGATCAGTGGCAGGACCGTGGATGTGCTGGGCAACAACATCGCGGTCGAGGGCAGCCAGGTGGTGTCCGAGGATCGCACCGCGTTGGTGGCGCGCAGGAATGTCAGCGTGGTGGCGGCCCAGAACCGCTACGAGGAAAGCACGGAAAGATCCAAGCAGAGTTCCGGGCTGTTCAGCGATGGCGGGGTGGGTTTCACGCTCGGCAAGAATCGGCTGCGGCAGCAGGCGCAGCTGAAGGACACGACCAACAGCGGCAGCCTGGTCGGCAGCGTCAACGGCAAGACCACGATCTGGGCCGGCGAGCATTACCAGCAGACCGGCAGCGATGTGATCGGCGGCGGTGGGGTCCAGATCAGCGGCAAGACCTTCGTCATCGAGAACAGCCAGGACCGGCGCGAAGTGGATCAGCGCCAGGAGGCCCGCAGTGGCGGGCTGCACGTGAGCGTCAAGGGTGGGGTGGCTGATGCGGCGACCGCTGCGTATCAGAGCGGCAGGCGCGGCAACGAGGTCAAGGACGGGCGTTTGAAGGCGCTGTATGCGGCGC
>DASPIU010000019.1:0-30564 GCA_035629025.1 Stenotrophomonas sp.
GATCGCCAAGGAGCCGATCTCGATGGAAACGCCGATCGGCGACGATGAGGACTCCCACCTGGGCGACTTCATCGAGGACACCAACGTGGAGTCCCCGATCGACAACACCACCAACATCAACCTGTCCGAGACGGTGCGCGATGTGCTCGCCGGCCTGACGCCGAGGGAGGCGAAGGTGCTGCGGATGCGCTTTGGCATCGACATGAACACTGATCACACTTTGGAAGAGGTGGGTAAGCAGTTCGATGTTACGCGTGAGCGGATCCGGCAGATCGAGGCCAAGGCGCTGCGGAAGCTGCGGCATCCTAGTCGGTCGGAGCAGTTGCGCTCGTTCCTGGATATTGATTGATCTGGGATGCTGCGAGTTTGATGGTTGTTGGAGGCCCCGCGAAAGCGGGGCTTCTGCTTTCATGGGACGCGAGGAGAACAGGCTGGACGCGCTGTCTGCTGCGTGCGTAATTGGCAGTGCCGCAAAGATGGGTGAAACGCTAAACTTTGTGGGCCCCGGTGCAAGGCCGCGGGTGTGTTGCGGGCCTATAGCTCAACGGTTAGAGCAGGGGACTCATAATCCCTTGGTTCCAGGTTCGAATCCTGGTGGGCCCATAAACCAAACAACCGCTCCGGGCGAGATGCATGCCCCTTCCGTCCCGCGCACCCATCACCCCCGCGACCGGGTCAAGACCTCGGCAAGGCCACGATAGATCGGCACCCGGCACACCAGTCCGGACATTGCGCGTGCGAGCAGCGCAGTCGCCAGGATCGGCAGCAGCAGGCCACTGCTGTCGGTCAACTCCAGCGAGATCACGGCCGAAGTCAGCGGCGCCTGGGTCACTCCAGTGAGGTAGCCGCACATGCCGAGCAGGACCAGCGCCCGCGGATCCACTCCCGGCATCACGACGGCCAGGTTATGCCCGAGTCCAGCTCCCACCGCGAGCGCCGGCGAGAACAGGCCGCCAGGGATGCCGGCCAGGTTCGACACCAGATTGGCGAGCAGCTTCATCAGGCCGAACTCCTGCCCGACCCCGGGCTGGCCTTGTACCAAACTACGCGCCTGCTCGTAGCCGGTACCGAATGCACCGGCACCGAATAGCGAAGCCAAGGCCACCAGCAGCAAGCCGCACACCACCGCCAGCCAGATGGGATGGCGGCGGCGGAACTCACCGAGCCAGCGCGGACGCCCCGCCGCACTCGCCAGCACCATCCGGCTGAAGAGCCCGCCGAGCAGTCCGCCGGCAACCGCGCACAGAGGGATCGCAAGCCACGCATGGCCCAGCGGGAGCCCCGCGGGCACTCTTCCGAAATAGGTGTAATCACCCAGCAGACCGAGGGAGACAACGCCGCCAACGATCACGGCGGTCAGCAACGTGCCCGAAAACCGATGCTCGAAACGGCCGCTGAGTTCCTCGATCGCGAACACGACGCCGGCGAGCGGAGTATTGAAGGCAGCCGCTATGCCAGCCGCACCGCCGGCAAGCAGGAAATGGCCAAGTTCGCGTGGATCGTTGAAACCAAAGCGCCGGCCGATCACGTACATCAGGCTGGCACCCACGTGCACGGTGGGGCCTTCGCGGCCTACCGAAGCGCCACCGAGCAACGACAATGTGGTGAGCAGGAGCTTGCCACACGAAATACGCAGAGAGAGATCCCGTTGCCGAAACTGCGCATCAGGTGTCTCCAGCGCGGCGATCACCTGGGGAATGCCGCTGCCGCGTGTGGGTCGCAAGGCGCCATGGGTTGCCCACGCGAGCATGCCGAACACGCCAGGCGTAAGAAACCAGGCACACCACGGCGCGGCGCCTGTCCAGCGCTGAAACAACATGAAGGCGGCGTCGCTTGCCTTGGCGAAGATGATGGCGGCCAGCGCGACAGCAATCGCGCCACCCCACAGCGCCACGCGGCGGCGCCAACTCTCGCCAGATAGCATCGGATGCGAAAATGACGGCATGCGCCAATGATGCCACGAGCCGTCGCGATCCCGGGCGCGCGGCTGGGTATGGCGCCTGGCGATCCGTCCGTGGACTCAGCTGAGCACCGGTCCGGCAGCCGAGACCACTCGCAGATTCGCCTCCGCTCGAAGATATATCTTGCCTATCGCGTCCCCTTCGCGATTGCCAGCTTCCCCCACGCGTATCACGCAGCCCAATCGCTCGGACGCCGCTCGCGCAACGGACAGGAGCTTCGCCGAGGTATCAGCGTCCTCATTCACCGCGAGAACCGCTATAAACTCGCCGCTGTCTGTCACCCGGTTGATCGTGTCGCCTCGACGCTTGTCCAGGCAGGCCTCGAACTCAGCGTCCAGCTGGGACAGCTGACGTTGAAGAGCGCGTTCGCCCAAGCTCGCGGCAATGGTGGCGATGTCCATGATCTCCAGGACGATCACGCGGCATTCGGGACCGCCCGTGGGCGTTACCCGCGGTTCCACCGCGGCAGGGTTCTGCGCCAGGATCGAGGCGACTTCCTCATCGCGGCTCCGGCTCCGTGCAGTTATCAGCGACATGGTTACACGAGAAAGGCCCTCCAGCGCTTCTCGCTGGTCCTCGCTCAACTTCCTTGGTGCGGTATCAAGGACACAGACCGTGCCGATCGCCATTCCTTCGTCCGTGACCAGGGGCATGCCGGCGTAGAAACGCGCACCCAATTCGTCAAGCATCTCGTTCGTGGAGAAGCGAGCGTCCTGCTTCAGGTCAGGCACCTCGAATAATTCATCCGGTTGACGGATGGCGTGATCGCATACGGATGCACTTCGATCGGTCTGCAATGCCTCCAGGCCCACCCTTGCCTTGAACCACTGGCGATCCCGATCAATGAGGCTGATCAACGCAACGGGCGTGCCACACACGGCGGCCGCGACTTTGACAATGTCCTGGTAGTCCTGCTCAGGCAAGCTCCCGACCAGATGCAGTGCGTCGAGCGCTTGCTGACGGGACGCCTCGGTGCTCGTGCTCATGGGGTTCAAGGCTATCCTCCCGATCGACAGCGGACAAGCTAAGGGCCGTCAGGTGACGAGGATGAGCAGCAGCCGTTAAAGCAGCGCGAACGCAGAGTTGAGACGTGCATCACCGGCCTACGAATTTCCCTGCCCAGCAGCTCGCAGAATCAAGATGCCGCTCACGTTTCCCACCCTACATAATTCGCCCCGATCTCCGATAAGGAGACTACCCGGCAGATCGACCGGGACCAATAAACAAGGATCCGGGCAGTCCCGGCGTTCTACAGGGGCGTTAGTGAACCACCATCATCCAGTACGGATAGTGCTGAGCCTGCTGTTGTCTGCCCTCCACTGCTGGACACGCGAAATGAGATCAGCTCACCTAGCCACCGTAGTGCTCTTTGCGCTTTTATCGCCGGGCTGCTCTGGGTTCATGGCCTTCCCCCCGAATCCAGAGGAGTACGAGAGATGGTCCAAGCCGGGAGTTGATCAGATAACGAAATGGAAGGCCATGTTGGAATGCAATTTCGCAAGCCCGTTTGCGGTGGCCGAGGAATTCCCAGGTGGGCAGCGAACTGATGAAGAGGTTGTCCTGGCCATGAAGTGCATGCAGGCCCAAGGCTTTACGCACGACTACACATTCTCACCCTGCGGTTCAGAAGGAGGGCTGAGATTGTCGGCCTGTTCGCCAACTGCGAATGTTCCGAAACCTGGAATAGAAATTCGTCTGAACAGTGGATACTGCAAGAGATATCCGCGGGCGAAAGCCTGCGCCCCATAGGGACGTCGCGCCGGTAATGACGATCTTCAGAGGACCAGATTGCGGTGGCCAAGCCCAGCGACCAAGAGATTTCGATATGGCCAAATTGTTTGGCAGCTATGTCGGTGAGCTTTTTCGCCGCAACCACGGTGCGACCTGGGGGCGGGTCACGCTAGATGGTCAGTCGTTTCCAGGATTGCGAGCGGATGGGGCGGCGGGGCTGTTCTGGCCCTGGGGGCGTGCCAACAATCGGCTGATTGAGGGCCAAGCGACAACATCTGGCACTACTACGAGCTGCTTCTCGAGAGAAACGGCAGCGCAGGCGCGGGTCAGCGTGATTCATCGTCAGCGCGGAAGTCTTGGTGGAGTCGACTGAGCGGGCGCTAGCGCCATGTCTTTCCATCACGAGCTGATTGTTGCCATCTGCGCGTGCAGTGCACCGCATAACCACGGATGGCCAACCTGATGCGCCATGGGCAACCTCGCTATCGAGATCGTGGAGAAGTGCGTCTTCGGCATCCTGGTCGGTCGCTGGTCAAGGCGACGCTTCCTGATGCCTTGAGTTGGATTGATCTGGCACAGTTCGAGGCACAGAAGAATGTGCAAAGCAGCGATGCGGAAAATTTACTCGATGTTCCTACATGAACAGGGGATGCGGCTTCCTGCGATAGAGCGTCATATAGACCATGAGAGCAACGGCTCCGCGCCCGGAGAGGACCTGTTGCGTAATGAGCGCCTGGAGTACGAGGAGCTCTTTTCTCCGCTCTGCGAAAGCTACGTTCTAGACATGTTCGACCGACTGATGAGCGAAATGAAAGTGTCGGACTTTGAGGCATCAGGGGCAGTCCTTGATGGATTGGATTTCCTGCAGCGTATTGGCGCCAAAGCGCTATGGAAATTCCATTGCGATCTGGCTCCGGCGATCGAAGGCTTTGTTCGAGAGTTCGACCGCCTGGACGTGGCCGGAGAGAGGAAGAGGTTGTATCTTCTAGCGAGAGGTTCGATTTAGGGGGTTGAACGCGGCGGATGTTGCGCGCCAATGCCTGGAAGCGCGATTGCGGCTGAAGATTGTGCAATGGCCTGACAGGGCCCGATCTCGATCCCATGTAGACGCTCTTGTGCGAATTGACGAGATGCCCGACATAACGCGACCTTCTGAAGAAGTCATCGAGTAGCCCCAGATGCGAGAATCGCTGGTCATCATTGCTTTATCAGTCGCGACAGCGAGTTGTCTGCCAACACACGCATTTGCCCCACCTCCAGAGACCTACACGCGTTGGTCAAGGCAGGGAACTGATGAATTGACCATCTGGAAAGACATGTTGGAGTGCGGCTACGCTGCGCCCTTCGACGGAATTCGCGGAATTGAAAGGGCAGAGCGGACCTTTGATGACACAGTAGCTACCATGATTTGCATGGAGAGATACGGGTATTCCTATTCAGAGGGAAGTCGTCAGATCAGGGTGTGCGAGAGATTCAAAAGCAATGCGGCCTGCCAGCCGGGTGCGACGATTCCCATGCCGGACAGGAACCGACGCTTGAGCAGCGGTTACTGCAAGAAGTACGCACAAGCGAAAGCCTGCGCCCCATGAGGTCGCCGCGAGGAGAGGGATGGGGTAGCCGCCACGGGTCGCGCGACGAGATGCGGCTGAAGAGCGTACGCGGTTTGCGAGAGCCCGATTTGGTCCGGTGCAGATGTTCTGGCGGATATGACGATATGCCGGACGTAACACGTCCCTTCCAAGAACTGCCTTGGGTGCTGTACATGCTGCCTTGCGGCTGGTGAAGTTCCTAGCGTGTGCGGAATTCGTCCAGCACGCAGCGTTGTCTTTCTCGGTGCCGAAACGGAGAATTGGACGAGTGTTCACGTCAGCAGATTTGTTGCGAGAGTTGGAAAGAGCCTTGATAGGCGGGTACGACACTTCCAGGGTGGCGAGAGCCGCGTTCGAGATCAATCAGCAATACGGTCTGCAACTTACGGCGGCAGTGGATTGGGTGGTTACGGTGCTGATGACAATGGACGCAGGTCCGGAATTTGAACTGGATGAACCGAAGTTCTTGGATCTGATCGAGAAGGTCAGGAACATGTAGCAGCCAAGTTCCACTCAGGTCGGCTAGTGCAATTGGCTGGGCAACCTATGAGGCCAACGCCCGTCGCCTTCTCATGCTTGGCAGGGCCTGATTACTGGGAGGCTGGGAGTGAGATGTACCAGCATTGGATGGGAGAACAACGCAGAGCGAGTTTGGCCGGTGCTATCGCGCCGCGGAAGTTTGTGTATGTCCTCTGCTTGCAGAACGTCGGGCGTGTGTCCATGTTAGGTGACAAACTGTTCGGGGCCGGGCGACACATGTTGCGCGCCAACCTTCAGGAAAAGTGGTTGAGCGGCTGCCAAGAGCTGAGCGCCGCGACATGGCTGAAGATTGTGTACGGCCTCCGAGAGCCCGATCTCGATCCGGTGCAGACGATTCTGCGCGCGTATGACGATATGTCGGGTGTCGACCCTCTTCACCGCAAGCAGGTACCGGCTAGTGCTTGGCGTTGGCTTTCATGGAGGCGGAAATGGAGGGCTTGAGAAATGTGGCAGACGAAGTGGCTCGAGAGTTCGAGAAGACCTTGAGTGGCGGGTACGACATATACAAGGTGTCCGAAACCGCCTTAAGGATATACATGAATTACTGCTTGGAGCTTACCGAATCGGTGCACCGGGCGGTGCTCGTTCTAATGGCTATGCAGGAGGGGCCGGAGTTTGAGCTGAACGAGTCCGAGTTCCGGGAGTTGATCGAGAAGATCAAGGCCATCTAGTGATGAGCATCTGCTGCGTGGAGACGGCATCATCCCAGGCACCCCGACAATCTCGAAGATTCTTGTGGCCAGAAGGCTCTCCCACGTGAAAGCCACGTTGCTGTTGGTGGCCTACGCGTGCCTGGCTACGGGTTGTCTTCCCCGGAATGCGTTCTGGCTACTGCAAGCGATATTCGAGCTCGCGCGCCTGATTGCCGTGATGCGGCCGGGGCCAATTGGACAAAGTGATTTTCTTCCTTTTCATCCCCGCACCACCAGAACCATGCCTTGAGCCACGCAATGCCGTTCAAATACTTTGAAGCAGCACCTTCGTTCGACGCATCGAAAGTCTTCTACGTGCGAGTCGATCCCGATATATCCCAGGTGCAGGAGCTATTGAGCCACCTCTACTACACGCTCTGGTTTCCTGGGTACTTTGGATTCAACTGGGATGCGCTCCATGACTGTCTCTGCGACCTCAGCTGGATGCCCTGCCGAAAGGTCGTCCTCGTCCATTCGCGTTTGCCAGGCATTCCAGCCAAAGACTTGAAGACATACCTGGAGATCCTGCGGGACGCCGCCTCTGACTGGCGTGTGCCCGGCGCGGCACACGAGCTGGATGTCTTCTTCAAGAATGAAGATCGGGAGGCGATAGAGCGCATCCTGAAAGAACGCGTCTGAACATCACGCGCCTGCGGAAATGTACACATCAAACGACTTGGCGCTAGGGCTCGAGCGGACCGTGGCAGGCGGCTATGACGTGCGCAAAGCTCGATAGCCGCATTTGAGATGTATCAAGAGCATGGCAGGTAGCTGAGCCATTCAATGCGACGAGCATTGCTCGCGGTGATGGCAATGAAGGGAGTGGCCGAGCATCCATCATGACGTTCACGACATACCCCACCCCCACATTAGAAATACCACGAGCCCCTGCGGCTCGTTATCCTCGACCCCAATGCCCACCCTCCCCACCGACGCCATGCGCCGCTGCCTCCTGCTGCTAACCCTCTGCGCCATCTCCCTGTCCGCCAGCGCAAAGGACAACCCCCAGCGCAACATCGACCTCGACATCGCCCAGGCCACGCAGCCCGTAGACCGCTTCTACACCCTCTCGGTCGGCTCGGATTACCCCGGAACCCTGCTCCGCGCAGATTCGCAGGCCCACCTCAAGCTCGCAGTAGACGAACTCGGCTTCCGCTACCTCCGCTTCCACGGTCTTTTCCACGACGCCCTTGGCACGGTACGCCGCGTCAACGACCAGATCGTGTACGACTGGACCCGCATCGACGAGCTCTACGACGCCATGCTCGCCAAGGGCATCCGCCCCTTCGTGGAGCTCGGCTTTACCCCCGACGAGCTCAAGACCTCGGACCAGACCCTGTTCTACTGGAAGGGCAACACCTCGCACCCGAAAACGGCGATGTGGAACCACCTGGTCGATGCCTATCTGCGACACGTGATTGCGCGCTACGGTATCGACGAAGTGCGGCGCTGGTACTTTGAAGTCTGGAACGAGCCCAACCTCAAGGATTTCTGGGAAGGCGCCGACCAGAGCGCCTACTTCGACCTGTACGCCAACACCGCGCGCACGCTCAAGGCCGTCGATCCGCAGCTGCGGGTCGGTGGGCCGTCCACGGCCGGCGCCGCCTGGGTTCCCGAGCTGTTGGCTTTCTGCAAGGAACAGGGGCTGCCGCTCGACTTCGTGACCACGCACACCTACGGCGTGGACGGCGGCTTCCTGGACGAGGAGGGCAAGCAGGACACCAAGCTCCTGGCCTCGCCGGACGCCATCATTGCCGACGTCCGCAACGTCAGGGGCGAGATCGATGCCTCCGCGTTCCCGGGCCTGCCGCTGTTCTTCACCGAATGGAGCAGCAGCTACAGCCCGCGCGATTTCGTGCACGACAGCTACATCAACGCGCCGTATGTACTGACCAAGCTGAAGCAGACCCGCGGCATCGCCCAGGGCATGAGCTACTGGGCCTACACCGATCTGTTTGAAGAGGCGGGCCCGCCGCCCACGCCATTCCATGGCGGGTTCGGCCTGATCAACCGCGAAGGCATCCGCAAGCCCACCTGGTTTGCGCACAAGTATCTCAACCAAATTGTCGGGCGCGAGATACCCAGCACCGACCCACTGGTATGGGCGTCGGTGGATGACCAGCGCATCGCGGTGCTGGCCTGGGACTGGCAACAACCGCATCAGGAGCTCAGCAACACGCCGTTCTACACGCGCAAGCTGCCTGCGGGCAGCGCCGCGCCGCTGGCCATACGCCTGAAGCATGTCGTGCCGGGCGGCTATCACTTGCGGGTGCACCGAACCGGCTATCTCAAGAACGATCCGATGTCGCTCTATATCGACATGGGCAAGCCGAAGGACCTGAGCGCCGAGCAGCTGTCAAAGCTGCAGGCGGCCACGGCCGATGTCGCGGAGCAGGACCGGACCGTCACAGTCGGCAAGGATGGCGTGCTCAACGTCGACTTGCCGATGCGCAGCAATGATGTGGTGCTGGTGACGCTGGAGCCGGCGCCGCTATAGGCAAAACCTGCGGCGCTACAGGCTGATCGCGATTCGATATCGCGCCTGTGCTTCGTGCGCCGAACCCCGGAGCCACTACTTGCATGAGTTGAGACTACGGTTCACCAGATTGACGTCTTCTGGCGCGAACTGCTGGACAATCGACATGCCGTTGCCTTGGATGTCCGAAAGCTGCTTTTCAAGCATGAGTAATGTGCCGCCCTTGTGGCGAACCACGCTGGTGATTTCGCGCTGCACCACGAGGGGCCCCTTGTATGCGGACAGGGGCTGTTTCGAGTAGCGCTGTTCAAGCGCGGATTGCAACTGCGCGTGCGACTGCTGGCTCAGGTTGGTCAAGAACATGATCGCGAGCGGGCGCCCGGTCTGCTTGAGCGTGATGAGGCTTGCCACGGGCATCGTGACGCCGCCAATCTTGCATAGGCCCTGCGGCCTCATGATCATGGTCAGGACCGTTGCCGGGCGACAATGATCGTCTGGGGCTTGCTCCTCCAGGTCCTTGGGAAGCGCGCGGAAAGCCGTGGCTGTCCTTCCCGGGTCCAGCCCCAGGTCAAGCGGACAATCTGCCAGAGCTGGAGAGCCTTGGCCGCTGGCGCTTTTCGACTGCTCCTGCGCAAAAGACGCATTGGGTAAGAGAGTGAGGAGGCCAGCCGCGCCAATGGCGCAGAAGAACTTCCATACTCCGGTGTCGCGATCAGACCTCATGCTGTTGTGCTCCATCACGTTTGCTTGAATCGGTTTGAAGAGAGCGCCACGTGGCAATGCCAGCTGGCGGGAATACGACGATAGTGGAAACGACCGTCTTCGACTGGAGCCGACGCTGTTCGAGGGCGCAATCAGTTCGTGCCGAGGGCAAGGCCGCGTTCGCGTCGCCGCAGCACCTGCCAGTACAGCCCGACACACAGCAGCGCCAACGCTGGCGGAAGCAGCATCAGCGGATGCGCCACCGGGCTGCTTCCAGACAGCAGGGCGTTGAAATCCCAGACGACCGCAGCGACAGAGACGCAGACCAGCGCAAGCGCGAGATGGGGGCTGATGCTGGCAAGCCGGCCACGAGGGTGACGCCACAGCCAGATGCCCCAGGACAGCGCGATTGGCAGCCCGAGCAAGGGCCCAAACATGGCCCGCCCTGCAAACGCCAGGGCAAACGTGGCGACCCATGCCGCAGCGCTGGCCATGATCAGCAGGCATCCGGCAGCAGCCAATCGAATATTGGCTGCCTCGGCAGCTGCCACCCGACGCAGCAGCATCAATCCCAGCAGCGCCGCTGCAAGTACCAGCAACGGTGTGCCGAAGAAGAACGTCAGCACGCCGCGGAAGTCCGACGCTGCTGCCGGCGCGGTTGTCGTGACCAGTGCCAGCGCCACTACGAGCCTGAGAGTTTGCTTCCTGCGCATATTGCTTCCTTTACTGCGGACGGCTCGTCTGCCACGCATATGTTAGTGCAGACACTGCCTTCCAGCTGCCGCCTGCAGGGCAAGCCAGCTAGCGGCATCTCCACCAAAGTAGATGGCCAGCCGCTCAGCGGTGTCGGCGGTGATGGCACGCTCCTCATTGACGATGGCATGGATGCGCGTAGCGGGCACCCGCAATGCCGTCGCCAGGGCGTTGGGGGTCATACCCAGCGGAACAAGATATTCCTCACGCAGGATCTCGCCCGGATGGATCGGACGCATGCGGTTTGTGGGGTGGGGCATCGGGCGCACCTCAGTGGTAGTCGATCATCTCAACGTGTTTGTGGGGACGCGTTGATACAGTGGCAACCGCGCAAACGGGTGGGGCGCGTCTTCAAGCATGCCGGCAGCGTCGTGACACCCGAACGTGCGTGCCATCGAACTGAAGATGGTTCGCCCCACGTAACACGTCAAGCGGAAAACTAGGTTCGTCTCAATCACGCTCACCCAAGGGAGCCCTATGACCGACCCCTACAACTCCTCCACCGTCCGCCCCGCGCCTTCGCCCCTCAGCGACGCCATGGTGACCACGGCGCTCGAGCTGCCCGGCTACCGCATCACCCGCAACATCGGCCTGGTGCGGGGCATCACCGTCAGGTCGCGGTCGATCGTGGGCAACTTCCTTGGTGGCCTGCAGACCCTGTTCGGCGGCAACATCACCATCTACACCGAGCTATGCGAACAGGCGCGCCAGGAGACCTACCGCGACATGGTGCAGCACGCGCGGCAACTTGGCGCCAACGCCATCGTCGCCGTGCGCTACGACGCCACCGAGCTCATGGCCGGCCTGACCGAGGTACTGTGCTACGGCACGGCGGTGGTGGTCGAACAGGACCGTGCTGCGTAAGCCCCGCAATACGCGTCGCTTAGGAATGCACTGACCTCATGACAGGTGGCTGCCTACGCCAAGCCGAGCAGCCACCTGATTGGGCGTAGTGACGCGCGCCGGCAAGCTGTGGGCAAGGAGTTTAGAACCTCCGACGAGGCGGCCCACAGTCGACAGTGAGTGGGTCATACGTCCCATGGACGTATCTGGCTGATGTCAGCGTCGGGAGGGCGGCGAATACAAGACCCCCCAGGGGGAATAAGCCCACCGTCTTCGTCCGGGTTCTAACCTCCCGACACCCGTCGCCATCCCGGCGACGGGTCTTCGCCAAGGAGCCCCGCATGCACAGCCCCGATTCCGCGCCCACCCCGCCGCCACGCACCCGCAAGCGCAGCAAGCCCGAACCCGCCGCCCCACACTGCCACTGGGTCTACGTTGAACCCACCCTGCCGCCCATACCCACCCCGGAACAGATCGCCGAACTCCGCGCGGCCGAGGCGGCTGCCAACCTCATCGCCGAGCAGGCACGCAACAGGCGCTCGCTGCCGCGCCGGCGGCGCAGCTGCCGCGTCGGCACCAGCTACTACGCGCATGCCGACCGCTGCGTCCCTTCGTTGCGCCTGCGCGGGGCCTGGCTTGCACAGCTGGGCATCGTCGGTGGCGACCAACTGCGCGTGGACGTGCTGCCCAATGCCGTGCTGCTGACCCGCATCGAGCCAGCGGCCTTGCCGCCCGCCAAGCCCTGCCAGTAGCATCGCGCCATGCGCCCGGCCTGCCATGCCGGGCGCGCAAACCGCTTCAAGGAGTGAAGTGATGGGAATGCAGGACTGCGTTGTCCCCGCCGCACAGCCATCCGCAGCAGCACGGACGGTGTGGCGATGAATCTTCCCGCGGAATGGGTCTCGCCCACGGTCGACGGGCCGGAACAGGAACCGCAGCGCATCGATACCGGGGTCGCCGCTGTTCTGGTGCTGCTGGCGGCGTGGCCGACCTGGTTGGTGCTCCCTCGCGCGCTCGTTGCCGATCGCCCCGAAGTGACGGCATGGGCACTGCTGCTCGGCGCGCCGCTCACAGGCCTCGCGATACTGGCGCTGCTCGCGTCGCTGGCTTTCCCCAAGCGCGTGCTGTGGCGTGTCATTGCCGGCTACGTGGTGCTGATGCTGCTGACCTTCCTGCTGCTGCCGCAGGTGTTTGTTGCCGCAGGGGTGTATCCCAGCAGATTGTTCGCGCCAGCATCCGCGAAAGAATCCGTCGCAGCAGAGACGCCCGCACGTCCGCAGCGGACTCCCGCGCCACGCCCGGCTGCGGATACTGCTCGCGACGCGACCGCGCGCCCGGCCATGGCTACCGGCCGCGACGCCACGCCGCCCCCTGCGGTAGCCATCGCCACCGCACCGCCATCTCCGGGACCCGCCAGCGCACCCAGCCCTGCCGCGCAGCTGGTGCCCTTTGAAGGCCGCCGCGACCCAGGGGATTGCAGCGCACTGGCCGCGGCCCTGCCCGCCGATACCCTCGTCTACGCCGCCGGCGCCTATGGCGGTCGCCCGCTCAATTACCAGATCGACAAGAAGAGCAACCACGAAGCCACGCGCATCGACGTGTCGGTGGACGAGCCGGAAAAACCGGTGGCGCTGATGCTCGGCGCCTACGAACCGACGGTGTGGAACATCGGCTGGACGCCGCGCACGCGCATCGCCGCGGTGCTGGTCTCCGGCTATCACCATCAGGTGGTTGCCGGCCTGCCGGCATCCGTGCCGCAATTGGTCGGCAGCCATGACGACGACGGGCCGTGCCCGTACTTCTATGTCAGCCAGGACAAGCTCGCCGCGCTCAACCCGATCGCGCAGCAGGCCTTCCAGCGCAAGGTGACGCGTGCCTACCTGGCGCGCAACGGCGCGGTATCCGTCGGCTCGGGCAGCGGCGGTGCCATGGTTACCGATGCCAGCCGTTCGCCCGAGGGCTTCCGCATCGCCGACATGCCGCTCGCCGGCGAGGCCGGCCTGCGCGATGCGCTGACCAAGGGCCTGATCCGCGAGGCCACGCGCGCCGATGTCGATGGCTGGCAGCGGGCCTTCAGCGCGCGCAACGCGGCCGACCTGCCGCCGCTCTCCGGCGGTGATAGTTTCACATCACGTGGCGCTGGAACGCCTTGGCATACCTACGTGGTAGTGCAGCCGATGCAGTTGCCGGCCGGCCTGCACGGCGCGCATTCGGCGGTGTTCATCGTGCCGCGCGGCGTGGCCCGGCCCACCGGAGACCCGGGGCATTCGCGCATCCTCGACTACAACACCATGAGCTGCGCGGGCCCCACCTGCGGCATGTCGGCGGGACTCTGAGGAAGCCGATCGATGGAATGGCGCCTGGGATTGCGAAATGGGTGCGCGCTGGCCATCCTATGGTTGGCGGCCACCACCTCCGCGGCGGCTGCGCAGCCGGAGCTGACGCCGGCCGAGCGCGATGCGGCAATCGCCCGCTTGAACACCTTGCTGGCAGACGAATACGTCGACCCTGCCAGCGCCAAGCGCATGCGGCAGGCGCTGCAGCAGCACCAGCGCCAGGGCGACTACGCCAAGCTCAGCGAGGGCCAGGCGTTTGCCGACCGCCTCACCGCGGACCTGCGCGCGATCGGCCATGACAAGCACCTGTGGATCGGCTTCCGCCCCGATGGCGCGCGCGATGAGCCGGCTGACGGGCCGTCGCCGGCGGAACTGGAGCAGTGGCGCCCGGCGATTGCCCGCGATAACTTCGCCTTCGACAAGGTCGAGCGTTTGCCTGGGAATATCGGCTATCTGAAGTTCCGCATATTCGCCTATCCCTACTTGGCCGAAGACACCGCCAGCGCGGCGATGAGTTTCCTCGCGCATGCCGACGCGCTGATCATCGACCTGCGCGAGAACATGGGCGGCGACCCGGAAATGGTCGCCTTCCTCGCCAGCTACCTGTTCGACCGGCCGGTGCAGCTCAACGACATCCGCTACCACCGCGGCGGCAAGGTCCGCCAATACTGGACGCTGCCGCAGGTGCCCGGCGCGCGCTATGGCGGCACCAAGCCGGTGTACGTGCTGACCTCGCCGGTGACGTTCTCGGCGGCGAAGGATTTCACCTATGCGCTGCAGACGCGCTCGCGTGCCACCGTCGTGGGCGAGCGCAGTGGCGGCGGCGCTCGGCCGGCGCGCGAATATGCGCTCGGCGAGCGCTTCACCGCCTCCATCCCCTATGCGCAGTCGATCAGTCCGCTGACCGGCAAGAACTGGGAAGGCGAGGGCATCACGCCGGACGTCCCGGTCGCGCAGGCGCGGGCACTGGACACGGCCTACCGGCTAGCACTGGCCAGGCTGGTCAAGGACAGCGCCACGCCTGGGCAAGCGCAGGAATGGCAGCAATTGCTGGATGCCCTGCCTGCGCAGTAGCGTTCAGGCCGTCATCGCCGCCACGTTCACCCCTGCCAGCTTGGCCGCATACAACGCCGCCCCATAATGCGGCTCGAAGCGCGGCGAGCGCAGTTCGAAGCGCGGGTAGGCGGTCTTCAGCGCGGCATGGAACGGCGCCAACAACAATTCGCCCGAAGCAAAGGCACCACCGGAGTAGGACAGCGGCACGATGTCATCGCCACTGAAGCCCAGCGCACGGCGGATCGCCTCGGCGATTTCCGCCAGTTCGCGACCGGCGCGCACGAATATCTCGCGCGCCGCCACATCGCCGGCTTCGGCTGCCTGCGCCACCACTACCGACAGCTGCGCAATCTCGCCGCGGCTGCGCGCATGCTCGCCATAGATGCGCGCGCACACGTCGAGGTCCACGCTCACGTCCAGCGCCGAGTTGATCAGGGCATGCAGCGGCCCCATCGGCAGGCGCCCATCGCTCATGCGCGAATAGGCGTTCAGACCCTGCACCGCGATCCAGTACGCCGAACCCTCATCGGAAAACGTCTCGCCCCAGCCGCCGGCGCGCGCGCCGCGGCCTTGGCGCTGGCCGTAACCGATCGACCCGGTACCCGCCACGATGTTGATGCCATCGGCGCAGCCCAGCGAACCGGCCCAGCCGCAGACCATGTCGTTGTCGCAGCTGTAGCGCTCGTGCCCGAGGATCGCGGCAGGCATCGCTTCGACCACTGGTGTCACCGCGCTGTCCTCGCCATGCGCGGGAATGCCGAAGAAGGCGAAGCCCAGCGCGTTCGCGTCCGCGCCCACCTGCTCCAGCACCTGCGCCACGCCGCGCGCGAGCACCTCACGCACGCCGTCAAGCCCCACTTCCGGATGATAGGTGGTGCCGAGCTGCGCCTGCGCGCAGACGCGGCCATTGGCGTCGATCAGGGCAAAGCGGGTCTTGGTGCCACCGCCATCCACGCCCAGGTAGAAGCCTGCCTCGCTCATGAAGCCAGGGCGTGGATGCGCACGCCCTGCACCACGCGGTTCACCGTGCCGGCCTTGTTCGGGTTGTCCGGGGTGATGCCGGCAGCCAGCGAAGCATGGAAGGCAAAGATCTGTGCGACTGCGGCGTACGGGAACAACAGGTCCACGTCCTGCGCGTCGGCCAGGCCGGGTACGGCGAGGTTGTCGGCATCGCTGCCCTGCGGCTGCGCGGTGATCTCCACCACGTGCGCGGCCACCCCATCGCGGCGCAGCTCTTCGATCAGGTCACGGTCGTACTGGCGGGTCAGCGGGTCGTTGGAGACGAACACCAGCACTGCAGTGCGCGGGGTCACAAAGGTCTTGGGGCCATGGCGAAAGCCCAGCGGGCTGTCGAAGCAGGTCGCGACCGCGCCGTTGGTAAGCTCGCCGAGCTTGAGCGTGGCTTCGCGCGCCAGGCCTTGCAGCAGACCGCTGCCGAGGTAGACCACGCGCTCGCAACCGCCCAGGGCCAGCGCCTTGAGCGCATCCAGGCGCTGCGCGATCACTGCTTGCATCGCGGCGGCCAACGGGCCGATGCGCGCGTCCAGCGCACCCGCCGGGCTCAGCGCCTGCAGCGTGGCAAACATCATGCAGGTGAAGCTGGAGGTCATGGCGAAGCTTTCGTCATGTGTCTCTTCCGGCAGCAGCAAGGTCAGCGCTTCACGCGCGCCTGTGCGGTTGAGCGCGCCAGCGGCATTGCAGGTCACCACGAGATGGCGCACCTGGCGCACACGCGACTCGGCCAGCTGCACCGCCGCCAGACTTTCCGGGCTGTTGCCGGAGCGGCCGAACGACACCAGCAGCAGCGGCTGTTCGGCATCCAGATACAGGTGCGGGCTGCTGACCAGGTCGGTGGTGGCCACGGCATCCACGCGCGCGGCCAGCTGCCGGTCCAGCAGCGGCGCCAGGCACTGGCCGATATAGGCCGAGGTGCCGGCGCCGGTGAGGATCACCCGTGCGCGCGGGTCGCTGGCGAGCGGTCCGACGAACGCGGCGATCCGCGCATGCAGGTCGGCGACCAGGGCGTGGGTGCGCTGGAGCATGCGCGGTTGCTGCGCGATCTCGCGCGCGGTGCACAGGGCACCGGCAGCGGCGAGTTCGGCTTCGGGTATGCCCAGGTATTCAGTGCTGTTCATCAGGGTCGCTTGCATGGGTCGCATGGTGGTAGTCATCGAGGACCGCATTGATGTGGGCCATGGCCAGCGCCGCCGGGTCGGCGTCGCATTGGCCATTGCGCAGCGCTCTCAATGCGTGGGGGAGGTATTGGCCGACCAGCGGCAGTGGCGGCGGGTCGGCACGCAGGTTGGCGAACAGGCGTTCGCGTGCCTGCTCGATGGCCGGGTCGGGCCAGTAATAGCGGATGCGGTCGCTGAGGCTGTATTGCAGGTCGGTATGCAGGGCGCGGGCATCACCGTGGTAGTACTTGCGCCAATGCTGCGGCTGCGCCTGCATGCATTCGAGCACCACTTCGCGCAGGCGTGCGCGCTGCTCCGGGGCGATCCACTCGGCCTCGATCGCATCCAGCGCCCACAGCGCCTCGCGCAGGGCGAAGGTCAGGCCAGGGCCGACCTTGAGGATCGCGAAGTGGTCGCGGACCAAGGCGGCCAGTGCGTCACGGGTCTGGTAATCGGTGGAGTGCGCTTCAAACACCAAGCCGGGCACGCGGGTGATCGCCGCGCTCAGTGCCTGCGCCTTGGCCGGGTCGTAGTCGATGACATCGTGATGGTCGAACTCGACGCCGGGCTGCACCACCGAAGCAATCACCCGCTGCCAGGCCCCGCCAAGTCTGGCGCCCTCGAAGGCGACGCGGTGCGCTTCGATCGTGGCGAGCGCGGCTTCCGGGGTGGTCACCGCCAGGCCCTCGATGGACTCATGCGCGCCGCCGGGCACTGGCACTTCAGTGCCGATGACGTACACCGGCGCTTCGCCACCGGCCTGCGCCCAGGCGCGTTCGGCCGCGGCGCACAGGCGCACGGCGCGGCGCACGATTTCCGCCTCGGGCAGCGGCTCCGGGTCGCCGGCGCAGGCCATCGAGCAGTCCAGGTGGATCTTGCGGAAGCCAGCGGCCACATACGCGGCCACCATGACCTCGGCCTTGTCCATCGCCGCGTTCGCGTCCAGCGCGGTCCACGGATTGGGGCCGAGGTGGTCGCCGCCCAGCGCAATCCGCGAGGTATCCACGCCCACGCGCGCGGCGATGCCGTGCACGAAGGCCACGAAGTCGGCCGGCTTCATGCCGGTGTAGCCACCGTCCTGATTGACCTGGTTGCAGGTGGCCTCGAACAGCACCGGCGAGACGTCATGGGCCAGTGCGTGGCGCAGGGTCGCCTCGATCACCAGCGGGTGGGCCGAGCAGATCGAGGTCACGCCGCAAGGCGTGCCCAGGCGATGGCGTTCGACGAGTTCCAACAAAGCGTGCATGGCGGGTCCGTCAGGCAGTAGGGGAGGGGGCGGGCCGCTCGGGCTCCAGCACCAGCAGCAGCGAGGCGACCAGCGCCAGCAGCAGGCCGACGATCTTCAGCGGGCCAGGCACCACGCCAGCAAACAGCAGCGACAGGGCCGCGGTCACCAGCGGTGCGCCAGCATTGGTCAGCGGCGCTACCACGATCGCCTTGCCATAGCGGAAGGCATACACCAGCGCCAGCGCGCCAATGGCATTGAGAATCTGGATGGCCGCGGTCATCCACGGTCCGTCGATGCCCATGTTGATCGGCTGGGACCAGTCGGTCATCGCCCAGGCCATCGGCGCCAGCAGCAGCGCGCCCACGGTCATGTAGAAGAAGATGCTGTCGGCGCTGACGCTGTTGTTGGCCAGCTTCATGAAGTACGCCTGCAAGCCCCAGGCGAGCATGATCAGCAGGGCAAAGGCAAACCAGCCCATGCCTTGCGCACCCTGGCCGAAGGACAGGTCCAGCAGCGGCAGCGACACCAGCGCCAGCACGATGCCCAGCGCGCCGAGCTTGCCGGTGCGCTCGCGCAGCAGCAGGAACGACAGCACGATGGTGATCACCGGCGACAGCGAGATGATCGGAAAGATGAAGTACGCCGGGCCCAGGGTCAGGGTGCGGAACAGCAGCATCTGCCCGCCCGCGCCGAGCAGGCCGATGAGCAGGCCGTAGATCACCGCGCGCGGCGTGCGATCCAGTTGCCAGCCACCGCGCCACAGCACGAATACGGCCGGCGGAATCATCGTCAGCGCCCACACGCAGTACACCAGCGTGTCCGGAAAGCCGTGCGCTGCCGACAGCCCCGACAGCGTGCCCCACACGCCCCACAGCGCGACCACCGCCAGCGCGTAGAACAGCCACAGGCGCCGGCCGCTGCCCGCCGCCACGCTCACCGCGCTCATGCCGGCACCGCCTGCAGCATCAGGAAGCGCTTGAACCTGGCCGGCAGCGTGTTGTTGCGCGCGTCCACGTGGCCCAGCTCGGTGTCGTTGAACAGGTCGCGCACCACGTAGCGGCCGCTGCCCAGGCCGCGCAGTTGCAGCGGGCCGTCCCAGTCGGCGGCGTAGAAGGTGTAGTACATCGCCTTGTCCTTGGCGATGGCGTGCGCTTCGGGCTTGTCGAAGCCGATGTCGTACAGCTCGCCGCGGTACTCGCCCTTGGGCAGCATGTGCGTCTTGTAGATATCCAGCCAGCGGCCCCAGAGCTTTTCCTTCTCGGGGGTGAGCACGAAGCCGCCGGGCGGCAGTGGCTGGGTCGGGCGGTCGGTGTCGCGCGGCCAGGTGAACTTGGTGGAGATCACCGCGCCGATGCCGACGCTGGAGGCAAAGTCATCGCCGCCATCGCTCAGTTCGACGTGGTCGCCGGCATAGCTGCTGCGGTGGCCAAACAGCGCCTTGACCGACTTGCCCTTGTGCCGCACCTGCCACGACGAAGTCGGGTCAGAGGCCGGGTATTGATCGGTGGCCGGCAGGTTGTGGAACGCGAACGCCGTGCCGCAGGGGCACAGTTCGACCACCGCTTCGGGGTTTTCCTCGCGCGCGGCGCGATGGATGGCATTCCAGAAGTCGGCCAGCTTCTCGAACGAGTCGGTTGGCTTGGCGTGCTTGTGCAGCGGGTTGTAGCAGGGCGCTACCGCATTGAGGTGCTGGCCGTCGAGCTTGAGCCCTTCAAAGCCCCAGTCACCGATGGCCTTGCGCGTCAGCGCCACGTAGAAGTCGATGGTCGGCTGGTAGGCCGGGCACTGGGTGAAAGCGTTCCACCAGCTCACCTTCTGCACCGAGCCGTCCTTGTCCAGCAGCAGCATGTCCGGGTGATCGTGCAGCACGTCGCTGCCCGGGTCACAGGCCAGCGGCGCCAGCCACAGGCGCGGGCGCAGGCCCTGCGCCTTCACTGCCTGGACGAAGGCGCGCATGTCCGCATCGCCGCGCGGGAACTTGCGCGGGTCCAGCTTCCAGTCGCCTTCATTGGTCTGCCAGCCGTCATCGAGCACGGCCCACTCGAACCCCATCTCGCGCACCTTGGGCAAGGTGGCAACGATCTGCTCGGTGGTGAAGTCGCGGTCGTAGCCCCAGGCGCACCAGATCGGCGCGAACGCCGATTCCGGTGCCAGCGGGCCGACGATGCCCTGGTCCTGCATGAAGCGCTGGTAGTGGGTGAGGGCGGAATAGAAATCGCCGCGGTGCACGCACAGGAAGGTGCGGTCGGTCACCAGCGTCGCGCCCGGTGCCAGCGTGGTTGGCTGGTTCGATTCGATGCCGATCGCCGCGCCGCCAGCGTTCGCGCGCACCGGCATGTCGAGCAGTCGCGGCACGGTTTCGACATGGCCCACGGCCAGGCCGACATCGCGCCGCCACAGATCAGCCACCGGCGTTCCGCCGCCGTAGTCGGAGGCGTCCATCGCCAGGGTGTTGCGCTGCGCGAAGCCATCGCCCAGCGGCTGCACCCAGTCGCGGCGGTCTTCGTGGGTGGCGCCGGAGAAGGTCCAGAAGCCACCGTCAGTGGCGGCCACGGTATGCGCGCCGTTGCGCCAGCCGGTCACCGCAAGCGGCGCATTGCCGCTGTTGCGATATGCGACTTGCAACAGCACCAGCCCTGGGTAGCGCTCGAACACTGTGGCGCTGACCTGCTTCTCGATGCCGTTGTCGGCCACACCCGCCACCACCATGCGCTTGCCCGGGCCGTGCCGGCCGCCACGCACGCGCTCGCTGCGCTGATCGCGATAAGTGAAGTTCTCCACCGCGCCATCGGCCAGCAACAAGGACTCGCTGGCATCGAAACCGGTAAGCGGCTGGCCGTAGGCGCTGACCTGGGTGTGCAGCGCCGAGTCGAAGGCCAGGCTCACCTGGGCATCGGCCAGGCGCGCGGGGGTGACCGCGGCGGCGGTGGCGCCCGCCTGGGCAAGGGCAGGCCAGGGCAGGCTGGCGCCGGCGACGGCGCCGCTGACCAGCTTGAGCACGGAACGGCGTCCGATCGGAGGCATAACCTTTCCTGGTACGAGGTAGTCCGATTCTGGTACAACGCTCGGACTGGATGCAACACTTTTGTTGCGATATGTTGTACAAAAGTTTCGTTACATTACCGAGGCAGAGGAAACTGACGATGCGCGTTGCCCCTCAATCCCATCCCGCCGCGCTCGCGGCTGGCCTGTGCGCGGCCCTGGCCTGCACCGCGCTCGCGGCCGCGCCGCAGGCGGCACGCAGCCCGGGCACCGCCGCCGGTGCGCAGGAAGCCCCCTACGCCATGGAAGACTTCACCCGTGTGCGCAAGTACGACGCACACGTGCATTACAACGTGGCCGACCCGGCGTTCCTGGACATCGCGCGCGAGGACGGCTTCGAGCTGATGACCATCAACGTCGACTACCCGGACTTCCCGCCGCTGGCCAAGCAGCGCGAGGTGGCCCTGGCCGAGCATGGCGCCGATCCGGCCCGCGTGCACTGGGCGGCGACGTTCTCGATGCACGGCTTCGGCCAGCCCGACTGGGCCAGACAGGTCGAAACCAGTCTGCGCGAGGATGTCGGCCGCGGGGCCACCGCGGTAAAGATCTGGAAGAACGTGGGCATGGTGGAGAAGGACGCGCAAGGCCGGCTGATCATGCTCGACAACCCGGCGCTGGCGCCGGTGGCCGAGTACGTGCGCGGGCTGGACGTGGCGCTGATCGGCCACCAGGGCGAGCCGCACAACTGCTGGCTGCCGCTGTCGCAGATGACCACCGAGAACGACCGCGAATACTTCGGGCATCATCCGCAGTACCACATGTATCTGCACCCGGATCAGCCCAGCTACGACGAGCAGATGGCCGCGCGCGACCGCTTCGTCGCCGCGCATCCCAAGCTGCGTTTCGTCGGTGCACACATGGCCAGCCTGGAATACGACGTGGACCGCCTCGCCGCGTTCCTCGACCGCTTCCCGAATGCCTCGGTGGACCTGGCCGCACGCATGGGCCAGGTGCAGTACCAGTCACTGCGCGACTACGACAAGGTGCGCAACTTCTTCATCCGCTACCAGGACCGCCTGCTCTACGGCACCGACCTGACCTACGAACCCGGCGGCGATCCGGCCGAGTTCAAGCGCAGTGCCGACAGCGTGTGGCGCTCGGACTGGCAGTACCTGGCCACCGCGGACACCCAGCATGTGGACACGGTGAAGGCCGACGTGCCGGGGCTGGCGCTGCCGCGTTCGGTCATCGACAAGATCTACTACACCAACGCGGTGCGCGAATTCACCGCGCCCAAGCGCTGAAGGGGACGTCAGGCCAGCCGCAGCTCGAAGCCAAGCTGCTCGCTGGCCTGGCGGATTTCGCCGGGGGCGTCGCGGTCGGTGATCAGCATGTCCAGGTCGCCCAGGGCGATGATGCGGTGCAGGCAGATCTTGCCGAACTTGGAGCTGTCGGTGATCGCCACCACATGGCGCGCGGCCTCGACCATCTTGCGGTTGAGCATGGCCTCGGGCTCGTAATGCGTGGTGATGCCGCGCTCCAGATCGAAGCCGTCCACGCCGAGGAACAGGCGATCCACGTGCAGCGCGTCCAGCGCTTCCACGGTCAGCCCGCCATAGAAGGCCATGTTCTTGCGGCGCAGCTCGCCGCCGAGCATGACGATGCGGATATTGCTCTTGGGGCTGAGCACGGTGAGCACGCCGAAGTCATTGGTGACCACGGTGACTTCCACGTTCGGCAGCGCCTCAGCCAGTTGCATGGCCGTGGTGCCCGAGTCGATGGCGATGGTGTCGCCCGGCTTGACCAGGGTGGCGGCGAGCTGGCCGATGCGGCGCTTCTCGTCCAGGTGGACGGTGCGCTTGGCCTCGTACGGCGGCTCGGCCTGGGCGCCGCCAACGGCGCTGCTGTCGATCCCGCCGCCATAGGCCCGCGCCATTACGCCGCGTTCGGAAAGGTAACGAAGGTCCTTGCGCACCGTCTGCATGCTGACGCCGAAGCGGCTGGCCAGCGCGGCCACCTGCACGCTGCCGTGCTGGCGGACCAACTCGCTGATTTGCAGGCGTCTTTGGCTGGTATCACGGGTGACGGACATGGATCCCTCCTGGTCGGGCGCGATTATGGTCTATTTCGTTAAATTTCGCTATTGCTACAAAACGAAACATCGTTTAGGCTCGGTTTCGTTTCTTAGCTAGCAAGCTATCATTCGTCTTGGGAGGAGAGACTGTGAAGACTGCACCGCTACACCGTACGATGCTCTGCCGGGGCATCGCCCTGGCATTGATGATGCCGCTCAGCAGCTTCGCCCAGTCCGCGGGCGAGCCTACACCGGGCCAGCCCGCCCAGCCGGCGCAAACCGGATCTGATGCCACCCCCGCCGCGGCGCCCAGCCCGGAAGCCACCACCCTCGATACGGTCACCGTGACCGGCGTGCGTGCCAGCCTGGCGCGCTCGGTCGAACTCAAGCGCTCGGCGTCCACCGTGCAGGATTCGATTACGGCCCTGGAACTGGGCAAGTTCCCGGACGACAACGTCGCCGACTCGCTCAGCCACATCACCGGCGTGGCCATTACCCGCACCGCCGGTGGCGAAGGCCAGTCGGTCAGCGTGCGCGGCCTGGGGCCGGAGTACACGCTCACCACCTTCAACGGACGCATCCTGGCCACCGACGGCCCGGGCCGCGACTTCGCCTTCGACGTACTGCCGGCTGACGTGATCAGTGGCGCCGACGTGATCAAGGGCGCCGAGGCGCAGCTGAACGAAGGCGCCATCGGCGGCCTGGTCAACCTGCGCTCGGCCAGCCCCTTCGACGACAAGGGCCAGCATGCGGTGCTGCGCGTGGAAGGCGACCGCAACACCATGTCCGACTACAACGGCACCAAGTATTCGGGCGTCTACAGCAACACCTTTGCTGACGACACCGTCGGCATCCTGCTCGGCGCGGTCTACGCCAAGCGTACCGATCGCACTGACGTGGCCGGCAACGACGGCGGCTGGACCCGCAATCCCGATCCCAGCGACCCGAGCTGGGGCGGCAATGCCTGGGGCGGCAACATCGACCTCAACGGCAATGGAGAGCTGGACCCGGACGAATACGGCCTGATCGGCCCCGGCCAGTTCCGCGTCGGCTCGATCATGGAAGACAAGGAGCGCCGCGCCTACACCGGCAAGTTCGAGTGGCGGCCGAGCGACAACTTCCGCCTCACCATCGACGGGTTGAAGACCAAGCTCGACTCGCCGCAGGTCAGCTACCAGCAGTCGTACTACCCGCTGTTCTCGCCGGGCCGCTGGTCGAACATCCAGGTGACCAACGGCATCGTCACCAGTTTCGACATGACCAACCCCGATCCGGAGATGCGCCTGAATCCGGAGCTGCTGAACCAGACCACCTACCGTGTGGTCGACACCGATCTGTACGGCGCCAACGCGCACTGGCAGGTCAGCGACGACTTCGGCATCACCGGCGACTTCTACCGCTCCACCTCGCAGCGCACCTCCGGTGGCCTGGACACCTACGTGGTGCTGCGCATGAACCAGCCCAACAGCGCGCACATCTCGCTGAGCGGGCAGTCGGTGCCGAACGTGGGCATTCAATTCGATGATGGCCGCGACTGGATCACCGGCCTGCAGAATGGCCAGTTCAGCGAAAGCGACTTCGACACGCATTACTTCGGCCTGTCCGGCGACAACATCCGCGACGAGATCAACGGCGGCACCATCAGCGGCGACCTGTTCGTCGGCAAGTGGGGCGTGGATCACTTCAAGTTCGGCGTGAGCATGACCGACCGCCGCAAGAGCCGCGACCTGGTCAACAACGCCTTCAACGGCGGCGAGAACTACTACTCCAACGACAACAAGATCAACGTTGCCGACCTGGAAGGCGACATCATTGATCGCACGCTGTCGCCGCCGAACTTCATGAACGGCGTGAGTTCCAGCTTCCCGCGCAACTTCCTCGGCTTCGACGTGCCCACCTACATCGCCGCGCTGCAGGCCTTCAACGGTCAGCCCAGCCCCGATGGCGGCGTGTATGACTACGCCAACGCCGCGCCGGAATGGAATCCGCTGGAAAGCTACCGCGTGCGCGAGAAGACCACCGCGGTCTTCCTGCAGGCCGACCTGTCCGGCGAGCGCTGGGACGGCAACATCGGCATGCGCCTGGGCACCACCAAGACCCGCGCGCAGGCCTGGGATGCGCAGATCGAGAGCATCACCGAACTGGGCGCGTTCAATTACAGCGTGCAGTACGGCGAGCCGACCCCGATCGTGCAGGACGCCAGCTACAACTTCTACCTGCCCTCGGCCAACTTCGTCTGGCACTTCACCGGCGAACTGCAGCTGCGTGCCGGCGCGGCCAAGACCATGGCGCGGCCTTCGGTGGAACAGCTGGCGCCGACCAACACCACCGCCAGCGTGGCCTGGGGCGAGTTCACCCAGATCTACGGCGGCAATGCGGACCTGAAGCCGTACTCGGCCAAGCAGGGCGATCTGTCGCTGGAGTGGTACTTCTCCGACAAGTCGATCGCCAACATCGCCACCTTCTACAAGCGCATCGACAACCAGATCACCACCAGCTGGGAGCCGCAGCAGGACATCGGCGTGCCGGGCCACCTGTTCAACGTGATGCGCCCGATCAACGGCGACTACGCCAAGGTCCACGGCATCGAGGCCGGCCTGCAGCACTTCTGGGAAAACGGCTTCGGCTTCCGCGCGCAGTACACGCGCAACTGGTCCAAGAGCTTCGTCGATGGCGAGGAGCGCCCGCTGGAAGGCATCGCGCCGTCGGTGTATTCGCTGGGCCTGATGTACGAGAAGGGAGCCTGGTCAGTCGGTGCCCAGGCCGACCACACGGACGGCTTCGTCACCGCCACCAACGTGCTGGGTCAGGGCTACAACGAACAGGCCGACGCCATCACCTGGCTCACCGCGCATGTCTCCTACACGGTCAACGACCACTTCAGTGTGACCCTGGAAGGCGACAACCTGCTGGATGACGAACAGACCTACAGCATCAACGGCAACCCGTTGCTGTCGCAGGGTTATTACCGCTACGGCCGCTCGTTCAAGCTGAGCCTGGCGATGAAGTTCTGAGTTGCGCCACCGTCCGGCTCCGGCCGGCGGTGACTGACGCCGTCGCGACCCTCCCAGGCGTGACGGCGTCTTTTTTTGCGCCGGCCATGGTGCCGCGTCTTCCCGCGCCCTTCACCCGCGCTCCATGCCCGCATTACGTCCCGGCGACCAAGCTGCGATTCCCCCGCTCGCACGCCACCCAAACGCAAGGGACATCCAACATGATCACCCGCACTTCACGCTGCGCCACGCTGCTTGCGCTGGCGGTGGCCGCCGCCACGGCGCACGCCCAGACCCAGACCCCGACCCGCACGCCAGACCCGGCCACGCGCTCGGCGACTCCGGCAACGCCGGCGACACCGGCAGGCCCGGCCACCCAGAAGGCAACTTCCGGCACGCTGACCCAGCCGCAGGCGCTGGGCGTGCTTAGTGCCATCAACCAGGCCGAAATTGGCGCTGGCGAACTGGCGCAGAAGAAGGTCACCTCCGGGCCGGTGCACGACTACGCCGAGCGCATGGTCAAGGAGCATACGGACAACGAGCGCAAGCTCGATGCCTGGTCGCCGGACCGCAACGCTCCGCCGGCCAAGGCGCAGATGGCCAAGGGCAAACAGGAGCAGGCCAAGTTGAGCGGCTTGAAGGACGACGCCTTCCGCACCGCCTATATCAACGCCATGGTCAAGGACCACACCGAGGCCCTCAACGCGCTGGACAAGAAGTTGATCCCGGCCGCCAAGGACGCCGAGGTCCGTGCCTTCCTGCAGGAGACCCGCACGCACGTCGCCGCGCATCTGGCATCGGCCAAGCAGCTGCAGTCTGGCGGCGCCGCCAAGGACGACATGTCGCACAAGGATGCGACTCACAAGGATGGCGCGGCCGATACGCACTGACAGCTGCGTCTTGGGCATTCGTCACGCGTGACGCGTGCCTGTTGCATGCCCTGTAGGAGCGGCTCTTGTGGCCTTGGGCCATCAGCCGCGACCGCGATCTGACAGCTCACGCCTCCGCTCGTCGGGGCTGAAGCCCCTCCCACAACGGCCCCATCGGCATTCCAGATGCCTGTTGGTGCCTTGTAGGAGCGGCTTCAGCCGCGACCGTGTGTGTGGTCGCGGCTGAAGCCGCTCCTACAGGGGGTTCCGATCACGGCGTCGCCGCGTCAGTCCCCCGCGTCCAGCTGCGTTCGCACACTGCGCAGGTCCTCCAGCAGCAACGCGCGGGTCGCCGTCCGCTCGGGCTCGCGCATGCGCAGGATCGCCGAAGGATGCCAGCTGGCCATGGCCTGCGTGCGTGCATCCAGTGCGCGCCACTGGCCACGCTCGCTGGTCAGGCGAAAGCTGTTGCCGAACAAGGTCTGCGCCGCCATCGCCCCCAGCGCCAGAACCACCCGTGGGCGCACCCGCAGCAACTCCGCCGCCAGCCACGGCCGGCATGCTGCCTGCTCGGTGGCGTTGGCACGCTGGTGCAGACGGCGCTTGCCGCGCGGTGTGAACTTGAAGTGCTTTACCGTGTTGGTGAGATAGCTCGCGGCCGGGTCCAGCCCGGCCTCGGCCATCAGCCCCCGCAACAGCTTGCCAGCCGGGCCGACGAACGGCGCGCCGGCGAGGTCTTCCTGGTCACCCGGCTGTTCGCCGATCACCATCAACGCCGCGTGCGCAGGCCCGTCGCCAAAGACGGTCTGCGTCGCTGGCCGCCACAGATCGCAGCGGCGGCAATCGCGCGCCTGGGCACGCAGCGCACGCAGGCTGCCGGCCGGAATGTCGGTAACGGGCTTGGCCAACGGCGGGGAAGGGGGGCGCGGCATACGGCGGCAGTGGCGAGGAAAGTCGCCAGCCTAGGTTGGCCGCTGACACGAAGGTGTGAGCCAGGGGCGCCGTGCCGCACGGGCGGATCAGGAGCCGACGAAGGCAAAGCGTGGCTGCAGGACGCCGTCCACCACCACATCCTCGACAAACATGGCATGGGGACGCACCCACAGACCGCCCTCGCCGTACAGCGGCTCGTAGGCCACCAGTGGCGCCAGCGTCTCGCTGCAGCGGGCCACGCCGATCACCCGGTACTGCCCGCCCTTGTAGTGACGGTAACGGCCCGTACGCAGGACGGGCAAAGGCGACAGGTCGGTCATCGGTGGGCTCGGGCGTGGTGGCGCGCCATCTTAGGACAGGCGCGCTACCCGGTGACGGTGGACGTTCAGTCCGGCCGCCTCACCGCGTTGCGCAGAGGCGCGATCGGGGCGTTGGCCAGCACCGAGGCAATGCCCTTCTCGCGCGAAGCGACGCTGCGGTAGGTCTCGCTGGTTCCCACGATTTCGCCATTGCGCGCCACCACGTTGAACATCGGTTCGCCGTTTACCGCGAGCTTGCGCGAGAACCCGTGCTCTTCCCCCACGTTCTTGCGCACGGCCTCGATGCCCTTGAGCGCACTTTGCTCGGTGGTGTAACGCTCGCTGGTAAGGATGACGCGGTGGTTGGCCGCTCGCAGCACGAAGTAGAACTGCGGGCCGGACCGCATCAGCTTGAAGTAGGGTTTCATCGCGGCAGCTCTTCCTGAGTAGGGAAAGCGAATGCTTGCCGGACCGGGGGTCAGGAAAAATTCGATCCGTCGCAGGACGTGCAGGGTTGCTCGTATCGCTGAGCAAAGCCGCACCGTCCGTGCCCCCCACATTGACGTTGCCGCTGCCGTGGCGCGAGCATGGTCCGCATTCCCCCACGGTCACCGCCCATGCTCCAGTGCATTCCCTATACCGGCGCCAATGCTGCCCCGCTCTGGTATGCCGACCTGTGCGAACCCACCGCCGAGGAACTGGCCGAGGCCTCGCAGCGCCTGGGCTTGACCATCCCCGACCGTGCCGGCATCGGCGAGATCGAGTTCAGCAGCCGCATCCGTTACGAAGGGCAGGCGCTGGTGCTCAATCTGCCGCGCTTCCAGTACGAAGGCGAGCAGGTCGTCGCGCCGCTGGGCTTCGTGGTCGCGCCGAACGCGCTGGTGATCCAGCGCGAGTACGACATCCCGGCATTGGCCAACTTGCAGGCGGAACTCGCCAGCCAGCCGGCCAGCGGTTCGGCCGACCTGTTCCTGCGCATCGTCGAGCGCATCGTCGACCGCCTGGCCGACCTGCTCGAATCACTTGAGAGCGCGATGAGCGAGGCTTCACGCGAGGCCTTCAATCAGTCCAAGCAGCGCCGCGCCACCCGCCACCTCGAACGCATGCTCAACGATGTCGGCCAGATGGGCCGGCGCATCGGCGCCTTGCACAACACCCTGCATGGCCTGCTGCGCATGGTGACCTTTCTCGACGAAACCCAGCCGCCGGCATTTGCCGACGATGCGCTGCGTACGCGCATCAAGCTTATCCACAAGGACCTGGCCTCGCTTGGCGAGTTCGAGCAGCAACTGGGTGACCGCATCGAGTTCCTGCTCGACAGCGTGCTCGGCCTGATCAACATGGATCAGAACGAGGTCATGAAGGTCATGGCGATCGCTTCGGTCGTCGGCATTCCGCCCACCGTACTGGTCGGCGTGTGGGGCATGAACTTCGCCACCATGCCCGAGTTGCATTGGCATCACGCCTATCCGGTGGCGCTCGGCGTCATCGCGCTGAGCATCATCGTGCCGCTGGTGTGGTTCCGCCGCCGCGGCTGGCTCTGAGTTCTTAGCAGCACTGCACGTTGTGCTGAACGGTGATGCACCGTGCGGCGTTCGTGTTGCCGTCGTGCCTTGTGTGAGCTTTTTGCCATCCGTGGTGAAACTTCTCATGCAGCGAGAAAGCGCATTTTTTGCGATGTCCTTGCCGCATGCGGCACGCATTGAGAACGCGCGATAAAAACTCAGAGAATTCGTACAAACACGCGAAGTTGCGTGTTCCTTGCGCTGATTTGCGATGACCGCGCGTAACGAGAGTTGCGTGCGATGCGTCCAATGGATGGCCTCAGAACAGAGCCGTTGAATGTGCCACCCACGCGATTGGCATGTGCCGCGTCGTGGCTCAGCTCTCTTTCTCAAGGAAACTCGCGATGAATCGCATCTATCGAATCGTATGGAACGCCACGATCAACCGCTGGGTCGTGGCTTCGGAAATGGCCAAGGGGCGAAAGAAGACGACCCGTGCAGGCGAGCGCACGCCGCAGGGCGCGGCAGTGATGTTTGCCGCCACGCTGCTGGTCGCGGGTGGTGCGATGACGCCGCAGCCTGCGCACGCGTGGTTCTGGTGGAAGTATCAACCAGCGCCGGCGCCGGCGCCGGCTCCGGCGCCCGCGCCGGCACCCGACGCTTCGCACGACTACTTCAAGTCCCACTCCGGCCCTGCTGCTCAGGTGAAAATCGGCAACGCCGTTGCGGCAGGGGCAGGCGCAGTAGCAGGTGACCGCGGAACTGCGGTGGGTGACAGTGCGCAGGCTACCGGTGGCTACTCGGTCGGTGTTGGTTATGACGCGAAGG
>DASPIU010000020.1:0-152671 GCA_035629025.1 Stenotrophomonas sp.
GGCTTGCGGTGCGGGCGCCGCCCTGGCGGGGATGTCCGTCGCGGCTCAGTCAGACGTCCTGTCCGATTCGCCGCCGTGGCACATCCCTGTGCCACTGACGAACATCCCCGCCAGGACGACGCAAGGCGCTTCATTGATCCCATTCTTCAAGGGCGCGCTGGAGAGGGTGAGGAGGAAAAGCGGCACCCCGATTGCCATCGCAGTCGAAACGCCGCGGCTCCGACTGACGAAGCCGGAGTTTTGCAGTCGTCAGCGGCAAACGGGACAAGTGCTCTTCACCTCTCCCCCTCCGGGCGCGCCTCGAACGAAGCGTGAAAACAGAAGCGCCTTGCGCCGTTCCGGCGGGTAGGGCCGTCAGTGGCACATGGATGTGCCACGGCGGCGAATCAGATACGGACGTCTGACTGAGCCGCGACGGCCCTACCCGCCGGGACGGCGCCCGCACCGTAAGTCAGCCAAACCAACCGCCGCACCGCACCGCACCGCAAAGCGCGCGCCCCAACCACTCACGTTAGTTCGTTGTGATGCCGCGCCGCGAGCAGGACCAGGTCATTGGCGCGGCGGCAGCCGAGCGATTCCATCATCCGCGCCCGGTGCGTCTCCACCGTCTTGACGCTGATGCCGAGGTCGGCGGCGATTTCCTTGTTGCTCTGGCCGCGGCCGATCTCGCGCAGGATCTCGCGCTGGCGCGGCGACAGCGCGGCAATGCCGACCGGCTTCTCGCGGCCGAGCATCGGCGCAATCATCTTCGAGGAAATCTGCGGACTCAAAAATACCTGACCGGCCGCCGCCGCGCGCAAGGCCAGTTCCAGCTCCAGTGGCGCGGCATCCTTCACCACGAAGCCGGTGGCGCCACGGTCCAGCGCATCGCGCACATGCACCGGGTCGTCGTGCATCGACATCATCACCACGTGCGTGCGCGGGGCTTCACGCAGGATGTCGGTCATCGCGTCCAGCCCGCTGCGGCCGGGCAGGGACAGATCCATCAGGACCAGATCGGGACGGTGCAGGATTGCCATGTCCAGCGCCTGGCGCGCATCACTGGCCTCGGCGACCACGTCCACGCCGGCGAAGGTCTGCAGCAATCGCGACAGACCCGCGCGGACCAGGGTGTGATCGTCGACGATGATGACTCGCACGGTAGGGGTGGCCTGGCGTAGGTTCGGCGGCATTGCACCTTAGCCGAGCCAGGGGGCCGCCGCCAACCGCCCGGGCCAGGGCGGGCCGCGGCGCCCGGTGCGGGCGGGTCGCGCCGCAGCTCAGGCCGGGTCGTGCCGGCCGCGTCGCGATTCGGCGACCTGGCGCCGGTGCAGGCGGAACAGATGCCGTTCCAATGCCGCTTCCAGGCCCGCTTCCAGGTCGCCAAAGCGCAGCCACAGAAAGCAGCCGCCGGTGCCGCTGGCCGCTTCGGCCAGCACCGTCACCGGCAGTTCGATCGCTTCGGGCAGCCATTCACCCGGCTGCAGCGCGAGCACCCCGGCCGCGCCGGTGCCGGCGCCGCTGCGTTGCCCGGTTTCCAGACGCATGCCGCGGCGCGACCAGCGCACCGGCCGCAGCGGCAGGTCGTCGTGGGCCTGGCGGGCCAGGCGGCCGAGCAGGGCGAGCATGAGGTCGAGCTTGGCGTCCATGCGCTGGACGATCAGCGGCAGCTCGCCGCGTTCTTCATGGCTGTCGTCGCTGCGCAGTTCCTCGACCTGGGCCAGGCCGCGCAGCAGGGTTTCGGCCGCGGCCTGGCGACCGGGCGCGCTGCCCAGGCGGAAGTCGGCCGGCAACGACAGCTCGCAGCTGAGGGTTTCGTCGAACAGCTGACTTTCGGCGGCGTGCAGGATGTCGGGCATCACAGGGCTCCGGCGCGCAGGTAGGCGCGGGCCGCGTCGCTGGAGCGGCGGCCGCTGCGCAGGGCCAGCGCCGCGGCGTCGCGGCGCTCGGCCATGCGCGCGGTGGCGCGTTGCTGCAGCTGCAGCAGTTCGCCCAGCGCGTGTTGTGCGCCGGTGCCGTGCTGGGCCAGGTATTGGCGCAGGTCCAGGTCGTGGGAAAGCACCAGTTCGGCGGCGCGCGCGTCGTCGTCGGCGTCCAGCGCCGCATGCAGCTGCTGCAGCTGCTGCCGCAGGTCTTCCAGTGCGGGCACGCCGGGGATCACGTGGCCGCCGCGATGCCGCGCTGCTCGAGCGGGATCGCGTTCCAGGCCGAGTCGATCTCGCCGAGCAGGGTCAGCGACTCGACCAGCGCGGCGTCGTCGTTATGCAGGTTGGCCTCGGTCAGGCGCTGGATCACGTACTCGTACAGCGCCGACAGGTTGCCGGCGATCTCGCCGCCGGCCTCATGGTCAAGCGAGCCGTTGAGATGGCCGACGATCGCGCAGGCCTCGCCGATCGCCTTGCCCTTGCGCGCCTGGTCGCCCTGTGCCAGGCAGGCCTGGGCCAGACGGATGCGCTGGCAGGCACCGGCGAAGAGCAGCGCGACGAGCTTGTGCGGGTCGGCGTCGGTGACGCTGGTGGATACGCCGACCTTTCGATACTGCTCGGCATACTGGCGGCTGGAACCGTACATGCATTGCTCCTGGCGGGGCCTGGGCGGCGGCGCCGCGCCGGTGGCCTCCGGGCGGCGCGGGGGCGGCCCGCGGTGTTGGTGATACTCCGTTATCGGCTGGAGCGGGCCTGCACTTGAGGGCGATCAACCCTCGTTGGAGCTGGCCAGCTGTTGGCTGAGGTAGTTGCTGGTGGTCTGCATCTGCGCCACGAGCGTGTCCATGGCGGTGAAGCGGGCGGTATAGCGCTTGGTGGCGTCTTCCATGCGCTTGTCCAGATCGTCCAGCTGCTCTTCCAGATCCTTGATCTGCGCGTTCAGGCTGTTGGTGCGCAGGGTGATGGAGCCGTTGGTCGAATTGAGGTTGCTGTTGAGCATGCCGTTGAGGCCCTTGGCGACGGCGCCGTCGCTGCCGAACATCTTCTCGGCGGCGCTGGGGTCGGCGGCCAGGGCATTGTCGAACTTGGCCGCGTCGAAGCTCAGCGAGCCATCGGTGGCGATGCTCACGCCCAGCGCCTTGAGCTCGGTGACGCTGCCGCTGACCTGGCTGCGCATCTGCTGCTGCAGGCCGCGGACCATGGCATCGCCGGTCAGCGCCGAGGCGGTGCCGGTATCGGCGTTGTAGGCGCTGGAGGACTTCAACACCGTGTTGACCGCGTTGTAGGCGCTGATGAAGGCGCTGATGTTGGTCTTGATCGAGGTGTTGTCCTTGGCCACCGCCAGGCTGTACTTGCTGCCTTCGGCGGCCTTGGTCAGGTTCAGGACCACGCCGGGGATCAGGTCGGCCACGGCATTGCTGCTGGAGGTGCGCTCGAAGCCGTCGACGCGGACCAATGCATCGGTGGCGGCGACGGTCTGGGTCAGGCCGCTGCCGCCGCTGCCCGGGTAGGCGAGGGCGGCCAGGCTGCCGTTGCCGCCGCTGGCGGTGATGGTCATCGCGCCGTCGGTACCGGTGTCGGCGGCGCTGAGCACCAGATGCTGGCCATCGTCGGCGGTGACCACGCTGGCGGTAACGCCCTTGCCGCCGGCGGCCTTGTTGATCGCGGCGGCGACGTCGGAGAGCTTGGCGCCGGCGGCGACGGTGACATCGAGGGTGTCGTCGGCGTCGTCGCCGAACTTGAGGGTCAACGTTCCGTCGCCGACGACGGCATCGCTGGCGTAGGCGCCGGAAGTCAGCTTCTGGCGCTCGGCCAGGCGCACGACCTCGACGTTGTAGTTGCCGGCCGAGGCGCTGCTGGTGGCGCTGGCGGTGAAGCCGGCGCCTTCGCCGGCGGTGGCCTTGTAGGCCTGGCCGGTGATGCTGGTGGTCAGCGTCTTCAGCGCGGTCTGCAGATTGGACATGCCGCTCTTGATCGTGCTCAGGGCGGACAGTTGCGCGGAGGCGGCGGTGCCGGCGCTGTTGATGCGGTCCTCGACCGGCTTGCGGTCGGCGGCGACCAGGCCGGCAACGATTGTCGGGATGTCCAGGCCAGAGCCGATCTGATACAGCGAAGCCATGCGAAGTCTCCTGACCTGGGCGGCGGCGTTGCCGCGGCGATTAACGGGAATAGCGGCCGCGCGCCGCCGGGCTTTAGGCCGGCGGCGGTGCGCGGAGCTGCGGGGTCTTGGATGCAAGAGCTGTGCCGGTTGGGGTCGCGCGCGTCCCGTCCGGTGTGGCGAACTGGCGCTTCTGCGGCTTCGCCTGTCGCGGCTGAAGCCGCTCCCACAATGGGCCCAGCGGGATTGGGAACGTTTGATGGGCCGACTGTGGGAGGGGCTTCAGCCCCGACAGGCCGGGGTCGTGGTCGGCCAGATCGCGATGCCCCAAACAAAAAAGCCCCCTTCTTGCGAAGGGGGCTCCAATCGGTGCGGCCGGTGGGCCAGCTGCGGGTATTACTGCAGCAGGCTGAGCACGTTCTGCGGAACCGACTTGGCCTGCGCCAGCATCGCGGTGCCGGCCTGCTGCAGGATCTGCGTGCGGGTCAGCTCGGCGGTTTCCTTCGCATAGTCGGTGTCCTGGATGCGGCTACGCGAAGCCGACAGGTTTTCCGAGGTGGTGCTCAGGTTGGCGATCGTGGAGGTGAAGCGGTTCTGCACCGCACCCATGTCGGCGCGCGAGGAGTTGACCGAGGTCAGCGCCTTGTCCACCACTTCCAGGGCCTTCTGCGCGCCTTCAAACGTGGAGATGTCCAGGTCCTTCAGCGTGCTGGTCGAGCCGGCGGCGGCCGTCGACGCGGTGTAGCCGGCAAAGCCGTTGGTGATGCCCGTGCCACCCGCCAGGGTACCGGCGGCGAAGGAGGTGAAGTCCTGGCCGGCCTTCAGCGATTCCAGCTTGACCGCGCCGGTGCTGGCGTCGATCGAGGCGTACATGCCGGTCTGGTCCAGCTTGTCGTTGATCGCCGCGGCAACCTTCTTGTTCACGTCCGCGGCGGTGTCGCCGGCGCCGATCTTCACGTCCGCCATCTTGACCGTGGTGGCCTTGCCGGCCGCCGTGGTGAAGCTGATCGAGATGCCCGAGATGGTGCCCGAAGCGGTCGCCGTGCCGGTGACGCCAGCCGAGGACACGGAGTCGGCAAAGCCGGCCTTGCCCAGGGTGTCCACGTTCGCGTCGACGATGCTGTTGATGCCGATGGTCTGGCCCGCGTCGGCGCCGACCTGGAACAGCGCGCCGGAGAACGAACCGTCCAGCAGCTTGGTGCCGTTGAAGCTGGTCTGGTTGGCAACGCGGTCGATTTCCGACAGCAGCTGGGTGACTTCCGAGTTCAGCGCGTCACGGTCCGAATCGGAGTTGGTGGCGTTGGCCGACTGCACCGACAGCTCGCGGATACGCTGCAGGTTGTTGCCGATTTCGACCATCGCGCCTTCGGCGGTCTGGGCCAGCGAGATGCCGTCGTTGGCGTTGCGCGAGGCAACGTCCAGGCCGCGGATCTGCGTGGTGAAACGCTCCGAGATCGCCAGGCCGGCGGCGTCGTCCTTCGCACTGTTGATGCGCAGGCCCGACGACAGGCGCTGGATGGTGGTGGCCATGCTCGAGCTGGAGGTATTGAGATTACGCTGAGCGTTCAGCGACATCACGTTGGTGTTGATTACCTGTGCCATTTGATTTGTCCTCTAAGCGACTATCCGGCGACCCCAGGGGTCGGTGGGCTTTCGCAGGGGGGCCGTCATTTGGCCGTTGCCGCTGCTGAAATGAATAACGGCGTGCTGTCAACAACCTTTAGCGTGGTCCGGAAGATTTTTTTCCGGGGCGCCCGTGCCTGAAAACACCCGATGGACAGGTGTCGGCCGGGCCGCCAGGAACTTGAGGGGGGACTCGAACAGTTCGCCTCGGCGCATGACCCCGGTCGGAAATTTCATACAAGGTGTGGCGGCGATCATTCCAATCGCCATGCAGGTCGTTCGCATTTGGACGAAATATCCAATTCTCGCGCCGACTACCGGTGTCGAGAATGCGCACGCGGTCGAATCCGGCCGAGGCGCTTCCCCAAGGACGCGTCGCACGCATCCAGAGAAGCGCAATGTCCCGACGTTCGTACAAGCAGCATCCGCTCGCCCTCTCACTGCAACTCGGCCTCGTTCTGCTGCCCACGCTGGCCAGCGCCGAACAACTCGTCGCCAACGCCGAACGCAAGACCGCCAGCGGCACCTACGACACCGGCACCACGGACGATCGCGCCGGCACCGGGTTGCTGGCCGAGAATGTCGGCAGGATCACCGGCTCAGGCAAGGTCACCGTCAAGACCGGTGGCGCACGCGCCATCGGGGCCTATGCACGCGATGCTGGTCGCATCACGCTCGGCAGCGGCTCCAGCATCGAGACCACCGGCGCGGAGAGCGCGGGCCTGTGGGCCGAGGGGCAGAGCGAGATCGATCTGATGGACGGCAGCGTCAGCGTGGCCGGTGCGGGGGCGCATGCGGTAGTGGCCTCGACCGATGCCGATCGTCTCGGCTACGTCCTCGTGCAGAACAGCCAGGTCTCCAGCGCGCAAGGCAGCCTGCTGGTCGCGCAGGGCAAGGGCAGCCAGATCGTCGGCGACGGCATCACTGGTTCGCAGGCCGGCGGCAGCAGCGCTGCGGTCCTGGTGCAACAAGGCGCCAGCGTGCAGCTCGACAACAGCAGCATCGACAGCGCTGCCGCCGCGCCACTGCTGCGTTCCGAAGGTGCAGGCAGTTCGATCCAGGTCACTGGCTTCACCGGCAATGCCAGTGATACGAACGCGAGTGCCGCGATTGCCGTCGGCGGCGGCAGCATCGCGCTGAAGGCGGCAAGCACGCTGCGCAGTGCCGGCTCGGGCCTCTCCGCCTTCGACGCCGGCAGCAGCATCAGTGCCAGCGACAGCGTGGTCGTCGCGAGCAATGGCAATGGCGCCCAGGCTCAAGACGGCGCGAGCATCGAGCTGGTCAATGGCGAGGTGACTGGCACCTTCGCCGGCGTCTACGCCGCCACTGGCGGCACCATCCAGGCGCAGGGCACCACCATCACCGCGACGGGGATGAGCGATCCGGCGCGAGGCTATGGCGCGATCGCCGAGAGCGACGGTCGCGTCGTTCTCAATGCCGGCACCCGGCTGCGTGGCGACACTGGCGCGGTGGCGACAGGAGGGCGCATCGAAGCGAACTCGGCCACGATCGAGGGTACCGGCATGGCCTCCGCCGAGCCGACCGGGCCGGTGCATGGCGCCGGGGTGATCGTGACCCCCGGAGGTGTCGCCGAACTGACCAACACCACGGTCAGCGCCAACGGCGACGGCATCCGCTTCGGCGTCGACGCGACCAAGGCCGATACGGAAAGCCTGGTCACGGTGAGCGGCGGAAGCATCAGTTCCCTCAATGGTCCGGCCGTGCGCCTGGCCGCCGACAACACCGCCGGGCTTGGTCGGCTGCAACTGCGCGAAGGCGCCGCGCTGCAAGGCGCGAATGATCGCCTGATCGAAGCCTTTGCCAACAGCGACCGCCCGGCGCGCCTGCGCGTTGAAACCGACCAGGTCGCGCTGAAAGGCAACCTGCTCGCCAGCGGCGGCGCCATCCTCGATCTGGCGATGGCCAACAACAGCAGCCTGCTGGGCGCAATCAGCAACGGCGGCGCGGTGACGCTGGATGCGAGCAGCCGCTGGGACATCACCGGCAGTTCGCAGGTCGGCGCGCTGACCAGTGCCGGCGCCCTGGCCTTTGCCAGCCCCGAACAGGACGGCTTCAAGACCCTGACCGTCAACGGCGACTACAACAGCAGCAACGGCACGCTGAGCATGAACACCGCGCTTGGCGATGACAGCTCGGCCACCGATCGTCTCGTGGTCAAGGGCAGCACCGCCGGGCAGACCGCGCTGACGGTGAACAATGCCGGTGGTGCCGGCGCGCAGACCATCAACGGCATCCAGCTGGTGCAGGTCGATGGTGCGTCCAATGGCGTATTCGCGCTCAATGGCCGCGCGGTGGCCGGTGCCTTCGAGTACAGCCTGTTCAAGGGTGGTGTCGCCACACCGAATGATGGGGGCTGGTACCTGCGCTCGCGCGATACCTCGCCGCCGCCTGCGCCGACGCCGGCACCGACGCCGATTCCCGCTCCGACGACGACCCCCGACGTCGCCCCCGCACCTGCCCCCACACCTGCGCCCGTACCCGCACCCGACAACGTGCCCGCACGCCCCGGCCAGCCCGGCGGCCCGGTGTATCGCCCGGAAGCTGGCGCGTATCTGGCCAACCAGGCCGCGGGCATCGGCATGTTCCAGCAGCAGATGCACGACCGCATGGGCGAGGCCGACTTTGCCGGCGGCGCGCAGAATGCGCCAGCGGTGTGGACGCGGATCTCGCGCCGTCAGGTCGATGGGCGCGCCGGTTTCGACCAGCTCGACGTCAGCAGCAATACCTCGCTGCTGCAGGTCGGTGGGGAGCTGGCCGGCGGCACCATCGGCGACAGCCGCTGGCATGTCGGCGGCATGCTCGGCACCGGGCGAAGCGACAACAATGTCGGCTCGCGCCTCAGCGGCTATGCCGCCAAGGGCAAGGTGCACGGCTATAGCGGCGGCCTGTATGCCAGCTGGTTCGCCAGTGCGACCCGACAGGGCGGCGCCTATGCCGATGCGTGGCTGCAATACGGGCGCTACGACAACAAGGTCAGCGGCAATTACCTCGCGCAGGAGTCCTACAACGCCAACAGCTGGTCCGGCTCGCTGGAAGGTGGCTACACCTTCGCGATGCCCTCGGGCGAGGCCTATGCGTGGTTCATCGAGCCGCAGGCGCAGGCGATCTACACCGACTACAGCGCCGATCGGCACATCGAAGCCAACGGCACGGTAGTAGGTTTGTCGCTGGCTGGCAGCCTGGCCACCCGCGTCGGCGTGCGCGTGTTTGGCCACGCCGGCAGCGGCGCCAACAACCGGGTGCAGCCGTTCCTGATGTTGAACTGGTGGCGCAACGACAAGCGCAACAACATCGCGATGAACAGCGATGAGGTCACCCTGGGCTGGCCGCGCGACCGCTACGAAGCCAAGCTCGGCGCGCAGCTGCAACTGGGCGGCGGCTGGACTGGCTGGGGCAACGCGGCGTACCAGACCGGCAGCAAGGGTTTCCGCGATATCGGCGGCCAGGTCGGCGCGAACTACCGCTGGTAACGCGAACCGCGGGCGGCACCTGCCACGGGTGCCGCCCGCGCTTGCTCCCGCTACTGCAAGGCAATGAGATTTGTCGCATTCAGGTTCGGAGTGCCAGGCGACAGACTACGGCGCGTTCGGTGTTCGTCTCCAGCAGGCGTCCACCGCGCGCACTGATCTCATTCAATTGCAGGAGCTCCATGAACCTCATGCTTTCCAGTACGCCTGTTCGCAGCGCGCTCGTGGTTGCCACACTCGCCGCGCTGCCGGTCCTCGCCCAGGCGCAGTTCAAGAGCGGCGGCGACTTCCTTGTCGGCGGCAGCACCCGCCTGACCGGCTCCGTCGACGCGGGCGGAACCTTGCGAGTGGAGGGACCCGCGACGCTCACGCTGACCGACGCCTCGCGCGCGGGTCGCGCCGAGATCGCTGGCACCGTGGGCTTCTCGCCGGGCAAGTTCACCACGTTGACGGTGGCGGGCGATCTTGTCGGCCAGGATGGCCTGATCCGCTTCAACACGGCGCTGGGTGATGACGGTTCGCGCACTGATCGGCTGATCATCGGCGGCGCCAGCAGTGGCTCCATGCGCGTGGCGGTGGCCAATGCCAATGGCGTCGGCGCGCAGACGGACAACGGCATCCAGCTGATCCAGGTCAACGGTGCGTCCGGCGGCAACTTCGCGCTGCAGGACCGCGCCGTGGCTGGCGCTTACGAGTACAAGCTCTACAAGGGTGGCAAGAACAACCCGAACGACGGCAGCTGGTACCTGCGCTCCGAAGCCACCTCCGGGTCGGGCACACCCACGCCGGTGACACCCACCCCGGGAAAGGGCGTGACGCCCGCGCCGATGCCCATGCCGGTCTACCGTCCCGAGGGCGGCGCCTATCTGGCCAATCAGGCCGCGTCCATCGGCATGTTCCAGCACCAGATGCATGACCGCATGGGTGAGCCAGACTTCGCCCGCGGCGGCGACAAGGCGCCTGCCATCTGGACGCGCGTGCAGCGCCGGCAGCTGGACAGCAACGCCGGCTACCAACAACTGGCGATCGGCAGCGATACCTCACTGCTGCAGGTCGGTGGCGAACTGGCGGCACGCAACCTCGGCGGCGGCCGCCTGCATGTTGGCGCGATGGCCGGCGCGGGCCGCACCGACAGCAATGTCGGATCACGCCAGAGCGGCTATCGGGCCAAGGGCAAGGTGCGTGGCTACTCGGCGGGCCTGTACGCGACCTGGTTTGGCAATGCCGCGGAGCAGACCGGTCTCTACGTGGACAGCTGGCTGCAGTACGGCTGGGCCGACAACAAGGTCAATGGCCAGTATCTGGCGCAGGAGTCGTACAAGTCCAAGAGCTGGTCCGCCTCGCTGGAAGGTGGCTACAGTTTCCGCCTGGCACAGACCGAGCGCTTCGGCCTGTTCCTGGAGCCGCAGGCCCAGGTGATCTATACCGATTACGATGCCAGGCAGTTCGCCGAAGCCAATGGCAGCATTGTCGATCCTTCGCTGGCTGGCACCCTGGTGACGCGCGCGGGCGTACGTCTGTTCGGCAACAGCGGCGACAGCGCGAACAATCGCGTGCAGCCGTTCCTCACCTTGAACTGGTGGCGCAGCGACAAGCAGAACCGGGTGCGCATGGACGGCGACGCACTTACCCTGAACCTGCCGCGCGACCGCTACGAAGCCAAGCTCGGCGCGCAGCTGCAACTCGGTGGCGGCTGGACCGGCTGGGGCAACGCGGCGTATCAGACCGGCAGCAAGGGTTTCCGCGATATCGGCGGCCAGGTCGGCGCGAACTACCGCTGGTAGGCGCCGCTGCGGTCAGCGCTAGCCCATCATCTGGAACAGCGACATCGACTGCATCTGCTTGAAGACCGTCTGCGCTGCCTGCAGCGCAGCGGTCTCCAACTGGTACTGGCCGATGGCCTCGGCGTAGTCGAGGTCGCGGATCGAGGACAGCGTCGTCTTCAGCGTCACCTCGTTGGAGGCGCGCAGTTCGGCGGCGTTGTCGATCGCCAGCAGTTGCGCGCCGCCCGCGGCGCGGGCGTCGATCATCTTCGCCGAAGCCTGTTTGACATCGCGCAACGAGGCTTGCAACGCGTTCTGCAGCTTGGCGCGATCGGCATCGCTGGCCGGATCGGTATTGAGCGCATCGACCAGGTTGGTCAGCGTCGAGAACACGTCGCGGTTCTGCGCCGGCCCGACCTGGATGCTGTCGCCGGCGGCGGGCGTGCCATCCACGCGCAGGCGCAGGCCGTTGAAGCTGATGTCGCTGCCGGTGGTGTAGGTGCCGCTGCTGAGCACGTTGCCGTTGGCATCGAGCACGTCGTAGGTATCGGCGGCGGTGAACTGCAACGTATAGCTTTCACCAGCGTAGGTGCCCGAGCTGGCGTCGCGGCCGAAGTCCAGCAGCAGCGCGGTGCCGGTATTGCCGCTGCCGACGCTGGCATCGAGCGTGCCGTCGCCGGTGCGGATGCGCATGAAGATCTCGCTGCCGGGCAGGGTGTCGGCCACGTAGGTGTCGGCCGCCACCTCGACCTGGCGCTGGGTCTGGTCGCCGTTGTAGCTGACCGTGTCGCCGCTCTTGGAAAACGGCGCATTGCCGTCGGCGGTGCCGCCGAACAGATAGCGGCCATTGCCGTCGGTGCTGTTGGACAGGCTCAGCATCTGGTCGTGGATGGCCTGCAGCTCCGAGGCGATCGCCTTGCGGTCGTCAGTGGTCAGCGAGGCGTTGTTGGCCTCGATGGTCAGCTCGGTGACCCGGGTCATCAGGTCGCCGGCCTGGGCCAGCGCGTTTTCCTGCAGGCCCAGGCGGTTCTGCACGTTGTTGGCATTGCTGCTGAACTGCGCCAGCTGCGCCACCGCGCGATCCAGGCCAACGGCGGTGCCGGCGGCGACCGGATCGTCCTTGGCCGTGACCAGGCGCTGGCCGCTGGACAACTGCTCCTGCAGGTGCGCCAGCTTGGATTGCTTGCTCAGCATGGTCACCACGGACTGGCTGAACATCATGCCGGTGGAGATGCGGTTGTTCATCAGCGGATCGCGCCCAGGATGCTCTGGAACATCGTGTCGGCCGTGGAGATGATCTGCGAGGCGGCCTGGTAGGCCTGTTGCAGGCGCAGCATGTCCGAGGCTTCTTCGTCGAGATTGACGCCCGACACCGAGTCACGCGCGGCCTGCGCCTGGTCATTGATGACCTGCTGCGCCTGCGAGGCGTAGTCGGCCGAACGCGCCGCCGAGCCGACCGAGGTGGTCAGCCCGCCGACCGCGCCGTTGAGCGTCATCGTGCCGCCGTTGAAGGCCTTGAGGTCTTCCACCGCGGCCAGCAGTTTGGCGTTGCCGTTGTCGCTGGAACCGGCGCCGGTGGAGCCTACGTTGAAGCTGTCGCCGGCGGCAGGTGCGCCATCGAGGGTGAAGCTCCAGCCGTTGGCGCTGATCGTCTGCCCGGCGGTGTAGGGGTAGGGGCCGGCACCGTCGATGGTGTAGTTGTTGGCGTCGGTGAAGGCGATGGTCGAGGGCGTCAGCAGGTTGGCGTTGGCCGCGTCGGTGACCTTGACGTTGCTGATCTTGCCCGAACCCAGGTTGGCCAGCGCCGCGCTGGCCTTCACCGGCGTGGCCGCGGCAATGCGCGAGGGATCGGTGATCGCCACTTCCAGGCTGCCGGCCACCTGTGCGGTGGGCTGCAACAGGAAACGGTCGCCGGCCGCCGCCGCGCCGCCGACCACCACTTCCACGCCATTGAGCACCAGCGGGTCGGCCGCGGTGCCGGTGCCGGTCAGGGCCACGGCGGCGCCGGTGTCGGCGCGGGTCGCGGTCCACTGCGTGCCGTCGAACTTGAGCAACAGGTTCTGCCCGTCTAGCGCGCCCAGGTCGCCGAATGAGGCGCTCAGGCTGGCGCTGCCGGTGTTGGCCGGGTTGCTCGACACGCTTGGCTTGGCGTAGCTGAAGAAGTCGCCGCCCATCTGCCCGTACAGGTCCATGCCCTGCGCGTGCGCGTCGTTGAAGCTGCTGGCCAGGCCCACGGCAATGCGGCCGAGCTCGGCCTGGGTCGGTTCGAGCAGGTTGCTGCGAAATTCGAGCAGGCCGCCGATCTGCCCACCGAGCGCGCGTGCGTCGAGGGTGACGTTCATGCCCTGGGTCTGCAGCGCCAGCTGCAGCTTGCCCGGCCGGTACGGGTCCGGCGTGGTCGTCAGTTTCGACGCGCTGGTGCCGACCACCAGGGCCTGGCCGCCGGCGGTGTAGACGTTGATGAAGCCGCCATCCTGCTGCACGGCGGTGCCGCCGGTGTAGCCGACCAGTTCCTGGATCAGCTGGTCGCGCTGGTCAAGCAGGTCCGGCGCCGCGGCGGCGGAGTTGCTGCCGATGCGGCCGTTGATCGTGGCGATCTGCTGGGTCAGCCGGTTGACCTCGTCGGTGGCCGAGAGCAGGCCGTTGTTGACCTCGGTGTTGAGGGTGTCCAGCTGCCCGCTGAGCTGCTTGAAGCGGGTGCTCAGTGCGTTGCCATTGTCGAGCAGGCTCTGCCGGTTGGCGGTCGAAGCGCTGTCGGAGGACAGCGCGCTGGCCGCGTCGAAGAAGTTCGACCACAGGCCGGCCACGTTCGTGGCCTTGTCCGAGAACAGGCTGTCCACCCGGTCCGACAGCGAGGACAGCTGCTGCAGCCGCGCCAGTTCGCCACCGCTGTCGAGCAGGCGCGAGATCGCCAGCTGGTCGGCGACACGGCTGACATCGGTGATCTGCGTGCCGCTGCCGACATAGCCGTAGCCGTAGTCGGTCGGCGTGCGCGTGGCGAAGTTGACCTTCTGCCGGCTGTAGCCTTCGGTATTGATGTTGGCCACGTTGTGGCTGACCGTGGCCAGGGCGCGCTGGAAAGCGATCAATGCGCCGGTGCCGGTGGACAGAACGTTGGACATGCGTGCTTACCTCAGGTTGCCGATGCCGCTGCTGCTGGCAACGGTGCGCGACAGGTCGATGGCCGCGCCGGCGATCTGCCCGGCCGCCTGGCTGACGGCGGCCACGGCGCGGTCGATGGTGGGGCCGTTGGCAATGGCCGCGATCTTGGCCGCGTAGCGTGGGTCGGTGGCATAGCCGGCCTGCTGCAGGCCGCGCGCAAAGCCCTTGATGTCGGTGCCGGCCTTGAGCGCCTGCTGGTAGCGGTCGTTGCTCTTGAGCAGGCGCACGTAGTCGGCGAAGCTCTCGGCGGTGGAGCGGTAGGCGCGGAAGTCGGCGGTCTCGGTGGTCTTGACCCCGCCCACGTATTCGTGGGTGCCGGTGGTCACGCGCTCGCCGCTCCAGCCGGTGGCCTTGATCCCGAACAGGTTGTTGGAATCGCCGCCGTTGCCGCGCGCGATGCCGTGGCGGCCCCAGCCGGTTTCCAGCGCGGCCTGGGCAACCAGGGCACGCGGGTCCACGCCCAGTTCCTGCGCGGCCTTCTGCGCGTGGTGCCAGATCTTGGCGACAAAGCCGGCCGGCGTATGTTCGCCCAGGCTGGCGGCTGCGGCCTGCGCGGCGCTGGCATTGGCACTGGCATCGCCTTGCACGGCGATGCCGCCGGTGCCGAGCCAGCGGTCGTCCAGCGTGCTCCAGTCTTCGGTGATGCCGCCGTTGCTGGCATCGCCGCTACGGCTGCCGGTGCCGATGGCCGTGCTGCTGTCGCGGCCGGCGATCAGGTCGAGCACCTGGCTGGTGGCCGCCTCGCGTGCCTGCATCAGGCTGGCATCGCGTGAGGGCGTGGTGGCGTTGGCATTGCCGGTGGCGGGCACGGTGGCATCGCGGCCGCCGGCGACCAGCGAATAGGCGCGCGCGGCCTTGGCGCCGGCCAGCGAGTAGGCCTTGCCGGCGGCATCGGTGTTCAGTGCAGTGTTGACCTGGCCGCCACCAGCGGCGGCGTCCTGGCTGCCACCGCCGAGCTGGCGCGCAATGATCGCCGACAGGCCCAGCCCCTTGCCCTCGGTCATCGCCTTGGCCATCTGCTGGTCGTACATGTCGCGGAAGGTCTGGTTCTCGCCGGGAAACAGCGAATCCCCGAAGCTGGCATCGCGCATGCTCTTGACCAGCATCTGCGCGAACTGGCCTTCCAGCTGGCGCGAGACCTTGTCGACCTGCTGCGGGTCGCTCTGGGTCTTGGGCGCCAGGGACAGCGGATCACGTTGGATCTGCATCAGATCACCTCCAGCTCCGCGGTCAGCGCACCAGCCTGCTTGAGCGCTTCGAGAATCGCGACCAGGTCGCCGGGCGCGGCGCCGACTTCGTTCACCGCGCGCACGATCTGGTCCAGCGTGGTGCCGCCGGCGAACTTGAACATGCGGCTGCCTTCGGCGCTGGCGGTGATGCTGGACTGCTGGGTCACCGTGGTCTGGCCATTGGCGAAGGCGCCGGGCTGGCTGACGTTGCTGTTCTCGCTGATGGTCACGGTCAGCGAACCATGCGCGATGGCCGCCGGCATCACCCGCACCTGCGAGCCGATGACCACGGTGCCGGTGCGCGCATTGACAATGACCTTGGCCGGCGCTTCGCCCGGCGACAGTTCCACGTTCTCGATCCGCGCCAGCAGGCCGATGCGCGCGCCGGGGTCGGTCGGGGCACGCACCGCCACGGTCACGCCATCGACGGCGCGCGCGGTGCCGGCACCGAAGGTGTTGTCGATCGCCGCGACCATGCGCGAGACGGTGGTGAAATCGTTCTGATGCAGGTTGAGGGTGATCTCGCCGCTGTTGTCGAACACGTCCGGCAGCGCGCGCTCGACCGTGGCGCCGTTGGGAATGCGGCCGACGCTGGGCACGTTCACCGACACCCGCGAGCCGTCCTTGCCCTGCGCGCCGAAGCCGCCGACCACCAGGTTGCCCTGGGCGATGGCGTAGACCTGGCCGTCAGCGCCTTTCAGTGGCGCCATCAGCAGCGAGCCGCCGCGCAGTGAGACCGCGTTGCCAATGGACGAGACGGTGATGTCGATCGGCTGGCCGGGCTTGGCAAATGGCGGCAGCTCGGCGTGGATGGCGACGGCGGCGACGTTCTTCAGCTGCGGATTGACGTTGGCCGGCACGTTCACGCCGAGCTCGCCGAGCATGTTCTTCAGGCTCTGCACGGTGAAGGGCGCCTGGCTGGTGCGGTCGCCGCTGCCGTCCAGGCCCACGACCAGGCCGTATCCGACCAGTGCGTTACCGCGCACGCCGCCGACCTGGGCCAGGTCCTTGATGCGCTCGGCCGCGGCCGGGGCGCAGGCCGACAGGGCGAGCGCGGCGATGGCGCACAGGCGCAGGCAGGAAGTGGCGATCAGGTTCATGGCGTAGGTTGCCCAGGCTCAGTACGGCGACAGCGCCGAGTTGAAGAAACGGCCGAACCAGCCCATGGCATTGGACTGCGCAACGGCGCCGCGGCCGCCGTAGGCAATGCGCGCGTCGGCGACCTTGCTCGACGGAATGGTGTTGTCGGTGGCGATGTCGGCGGCGCGCACGATGCCCTGGATCTGCACCAGCTCGTCGCCCTGGTTCAGGCGCAGCTGCTTCTGCCCCTGCACGACCAGGTTGCCGTTGGGCAGGCGCTGGATCACGGTGACGGTCACGCTGCCTTGCAGGCGGTTGCTCTGCGCGCTCTGGCCCTTGCCATCGAAGCTGCGCTCGCCCTTGGCGCTGTTCTTGAGCAGGTCCTGGCCGTGGTAGGTCACCGGCAGGCCGAGCACGGTGGGCGTGGCCATTTCGATGTCGCTGTTCTTGCTGATGCCGGTGCTGGCGCTGGTGGTGGCAGTGGTGCTTTCGACCAGGGTGATCGTCACCAGGTCGCCGACATCGCGGGCGCGGCGGTCGCCGTACAACTGCAGGCCGGGGCCGGCGGCGTAGATCGCGCCAGCGCTGGCCTGGGCCTGCACCGGCATGATCGGCTGCACCGGCGCCATGGCCGGGAACGGACGCACGTCGCCAGCGAGGACGCAGCCGCCCAGCAGCGCGCAGGTGCACAGGCCGAGGCCGAGGCGGGCGAGGGAGGGCAGGGAGGTCATCGGGGTCACCGTGCGCTTGATCAGACGTTCGTGTTGAGGTAGCCGAGCATCGAGTCGGTGGTGGAGATCGCCTTGGCGTTCATCTCGTAGGCGCGCTGGGTCTCGATCATGCTGACCAGCTCCTCGACCACGTTGACGTTGCTGCCTTCGAGCGCGCCCTGCACCGTGGTGCCCAGGCCATTGAGGCCGGGCGTGCCGTTCTGCGCCGGGCCCGAGGCGGTGGTCTCGACGTATAGGTTCTCGCCCTTGGCCTGCAGGCCGGCGGGGTTGATGAAGTCGGTGAGGGTCAGCGAGCCGACTTCGAGCACGCCAGTCTGGCCGGCGACCTGCACGGTCACGGTGCCATCGGTGCCGATGGTCAGCGACTCGGCGCCTTCCGGAATCTGGATGCCTGGCTGCACCGGGTAGCCGCTGTTGGTCACCAGCTGGCCCTGGTCATTGATCTGGAAACCGCCATCGCGGGTATAGGCCGAAGTGCCGTCGGGCATCTGCACTTCAAAGAAGCCGCGGCCGTTGACCATCACGTCCAGCGCGCGCTCGGTCTGCTGCTGGCTGCCCTGCTCGAAGGCCTTGGAGGTGGAGACCACGCGCACGCCGGTACCCAGTTGCAGGCCGGAGGGCAGGTTGGTCTGTGCCGAGGTGGCGCCGCCGGGCTGGCGGACCTGTTGGTACAGCAGGTCCTCGAAGCTGGCGCGGTCGCGCTTGAAGCCGGTGGTATTGGTGTTGGCCAGGTTGTTGGAGATGACCGACATGCGCGTCTGTTGCGCATCCAGTCCGGTCTTGGCGACCCACAAAGCCTGATTCATTGCCGATTCCTCGTTTGGCGCCGGCCTGCTGGCCGTCCACGCCGGGGGTGATGCATGCCGCGTGCCAGAACCGCGCCGGAATGCCGGCGGTGGCCGCGGCCGCGGCTTAGCCGCTCAGTTTCAGCAGGGTGTTGGAGGCCTGCGCGTTCTCGTCGCCGTGGTGGATCACCTTGACCTGCATCTCGAACTGCCGCTGCAGCTGGATCATCTGCACCAGTGCGCCGGCGGCATCGACATTGCTGCCTTCCAGCGAACCGCTGTTGACCGACTTGCCTTCGGCCTGGGCGAAGGGCTGGGTCGGATCGTTGTTGCGCATCAGCCCGTCCAGGCCACGGCTCAGGCGCGAGGCCGGCGCCTGCACCACGCGCATGCGCCCGACGATGGCCTGGGTCGCCGCGCTTTCGCCCAGCGGAGTGATCGACACCGTGCCGTCGCTGCCGATTTCCAGCGACTGGTGCGGCGGGATCACCATCGGGTTGCCGTTGTCATCGAGCACCGCGCGGCCGCTGGCGGTGACCAGCTGCCCGTTCGGCGTCAGCGACAGCTCGCCGCCACGCGTATACGCCTGGCTGCCATCGGCCGCCTGCACCGCCAGCCATGCATCGGGCTGCAGCGAGACATCCAGCGGATTGCCGGTGACCTTCTGCGAACCGACGCTGGCATCGAAGCCCTGGTCGATATGCATCGCATTGACCCGCGAGGCAAAGCCATCGCCCCGGATCGGCATCGCCTGCGTATTGGCCAGCGCGGCCTTGAAGCCGTTGGTATCGACGTTGGCCAGATTCTGCGACACCGTGCCCTGCGCCTGCAGCGAGGCACGCGCACCGGTCATCGCAACGTAGAGGGCTTTATCCATGGGGCGGGGAACCGGGAATGGGGAATGGAGAATGGGAAAAGCGGAGCAGGAAGCGAAGCCGGCAAATCATCAGCGCACGTGAAGCGGCTCTAACGATTCCCCATTCCCCATTCCCCACTCCCGACCATCATCAACGAATGTTGATGATGGTCTGCGTGACCTGGTCCTGCGTGGAAATCATCTGCGCATTGGCCTGGAAGTTGCGCTGGGCCACGATCATGTTCACCAGCTGCTCGGTGAGGTCCACGGTGGAGGATTCCAGCGAGCCGGCTTCGATCTGGCCGAAATCGGAGGTGTCCGGTGCGCCGGTGCGCGGGGTGCCGGAGGCGTAGCTTTCGGCCCACATCGTGTTGCCCTGTTGCTGCAGGCCCTGCGGGTTGGTGAAGGTGGTCAGGGCAACCTGGCCCAGGGCCTTGTCGGCACCGTTGGAATAGCGGGCGAAGACCACGCCGCTGGTGTCGATGCTGATCTCGTTGAGCTTGCCGCTGGCATAGCCGTCCTGGCGGGTGTCGCGCAGGGCGAAGGACTCGCCGTACTGGGTCGAGCCGCTCACGTCCAGGGACATGTTCAGCACGCCGGCGCCAGTGCTCGGCGTGTACGGGTCCATCGCGATCACGCCGTTGGCCGGCGTGGTCAGCGCGCCGCTGTCGGAGAACTGCAGTGTGGTCGGGGTGCCGACCTGGCTGCCATCCACATAGTTGTACACCTGCCACTCGTTGGCATTGGCGGTCTTGACGAAGTACGAGGTCTGGGTGTGGCTCACGCCCAGCGAGTCGTACACGTTGATGCCGCCGGTGGAATGGTTGTAGGTGTTGGAATCGGCCGGGTCGAAGGGCGTCAGCGTCGGCTGCTCGGCGTTGCCGGGCAGGGTGAAGGCGAGGTTGACCGTGGTGGTCTGGCTCGGCGGGCTGTCGGTGGTGAGCAGCTGCAGATCGGTCAGGCGGCCGACGTCGAAACCATCGCCGTTGGCATTGGGCGCATACACCTGCAGGCGCGCGCCTTCGGGGTTGATCACATAGCCGTTGGCGTCGGGCTGGAAGTTGCCGGCGCGCGTGTACAGGCGCTCGCCGTTCATCGACATGGTGAAGAAGCCTTCGCCGGAAATCGCCAGGTCCAGGCTGCGCCCGGTCGGGTCCAGGTTGCCCTGTGAGAACTGCTGGGCGACGTTGCTCACCCGCACGCCGGAGCCGACCGCGTTGCGGGCCAGGCCGTAGGCGGTGCTCTGGAACATGTCGGCGAACTCGGCGCGCGACTCCTTGAAGCCGGTCGTGTTGACGTTGGCGATGTTGTTGGAAGTGACGTTGAGGTCGGCGTTGGCGGCGTTGATGCCGGACAGCGAAGTATTGAAGCCCATGGGAACTCCTGGTTGCGCGGATGCCGGCTCAGCTGACGCGGAGCACGTAGTCGATGGGGGCGGTGCCCAGCCCCTTGAGGTTGAGGTACAGGCCGTCGGAACCGACGGTCACGCTTTCCACCGGTGCCTGCACGTAGGTGGACAGCTTGCTGTCGGTGCCGCTGGTGTCGGTGTGGGTGGCGGTGATGGCATAGGTGCCGGCGGCCATGCGGTTGCCGTTGGCGTCGGTGCCGTCCCATTCAAAGGCCACTTCGCCGCTGGCATCGGCCTGCACGCTGATGGTCTTGACCTTCTGCCCGTTGGCGTCGGTGATGTCGAAGTTGACGGTGCCGGCGCTGGGCGCGGCGACCACGCCGCTGACAGTGCCGGTGTCTTCCAGGGCCAGCTTGGCCGAGGGCACGAGCACTTCGTGGCCGACCAGCTGCGCGCCGCGCAGGACCTGGTCGCTGCTCAGCGCGCCGGCAAAACCGTTGACCGTGGTGTTGAGGTCGCCGATGCCCTGCACCGTGGAGAACTGCGCAAGCTGGCCGAGGAACTCGCTGTTCTCCATCGGCTTGAGCGGGTCCTGGTGCTGCAGCTGTTCGGTCATCAGGCGCAGGAAGTCGGCCTGGCCCAGGGATTCTTCCTTCTTCGGCGTGCTGCTCTGGTTGGTCAGCCCGAGGGACGTGTAGATGTCGCTGGCAATCGTGCTCATGGTGGATATCCGGAGGCGCCAGGGCGCGGGGAGGGGTCAGCGACGGAGGTCAGCGACCGAGGGTAAGGGTGGCCAGCGCCAGTTCCTTGGCGGTGTTGAGCATTTCGACCCCGGCCTGGTAATTGCGCGAGGCCGAGATCAGGTTGACCATCTGCGCAACCGGGTCCACATCCGGCGAGTAGACGTAGCCATCGGCGTCGGCCAGCGGATGGCCGGGTTCGTAGCGCTTGATCGGCGGTGCGTTGGTGGTGGTGATTTCCTTGACCTTGACCCCGGTCAGGCTCGGGTCCTGCGCGTTGGGGCTGGCCTGGAAGATCGGCTCCAGCGGCTTGTAGGCCGCTTCGGCCGAGCCGGCCACCGAGTCGGCATTGGCCAGGTTGGAGGCAATGGTGCTCATGCGCACCGACTGGGCCTGCAGGGCCGAGCCGGCGACATCGAAGATGGGCAGGTTGCTCATGCTCAGGAGCCCGTGATCGCGGTCAGCATGTTCTTGACCTTGGATTCGATGAAGCTGAGAGAGGCGCGGTATTCGAGCGCGGCGCGGCCGTAGGCGGCGCGTTCGGCATCCGGGTCGACGGTGTTGCCGTCGAGGCTGGGCTGGTTGGCCTGGCGCGTGATCTGGAAAGGATTGAGGCCGGCGAGCTGGCCGCTGCCGATGTGGCCTTCGGCGGTGGTGGCGATGCCGGGGCTGGCGATGCCTTCGCGCGCGGCGCCGGCGGCGCTCAGGGCGGCGTTGAAGTCCAGGTCCTGGGCCTTGTAGCCGGGCGTATCGGCATTGCTGAGGTTGCTGGCGATGAGCTGCATGCGCTGCTCGCGCAGCGGCAGGGCATCGGCATGCACTCCCAGGTAGGACGCGATCGGATTGGACACTGCCTTGCTCCGGCGGGTTCGATGCCGGGGTAGAGGCAAGGTTTGTGCCAGAAGGCTGCTCGAGCCGCCGGGGATGCCGATTGGGGATGCCGAGGGGGCGTTGTAGGAGCGGCTTCAGCCGCGACCGCAATCTGGCAGATCGCGACCCCGCTCGGTCGGGGCTGAAGCCCCTCCTACAAGGTCGCAGCGGCCTGCGGGTGATCGGCGGGATTACGCCGCCGCCACGTCCCGCAGCCGCTCCAGCACATACTCGGCCAACTCATGCGCGCTGTACTTGGCGACGAAGGCGTTGGCGCCGACCTGCTCGACCATGGCGTTGTTGAACACGCCCGACAGCGAGGTGTGCAGCAGCACGTACAGGCCGGACAGGCCTGGGTTGCGCCGGATTTCCGTCGTCAGGGTATAGCCATCCATGGCTGGCATCTCGATGTCGGAGATGACCATGGCGTAGCGCTCGGCTGGATCTTCGCCGCCGGCCAGCACCTGCAAGAGGTGGTCCAATGCTTGGCGGCCATCGGAGAGCAGGGTCGCGCCGACGCCGAGCTGGTCGAGCACACTGCGGATTTGCTGGCGGGCCACGCGCGAATCATCGACCACCAGCACCTGCAGGGGGCGCTCGCTTTCCAGGGCCATGGCCGGGTCGAGATGGATGTCGGTCTCGATCTGGGCAATGTCGGCAAGCACGCTTTCCACGTCGATCACCTGGATCAGCTCGCCCTGAAAGCGCGTCACCGCGGTCAGATACGTGGCCTCGGCGCCCAGTTCCGGCGGCGGATGGATGTCTTCGACGGCGATGTTGACGATGCGCTCGACGCCGCTGACCAGAAAGCCCTGCACCGAGCGGTTGAACTCGGCCACGACCAGGTAGGCCGGCGCATCCTCGCTGCCGGGCGCGCGCTCGGGGTGGCCGATGGCCACGCCCAGGTCGAGCACCGGCACCGAGCGCCCGCGCACGTCGGCCACGCCGGCGAACTCGTGGGGCAGGCCCGGCACCTGGAACAGCTCCGGCCGCCGCAGCACTTCCTGCACCTTGAATACATTCACGCCAAAAAGCTGACGTCCACCGAGCCGGAACAGCAGCAGCGCGAGACGATTGTGACCAGCCAGCCGGGTGCGCTGGTCGATGCGATTGAGCAGGTCGTGGGGCATGGGGGAGATATCGGTTGGGCCGCAGGGAACTTGAGGGAGCGGGGACCCGGCCCTCCCGGCACACCTCTTGCATCAAGCCGGCCGAACTCTGTGCAACGAGGCACGCCATGCGTACGCGCCATCTCCGCCTTCTCCTTATCTTGCTGGCCCTCGCGCCCGCAGCGGCCATGGCCGATGGCTTCCAGCCGGTGGAAAGCATCCGCGCGGCGGCGATCGCGGCGCTGGGCGTGGACGCGGCCGATGCCGAGACCACGCTGGACCCGGGCCTGCGCATGCCGGCCTGCCCGGTGCCGCTGCAAGGCCAGCCCGGCAGCGGCAGCACCGTGGAGGTGGGCTGCCCGCAGCCGGCCGGCTGGCGGCTGTTCGTGCCGGTGAAGGTGCGGCGCAGCCAGAATGTGCTGGTGCTCAACCGCGGCGTGGCCGCTGGAGAAACCATTGATGCAGCCGATATCAGCATCGAGCGGCGTGACGCGGCGCGCATCGTCGGCGCGCTGCTGGCCGAGCCGGGCGATGCGGTTGGCCGCAGTGCCCGCCGGCTGCTGCCGGCCGGCACCGTGCTGGCGGCCAATGACCTGGTCGCCCAGCGCCTGGTGCACCGTGGTGACACGGTGGCGTTGGTGGCGCGGCGCGACGGCCTGGAGGTGCGCATGAGCGGCCGGGCGCTGGGCGATGCCGGCCGCGACGAGCGCGTGTCGGTGGAAAACAGCTCCTCGCGCCGGGTGGTGCAGGGCGTGGTCGACGCCAGCGGCGCGGTCGTGGTCTCGCGCTGACGGCCTGGTGTCAGGAAAAACCCGAATTCGCCCTAAAGTTCCCCCGCAGGCGGCCGTTACCCCCTGCGAACCGTATGAGGAATACCACCATGACCCAGAAGATCGAAGGTAGCCTGCCCGCCGGTGCGACCCTGCGAAGCGGCAGCGTGGCCAGCAAGATTTCCTCCGCCGGCGCCGATCGTTCGTCGCCCGTGGCCGCCGCCAATGCCACCGACAGCCTGCGCCTGACCGGCGAGGCCGCCGGCCTGCAGTCGCTGCAGAAGGAACTGTCCACCGCCCCGGCCATCGACCAGGGCCGCGTGCAGGCCGTGCGCGAGTCGCTGCAGAACGGCACCTACAAGATCGACCCGGACGCGATCGCCAGCCGCATGATCGAACTGGACCAGCAGCTCGGCGGATGAGCCCGATGAGCGATGCCCTGCAACGGCTGGGCGACGCCCTGGCCGGTGAGCGCCAGGCCTTGATCGACCACGATGTCGAAGGCCTGATGCGCGCCACCCAGGACAAGATCGAGGCGCTGCGCGCGCTCGAACGCGAGGTGCCGCAAGGCGCCGAGGCGCGTCTGCGCGAACTGGCCGAGGCCAACCGTGCCAACGGCGCGCTGCTGGCGCGGCGCCGCCGCGAGGTCAACTGGGCCCTGCGCCACCTGGGCCGCACCGAAAGCGCGCCGGCCTACGATGCGCGCGGGCAGAGCGACAGCGTCCAGGCCAGCCGCAAGATCGCCGTGGCCTGAGCCAGGCCCGGCACGCCCCAAGCCGCACAGGCGGGGTTCGACGTACTATGTGGCACCGCTCCGCGCCGTGTGCCTGCCGTGCCCGACAAACTCTATTTCAATGCCGCGCTGCTGCCTTCGCAGGATGTCCTGCGCGCTTTCAGCGAGCGCATGCACGAAGGCCTGCTGCTGTTCCGTGGCGATGGCGAACTGGTGTTCGCCAATGCCACCGCGCGCGCCAGCCTGTGCCGCAACCCGCATGACGGCACCACCTTCGCCGAGCGCATCGCCCAGGTGCTGCCGGGGGATGCGCTGGGCCAGGCGCGCGACCGCGGCAACTGGTCGGGCAGCCTGCCGGTCGGCGAGCGGGTGGTGATCGCGCACCTGTACCACCATGGTGCCGGTGGCACCGACTATTTCCTGGCGATGTTCCACAACATCGAAGGCCAGGAGGACTACGAGCGCGAGCTGGAGCAGCGCCATGCCGAGCTGCGCCAGGCCTACATGCGCCTGAACGGCGCGCAGGACAAGCTGCTGCAGTCGGAGAAGATGGCCTCGATCGGCCAGCTGGCGGCCGGCGTGGCGCACGAGATCAACAACCCGATCGGCTACGTGCACTCCAACCTGGGCAGCCTGCAGGAATACCTGCGCAGCCTGTTCACCCTGATCGAGGCGTACGAGCGTGCACTGCGCGCGCCGGACCCGAAGGCGCTGATTCCCGAGATCGACGACATCCGCAAGCGCGCGGACATCGATTTCATTGCCGGTGACCTGCCGCAGTTGATGGCCGAGTCACGCGAGGGCATCGAGCGGGTGACGCGGATCGTGCGCGACCTGAAGGACTTCTCGTACTCGGACCGTTCCGAGTCGTGGAAGCTGGTGGACCTGCATGCGGGTCTGGAATCGACGATCAACATCATCTGGAACGAGCTCAAGTACAAGGTGACGCTGGAGCGGCAGTATGGCGAGTTGCCGCTGGTCGAGTGCCTGCCCTCGGAGCTCAACCAGGTGTACATGAACCTGCTGCTCAATGCGGGCCAGGCGATCACCGAGCGCGGCAGCATCACGGTGAGCACGGGGCAGGAGGGCGAGCAGGTGTGGATCGAGTTCCGCGATACCGGACCGGGCATTCCGGCCGACCTGCAGCAGCGCATCTTCGATCCGTTCTTCACCACCAAGCCGGTGGGCAGCGGCACCGGCCTGGGCCTGTCGATTTCCTACGGCATCATCAACAAGCATCACGGCCGCATCGACGTGGACAGCGCGCCGGGGCAGGGCGCCGCGTTCCGGATCACGTTGCCGGTGCGGCAGCCCAAGTAACTTTGCGGGTTCGTTTACAGGCGGCTGCCAGGGGTTCCTGCGTGGCGGCCGGGGGCAAACCCTTTCGGGACACGCGGTGAACCCCTCCCTGGGGCTCGATGGCGCCATCCATGGCGCCAACGGTCCCGAAAGGGTTTACCCCCGGCCGCCCGACACATCATCGCGACCGGACACGAAAGCGAAGCTCTATGTCAGACCCGCACCCACGGTCTGGCTGCACTGTAGGAGCGGCTTCAGCCGCGACCGCACGGTACCCGGGGAGGGGGATGCAAGGTATGTCTACGCCAACTCGGCGCTCATCAAAGCGCGGCGGCGATCGCGATTGATCTCCCAGCCCGACCTGCGTTTGCGGCCGGGCTTGCGCGCGTCGACGGGGCCGGCAGGCGGTGCGATCAGCGTGATCGTGAGCTTGCCAGCTCGCCCCTGATGCTGACGCGGCTGCCAACGCCCAGGCCAAGCTCCTCTAGCCACAAGCCGCGCAAGCGGAGCATCGGGACCCAGCGGTCACGCACTTCGTAGTAGATCGAGTGGACCGTGCATTGTTGGGCAGGGCGTGCAGTGAGGGGGCAGGCATGGCGCAACCCAATGGAGGCGAACACACAGCCGAAGTGGGATAGATGACGCGCCTTGCACCGTCCTGGCGGGGGTAGGCGTCAGTGGGCCATGGATGGCCCACGTTCGGTGACTGAGTACAGGACGTACGCCGGAACCGAGACGCCTACCCCCGGCAGGGCGGGGCCCGCACCGCAAGCCGACGTGACCCACCGCCCGGTGCACGCTCGGCAGGGCCGGGCCCGCACCGCAAGCCGACGCGACCCACCGCCCGCTGCACGCTTTGAAAAGGGGGCGCGGGGGCGAAGCCCCCGAGAAAACACTACCCCCCCGCATCACGCCCCTTGCGCAACTCATCATGCGTGCGGAACGCCTGCCGGATGTGCTCGCGCAACTCGTCGTCATTCCACGGCTTGGTCAGGAACCGATAGATCGCGCCGCGGTTGATCGCCTCGGTCACCGTCGCCAGATCCGTATAGCCGGACAGCACCAGCCGCACCGTGTCCGGGTACAGCATCTTCACCCGGCCCAGGAACTCGGTGCCGCTCATGTCCGACATGCGCTGGTCCGACAGGATCACCTGCACATCGTTGGTCGCCAGCAGGTCGAAGGCGTCGCGCACGTTGCCGGCGGCCAGGATCCGGTAGCCATCGCGGCGGAACAGGCGCACCAGCGAACGCAGCACGTTTTCCTCATCGTCCAGCAGCAGCAACGTGCGGTCCGGGCGCGTCTCGGCAAACGACTCCGGGCGCAGGTAGCGGCGGCGCAAGGCCATGCCCGCCGATTCGGCCGACATCGGCTCGCCGAACATGTAGCCCTGGAAGATGTCGCAATCGTTGCGGCGCAGGAAACCCAGCTGCGCCTGCGATTCGACGCCATTGGCAATCACCGTCATGCCCAGCTGATGGCCCATCGCGATGATCGCGCGTGCAATCGCCGCCTCGCGGCTGCCGGCCGGTGCGCTCTTGATGAAGCTGCGGTCGATCTTCAGCCGGTCCACCGGATAGCGCACCAGCGCACTGAGGCTGGAGTCACCGGTGCCGAAGTTGTCCAGGCTCAGGCTGATGCCCTCGTTGCGCAGGTTGCCCATCGACTCGTGGACGAAGTTGACGTTGTTGGTCAACGCGCTTTCGTTGATCTCCAGCGTCAGCGCCTGCGCCGGCACGCCGGTGGAGGTCAGCAGCGCCATCACCTCGTTGAAGAAGCTCGGCCGCAGCAGCTGCAGCGTGGACACGTTGACGGCGATGTTGAAATCGTCAAAGCCCTGGTCGCGCCACTGCCGCGCCTGCTTGACCGCGTTCTGCAGCACCCATTCGCCCAGCTGCACGATCACCCCCAGGCGCTCGGCCGTGCGCATGAAACGCTCCGGCACCAGCATGCCCAGCGTTGGCGACTGCCAGCGCAGCAGCGCTTCCATGCCGACGATGCGGCCATCGCGCGCGCTCACCAGCGGCTGGTAGCGCAGGCGCAGCTCGCCATGCGGAATCGCATCGACGATCTGCCGCGCGATGATGCTCTCGCTGTGCGCACTGGCCGGCGAGTTGCGCGCGTACATGCGTACCGTGTTGCCGCCTTCGCGGCCGGCCTGGTAATTGGCTTCCTCGGCCTGGTCGAGCAGGGTCGACAGCTGGGTGCCGTGTTCCGGGCACAGGCTGATGCCGACGGTGCCGGTCATGAACAAGGTATACGGCAGCACCGACAGCGGCAGTTCGATCTGCTGGCGGATCTGCTCGGCGAAGTCTTCCGGCAGCGGCGTGCCGTCCTGGCGCGGCGCCACGATCACCATCTCGTCGCTGCCATGCCGCCATAGTCGCCCGCGCGTACCGAGGAAGCCCTGGAGGCGTTCGGCCAGCAGCAGCAGCGCCTGGTCGCCGATCTCGGCGCTCATGTTCTCGTTGATCGAGGCGAAGTGGTCGATGTCCACGTGCAGCAGCATCAGCGGCACGCCGCCGGAAGCGGCGGCATCGACCAGCCGCAGCAGTTCGGGGTTGCCCGCGCCCAGTCGTTGCGGCTTGCTGGTTTCCAGTCCGGGCGGCATTGCGGGGTTCCACATGGGGATCAACGTCCGTTGTCGCGGGCGGCCGGTTCGCCAGCCGCCTGGTAGGGCAGGTGCAGGCGCACGCAAGTGCCCGCGCCCGGGGCCGATTCTATCGTCAGCGTGCCGCCGGCCGTCTGCGCGCGTTCACGCATCACCACCAGGCCCAGGCCGCGTGGGCCTTCGGGCTCGAAGCCGTCGCCGTCATCGCGCACCTCCAGGTACAGGCCGCCGCTGTCGTGGTCGTGCAGCACCAGGTTGACCTCACCGGCGCAGGCATGGCGCAGCACGTTGGTCAGGCTTTCCTGGGCAATGCGGAAGCAGGCCTGCTCGATCTCGTTGCTCGGCCGCTGGCGCAGGGTCTGCACGTCCAGTTCCAGGCGCTGCGGCTTGCCGCGGAACAGGGCCGAGGCCTGCCAGCGCAGCGCCGCCTCCAGGCCCAGCGCGTCGAGCTGCGGCGGGCGCAGCAGCATCGACAGGTTGCGCAGCTTGGTCACGGTGCTGTCGGCCAGCTCGACGATCTCCTGCAGGTTCTCGATGCGCGCCACCGGCTCGTCTTCCTCCATGGCCGCGTGCGCGGACAGCTTCATCGCGGTGATGGCCTGGCCGATGTCGTCGTGCAGGTCGCGCGAGATGGCGCGGCGCTCGTCCTCCTGCAGCGAGAACAGGCGCTTGGCCATGGCCTGCAGTTCGAGGTTGCCGGCGGCCAGGGCATCGCGCATGCGTTCGGGCTCGCTGAGGTCGCGCACCACCAGCAGGCGGCAGTCGCGGCCGCCGTAGCGCACCGCGCCCACCGACAGCCCGGCCTGGAACACGCTGTGGTCGCGCCGGCGCATGCGCCGCGCCGCGGACACCTCGCCGCGCGGCTCGGCACCGGCCAGCTGCTCGCGCACCAGCGGCAGGTCGGCCTCGCTGACCAGCGCCGACAGCGGCTCGCCCAGCAGCGACTCGCCGGGGTAGCCGAACTGCCCGGCGCAGGCCGGGTTGGCGTACATCACGCATTCGTCGGAAAGAATCATCACCCCGTCCGGCAGCACCCGCACCAGTTCGCGGAACTGTTCCTCGCGCTCACGCAGCAGGCGCCGCGACTGCTCGCGCTCGGTCACGTCCTGCAGGGTGCCATGCACGCGTCGGCGCCCGTCGGCGCCGGTGCCGCTTTCGGCGCGCAGGTGGACCATGCGGGTCTGCCCGTCGCCGGCGATCAGGGGCAGCAGCACGTCGATCTGCACGGTGCCGGCGCCACACATGTCGTCGATGAGGCGGTCGATGCGCACCTGGGTGACCAGGTCCACGCCCGCCAGCAGTTCCTCGAAGCGGTGCCAGCGCTGGTTCTGCGGCGGCGGGCGGCCGACGATGCGGTACACCTCCGGCGAGAAACGGCCCTGGCCGGTGGCCGGGTCCAGCTCCCAGGAGCCGAGCCGGGCAATGCTCTGGGCTTCTTCCAGCAGGTCAAGCAATTCGGCGCGCTGGCGCGCGGCGCGACGTTCGGCGCTGCGGTCTATCGCCACCACCAGGCGCGCCTGGCCCTCGGGCACCGACAGCGGGCTGCTGCGCACCTCCACATCGCGCAAGCCATTGCGGGTGAGCAGCGATTCGGTGAGTACGCAGTCCTCGGCTGGCGCATCGCGCAGGTGGGCGATGATCTCGTCCAGGCGCTCGCGTTCGCTGGCCGGCCACACCGCATCCAGGCGCAGGCTGAGGAATTGCTCGCGGGTAAAGCCGAAGAAGGCCAGCGCGGCGGGGTTGGCATCGAGGATGCGCAGCGTCTGCAGGTCATAGGCCCACACCGGGCAGGGCAGGGCGTGGAACTGCTCGTGCAGCTGCGCCTGCGAGCGGGCCAGCAGTGCGTGTTCCTGTTGCAGCACGCCGGCCAGTCGGCGCAGCGCGTAGTGCAGCAGCAGCGCCGACACGACCACGAAGGCCGCGCCGCTGAGCATGACCAGATGCGGGGCGCTGGCCGGGGCGGGTCGGGCCAGCCGCACCAGGGTGTCGCCGGCCAGCAGCCAGGTCAGGCCAAGCGCCAGGTAGCAGCCGGTCAGGACCCAGATGCCCGAGCGCAGGCGGCGGGCAAGCCTTTGCCCGGACACGGGCAGGGTCGGCAAGGAGCGGCTGCGGTCGTCGGTCATGGAGGCTCGGGGCGCCAGCGGCGGGCAACGCCTCATCTTAGAGGGTAAGCGCGGCTTTGCGGCGGGCGGCAGGCTCAACTAATTCGCGCCGCGGCCGCTATCCAGGAGGTCCCCGCCCCCCGGGGTTCGAGATGCGGAGCTTCCGAGCGTGGATCCAGGCGTCATTGCAAGCTTGCTGCAGCATCCACTCACCTGTGCGGTGGTGGTGCTGGACGCGCATGGGCGGCCATTGGCCGCCAACGCCGCGGCGCAGTCGCTGGGCTTGCCGGCGACGCTGTCGCTGTACGTCGAGCAATGGGCCGACAGCCGCGAGCGCCTGCGCCGCGAGGGCGGCATGGTCGCCTGCGTGCTGCCCAATGGCCACGGCCAATGGGACGGCTGGCTGCGCGCGGTGCGCGACGAGCATGGCGCGTTGCTGGCTTTTACCCTGAGCATTCCCGAGCCGACCGGCAGCGCCGTGGCCAGCCGTTGGGAAATCGGCCTGGACAGCGCCGAGCACGGGCTGTGGGATTGGGACATCGCCGCCGATGTCGTCTATCGCTCCGAACGCTGGAAGCGGATGCTCGGCTACGACGAGCAGTCGCTGCCGCCCAACCTGGCGGCGCTGTCGGACCTGATGCACCCGGAAGACCACCCGCGGGTCAGCGAAGCCGTGCGTGCGCACCTGGCCGGCGAAACCGACGGCTACACCGCCGAGTTCCGCCTGCGCCAGCGCGATGGCGAATGGCGCTGGATTCTCGACCGCGGTCGCGTGGTGTCGCGCAGCGCCGACGGGCGCCCGCTGCGCATGCTCGGCACGCATACCGACATCCATCGGCACAAGCTGCTGGAACAGCAGCTGCGTGAGCAGCAGGCGCAACTGGAAGAGGCCCAGCGCATTGCCAGCATGGGCAGCTGGAGCTGGGACTGCCGTCGCGACCAGCTGTGGCTGTCGGAGGATTTCGCGCGCCAGCTGTCCCTGCCCGGGCAGCCGCTGCGGCGCGTGCGCAGCCTGCTGCGGCAACTCGCCGGCGAGGCGCGCGGCGCCCTGCGCGGCGCCTGGCGTCGCGTGCGTACGCTCGGCGAACCGCTGCATTTCGAGCTGGAACTGGGCGCCGGCGGCAGCCAGCCGCCGCAGCATGTGCGCATCTGGGCGCAGCCGGTCTTCGATGGGGATGGCCAGTTGCTGCGCCTGGTCGGCCAGGTGCAGAACGTCACCGAGCAGCGCCAGACCGATGCGCTGATCCGCTGGCGCACCGAATTGCTCAATCGGGTCTCGGCGCTGGGCCGCATCGGCGGCTGCGAGATCGAGGTCGATACCCGGCGCATGCAGTGGACCGAGGAGTGCTACCGCATCCACGGCCTGCGCAAGGAGCCGATCACCCTGGAGCAGGCGCTGTCGCTGTACACCCAGGATTCGCGCGACAACTTCGAGGCGGCGCTGCTGCGCATCGGCGACGGCGGCCTGCCCGAACAGCTGGAGCTGTGCTTCTACCGCAACTCCGGGCAGCGGATCTGGGTGCAGGTGCTGATCGAGCTCGATCGCCGCGAGGGCCTGCCGCCGCGCTTCGTGGTGCTGTTCCGCGACATCAGCCGCGAGCGCGAGGCCAACGAGCGCATCGAACTGCTCGCCCATTACGACCGCCTCACCGGCCTGCCGAACCGCTTCCTGCTGCGCGAACGCGCCGAAGAGGCCATGGCCGAGGCCCGTGAGCGCGGGCAGACGCTGGCGATGCTGCTGGTGGACCTGGACGGCTTCAAGAGCATCAACGACTCCTTCGGCCATGCCACCGGCGACACCTTGCTCAAGCTGGCCGCCACGCGGCTGCACCAGCAGCTGCGCAACAGCGACCTGTTCGGCCGCTTCAGCGACGATGAGTTCGTCGTGGTGCTGCGCGACCTGTCCGAGCCGGAAGACGCCGGCCACGTCGCGCGCAAGTTGCTGGCAGCGCTGGGCGAGCCGTTGCGCAAGGACCACATCACCCTGAAGGTCAGTGCCAGCATCGGCATTGCCCTGCAGACGCCGGACCTGGGCGACTTCGACAACCTGCTGCGCGCCGCCGACGCGGCGATGTACGCGGCCAAGGAATCCGGACGCAACACCTTCCATTACTACAGCCAGGACGTGCTGCTGCGTGCGCAGCGCCGCCTGGAGCTGGAGCACGCGCTGCACGGTGCGCTGGACCGCGAGGAATTCACGCTGGTCTACCAGCCGCTGGTACCCACCGCCGGCGAGAGTGCGCCGGCGATCGAGGCGCTGCTGCGCTGGCAGCGTCCGGGCCATGGCCAATGCAGCCCGGCCGAGTTCATTCCCATTGCCGAGGACTGCGGCGAGATCGTGCGCCTGGGCGACTGGGTGCTGGGCGAAGCCTGCCGCCAGGCCCTGGCCTGGGACCAGCAGGGTCTGCAGTTCAGCCGCATCGCGGTGAATGTGTCGGCGGTGCAGCTGCGCGACCGTGGCTTTGCCGAGCGCGTGCTGGAGATCTGCCGTGCCAACGGCTGGTCGCCGCGGCGCCTGGAGCTGGAGCTGACCGAGTCAGCGCTGATTCGCGACAGCGACGCCTTGCGCCGCTGCTTCGACCTGTTTGAGCAGAACGGCGTGCTGCTGGCCGTGGACGACTTCGGCACCGGCTTCTCCAATCTGCATTACCTCAACCGTTTCCCGGTGCAGCGTCTGAAGATCGACCGCAGCTTCGTGCAGGGCATGCTGGCCGATGCCAACACCGCAGAGGTCACCCAGGCCATCGTGCATCTGGGTCATGCCTTGGGCATGCAGGTGGTGGCCGAGGGCGTGGAGACCGTGCAGGAGGATGCGCTGCTGCGCCAGCAGGGCTGCGACGAGATCCAGGGATATTTCTATTCGCGGCCGCTGGCCCCGCGTGACCTGGCGCAGTGGCTGCGCGAGGCCGAGGTGGGTGGGCGGCTGGGGCAGAGATTGGCTTTGGCTTCGGGTTGAAGCCGAAGGTTTTTTCGCGGTGGTTGTTTGCGTTTGAATCGCGCCCCCTCGTTTGAGGGGGTTTCTTTTTTGGGGAAGGGGTGGGCTGCGGTCGCCCTGTGCGGCGGAGCCGTTGTTTGGCCGGAGCCGTGGTAGGAGGGGCTTCAGCCCCGACCGGGCGGCACTGCGATCAGCCAGATCACGGTCGCGGCTGATGGCCGAGAAGGCCACAAGAGCCGCTCCTACGGTGCATCCATCAGGCGCCCAGGGCATCCGGAATGCTGCTGGGGCCGTTGTGGGAGGGGCTTCAGCCCCGACCGGGCGGAGTCGCGATTTGTCAGGTCACGGTCGCGGCTGAAGCCGCTCCTACAGTGCACCCATCGGCAGTGCACCCGTCGGGGGCGCGCCGATCGGGAATGCACCCATCAGGCATCAACGCGACGATCCCATCACCTCATCGCCGGCCAATCCCAGATCCCATGCCAGATGCGCCAGCAACGGATCGGTCGGCGCGGTCGCCGGCGGCAATGCCGCCACCAGCTGCGCGAGCTCACGGCGCGCGGCGGCCTCCACAGCAGCCAGCGCGGCATTGGCATGGCCGGCGGCGGGTGGTGTCGAGCCAGGTGCAGGCAAGTCAGTCATGGCAGGGAGGACAAGGGCTACGGGCAAAAGAGAAGTATCGGAGTCCACAAACGCAAATCCCCGACCGAAGCCGGGGACCTGCCTGCGGCGCACAACGATCAGAACAACTCGACCGTGCCCGCACCCATGGTCTGCTGCGAGACCGGCTTGTGCGGCGGGCGCTCCCACTCGCTGCGCATGTCGCGCAGGCGCGCACCCAGGCGTTGCAGGGCCTGCACCAGATCGTTGTCGGCCACGCCGCCACTGCGATGCAGCAGTTCCTGCAGGGCCACCGCCTCGCGGTTGATCGCGGTCAGGCGGTCCAGGTGGGTGTGCACGCCGCTCAGGGTCTGGGTGGCGATGTCCTCGAACTGCAGCGCACGCACCGCTTCAGCCACGCTGCCATCGATGGCGCGGGCGCATTCGGAAATCTCGCGCATGCCTTCGCCCAGCGAAGCGTTGATCGCCGCGACGTTGTCCAGCATCGCCGCCGCCTCGTGGCGCGCTTCACGCGAGCGGTCCTGGTGGCGCGAGGCCATGTGCGAGACCGTTTCGCGCACCTTGGAGATGGACTCCTTGGAGCTGTGCGCGAGCTTGCGGATCTGCTCGTTGAAAGTGGTCGAACGCTCCGACAGGTTGCGCACCTCGTCGGCGACCACCGCAAAGCCGCGGCCCGCCTCACCGGCACGGGCGGCTTCGATGGCCGCATTCAAGGCCAGCAGGTTGGTCTGGTCGGCGATGGACTTGACGTCTTCCAGCAGGGCGAAGATGCCGTCCAGGTGCTGGGCCATCTCGTCGATGTGGTTGACCGTGGTGCTGCTCTGGCCGCTGACCTGTTCCAGCGCCTCGACCAGCTGCTCCATGCGCGAGCTGGCGTGCTGGGCAAAGCGCGCCACGTCCACGCCGGCGCCGCCATCTTCACCGGCGCGGTCCACGATCCGGGCCAGCGCATGGCTCTGCTGGCGCGACTTGCGGTTCATCGCCTCGAAGCTGCTGCCCAGGCCGGCCACGGCCTGACGGATCAGGTCACGCGCACGCTCCACTTCCGCACGCGAACCTTCGACCTCGTTGCTGACGAAGCTGCGCAGCTCGGTCAGCAGCTGCTCCTGCTCGCGCAGCACGCGGGACTGGTCGGGGTGGCGACGGCCCTGCGACCACACGCTCCAGGCGGCAAAGCCCAGCCAGCTCAAGGTCAGCGTGGCCAGGATCGCCCAGCGGACGAAGCCGGGCCATTCCAGGCCCACGGCCAACGGGAACAGGAGGGTCAGCGCCAGCGGCGCCGCGAGTCGGATCAGGGGGTGTGAGTACATGGGCGTTCTCGACAGATTCACGATTGCTGTATCGGCCGTACCCCCCGGCTCTTTAGCGATCGATGCCCTTCACACCCGCCCGCGCAACCCCATGCCGTTCAGAAACTCGCGCAGCCGCGCGACCATCAACTCAGCGCAGCGCCCGGTCCACCGCCTCGATCATCGCGCGCTTGCCGAACAGGAAATCCCACAGGCTGCCGCCCATCTGCCGCCACAGCACCGCTGAGCGCACCGCTGCCAGCAACAGCGCGCGGATCTCGGCCACCACGCCGGTCTGGTTGAGGTAATGCGGGTTGCCTTGCACCATCACCCGCGGCTTGAGGTGGCTGATGGTGTCCGCGTACAGCGTGCCGAGCGTGCCGAGCACGTCGGGATGGCTGCTGTCGCCCAGCTCCTGGGCCTGCCGCGCGGCCTTGCCGATGCCGGCCGACACCGCCGCCACCGTGGCCTGCTCGCGCACGAAGCGCCGCTCCAGCTGCAGTACGGCCAGGGCCAGCCGCGGCAGCACATCGTCCTGGGCCTCATTGCGGAAATAGTTGTGCAGCAGGCGCAGCCCGGGCGCCAGGTGCTGGCGCGAGCCGTACACCGCCTCGGGCGTCTCGGCGTCGATGCGGAACACGCTGTCCATCGCGGTGCGCACGCTGGCGGCCTCCGAATGCCCGGTCTCGGCGATGCGCCGCACTTGTTGCAGGGCCTGGGCTATGCCGGCCAGGGCCAGCACGCGGTTGTCCATCGGGGCGGTCATCGAGCCGATACCTCGGTTGCGGGGAGAGAAGAGGGTGATTGCGCCAGTGGCGCGTCGGTCTGTGCGATCACCGCGCCGCCAAGGCATTCCTCGCCGGCATACAGCACCAGCGATTGCCCGGGGGTGACGGCGCGCTGCGGCCGGGCGAAGTGGACATCCACGCAGCCATCGTCGCGCACTTGCACCGTGCACGGTTCGTCGGGCTGGCGGTAGCGGGTCTGCGCGGTGCAGTCGAAGCGCCGCGCCGGCGGCGCGCCGGCAATCCAGTGGGCCGCCTCCGAGCGCAGCCAGCGCGATTGCAGCCAGGGGCTGTCGCGGTCCTGGTCGACGTACAGCACGTTGTTGGCCACGTCCTTGCCGACGACGTACCACGGCGCCGCGGCGCGGCCGCGCACGCCGCCGATGTTCAGTCCCTCGCGCTGGCCCAGGGTGAAGTAGAACACCCCGGGATGTTCGGCCACGCGCACGCCGTGCGGGTCGCGGATTTCGCCGGGACGTGCCGGCAGGTAACGGCTCAGGAACTCGCGGAAGTCGCGCTCGCCGATGAAGCAGATGCCGGTCGAATCCTTCTTCGCGTGCGTCGGCAGGCCGGCCTCGCGGGCGATGCGGCGCAGGTCGGCCTTGTGCAGGTCGCCGATCGGGAACAGCGTGGCCGCCAGCTGGGCCTGGCCGAGCTGGTGCAGGAAGTAGCTCTGGTCCTTGCCGTGGTCGGCACCGCGCAGCAAGCGCCAGCGGCCGCCCTCGTGGGCGATGCGCGCGTAGTGGCCGGTGGCGATGCGCTCGGCGCCTAGCTCGCGCGCCGCGTCGAGGAAATGCTTGAACTTGACCTCGCGGTTGCACAGCACGTCCGGATTGGGCGTGCGCCCGGCGGCGTATTCGGCCAGGAAGTGCTCGAACACGCCTTGCCAGTATTCGGCGGAGAAGTCGCGGAAATGGAACGGGATGCCGAGCCGGCCGCACACCGCCACCGCGTCGCGGCGGTCATCCTCGGCGCGGCAATCGCCGCTGCCATCGTCGGCCCAGTTCTGCATGAACAGCCCGGCGACTGCTTCGCCTTGCTGCACCAGCCGCCAGGCGGCGACGGACGAATCCACGCCGCCGGACATGCCGACCACGATGCGCGGCGCGGCACTCACAGCTGCCGCACCAAGGCCAGCGGATGGCGTTGGCCGCCGAGGTAGTCGGCTACCACCGCCCACACCAGCGGACTGCGCAGGCGCGCGGGCTCGGCGCGCAGTTCCTCGGGCGTCATCCACACCGCGGCGAGGATGCCGTCATCCAGCGCGCGTTGCGCGTCATGCGCGACCGGCTCGGCGGCGAAGGCAAAGCGCAGGTAGGCCTCGCCGTCTTCGGCGGTCCACTGGTAGCAGCCGATGAAGTGGGTCAGGCGCACCGTCCAGCCGGTCTCTTCCAGGGTCTCGCGCAGCGCGGCGGCGGCCAGGCTCTCGCCCGGCTCCAGGTGGCCGGCCGGCTGGTTGATCACTTCGCGGCCGCCGATGCGCTCGACCACCTGCAGCAGACGGCCTTCGCGCACCACCACGGTGGCCACGGTGACATGCGGCGCGGGCGGGCGTGGTGAGGCCATCAGCGCGTGCCCGCCGGGCGCGGGGTCAGGCGGGGGTCCATCAGAACTGGTCCTGGCCGGGGGTGAGCTGCGCTTCCATCGCGTCGGCGGCACGGGTGGTGGCTTCGATGGCATCGGACAGCGCGCGGCCGGCGAGGTCGGCCGGCACGCGGGTGACGTAGATCGCGGTGCCGTCCTGGCGCACCCAGGCACCGAGGATGTTTTCCTGGCCGTCCTGCAGCAGGCGGTTGGCGATCTCGCCGGGCAGGGTGTCGCCGCTGGCCTGGTAGGCCGGCGACCAGATTTCCCTGATCTCCAGTTCGCCAAAGCGCTCGGTGCGTGCACGCACATAGGTCACCTGCTGGCGGCCGCCTTCCAGGCCAAACAGCAGCCGGTAGTCGCCATCGGCATCGACCTTCGGCTCAAGGCCCAGTGCACGCAGGCGCTGGCCCAGTTCCACATTGCCCGCCGCTGCCGGAGCGGAGACGGGCGTCGCTGGCCGCGCCGGGGGCCTGGCCGCGGCCGGGGCAGCGAGCAAGGGCGGGCAGGTAGATGCCGCGAGCAACGCAACGGCGGCCGTAAGACGCTTCATCGGGCTTGAAAATCCGGGGGAAGGAGCGAATTGTGCGGGGCTGGACGTGAATCGTCCATTCCGTGCACCCCCACTTATAATGACGCGATGCCTCGCAAACCCACACAAGAGCACGACCACGGCGTAATGGTGGAAACCAGCCGCCCGGAAGTCGCCCCGCCCCCGCGCTACCAGGTCCTGCTGCTCAACGACGACTACACCCCGATGGATTTCGTGGTGACCGTGCTGCAGCAGTTCTTCGCCATGGACCTGGAGAAGGCCACCCAGGTCATGCTCCACGTGCATACCCGCGGCCGCGGGGTGTGCGGGTCCTATACCCGCGAGGTCGCCGAGTCCAAGGTCGCGCAGGTCAACGAGTTTTCGCGCATGAACCAGCATCCTTTGCTGTGCACGATGGAACAGGCCTGAGCCGGATCGGGCATCCCATGCCTGCAACGCAGTGGCACGATTGGCGTACTAACGCCGCGTGAACACAGCCATCCGATAGGGTTGTGGAAATTCCAGTCCCAAGCCGCATATTGTTGGCAACAGCCGTCGGAGCTTCCCCCCTATGTTCAGCAAAGACCTCGAGCAAACCATTGGCCAGTGCTACAAGCGGGCCCGCGAGGCGCGTCATGAGTTCATGACCGTCGAGCACCTCTTGCTGGCCCTGCTGGACAACCCCTCCGCACAGGCAGTGCTGAAGGCCTGCGGTGCCGATGTCGGGCGCCTGCGCGGCGACCTGGAGCAGGCCATCGAGGCCTCGGTCTCGCGCCTGGCCGAAGACGACGGCCGCGACACGCAGCCGACCCTGGGCTTCCAGCGCGTGCTGCAGCGCGCCGTGTATCACGTGCAGTCCTCCGGCAAGAAGGAGGTCACCGGCGCCAACGTGCTGGTGGCGATCTTCGGCGAGAAGGATTCGCACGCGGTGTACTTCCTCAACCAGCAGGACATCACCCGGCTGGATATCGTCAACTACCTGTCCCATGGCATCGCCAAGATGGGCGAGGAAGGCGAGGGCGCGGCCCCCGGGGAGACCGAGGGCAAGGGCGAAGGTGGCGAGGGCGAAGGTAAGGGCGATGCCCTGACCGAGTTCGCCAGCAACCTCAACGACCAGGCCCGCGCCGGACGCATCGACCCGCTGGTCGGACGCGCCGATGAAATCGAGCGCACCATCCAGGTTCTGTGCCGCCGGCGTAAGAACAATCCGCTGTATGTCGGCGAAGCCGGCGTCGGCAAAACCGCCATTGCCGAAGGCCTGGCCAAGCGCATCGTCGAAGGCGCCGTGCCCGAAGTGCTGGCCGACGCGGTGATCTATTCGCTGGACCTGGGCGCGCTGGTTGCCGGCACCAAGTACCGCGGCGACTTCGAGAAGCGCCTCAAGAGCGTGCTGACCGCGCTGAAGAAAGTACCCAACGCGGTGCTGTTCATTGACGAGATCCATACCATCATCGGCGCCGGTTCGGCGTCCGGTGGCACCATGGACGCCTCCAACCTGATCAAGCCGGCGCTGGCCTCCGGCGAGCTGCGCTGCATCGGCTCGACCACGTTCCAGGAATACCGCGGCATCTTCGAGAAGGACCGCGCGCTGGCGCGGCGCTTCCAGAAGATCGACATCGTCGAGCCGACCGTCGGCGAGACCTACCAGATCCTGCAGGGGCTCAAGCCCAAGTACGAGGCGCACCACGGCGTGACCTACGCCGATGACGCGCTGCAGGCGGCGGTGGACCTGTCGGTCAAGCACATCGGCGACCGCCTGCTGCCGGACAAGGCCATCGACGTCATCGACGAGGCCGGTGCGCGCCAGCGCCTGCTGCCTGAAGAACAGCGCAAGGAGCTGATCGACATCGAGGAAATCGAGACGATCGTGGCGAAGATGGCGCGCATCCCGGCCAAGCAGGTCAGTGCGACCGACAAGGACGTGCTGCAGCATCTGGAGCGCAACCTGAAGATGGTGATCTTCGGCCAGGACCCGGCGATCGAAACCCTGTCCTCGGCGATCAAGCTGTCGCGCTCGGGCCTGGGCAATCCGGAAAAGCCGATCGGCAACTTCCTGTTCGCCGGCCCCACCGGCGTGGGCAAGACCGAGGTCACCCGCCAGCTCGCCCTGCAACTGGGTATCGAACTGGTGCGCTTTGACATGAGCGAATACATGGAGCCACATTCGGTCAGCCGCCTGATCGGTGCGCCTCCGGGCTATGTCGGCTTCGACCAGGGCGGCCTGCTCACCGAGAAGATCGTCAAGACCCCGCACTGCGTGCTGCTGCTGGACGAGGTGGAGAAGGCGCACCCGGACATCTTCAACATCCTGCTGCAGGTCATGGATCGCGGCATCCTGACCGACACCAACGGTCGCGAGGCCAACTTCAAGAACGTGATCCTGGTGATGACCACCAATGCCGGCGCGGCGCAGGCTTCGCGGCGCACGATTGGCTTCACCAAGCAGGACCATTCCACCGACGCGATGGAAACGATCCGCCGCAGCTTCACCCCGGAATTCCGCAACCGCCTCGATGCGGTGGTGCAGTTCCAGCCGCTGGGCTTCGATCATATCCTGCGCGTGGTGGACAAGTTCCTGATCGAGCTCGAAGCGCTGCTGCAGGAAAAGCACGTCAGCCTGGCGACCACGCCGACCGCGCGCGACTGGCTGGCCCAGCATGGCTTCGACCCGCTGATGGGCGCGCGGCCGATGGCCCGCGTGATCCAGGACCGGATCAAGCGCCCGCTGGCCGACGAACTGCTGTTCGGCAAGCTGGTCGATGGCGGGCGGGTCAGCATCGACGTCAAGGACGGCGAGCTGGTGGTCGAGACCCAGGCCGAGCCGGAGCGCCTGCTGCCGGCGACGGTGGAATAACAGGCACGACAAAACCGGCGGGGCTTGCGCCTCGCCGGTTCTGTGGGTTTCCGATCGACCCTGCCGTCTGTAGGAGCGGCTTCAGCCGCGACAGCGCGCCGTGCAGGGTCCGCGGTTGAAACCGCTCCTACTTCATGCGGTAGGTAATGCGGCCCTTGGTCAGATCGTACGGGGTCATTTCGACCTTGACGCGATCACCAGTCAGGATGCGGATGTAGTTCTTGCGCATGCGGCCGGAGATGTGCGCGATGATCTCGTGCCCGTTCTCCAGCTTGACCCGGAAAGTGGTGTTGGGCAGTGTCTCGCTGACAGTGCCTTCAAATTCGATGGAATCGTCTTTCGACATGTAGTCCTGCGGTTCGGGGATGGCCCGTCGGGGGCCCAAGTGCGGGGATTTTACGCTCCCGGGGCCGGCCATGCAAAGTTTGTGTTAAGCAATCTTGTGGCGTCGCGTGTCAAGGCGTTGTCGCCGGGGCCGCCTGGGCGGCACCCAGCTGCGCCGCCGGCCACGTCCCGAAGGCTTCGGTCCACGGCCCCACAGCCTCGGGCGCATTGACCAGCTCGCGCACCCGGCACATGAACTCGTTGCGCGGCAACTGCCGGGCGCCGAGGCTGAGCAGGTGCGGGTTCTCCACCTGCGCGTCAATCAGCGGGCAGTGCTGCGCGTGCAGGAACGCGGCCAGCCCAGCCAGGGCGACCTTGGAGCCACCGCTGCGGGCACTGAACATGCTTTCGCCAAAGAACATCCGGCCAATGCCGACGCCGTAGATGCCGCCCACCAGTGCCTCTCCGTCGAACACCTCGACCGAGTGCGCATGGCCGAGCCGGTGCAGTTCGGCATAGGCGCGCTGCATGGAGGCAGTGATCCAGGTCCCGTCCTGGCCGGGCCGTGGCGCGCTGGCGCAGGCCGCGACCACGGCTTCAAAGGCGGTGTCGGCGCGCAGCTGCCAGGGGCTGTGGCGCAGTGCCCGGCGCAGGCGCGAGGGCAGGCGAAAGCTGGCCGTGTCGAAGGTTACGCGCGGGTCCGGCGACCACCACAGGATCGGCTGCCCTTCCGAGAACCAGGGAAAGATGCCGTGCGCATAGGCGTTGAGCAATCGCGCCGGGCTGAGGTCGCCGCCCACGGCGAGCAGTCCGTCGGGATCGCGCAGCGCCTGTTCGACCGGCGGGAACGGCGCCAGCGGATCGTCACCGAGCAGGACGGGGCGGCGCGGCATGGCGCTCATGCCTGGCGGAACGGCGAGTGCGCGAGCAGCTCGGCGGCGTAGCGTCGCACCGAGGCACGCTCCTGCTCGCACCATTCGGCCAGCGGCGCGGCGAAACCGGGGTCGGCAATCCAGTGGCGGCTGCGCACCTGGGTCGGCAGGAAGCCGCGCGCGATCTTGTGCTCGCCCTGGGCGCCGGGTTCAAAGCGTTGCAGGCCTTCGCGCAGGCAGTACTCGATGCCCTGGTAGTAGCAGGTTTCAAAATGCAGGCCGGGCAGCGCAGCGCCGCCCCAATAGCGGCCGTACAAGGTGTCGCCGCCACGCAGGCACAGCGCGCCGGCCACCGGCACCCCGCCCAGTTCGGCGAGGAAGATCACCAGCGCCTGCGGCATCGCCGCCGCCAGGTGGCGCAGGAATTCCAGGGTCAGCGCCGGCGAGTTGCCGTATTCGCGGAAGGTCTTCAGGTAGAAGCCGTGCATCGCGGCCAGGTCAGCCTCGCTGGCGGCGCCGCCGTGCACGGTGCGCAGCACGATGCCAGCCTGGCGCACCTTGTTGCGCTCCTGGCGGATGTTCTTGCGGTGCTTGTGGTCCATCGCCGCCAGGAAGGCGTCGAAGTCGTCCCAGCCGGGCTGCCGCTGCCAGTGGTACTGCACGTCATGGCGCAGCAGCCATTGCGCGTCGAACAGTGCGTCCTCGGCTTCGTCATGGAAGTTCACGTGTGCCGAGGACAGGCCGTTGTCGGCGACCACGGCGGTGATGGCCTCGCGCAGCTGCGCCGCGGCGGCCGGGTCGCGCGCCAGCAGGCGCGGTCCGGTGACCGGCGAGTAGGGCACCGCGCCCAGCCACTTCGGAAAGTATTCCTGGCCGTAACGCGCGTAGGCCTGGGCCCAAGCATGGTCGAAGACGAACTCGCCGTGCGAGTTGGTCTTCAGGTAGCCGGGCGCGGCCGCGATCAGGGCTGGGCCTTCCCACACGGTCAGGTGCAGCGGATTCCAGCCCCATTCCGGGCGCAGGCAGCCGTGCCGCTCCAGGCCATCGAGGAAGGCGTGCTGGATGAAGGGGTTGCGGCCGTCGTGCAGGGCATCCCAGGCAGCTGCCGGAATTTCCGCCAGCTGCCGGTAACCACGGACTTCGACCGGCATCGCGGGCTCAGTCGATCTGGTCGAGGAAGCGCTCGGCATCGAGCGCGGCCATGCAGCCGAAGCCAGCCGAGGTGATGGCCTGGCGGTAATGCTGGTCGGCCACGTCGCCGGCGGCGAACACGCCTTCCACCGAGGTCTGGGTGGCGTTGCCGCCCAGGCCCGAGCGGATTTCCAGGTAGCCGTTGTTCATTGCCAGCTGGCCCTCGAACAGTTGCGTGTTCGGATGGTGGCCGATGGCGACGAAGAAGCCGTGCACGGGCAGGTCGCGGGCGCTCTCGTCCTGCACCGACTTGAGCCGCACGCCGGTCACGCCAGCATCATTGCCCAGCACTTCGTCCACGGTGTGGTGCCACACGGTTTCGATCTTGCCGGCCTTGACCTTGTCGAACAGCTTGTCCTGCATGATCTTTTCCGCGCGCAGGGTGTCACGGCGGTGGATCAAGTAGACCTTGCGCGCGATGTTGGACAGGTACAGGGCTTCTTCCACGGCGGTGTTGCCGCCGCCGATCACCGCCACGTCCTGGTCGCGATAGAAGAAGCCGTCGCAGGTGGCGCAGGCGGACACGCCGCGGCCCTTGAACGCCTCTTCCGATTCGATGCCCAGGTACTTGGCGGTCGCGCCGGTGGCGATGATCAGCGCATCGCAGGTGTAGGTGGCGCTGTCACCGGTCAGGGTGAAGGGGCGCTTGGACAGGTCGGCGGTGTGGATGTGGTCGAAGATCACCTCGGTATCGAAGCGCTCGGCATGCGCCTGCATGCGCGCCATCAGGTCCGGGCCCATCAGGCCGTGGGCATCGCCCGGCCAGTTGTCGACCTCGGTGGTGGTCATCAGCTGGCCGCCCTGCTGCAGGCCGGTGATGACCACGGGCTTGAGGTTGGCGCGTGCGGCGTACACGGCGGCGGTCCAGCCGGCCGGGCCGGAGCCCAGGATCAGGAGGCGGGAATGCTTGGCGGGACTGCTGGAAGAAGCGCTCATATATACTCGCGATCGGAAGGATATGCCGGCACGATCGCAACTTCGCGTTCGTCCGCAGGGGGCATAGAGTGGCGATGCGCCAGCGTCTAATCAAGGCGAATCGGTGGAACTGCGTGGGCCACGTGACGCCTCTGCCGGGGCTGATTCCTGCCGTGTCCTCGTTTATTATCAAACACTAAGCATACTTTTCTAAGGTCTGGCGCCAGGTGGCAAAACAGGTTCCCGAACGCGGCGCGGCCGCCGAAGCCAAGGCATCGCGCAAGCCCGTGCCCACCGACAACTCGCGCCGCCAGCGGCTGTGGCGCGACCTGGCGTTGATCGCGATCGCGCCGCTGCTGCTGTATCTGCTGGCGAGCCTGTTCACTTATTCGGCGGCCGATCCGGGCTGGTCGCAGACCGGCAGCGTGGTCGCGCCGATCCACAACATGGGCGGCAAGGCCGGCGCCTGGATCGCCGACGTACTGCTGCAACTGCTCGGCTACATCGCCTTCCTGCTGCCGCTGATCCTCGGCGCGGTGGCCTGGATCGCGCTGTTCGGCATGGAGAAGGAAGGCCAGGGCGAAGCCGAACTTGGCCCGGCGCTGCGCCTGGTCGGCATGGTCGGTTTCCTGATCGCCGCGACCGGCTTTCTGCACCTGCGCCTGTTCGACGGCGACGTGGCCCGCGCCGGCGGCATCCTCGGCAAGCTGGTCGCCAATTCGCTGCGCGCCGGCTTCGGCCCGCTTGGCAGCAACCTGTTCGTGGTGGTGCTGCTGCTGATCTCGATCACCCTGGCCACCGGGCTGTCATGGTTCGTGGTGATGGAGCGCATCGGCCAATGGGTGCTGGCGATTCCGCCGCTGCTGCGCAAGAGCAGCAAGCAGGCCAATGAGTGGCAGCAGACCCGGGCCATGCGCGAGGAACGCGAGGAAGTGCGCAAGGTCGAGGCGGTCAAGCAGGCCCGGCGCGAGCCGGTGAAGATCGAGCCGCCGCCGGCACCGGTGGTGGAAAAGAGCGAGCGCGCCAAGCGCGAGCAGCAGATTCCGATGTTCCAGGGCGTCAATGGCGACGGCTCGGACCTGCCGCCGCTGGCGCTGCTGGACGACCCCAAGCCGCAGGCCAAGGGCTATTCCGAGGAAACCCTGGAAACCCTGTCGCGGCAGATCGAGTTCAAGCTCAAGGACTTCCGCATCGACGCGCAGGTCGTGGGCGCCTATCCGGGCCCGGTGATCACCCGCTTCGAGATCGAGCCGGCGCCGGGCGTGAAGGTCAGCCAGATCAGCTCGCTGGACAAGGACATCGCGCGCGGGCTGTCGGTCAAGTCGGTGCGCGTGGTTGACGTGATCCCGGGCAAGTCGGTGGTCGGCCTGGAAATTCCCAACGTCACGCGCGAGATGATCTTCCTCTCCGAGCTGCTGCGCTCGAAGGAATACGACAAGTCCGCCAGTCCGCTGACCCTGGCCCTGGGCAAGGACATCGCCGGCCGTCCGACCGTGGCCGATCTGGCGCGCATGCCGCACCTGCTGGTGGCCGGCACCACTGGTTCGGGCAAGTCGGTGGCGGTCAACGCGATGGTGCTGAGCCTGCTGTACAAGGCTTCGCACAAGGAACTGCGGATGCTGATGATCGACCCGAAGATGCTCGAACTGAGCGTCTACCAGGGCATCCCGCATCTGCTGGCGCCGGTGGTCACCGACATGAAGGAGGCCGCCAACGGCCTGCGCTGGTGCGTGGCCGAGATGGAGCGCCGCTACAAGCTGATGAGCGCGGTGGGCGTGCGCAACCTGGCCGGCTTCAACAAGAAGGTCAAGGACGCCGAGGAAGCGGGCCAGCCGCTGATGGACCCGCTGTTCAAGCCGAACCCGGAACTGGGCGAAGCCCCGCGCCCGCTGGAGACGCTGCCGTTCATCGTCATCTTCATCGACGAATTCGCCGACATGATGATGATCGTCGGCAAGAAGGTCGAAGAACTGATCGCACGCCTGGCGCAGAAGGCGCGCGCGGCCGGCATCCACCTGATCCTGGCCACGCAGCGTCCGTCGGTGGACGTGATCACCGGCCTGATCAAGGCCAACATCCCGACCCGCATCGCCTTCCAGGTCAGCTCGAAGATCGACTCGCGCACGATCCTGGACCAGTCCGGCGCCGAGACCCTGCTCGGTCATGGCGACATGCTGCACCTGCCGCCGGGCACGGCGATGCCCGACCGCGTGCATGGCGCCTTCGTCAGCGACGAGGAAGTGCACCGCGTGGTCGAGCACCTCAAGGCCAGCGGCCCGGCCTCGTACATCGAGGGCGTGCTGGATGAAGTGCAGACCATGGGCGACGGCACCGTGGTTGGCGCGACCGGCCTGCCGGAAGCCAGCGGTGGCGCCGGCGACGAGTCCGACCCGCTGTACGACGAAGCGCTGCGCATCGTCACCGAGACGCGGCGCGCCTCGATCTCCGGCGTGCAGCGCCGGCTCAAGATCGGCTACAACCGCGCCGCGCGCCTGATCGAGGCGATGGAGGCGGCCGGCGTGGTCAGCGCACCGGAACACAACGGCGACCGCACCGTGCTGGCACCGCCGCCGCCGAAGTAGGCCGGCACAGGCAATCATCACCGCGCCGGTCACGGCGCGGCACACGTTCGGACGGCAAGCGTCCCTGGGGGATCGGGTGTTGCGTTACTGGGTATGCCTGTTGTGGCTGTGGCCGGCGTTTGCCTTTGCGCAGGCCTCGGCGCCGCCGTCGCCACCGCCGGGCCAGGCAGAGAACAATTTCAGCTATGTGCGGTATCGCGCCGATTACGAAGTGCGCGCCGATGGCAGCAATGTCGAGACCGACACCTACGAGATCCTGCTCAAGACCAAGTCGGCGGTGGAGCACTTCAGCCAGGTGCGGCTGAGCTACAGCGAGAAGATGGAAACGCTGGAAGTGCTGGAGGCCCATACCGTCACCGCCGAAGGCCTGCGTCAGCCGGTGGCCGCCGACCGCATCTATACCCAGGAAAGCTACTCCAGCGCCGCGGCGGCGATGTATGCCGACCGCAAGGTACGGGTCATCGTGTTCCCGAACCTGGCCCCGGGCGCGCGCATTGCCTACGTGGTCCGCCGTACCCAGCACACGCCGTATTTCCCGGGCTACTTCAGCCTGTGGGAAACCTTCAGTGTGTTCTCGCAGTACGAGGACGCCGTGGTCACCTTGACCGCGCCGGCGCAGATGCCGATGCAGGTGTGGACGCGCGGCGTGCAATCGGTGCGCGTGCCGCGCGACAAGGGCATGGCGCGCTGGGAATGGCATTACCGGCGCCCGCAACCAATGCGCAGCCAGAACTGGAGCGCGGCGGCCTGGGAATTCAGCCCGACCATCATGGCCAGCAGCTACCGCGACTGGGCGCAGATGGGTCTGGCCTATCACGCCAAGGCCGGGCAGGCAGCGGCGGTGACGCCGAAAATCCAGGCCCTGGCCGAGCAGATCACCGCCGGCATCGTGGATCGCCGCGCGCAGGCCACCGCGCTGTACGACTGGGTGGCGCGCAACATCCGCTACGTGGCCGTGTACCTGGGCAATGGCGGCCTGGAGCCGAACCCGGCCGAGCGCATCGCCGAAAGTCAGTACGGCGACTGCAAGGACCACACGGTGATTCTCGAAGCCCTGCTCGCGGCCAAGGGCATCGCCAGCACGCCGGTGCTGATCGGCGCCGACGGTGGCCCGACACTGCCGCGCATCGCGGTGCTGGGGCGCTTCAACCACGCCATCACCTACCTGCCCGAATTCGACCTGTACGTGGATTCGACCAATCCGTACGCACGTTTCGGCCAGCTGCCGGCCTCCGACCTCGGCGCGCCGGTGCTGCATACCGCCGACGGGCATCTGGCGCGTACGCCGCCCAATGACCGCAGCCGCAATGCCTATGTGGCGCGCAGCGAGTTTGACTTCCGCGGCGATGGCGGGCTGCAGGGCCTGACCACGCTGGACAGCGGCCAGACCGGCGAGGTCGGGCTGCGCGCGATGTTCGTGCAGCTCAACGCGCAGAACCGCGCGCGCATCGAGGAGTCGATCATCGCCCAGGCCGGTTTCGACGGCCGCGGCGAACTGCAGCTGCAAGGCGACCCGGTGGACCTGTCCACGCGCTTCGGTTATCGCTACCGCTTCCAGGCCAACGACTACGTCGACTTCAACCAGGTCGGCGGCATGCGCCTGCCGGACATGCCCGGCGCCGAATCGGCGCGCGACCTGTACACCAGTACCTCGGCCGAGGAAAACCTCACGCCGTTCTACTGCAACGACAGCGTGCGCGAGGAAACCTACGTGCTGCGCCTGCCCGAAGGCGTGCCGATCATCGCGCTGCCGCGCGACGCGCAGTTCAGCAACCCGGCCGGCGAGTACAGCGTGCAGTGGCGGCGCGATGGCCAGGCCGTGACCAGCACGCACCGCTTGGCGCGCAAGGCCATCCATGGCCCGTATGCGCTATGCCAGCCGCAGGACTACGCTGCATTCCGCGAGCTGTTCCAGCAGGTGCGGCGCGGCTTTCGCGGGCAGATCGTCTACGGTGACCTGCCTGCGGAGCGCGCGCCGGCTACGCCCTGAGCCTTAGAAGCCCCAGCGCGCCTGCAACGACAGCGTGCGCGGTGTGCCGACGCCGATCAGGCCGTTGCCCGCCGTGCTCCAGTAGTTGCGGTTGGCGACGTTGTCGAGCATCAGGCGCAGGGCGAAGGGGCGCCGCCACTGCGGTTCCCACTCCATGCCCAGCGACCAGGTGGCATAGCTGCCGATGAAGGCGCGGTTCTCGTTGTCCACGGGGCGGCGTCCGGTCAGGTACACGCCGGTGCTCAGCGCCAGCGTGGGCAGGGTTGGCAGCCGGTAGCGGGTGAACACGCTGGCGGTATAGCGCGGCGTGTTGACGGGCGTGCGCCCGTAGGTGTCGGCATTGGCGCGCGACAGCTGGCGCGCGTCCAGCCACAGCGCCGAGGCGATCAGCTCCAGGCCCTTGCGCAGCTCGCCGCTGGCGACCATCTCCAGGCCGCGGAAACGCGACAGGCCGTTGAGCACGATGCGGTTGGACGCGTCGATATTGGTCGATGGCCGGCGGATGTCGAACACGGCGGCCTGCAACAGCACGCCGCCGGCCTGCAGCTTGCCGCCGAGTTCGTACTGGCGCGCGCGGGTGGGCGGCAGCAGCTCGCCGAAGTTGGCGCGGTTGGCCTGGCCCCAGCCGCTCTCTTCCAGTCCTTCGACGTAACTGGTGTAGATCGAGGTGTCCTCGCGCGGACGCCACAGCAGCGCGGCCGAGGGCAGCAGCTCCTTGGCCCGGTAACGCGTGGTGCGGCTCTGGCTGCGATAACGATCCGAACGCACGCCCAACTGCGCCTGCCACTGCTCGCCGAAAGAGATGCGGTCGAACAGGTACAGGCCATCGTCGCGGATGGTGGACAGGTTGGTGCCCTGTGGCGTGGGCAGGGTCATGCGCGGGATCGGCCGCGGGTTGTAGAGGTTCTGCGAAAAGCGATAGACGGTGGCGGCACGTGGCTCCTGGTTGCGGCGGTCGCTGGAGTAGCCCACGGTCACTTCCTGGCGGATGAAACCAGTGCCGAAGCGGCCGGTGAGTTGGGCGCGCAGGTTGCGGTTCTGCCAGACCTGGTTCGGGGTGTAGATCACCCGCAGCTGGCCATCGCCGCTGCCTAGATCGTAGTTCTCGAACTGCGAGTAGTAGCGGTCGCGCTTGACCTGCGAGGTGCCGGCATCCACTTGCAGTGACCAGCGCTCGGTCGGGTTCCAGTCCATGCGCCACAACGCGTTGTTGCTGCGCGCGTCGTAGCGCATCCAGCGGTCGGCCAGGTTGAGGCGTGCGTTGGGCACGCTGGGCAGGGTGATGCGCCCGGCCACCGGTGCCGGCACCGCCAGTGCGGCCGGGTCTGAGACGTTCTTGGCGTAGTGCTCCAGGTCCAGGGCGAACTTCAGCGTGTCGGTGGCCTGCCAGTCCAGCGCCGCGCTGGCGAGGTGGCTGTTGCCGTCGAAGCGGCGCACGCCATTGGCCTCGCGCCCGCCGGCCAGGTTCACGCGCACGCCGAACTGCTCCTGCGCGCCAAAGCGGCGCGCCACATCGGCGTGCAGCTGCGCCGCGCCATGGCTGTTGCCCGACAGGGTCAGCGTGCTCACCGGCGTGGGCCCGGCGCGCTTGGTCACCAGGTTGACGATGCCCGAGGGCGGCACCAGGCCGAAGTACAGCGAGGAAACGCCCTTGAGCACTTCCACGCGTTCCTTGTTCTCCAGCGGGATGTCGATCAGGTTGATCACCGGCAACGAGCCATTGAGGCGGTAGTTCGCGCGGTTCTCGACCAGGATGCCGCGGATGGCGAGGTTGTCGAATGCCGCGCCACTGAGCTGGGCGCGGGTGACGCCGGCGGTGTTGCGCAGCGCGTCGTACAGGCCGCTTGCCTGTTGTGCGTCGAGTACCGGGCGGGTGATGACGTGGCTCAGCTGCGGAATTTCCAGCGGCATCGCATCGCGGAAGGTGCCGATCTGCACGATGTCGGGACGAAAGCCGCCGACGGTGATGCGTTCCATCTCCACCACTGCGGGCTGGGCGGGTGTCGGGGTGGCAGAGGCAATGGGGCCACGTTCGCGGCCATGGGCTGGAGCGCAGCTGTAGACGATGGCAACGGCAAGAGCGATGGCAAGGGCATGGTGTCGCGGCATGGAGGTTTCTCCTGGGGATGGGCGGTGTGCGGAGTGGGGATCAGGGCAACGGCGGCCGCACTGCCCAACCAGCGCCTCGCGCGCGCAGCACGGGCAGCGAGATGTTGCAGAGCGGGAGCGGGCCGTCGAAGCGGTGTCGCGTGGTCTTGGGCGGATACGGGTCGCCAGTGAGTGCGCGGCGCAGGATTTCCGCCGGCGTCACCAGATAGCCTTCGCGGCTGGCCTGGACCTGGACCTGCTGGTAGTCGAGCAACAGGCACGGCGCGGCGGCCAGGCCCAGGCGGTGGGCGGCGCACAGCCGATGGTGGCCGTCCATCACCGCGTAGCTGCAGCGCTCGACCACGATCGGCACGCGCCACACGGCGTGTTCGGTCATGTCGCGGGCCAGGTGCTCGGCGTGATCGCCGTGGTGCTGCTCGGTCGGCAGGATCCACGGCAGCGGCAGCAACTGGATCGGTTGGCTGCAGACCATCAGCTGGCTCCGGGCTCGTCGAGGTACAGCCGCGCCGGATGCGGATGGCTGAGAAAGTCGTGATGGGAGATGTGCCAGCCGTAGGCGCCGGCCAGCACGAACACGATGCAGTCGCCCGCACGCAGGCGTCGCAGCGGCACGTTCCGCGCCAGCACGTCCTTGGGCGTGCACAGCTCGCCGCACAGGGTGATGCGTGCATCCAGCAGCGTCGGCCGCGCCCAGGGATAGGGCCAGTGCTCGCTGGCGATCACCTCGCAGGGATGGTCGTGCTGCCAGGCACTGGGCAGGCGGAAGTGATGCGAGCCGCCGCGCAGGATGGCGAAGTGCTCGCCGAAGCAGGTCTTGAGGTCGGTAACTTCGGCCAGGTAATAGCCGCAGTCGGCGACCAGGAAGCGCCCGCACTCGAAGGCCAGGCGCAGGTCGCTGGCCTGCGCGCTGGCCAGCAACACGTGCAGACCCTGGCAGAAGCTCGCCCAGTCGAACTGGCGCGGCTGCGCAGCGTAGTCCACGCCGATGCCGCCGCCGGCATTGAGCCAGTGCAGCGGCAGCCGGCATTCGCGTTGCCAGGCCGCGGCCAAGGCCATGTAGCGCGCGATCAGCGCCAGATGGGCCTGCGCGTCGAGCTGGTTGGACAGCGCATGGAAATGCAGCCCGCGCAGGCGCACGTGGCGGCAACGGCGCACCACGTCCAGCAGCGCCGGCACCTGGTCCTGGGCAATGCCGAACTGCGTGGGTAACCCGCCCATGCGCAGCGGCGCCTGCGCGGCGGCCTGCGTCAGTGTGGGCGCGGGGTTGACCCGCAGCAGGATCTGCGCGGTGCGCCGGCGCCGGCCCGCCAGCCAGTTCAGGCGCCGCAGCTGGTGCTCGCTTTCGACGTGGACCAGTGCGACACCATGGGTCAGCGCGCCTTCCAGTTCGGCATCGGTCTTGCCGGGCCCGCCAAACAGCAGCGGACAGGTGCCGCTGATGTCGCGCACGCGCTCGATCTCGCCCAGCGAGGCCACCTCGAAGCCATCGACGATGGGCAGCAGCGTGCGCAGGATCGGGCGCTCATTGTTGGCCTTGACCGCGTAGAACAGGCTGCAGGCCGCCGGCAGCTGTGCACGCAGCGCCTGGCTGCGACGCCGCAGGTGCGCCAGGTCATAGACATAGGCGCACACCGGCGCCTGCCGGGACTGGACGTAGCGCTGCAAGGCCGGCGGGATCATGGTGCGTGCTGGCCGTTGCCATCCAGGCGCGCGGCGAGCGCGGCGCGCAGCAGGCCGCGGTCTTCGCCGAGGATGAACATGCGCACCCCGCGCTCGGCCCATCGGCGCCGGTCCTCGGGCGCGCGCGGCAAGGCGCAGAAGTATTTGCCGCTGGCCATGGCGCCGCACTCGATGCGCTCGATGGCTTCGCGCACCCGCGGGTGACGTGTTTGCCAGGGCAGGCCGAGCGATTGCGCCAGGTCCGCCGCGCCTTCCAGCAGCACGTCCACGCCCTCGACCGCGGCAATGCGGGCGCTGCGCTCGGCGGCCGCCGCGTCCTCGATCATCACCACGACCAGCGTCAGCGCATCGGCGCACTGCTGCGCCGCGGCCAGGTCATCGCGACCGTAGCCGCTGTGATGGGTAGCGCTGGTGCCGCGCTGGCCCAGCGGCCAATGCCGGCATGCGCGCACCGCCGCGCGGGCCTGCGCCACCGTGCTTACGCGCGGGAACACGATGCCCTGCGCGCCCATGTCCAGGGCCGGGAACACCTGGCTCCGATGCGCGACCCGCACCAGCGCGGCGATGCGACCGGCGCGCGCGGCCAGCAGCATCGCCGCAAGCGTATCGGGCGAAACCAGCGCGTGTTCCAGGTCGATGATCACGAAGTCGTAGCCAGCCGAGGCGGCCAGTTCCACCGTCACCGGCGAGGCGATCGCGCAGAACACGCCATGCACGGTGGCGCCGGCTTCTAGGCGCGCCTTCAGCGGCATGGCCACACCTCCGCCAGCGGGTTGGGCGCCTGCCGGGCCGGCACGCCGTCTTGCGGGTGCAGACGGCGTCGCGCCAGTGCCTCGATGCCGAAGCTGCGCGCCTGTACATTGAAGCGGGCAAATGCGGCGGCGAGTTGCGGGTGCTGTGCCTGGTAGTCGGCAATCACCCCGGCGACCACCCGCCAGAAGCGCGATTCGGCCAGGCCGTGGAAGCGCAGCAGGGACCAGCCCAGTTCAGCGAGGTTGACGAACAGCAGCGCGTCGACGGCGAAATCGCGCACCTCGTCGGCGACCGTGCTGTGCAGCCCCGAGTTGGCATTGACGCGGGCGTGCTCGGCGGAGGGCGCGCGCAGTGGCGGTGCCGGTGCGGCGAGCCACTGCGGCGCGAAGCGCACGCCGTCGTGGAAGTCCTTCAGCATCACCCCGCCGGGCCAGCCGTCGGCATGCAGCAGCACCATGTTCTGCGCGTGCGATTCCAGCGCGATGCCCTGGCTCCACAGCAGATGCAGCACGGGCAGGAAAGCACGTTCGAGCAGCCGCCGCAGCCAGGCCTGGATGCCGTAGCGCCGCAGCCACGGCGCGATCAGCAACTGGTCGTCGGCGTCGGTGTGGCACAAGGCGCTCATGGGCAGTGCCGACAGGGCCCGGGGCAGGCGGCGATGCACGCTTTCGCGCCAGATGCAGGCCAGCGCGCCGTACTGTCCCGCCGCCGCGGCGCTGGGCACATGGCAGATGCCGGCCTGTTCGCGCAGCAGGATCGGTGCGGTCATCGGCGCCGGCCAGGCCATGCCGTCCACCGTGGCCTGCAGCCAGTCGCTGATCGCCGCGGCATTGAGCACCGTGTGCGGGGCCAGCACGCGCGAGGTGGAGGTGTTGACCAGGCTCAGCGCCAGCTTCAGCGTCCAGCCGCAGCGCTGGTCCAGGTTGGCGAGGCTGCGCAGTGATTGTTGCGGCTGGTAGCGCGCGGCCATCGCGCCGACGCCGACCAGTTCGCCGCGGGCAAACGCGCCATGGTGGAGCGGGGCGATCACCTCGCGCCATTGCCAGGGATGCACGGGCAGCGGCAGGAAGGCGTCGGGGTCCAGCTGCTGCTGCGCCAGCGCGGCATCGAAGTGCCGTGCATCGGTTTCGCCGAGCAGGATGTGGCGCAGGTTGACCGCATCGAGCGCGCGGCTGGCCGCGTACTGGCAGCAATCGCGACGCACCGCCAGCAACCACGGCGACAGCGGCGCGGCCAGCTCCGGGCCAAAGCGCGCGTTGTCGGCCAGGTTGAAACCCAGCCGCGACTTGAAGCAGGGATGGTAGGGATGCGCATCGCCAAGCCGCGCCTCGACCGTGTCGTAGTCGGCATCGCGCAGCAGGCACGGACTGGCGCCGGCCAGGGTCTGGGCGTGCTTGATCCGCGTGGCCAGCAATTCGGCGGCCAATTGCTGCACGGCCTGGTCTTCCGCACCGAGCAAGGGCCCGACATCGGCCAGGAACTGCGCCGGGTCCAGCGCTTCCTGCCGCACCTGGGCACAGTGGCGCCAGATCTTGCCGAGTATGCGCACGCGGCCGAAGCCCAGACCGCGCTGCACGCCGAAGTGATAACGCGCCGCCGACTCCGCGCCCGCTTGCACGCAGGCGCTGTCGGGCGCCAGCCATTGCACCGGCAGCAGATCCTCGAACAGCAGCGCTTCAAGCAATTGCCGCAGCACGCGGCGGCCGGCTTCCTTGTACGCCGGCGCCGATACCAGCGCGGCATGGGCCTGCAGCTCGTCGGCGTGCGCGTGCATCTCAGGCCTCGTTCCGCAGCGGGTTGGGAATCTGCACCCAGAGCGGGCGTTCGCCGCGCGCTGCAAAGCTGCTCAGCAGGTTGGCCTTGGCCGGCAGGGTGGGTTGCCGACGCAGCTGCGCGGCCAGCGGGTGATCGATGCGCGCCAGGCAGTGCCGGATCTCGCGCCACAAGGTGCGCTCGCCGACCACGCCACCGCGCGCGAGCACCGCAGCCACCTGGCCGAGATGGTTCACCAGCAGGTAGTACTGCAGGCGTCGCCAGGCCTCGTCCTCGGCATACAGCGCTGGGCTGTCCGCGGCCAGTCCGGAGGCGGCCGCGCATCCGCAGTTGAGCGTGGCGCCTTCCATGTCGCGAAACACGCCGCGCAGCGGCCAGCCGCCGTCGAAGATCACCAGGCTGTTCTGCAGATGCGCCTCCAGCCCCACGCCGTGTTCGAGGAACAGGGCCAGCAGCGGCTGCAGGGTCACCTCCAGGTACTGCCGCCACCAGGCCAGAACGCTGGCCGCGTCCACGTGGCCTGCGCCTGCCTGTTGCAGCAATGCGTGCAGGCCGATGCGGTGATCGCCTTGCGCTGCTTCGAGCACGGTGGCCATCACGCAGGCGCGGTCCATCTGCGCGGTATCCAAGGCCTGGCGATGCAGCACGGTGGATGCGGCGAGCAGATCCGGCGCGTCCACGGCCAGCGATTGCGCGGCGGTTTCCAGCAGCACGCGGCAACACGGGCTGTCCACCGCGGCGGATGGCAGGCGTGCCAGTGCGCTGCTGGCGTCCAGGGCGCGGCGCACCTGCGCGGGCGGGTTGTTGCGGACGAAGTTGGTGATGCGGATGTCCAGCGCCAGCTTGAGGAAGCGCTGCCAGCGCGGCAGCCAGACCGTGCGTACCGAAGAGGTCGGCAGCGCCAGTTCGCCCAATGGCCCGAGCGAGAGCAACTCGCCCCTGGTCACGCGCGCCGCCACTGCCGGCTGCGCCAGCAGGTGGCCGGCCTGCCAGGGGTGGCAGGGCAGCAGCTGCCACGGCCACGGATCGCCCGTGGGCAGGCGCTGCCTGGCCTCGTCCAGTGCCTGCGGCTCGCTGGCGAGTGCCGCCGCGCCGGTGGCGATGTGCAGCGCTGGCGGCACGGCGAAATAGTGCAGGCGGAAACGCGCGCCCAGTTCGGGCGCATAACGTTCCAGGTCATCCTCGCCGAAGCCTTCGCTGGCCTTGGAGGTGACATGGAACACGTGGCCCAGGCGCAGGCCCTGTTCGCCGCGCACGAAGGCGCTGCCGGTGGCTGGTAGCGGCTGCTGCGCATAGCGGCGTGCGTGCGCGATGCTGTTGCGCATGACGGCCTTCAGCGACTGCGCGGCGCGGCTGGCTGTGGCATCGCCGGCGGCCAGGGCATCGGCAATGAGCGCGGCAAGCTCGCCTGCGTTGGTCAGCGGCCGCCACTGGCCGGCACGGGCCAGCCACAGGCACTCGTCCACGCGATGCCAGCCCACCAGCGAATGGCAGCGCAGCAGGCCGGCCAGATGGCAACCCGTGCCCTGCAGCGGCAGACAGAACAGCGGCAGGCCGCTGTGCAGCCGGCGCTGCTGCAGCAGTGCCGGCAACGCCAGCTCGGGCCGAGGTGGCCACTGCCGCAGATCGGCCACGCCGGTTTCGCGGCACCAGGTATTGAGGTACTGCTCGAGCAGCGCGTGCTCCAGCGCGGGGGGCGAGCCGGGGATCGAAAGCAGGCTCATGGCGTGACCGACCGGCGATGGCGTGCGCCATCCGCAGGAGGCGACCAGCGCCGCCATGGCGACAACGCCCCGGCGGCCACGAACAGCAGCGCGATGACCACGAGCACCCAGCTTGCGGAAACGTGCGGGGTCAGCGTCACCAGCAGCAGCGGCCCGAGCAGCTGCCCGAACGCGGCGACACTGCGGCTGCTGCCCACCAGCTGGCCACGGCAGCGCAGGCTGGAGGTCGAAACCAGTGCCAGCAGCGCCGACTGCATCAACGCGGCGTAGCTGGCGCCAAGCAGGATGCGCCACAGCACCGCGCTCCACAGCGGCTGCGCCATCGTCAGTGCCAGCAGGCACAGTGCGGTGCTGCAAGCGCCGAGGCGGAACAGCGGGCTCGCCGAGGCGAGGCGGTTGCAGCGCCCCCAGCATGGCGTGGCAATCAAGGTGGCACCCCAGGCGCCCGCATGCAGCACGCCGGCCCATACCGCCAGCAAGGGCAGCGCGGCGTAGCGCTCGGCCAGAAACAGCACGAAGGCCCCGGCCAGGCCGAAGGCGGCAGTCTGCACCAGCAGTATGGACAGCAGCCAGCGTCTTGAGCGGCCGCGCCAGCGCCACGGCATGACCAACGGTGGCGTGATTGGCGCTCGCGCCGGGCGCGGCGGAATGCTCCGCCATAGGCCCCATGCCATGCCAGCCATCAGCACCGCGGCGAGGCCGAGGAGGGGGCGCATATTGCCCGCCTGCAACGACAAGCCGCCGAGCAACGGCCCGCCCAGTGAACCTGCCGCGGTCGCGCTTTCCAGCCGCGCCAGCGCGCGTCCGGCAAAACGCCCGGCCGATTCGATCACTGCCGCGGTGATGCCCACGCTCAACACGCTGGCGCCTTGCAGCAGGCGGCCCAGCAGCAGGGCGGCGGCGTGGTCCAGCGTGGCGGTCAGCGCCAGGCCCGCGGCAAACACCAGGCAGCCGCCGCTGGCCAGCGCGCGCGGACCGAAGCGGTCGCAGCAGCGGCCGGCCAGCGGCCCCAGCAACAGCGTGCCCAGCGCCGGCGCGGCCAGGGCTGCCGCGCTCCAGTGCGCCGCATCGACCGGGGTGGTGCCGGCAAGCGTCGCCACGTACAGCGGCATCACCGGCAGCAACAGCATCGCGGCAAGCGTCGAGAACGCCTGGCAGCCCAGCAGCCACAGCAGCGGCCCGGCGACGACCATCACCCGGTCTCCTGTCGCGGCGTCATCCGCAGCGGGTTGGCCAGGGCGTCCATGGCACTGGGCATGCCGTCCGCTGGCTGCAGCTGTGCCAGCAACGGCTGCAGCACCTGCTTGAACGGCCACGTTGCCGCATCCAGCAGCAGCTCGCGGGTCTGCGCGGCGTACGCCACCGGCAGCGGCACGCGTGCCAGCACCCGGCTGAGCGCTTCCTTCAGCAGCCGCCAACCGCGTGCTTCGCTGCCGCCGCGCTGCGTGGCGATGGCGGCCAGCACGGCATGCAGGTTGACCTCGATCAGCAACGTCTGCAGATATGCCAGCAGCTGCGCCGGGGTTTCCAGCAACAAGGTGTTGCGACCATCGTCGGCGATGAGGTACTCCGGCGCGGCCAGCCCGTGTTCGCGCAGCAAGGGTGCGCAGATGCGCAGGCTGTCGTGGTCGCGCAGCACGACAGCGACCGGCCCGCCAGCACGCCAGGCCAGCAACAGGTTCTGTCCGTGCAGCTCGGGCATGACACCGGCGCGGAAACAGCGCAGTCCCAGTTCCAGCGTCAATTCGGCAATGCGCGCGAAGGTCTGCCAGATGGCGGCTTCGCCATGATCGCGACCCAGCAGGATGTCGAAGGCGGGCAGCCGGCCGTCGGCCGTGGTTGCCGGTAGCGCGGCCATTGGCACCAGCATGGCGCGGCCCATGCGCGGATAGCGTCGCCACAGGCAGGCCAGTTCGCCGCGGTCGTGCAGCACGTCCTCGTGCTGGCGCAGCGCCCACCAGTGCCGCTCGTCGCACAGGTGCAGGTGGCGCACCAGCCATGCATCGCGCTGACGCACGCATTCCAGGCAGGCCTGTGCGCGCACGCCGTTGCGCAGGCTGCGCAGGGGCAGGTAACGCATCGCGCCGAGCACGGGCGCCGACAGCGACAGCTTCAGGTGCGCACGCGGATGCTCGTGCATCGCCAGCGTGCGCAGCGAGGCCGTGGCATGGCCGCTGCCCAGTTGCAGGTCCAGGTCCAGGACCTGGGCCGCGTCCCAGCCATGCGCCTGCTCCCAGTAATCGCGTTGCCAGGGATGTACGGGCAGCCATCGATAGGCACGCGTGTGCAGGCCGCGGGCACGTGCGCGGCGCTGCAGGCGACTGCGCTGCGCCGCATTGAGCAGGTGCGCGGCCGGGGCGGTGGCCGCGGCCAATGGCGAAGCCAGCCAGCGCCCGGCGGCCACCGCCACCCATTGCAAGGCGATGGGGTGTCCCGCTTCGGGACTGAAGCGCTCGCGTGTCTGCGTGGTCAGCGACCAGGGCTTGGCCCGTGCCAGCGGATGGAAGGGACGGTCACGCAAGCTGCTCAACGCTTCCCAGTGGGCGAGCGCCGAGGGTTGCGCGTGCAACCGGGCGATGATGGACGGCGCTTGCGTGGCGGCGTACCCGGCCTGCTCACAGGCCAGGGCGAAGGGTGTGCTGAGCTGCCCCGCCGCGGCTTGCCACCATTGCGCCTGCTCCAGCACCGAGGCCAGCCGCGCCACCGGCACGCTGCTGGCGCCGGCTTCCGCCACTGGCCTGTCGTTGTGGATGTGCTCGGCGGCACGCGTATCGATGCGCAATGGACGCAAGCCATCGGCCGGCTGCCCGAACCAGCGCAGATACTCGCCAGGCTGGCCCAACGCGATGTCCATCGCGCCGTGCGCGGGGGCAGGGCGGCAATGGCTGCGGAAGCCATACACATCTTCCAGCCACAGCGCATCGAACAGGTCCTGTGCCAGCGGCTGCAGCGTGCGGGCAAGATCGGCGCCCATGGTGGTCAGCCGTACAAGGGCAGGCGCCGGCCGACCCCTGCCTGCTGCGCGCGTTCGAGGAAACGCTGCGCGCAGGCCAGGTCGACCAGCGCCATGCCCATCGGATTGAGCAGGATGATCTCGCTCGCGTTCTCGCGCCCCGGGCGCTGGCCGGCGACGATCTCGCCGAGCTCGGCATGCAATTGCGCGCGCGAGAACCGCCCTTCGAGCACGAGCTGGTGGAGAATCTTGCGCTCGCGGTTGCTCTGCTCCCAGTCGTCGACCACGACCTTGTCGGCCTGTTCGTAGACCTCCTTGTGCACGTCCATGATCGAGACATTGGCGACAAAGCTGCCGGCGGCGAGCCAGTCGAAGGGCAGGTACGGCGTGTCGGTCACCGTGCAGGTGACCACGACCTCGCTGCCGCGCACGGCCTGCTCGGCGTTGCGCGCGATGTTCCAGCGCACCTCGCCGAAGTGCTGGCCCAGCGTCGCGGCCAGCGCGGTGGCCGCCTCCTGGGCCACATCGAACAGGCTCACCTGGCTGATCGAGGGGAATTGTTCGAGCAGCGTCTGCAACTGCATCCGCGCGATCGCGCCGCAGCCGATCACCGCCACCTGCTGGAACCCCGACCCTGCCAGGTGCCGCGCGCCGATGGCGGTGATCGCGGCGGTGCGCATGCCGCTGATCAGCCCGCCTTCCAGGATCGCGATGGGATAGTTGCTGTCCGGGTCGTTGAGCACGATCAGCGCGCTGGCGCGCTCCAGCCCGAAGCGCTCCGGGTTGTGCCGGCGGCTGCCGATCCACTTCAGCCCGGCCACCGGCCGCGGCCCGCCGAGGTAGCCGGGCATGGCGATGATCCGGTCGGCGATATGCGTGGCCCCGGGCCAGCGCAGGTAGGGCTTGAGCGGCTGCACGTAGTCGCCGCGCTGGTGGCAGAGCAGGGCGGCGTTGGCCGCATCCACATAGGGCTGCGAATAGGTGCCACCCAGCACGATGAGATCCTGGCGGCTGAGGTAGAGCAGGTCGGCGGGCGTGCTGGGGTCAGCAGCGGGGAGGGAGGTCGGGCACATGGCAGTGGAGCCTCGGTACGGCGGCACGCTGCACGGGCAAGCCGGGCAGGGATAGATCAGGCGACGAGAGCGGTGCGTCGGTGTCGTTCGCTGGCATCGGCGAGCCAGGCGTCGTTGTAGACCGTGTCCAGATAGCGCTCGCCACGGTCGGGCAGCAGCGTCACCACTCGCGGCGGCAGCGCGTCCTGAGCGGCCAGGCGTTGCAGGGCGGCGATCACCGCGCCGGACGAACCGCCGGCAAAGATGCCTTCGTGCAGGGTCAGGGCGCGGCAGGCCATGGACGCGTCGTAGTCGTCCACCCACACCACCTCGTCCACTTCGTCGCGCCGCAGCAGCTCCGGCACGCGGCTGGCGCCGATGCCCGGCAGTTTGCGCAGCGCGGGCGTGCCGCCGAACAGCACCGAGCCCAGCGCATCGACCGCGATCACGCGCAGCGCCGGCCACGCCTGCTTCAGGCGGCGCGCGATGCCGTGCAAGGTGCCGCTGGTGCTCACTCCCAGCACCAGCGCGTCGGGCGGGTCGGCCGCCAGCGCCGTGGCCAGCTCGGCGCCTTCGCCATGGAAGTGGGCCAGCCAGTTGCGCGCATTGGCGTACTGGTTGATCCAGATTGCCTGCGGATCAGCCGCCAGCAGTTGCCCGACGCGGTCGATCCGCGCCTGCAGGTAGCCACCATGCTCGTCGCACGCGCGCACCATGTCGATCAGCCCGCCGTAGCAGCGGATGATCTTGAGGTTGGCCGCCGAGATGTTCGGGTCCACCACCGCGGTGAAGCGCAACCGGTGTGTGGCGCAGAGCAGGGCCAGGGCAATGGCGAAATTGCCAGAGGAGCTCTCGATGACATGCATTCCAGCGCGCAGGCTGGACTCGGCCAGGCCCTGCTCGATGATGTAGCGCGCGGGCCGGTCCTTGACGCTGCCGCCGGGATTGCACAGCTCCAGCTTGGCGTAGACGGCGCTGTCGGGAAACATTCGCGACAGCCGCACCAGCGGCGTGGCGCCGATGGCTTGGGTCAGGTTATCGAGCAACATGGGGTTTCTCCCGCAAGGTGCCCGGATAGTGTGTAGTCAAATGAGAATGGTTATCAGATACGACGTGTAACGGTGAGTGACTTCTCCCCAATTCAGTTCGCAACCGGCAGAATGTTTTCCGCTCATCTCGTCAACAAGGGGACACCCGCATGCTTCGTTCGCTGCGCCATGCAGTCCTGGCCACCAGCCTGCTCGCCACCACCGCCTTCGCGGGCGCGCGCGCCGAACTGGATGCCTTCACCCGCGGCCTGAAGGGCCTGGACGGGCAGTTCTCGCAGCAGGTGTTCGACGCTGGCGGCCGGGTCAAGGAAACCACCAGTGGCCGCGTCGCCCTTGCCGCCCCGCGCCAGTTCCGCTGGGAATACACCAAGCCTTACCACCAGCTCATCGTGGCCGATGGCAAGAAGGTCTGGATCTACGATCCCGACCTGCAACAGGCCACCGTGCGTCCGCAGGGCGAGGAGGAACGCAACAGCCCCCTGAATGCCCTGATTGATCCTTCGCGCCTGGCCGCCCAATTCGACATCAGCGAAGAAGCCGCACCCCGCGACGGCCTGCAATGGCTGTCCCTGACCCCGAAGGTCGGCACTGACGCCTCCTTCCAGATGGCCTCTCTGGCCTTCGGCCCCACGGGCCTGGCGCGCATGGAAGTCGTCGACGCCATCGGCCAGCGCACCGCGATCCGCTTCGACGCCTGGAAGCGCAACCCCAGCTTCGCCGCCGGCACCTTCCAGTTCACCCCCGCCAAGGGCGTGGACGTAGTAGGCGAGTAACAGCAGCCTGCTCTCGCTTCTGCCCTCCCATCCGCCAGCGCAGAAGTTTGCAGGTGACCGGGGGCAGGCCCGATCGGGACCCTAGACGACAGGACGTCGTCTAGGAGCTCCAGGGATGGATTCACCGCGTGTCCCGATCGGGCCTGCCCCCGGTCGCCCCGCGACCAAAAAGCAGACGCCGCTCCAGCAGTTGGCAATACAGCCAAATGGAGAAACAGCCCCCCTTGATGCACAAGGGGGGCGCGCCGACAGGCGCGGGGATAGAATCACCCAGTGGCCCGCACCAGAACCCCCACAGAACCCACCCCCGACCTGCTGAGCGTCGACCAGGACCACCTGCGTCCGCTCGCCGAACGCATGCGCCCGCGCAGCCTCGACGAAATGGTCGGCCAGCGCCGCCTCCTCGCACCCGGCAGCGCCCTGCGCCGCGCCGTCGAATCCGGCCGCGTCCACTCCATGATCCTCTGGGGTCCGCCCGGCTGCGGCAAGACCACCCTCGCACTGCTCCTTGCCCACTACGCCGACGCCGAATTCAAGGCCATCTCCGCCGTCCTTTCCGGCCTGCCCGAAGTGCGCCAGGTCCTGGCCGAAGCCGCCCAGCGCTTTGCTGGCGGCCGCCGCACCGTGCTCTTCGTCGACGAAGTGCACCGCTTCAACAAGACCCAGCAGGATGCCTTTCTGCCGCACATCGAGCGCGGCACCATCCTGTTCGTCGGCGCCACCACCGAGAACCCGTCCTTTGAACTGAACTCCGCGCTGCTCTCGCGCTGCCGCGTGCACGTGATGGAGGCCGTCTCCCCCGAAGATATCCGCGCCGCCCTGCGCCGCGCACTGGAAGACCGCGAGCGCGGCCTGGGCGATGAAGCGCTCAAGGTGTCCGATGCCTCCTTGCTGGAGATTGCCACCGCCGCCGACGGCGACGTGCGCCGCGGCCTCACATTGCTGGAGATCGCCGCCGAACTGGCCCAGGACGAAGGCGGCGAGATCACCCCGCAGACCCTGCTGCAGGTGCTCGCCGACCGCACGCGGCGTTTCGACAAGAGCGGCGAACAGTTCTACGACCAGATTTCCGCCCTGCACAAATCCGTGCGCAGCTCCAACCCCGACGCCGCGCTGTACTGGCTCACGCGCATGCTCGACGGCGGCTGTGACCCGGCCTACCTCGCGCGGCGCCTGACCCGCATGGCGATCGAGGACATCGGCCTGGCCGACCCGCGCGCGCAGCAGATGGCTCTGGAAGCCTGGGAAATCTTCGACCGCCTCGGCAGCCCCGAGGGCGAACTGGCCTTTGCCCAGGTCGTGCTGTACATGGCGACCACCGCCAAGTCCAACGCCGGCTATGCCGCCTTCAACCAGGCCAGGGCCGACGTGCGCCAAAGCGGCACCGAGGAAGTACCGCTGCACCTGCGCAACGCGCCGACCAAGTTGATGAAGTCCCTCGGCTACGGCGCCGACTACCAATACGACCACGACGTGGAAGGTGGCATTGCCCTGGACCAGACCGGTTTTCCCGACGCCATGGGCGAGCGCATCTACTACCAGCCGGTGCCACGCGGGCTGGAGATCAAGCTCAAGGAAAAACTCGACCGCCTGCGCGAGGCGAGGGCGGCAGCCCGCGCCGACAAGGCCGGCGAGCCGCGAGGACCGGCATGAATCCGGGCATGTTCTGGTACTCCCTGCTGTTGGCGATGGCCGGCGGCGCCCTCGGCTCCGGCCTGCGCTTTGCGATCGGCGCCAGCCTGCTGCAACGCTTCGGCGCCGGCTTTCCCTGGGGCACGCTGACGGTGAACCTGCTCGGCTCATTCGTCGCCGGCTTCCTGCTGATCTGGCTGGACGCCCGCGGGCCTTCCAGCTGGGCCTGGCGCGCCCTGCTCATCGTCGGCGTGATGGGCGGCCTGACCACTTTTTCATCGCTGATGATGGAATGCCTGGTCTTCGCCCGCACCGACCGCTCGGCGATGATCGCGCTTTATCTCGGCATCACCCTCATCGCCGGCCTGATCCTGGTTTTCGTTGGGGCGCGTCTGGCTATGGCGGTTGTGGGTGCGCGCGCAGGGTAGGGTGGGCGCCTCGGTCAGAGAGCATGTCCCCTGACAGCGCACGGTCGCGGCTGAAGCCGCTCCTACAGTTCCGGTCGCGATGGACTGTCGGGCGGTCGGGGGTATGCCCCTTTCGGGACCGTTGGCGCCATGGATGGCGCCATCGAGCCCCAGGGATGGGTTCACCGCGTGTCCCGAAAGGGGCATGCCCCCGGCCGCCACGCAACCAGCCATGCAAGCCGACGCTGTACGCGCCGAACCATCAGCCACCCATACAAAGAGAAAGGGCGGCCATAGGCCGCCCTCTCCAAACAATTCGCCGCGACGGCTTACAGCGCCTCGATGATCCCCGCAGCACCCATGCCCGTGCCGATGCACATCGTCACCATGCCGTACTTCTGCTGCCGCCTGCGCAGACCATGCACGATCGTCGCCGTGCGAATCGCACCGGTCGCACCCAGCGGATGCCCCAGCGCAATCGCGCCGCCCAGCGGATTGATCTTCGACGCATCCAGCTCACTGTCGCGAATCACCGCCAGCGACTGCGCCGCGAACGCCTCGTTCAACTCGATCCAGTCCAGCTGATCCTTGCTCAAGCCCGCCTGCTTCAGCGCCTTCGGGATCGCCGCGATCGGCCCGATGCCCATCACCTCCGGGCGCACACCCGCCACCGAGAAACTCACGAAGCGCGCCAGCGGCGTCAGCCCGTAGTCCTTGATCGCCTGCTCCGACGCCAGCAACACCGCGCCGGCGCCATCACTCATCTGCGACGAATTGCCCGCCGTCACGCTGCCGCCGAACTGTCCGTTGCGGAACATCGGCCGCAGCTTGGCCAGGCCCTCCAGCGAAGTATCCGCACGCGGGCCCTCGTCGGTGTCCACCAGCTTGCGCCGCAGCGCGATCGTGTTGCCTGCCAGCTCCGGCACATGCGAGACGATCTCGTACGGACTGATCTCGTCACGGAACTCGCCCGCCGCAATCGCCGCCAGCGCCTTCTGATGCGATGCCGCCGCGAACGCATCCTGGTCCTCGCGCGAAATCTTCCACTCCTCGGCCACCTTCTCCGCGGTGATGCCCATGCCGTAGGCAATGGCCACGTGGTCGTCGCGGAACACCGACGGCGACAGCGCCACCTTGTTGCCCATCATCGGCACCATCGACATCGACTCCGTGCCGCCGGCCAGCATCAGGTCGGCATTGCCCAGGCGGATTTCGTTGGCCGCCAGCGCCACCGCCTGCAGCCCCGAGGAGCAGAAGCGGTTGATCGTCTGCCCGGCCACCGTATTCGGCAGCCCGGCCAGCAGCACGCCGATGCGCGCCACGTTCATGCCTTGCTCGCCCTCGGGCATCGCGCAGCCGATGATGGCGTCGTCGATGCGCGCCACGTCGATGCCCGGTGCCTGCGCCACCACCGCGCGCAACACGTGCGCCAGCATGTCATCAGGACGGGTATTGCGGAACATGCCCTTCGGCGCCTTGCCCACCGGGGTGCGCGTGGCGGCAACGATGTAGGCCTCTTGGATCTGCTTGCTCATTTGGCTTTCTCCGAAAGCCGGGAATGGGGAGTGGGGAATCGGGAATCGCAAAGCGATTCGCGCGATCTGTCACTCCATCCCGGCAAACAACAATGTGGGAGGAACCGGGCAGTGGCTCTTGCCATTCCCGATTCCCCGTTCCCGATTCTCAGTTCCGCAGCGGCTTACCCGTCTTCAACATATGCCCAATCCGCGCCTGGGTCTTTTCCTGCTGGGTCAGCTCGACGAAGTGCTGGCGCTCGAGCTTGAGCAGCCATTCCTCGTCCACCAGCGTGCCGCGGTCCACTTCGCCGCCGCAGACCACGGTCGCGATGCGGCTGGCGATCTCGTAGTCGTACTCGCTGATGAAACGGCCTTCGAGCATGTTGACCAGCAGCATCTTGAAGGTGGCAATGCCGACATCGCCGGCGACCTGGATGCGGTTGGCCGGCAGCGGCGGACGATAACCGCCCTCGGCCAGTGCCAGCGCCTCGGCCTTGGCGATGTGCAGCGACTCGTAGCTGTTGAACACGACCTTGTCGGTCGGCCGCAGCAGGCCCAGCTCCTTGGCGTTGACCGCGGAGTTGGAAACCTTGGCCATCGCCACCGTTTCAAAGGTCTTCTTCAGCTCGGCAAACACATCGCCGCCCGGGCCGGCCGCCTGCGAAGCGCGCACCGCCAGTTCCTTCAGGCCGCCACCCGCCGGCAACAGGCCGACGCCGGCCTCGACCAGGCCGATGTAGCTCTCCAGCGCGGCCACGGTCTTGGCACTGTGCATCTGGAATTCGCAGCCGCCACCCAGGGCCAGGCCACGTACCGCGGCCACTACCGGCACCAGCGAATACTTGATGCGCTGGCTGGTGCGCTGGAAGTTGGCGACCATCGCCTCGAACTCGGCCAGCTTGCCGGCCTGCAGCGCCCCCAGCGCGCCGGCCAGGTCGGCACCGGCGGAGAAGGGCTCCTTCTGCTGCCAGATCACCAGGCCCTTGAAGCCCTGCTCGGCGCGGCGCACTGCTTCCTGCAGGCCATCGAGCACCTGGTCGGACACGGTGTTCATCTTGGTCTTGAAGCTGACCACGGCGATGTCGTCACCGTCGTGCCACATGCGCAGACCGTCGTTCTCGAACACGGTCTCGCCGGGGCTGAACTTCTCGCCCAGCAGCGGATCGGGGAAGCGCTGGCGGCGATACACCGGCAGCGCCGAACGCGGCAGCTTGGCATCGCGCGCCGGGCTGTAGCTGCCCTCGGCGGCGTGCACGCCGTCGCGGCCGTCGAACACCCAGTTCGGCAGCGGCGCATTGCTCATGCTCTTGCCGGCGGCGATGTCGTCGGCAATCCACTGCGCCACCTGCTTCCAGCCAGCGGCCTGCCAGGTCTCGAACGGCCCCAGCGACCAGCCGTAGCCCCAGCGGATCGCCAGGTCCACGTCGCGCGCGGTCTCGGCGATGTCGGCGAGGTGGTAGGCGCTGTAGTGGAACAGGTCGCGGAACGTCGCCCACAGGAACTGCGCCTGCGGATGCTGGCTCTCGCGCAGCTTGGCGAACTTCTCGGCCGGGTTCTTGATCTTCAGGATCTCGACCAGCTCCGGCGCCGCGCCGCGATCGGCGGGGCGATAGTCCTGCTTGGCGACATCCAGCACCACGATGTCCTTGCCGACCTTGCGGAAGATACCCGCGCCGGTCTTCTGCCCCAGCGCACCCTTGGCGATCAGCGCTTCCAGCCACTTGGGCGACTTGAAGAAGGCGTGCCACGGATCATCGGGCAGGGTGTCGGCCATGGTCTTGATGACGTGGGCCATGGTGTCCAGGCCGACCACGTCGGAGGTGCGGTAGGTCGCCGACTTCGGGCGGCCGACCAGCGGCCCGGTCAGGCCATCGACTTCGTCGAAGCCCAGGCCGAACTGCTCGGTGTGGTGAATCGTGGACAGGATCGAGAACACGCCGATGCGGTTGCCGATGAAGTTCGGCGTGTCCTTGGCGTAGACCACGCCCTTGCCCAGCGTGGTGGTGAGGAAGGTTTCCAGCCCTTCCAGCACGGCCTTGTCGGTGCCCGCGGCCGGGATCAGCTCGGCCAGATGCATGTAGCGCGGCGGGTTGAAGAAGTGCACGCCGCAGAAGCGATGGCGCAGCTGCTCGGGCAGCACTTCGGCCAGCTTGTTGATGCCCAGGCCGGAGGTATTGGAGGCCAGCACCGCGGTGTCGGACACGAACGGCGCGATCTTCGCGTACAGGTCCTGCTTCCAGTCCATGCGTTCGGCAATGGCCTCGATGATTAGGTCGCAGCCGCGCAGCTGTTCCAGGCCGTTGTCGTAGTTGGCCGGGGTGATGGCTTCGGCCAGCGCCTTGGACGCCAGCGGCGCCGGGCTCAGCTTGCCGAGGTTGGCGATGGCCTTGAGCACGATGCCGTCGGCCGGACCTTCCTTGGCGGGCAGGTCGAACAGGACCGTGTCGACACCGGCGTTGACGAGGTGGGCGGCGATCTGGGCGCCCATGACGCCGGCGCCGAGGACGGCCGCGCGACGGACTAGCAGGGGATTGGACATATCGATGAACCCTTGTGGATAACGACTACGGTGTGGAGGCGAGGAAGCCCGCCTCCGCGAAACGGATCAGTTCGCGCGCCGCGTGCGCGCGGTGTTCGGCCTCGCTGACGCCATGCGGGCGCTTGATGAGGCCGAAGTCGGCCATGGCGTAGGTCAGGGCGCCGGCGAGGAAATCCAGCCGCCAGTACAGCTCCTCCTTGCTCAGGCCGGGCACGCAGACCGCGATGGCCTTGCCGAACTCGCGCAGGACATGGCCATAGTGGTCGGAGAGGAACTTGCGCAGGTTGTCGTTCTTCTCGGCATAGGCGCGGGCGATCACCCGTACGAAGGCGCCGCCGCTCTGGCGGTCCTGGGCCATCGCCAGCGCCGGCTCGACGAAGGCGGCCAGCACCGCGGCCAGCTCGCCCGGGCGCTCGCGCCGGGCCTGCTCGAGCTGGCTCAGGCGCGCGGCGGTCATCTCGTCCATGCGCCGCCGGAACACCTCGTTGACCAGGTTTTCCTTGGAGCCGAAGTGGTAATTGACCGCGGCGATGTTGACGTCGGCCTGGCTGGTGACCTGCCGCAGCGAAGTGCCGGCAAAGCCATGCTGGGCGAACAGTTCCTCCGCCGCGCCGAGAATGCGGTCCTTGGTGGAGAAATGGGCGGGCTTGGGCATCGGGGCAGGGCCGGTCAATCAAACGATCGTTTGAGTCTATACCCGTGCGTATGGAGCTGCATTGTGCGGCGCAGCATCGCCATTCAGGACGGCAGTAGGCAAAGGCCGCCCCGGCACGCTAGAATTGTCCATCGCAAGTTTGGCTAAGCCCGCGTTTTGACGCGGGTTTTTTTCATGTTAACCTCGGGCCTTCAGTGGCCCGCCCGTCGGAGATTGTTCCATGGCGCTGGAGCGCACCCTGTCCATCATCAAGCCCGATGCCGTTGCCAAGAACGTCATCGGCGAAATCTACAGCCGCTTCGAGAAGGCCGGCCTGAAGGTCGTGGCCGCCAAGTACAAGCAGCTGTCGCGCCGCGAGGCCGAAGGTTTCTATGCCGTGCACCGCGAGCGTCCGTTCTTCAACGCGCTGGTGGAGTTCATGATCTCCGGCCCAGTGATGATCCAGGCGCTGGAAGGCGAGAACGCCGTGGCCAAGCACCGCGAGCTGCTGGGCGCCACCAATCCGAAGGACGCCGCGCCGGGCACCATCCGCGCCGACTTCGCCGATTCGATCGACGCCAATGCCGCGCACGGTTCGGACTCGGTCGAGAATGCCGCCACCGAAGTGGCGTACTTCTTTGCCGCCACCGAAGTGGTCTCGCGCTGAGTGTGATGCCGTGAGCGAGGCCGTCCGCAATCCGTTGCCCGGTGATCTTCCCGTCATCGACGCGAAGATCGCCAAGCAGAACCTGCTCGACCTCGATCGCGAGGGCCTGGAGCGCTTCTTCGCCGATACCCTCGGCGAAGCGCGCTACCGTGCCCACCAGGTGATGAAGTGGATCCACCACCGCTACGTCACCGACTTCGACCAGATGACCGACCTCGGCAAGGCGCTGCGGGCCAAGCTGCATCAGCATGCCGAGGTCGTCGTCCCCAACGTGGTCTTCGACAAGCCTTCGGCCGACGGCACGCACAAGTGGCTGCTGGCGATGGGCGTGGATGGCAAGAACGCCATCGAGACCGTGTACATCCCCGACAAGACCCGCGGCACGCTGTGCGTGTCCTCGCAGGTCGGCTGCGCGCTGAACTGCACGTTCTGCTCGACCGCCACCCAGGGCTTCAACCGCAACCTGTCCACCGCCGAGATCATCGGCCAGGTGTGGGTGGCCGCGCGTCATCTTGGCAATGTGCCGCACCAGCAGCGCCGCCTCACCAACGTGGTGATGATGGGCATGGGCGAGCCGCTGATGAATTTCGACGCCGTGGTGCGCGCGATGAGCGTGATGCGCGATGACCTCGGCTACGGCCTGGCCAACAAGCGCGTGACCCTTTCGACCTCCGGCCTGGTGCCGATGATCGACCGCCTCTCCACCGAGAGCGACGTGTCGCTGGCGGTGTCGCTGCACGCGCCCAACGACGAGCTGCGCGAGCAGCTGGTGCCGCTGAACAGGAAGTACCCGATCGCCGAGCTGATGGCCTCCTGCGCCCGCTACCTGCGCGCGAACAAGAAGCGCGACTCGGTAACCTTTGAATACACCCTGATGAAGGGCATCAACGACCAGCCCGAGCATGCCCGGCAGCTGGCCAAGCTGATGCGCCAGTTCGACAACGCCGTGCAGGCCAAGGATTCGGGCAAGGTCAACCTGATCCCGTTCAATCCATTCCCCGGCACGCGCTACGAGCGCTCGGACGAAACCCAGATCCGCGCCTTTCAGAAGATCCTGCTCGACGCGCAGGTGCTGACCATGGTCCGGCGCACGCGCGGCGACGACATCGATGCGGCCTGCGGGCAGCTCAAGGGGCAGGTGATGGATCGCACCCGCCGTCAAGCCGAATTCCGGCGGCAGATGGAAGCGCTCGATGGCCATGACGCGGCTGCATGAGCTGGCGACACTGCTGCTGATTGCAGTCGCGCTGTCCACAGCGGGCTGCAAGTCCGGCCCGCGCGCGACCAGGGTGGGCAAGGTCACCGATGTGGCCCCACGCTACGACATCCACGACGACCCGGCGACCAAGCAACGCCTGGCGCGGCAGGAGAAACTCGGCCTGGCCATCAATCGCCTGCAAGGCGGTGACGTTGCCGCCGCTGACCGCCTGGTGCGCGAAGTGCTGCGCCAGGACCCGGCACTGGTCGATGCCTATACCGTGCAGGCGCTGGTGCTGGCCCATCAGGGCAATCCGCAGGCGGCCGGCGAGGCCTATCGCAAGGCGGCCGAACTGGCGCCGGACCAGGGCGAGACCCTCAACAACTACGGTGCCTGGCTGTGCGGCAATGGCTACCCGGCCGAAGCCCTGGTGTGGTTCGACCGCGCCCTGGCCGCGCCCAATTACCGCACCCCGGCGGCCGCGCTGGCCAACGCCGGCGGCTGCGCGCTGCAATCCGGCCAGCCCGAGCGCGCGGCCACGGATCTGCGCAAGGCGCTGCAGCTGGACCCGGCCAATGCCTATGCGCTCGAATCGATGGCCCGCTACGAATACGCGCAGCGCCACTACTTCGAGGCGCGGGCTTTCAGCGAACGGCTGCTGGCGGCTGCACCGGCCACGGCTTCCGTGCTACAACTTGCTATTCAGATTGAACAAGGGCTAGGCGACATGGCAGCCGCCAGCCGATATCAGCAGCGGTTGGTCAAGGAGTTCCCACAGACCACGACCGCCAACCCGGGGGCCAAAGCATTGTGATCAGTGAGTCCAATCCGACCCTTTTCGAGCAGCAGAAGGGATGCGGACAGTTCCTGCGTGACGCGCGCCAGGCCGCCGGCCTGACCGTTGACGAAGTGGCCACCCGGCTGCGCATGCCGGTACAGGTGGTGCGCTCGCTGGAGCAGGAGGATTGGCAGCGTCTGGGCGCCCCGGTATTCGTACGCGGGCAGCTGCGCAGCTACGCGCGCCTGTTGAACGTGGACCTGGAACCGCTGCTGCAGCAGGCGCGGCTGGAAAACATCGAGCCGGTCAAGCTGGTCAGCCATGCGCATACACCGCGCGGCCGCCGCCTGCTGGAAAGCGCCGCGCGCCGTGCGGTCTACGTGGTGATCACCGGCGTGCTGGTGGTCCCGGTGTGGTATGCCACCCGTGGCCATTTTGAAGAGCGCGCACCGAGCACCGCGTCGCTGGACGTGGTGCCAGGCGCCAGCCCGAACGCCAGCCCCGCCGCCAACACGCCCGCCGCGCCGGCCAGTGCCGGCGATACCACCGCAGCTGTCGATCGTCCCGCAGCGCCGGCCGCTCCCTATATCGCCTCGCTCACGCCGATGCCGCGCAGTGCCACGCCGGCGCCGGCCGTGTCCAATGCGGCACTGTCGCTGCGCTTCAATGGCGACAGCTGGATCCAGGTGCTGGCGCCGGACGGCAGCACCGTGGAAAAGGCGCTGGTGCGTTCGGGCGAACAGCGCAGCTATGAAGCGGGCCGCGTTGCCCGCGTCGTGCTTGGCAATGCCTCGGCGGTAGAGGTTCAGCAAGGCGGCAGTATCGTCGATGTGAAGCCTTTCCAGCGCGCTAACGTGGCGCGTTTTGCGGTATCCTCCGACGGCTCCGTGGTGCCCGCCGCCGAGTAAGGCAGGCATGGCAGGCACCGCGGTTTTTCGTTTCCCCTTTTGATGCTCCGTATCCGGCAAGGACGGGGTGAGAGTACGCATGGCGATCGACGATCTGCTTGACGAACACGAACAAGGCGAACGCGTCCGCTCGTGGTTGAGGAAGAACGGCGCCGGCCTGATCGGCGGTGTTGTCGTGGGGCTGGGCCTGATCATGGGCTGGCAGTGGTGGCAGAAGCAGCAGGTGACCCACGCGGCTGAAGCGGGCCGCCGCTATGACGCCGTGGTCAAGGGCGTGGAAGCCGGCAAGCTGGATGAAGCCTCCAAGGCGATGCAGGAACTGAGTGCCAGCAAGTCCGCCGGCATCTACGTGGACCTGGCGGCGCTGGACCTGGCCAAGGCGCAGGTCGAGGCCGGCAAGAACGAAGAAGCGATCAAGACCCTGCGCGGCATCAAGGCCGAAGGCCCGCTCAAGCAGGTCGTCGAACAGCGCCTGGCCCGTCTGCTGATCGAAACCCAACAGCCCGCCGAGGCCGCCAAGCTGCTGGCCAGCCGCGACGACGGCATCAGCCTGGAAATCCGCGGCGACGCCGCGCAGGCGCAGGGCAATCGCCACGAAGCGCGCGACCTGTATGCGAAGGCGCTGGCGCAGGTGGCGGTCGGTGCGCCGCAGCGCGCCCTGCTGGAAGTCAAGCTCACCGATGCGGGCGGCACGGTGCCCGAACCCGCGGAGCAGATCTGATGAAACACGTGAAGTTGAAGCAACTGGCGGCCATCGTGCTGCTCGGCGCCGCGCTCAGCGGCTGCAGCACGGTCAAGGGCTGGTTCACCAGCAAGGACGCGGCGGCGAAGAAGGCACTGGAGCCGGCCGAACTGGTCGACTTCCAGCCCACCGTGCAGGTGCAGAAGCTGTGGTCCACCGGCGTGGGCAAGGGCGAAGGCCGCATCGGTGTGCGCCAGCGCCCGGCCGTGGTCGACGGCAAGGTGTTCGCCGCGGCGGTGGAGGGCGGCGTGGTCGCGCTCGACCTGCAGACCGGCAAGCAGATCTGGGAATACAAGCCCGAGAAGGTCAAGAAGAAGCCCAAGCTGCGCCTGTCCGGCGGCCCGGGCGTGGGCGAGGGCCTGGTGGTGATCGGCACGCTCGACGGCCAGGTCATCGCGCTCGACGCCGCCACCGGCACCGAGAAGTGGCGCGGCCGCGTGCCGAACGAAGTCATCAGCGCGCCGGCCATCGCCCAGAATGTGGTGTTCGTGCGCAGCAATGACGGCCGCATCACCGCCTTCGACGCCAGCAACGGCGAGCGCCGCTGGTTCCATGACCAGGAAGCGCCCTCGCTGACCGTGCGCGGCAATGCCGCGGTGGTTGCCGGGCCGGGCGTGGTGTTCGTCGGCAATGACGACGGCACCGTGACCGCGCTGGCAATGCAGGACGGCCGCCCGCTGTGGACGCAGACCGTCGGCGCGCCGGAAGGCCGCTCGGAGCTGCAGCGCATGGCCGACGTCGATGGCACCCCGGTGCTGGAGGACCGCACGCTGTTCGTCACCAGCTTCAAGAACGAGACCCTGGCCATCGACGGCCCGACCGGTCGCCCGCTGTGGTCGCGTGACCATGGTGGCGCGGGCACGGTGGGCGTGTCGCCGAACCTGGCTGTGGTCAGCGACAACGCCGGCACTGTCTGGGGCCTGGACAAGAGCAGCGGCACGGCGATGTGGTCGCAGGCCGCGCTGGCACGGCGCTCGCTCACCGGCCCGGCGATCCAGGGCGACTACGCGGTGGTCGGCGACTACAAGGGCTATCTGCACTGGCTGCGGCTGGACAACGGGGAGCTGGCGGCGCGCGAACGCGCCGGCCGCGATGCCCTGCTGGCCCAGCCCGTGGTGGCCGATGGCATACTCATCGTGGAAAACACTGACGGCGATTTGATCGCCTTCCGTTTGGCCCAATAACACAGGAAACAACGCGATGCTCCCCTTGGTCGCCCTGGTAGGACGGCCGAACGTTGGCAAGTCCACCCTGTTCAACGCGCTCACGCGCAGTCGCGACGCGCTGGTCCACGACCAGCCCGGCGTCACCCGTGACCGTCACTACGGTGTATGCCGGCTGGAAGGGGAAGCTCCCTTCATCGTGGTCGATACCGGCGGCATCGCCGGGGAAGAGGAAGGCCTGGCCGGCGCCACCGCGCGCCAGGCACGCGCCGCCGCCGGCGAAGCCGACCTGGTGTTGTTCGTGGTCGATGGCCGCGAGGGCGCATCGGCGCTGGACGACGAAATCCTGGCCTGGCTGCGCAAGCTGTCGCGGCCGACCCTGCTGGTCATCAACAAGATCGACGGCGTCAATGAGGACGCGGTGCTGGCGGACTTTGCCCGCTACGGCATTGCCGATGTCCAGACCGTTTCGGCCGCGCACCGGCAGGGCATAGACGACCTGCTCGACAAGGTGCGTGAGCGCCTGCCGGAAGAGGGCGCTGGCGAACTGCTGGACCAGGACCCGGCGCGCATGCGCATCGCCTTCGTCGGCCGCCCCAACGTCGGCAAGTCCACCCTGGTCAACCGGCTGCTGGGCGAAGAGCGGATGATCGCTTCCGAGGTGCCGGGCACCACGCGCGATTCGATTGCCGTGGACCTGCAGCGCGACGGCCGCCAGTACCGCCTGATCGATACCGCCGGCCTGCGCCGCAAGGCCCGGGTCGAGGAAGCGGTGGAGAAGTTCAGCGCCTTCAAGACCCTGCAGGCCATCGAGCAGTGCCAGGTCGCCGTGCTGCTGCTGGACGCGACCGAAGGCGTGACCGATCAGGATGCCACCGTGCTCGGCGCCATCCTCGAAGCCGGCAAGGCGCTGGTGGTGGCGATCAACAAGTGGGATGGCCTGAGCGACTACCAGCGCGAACAGACCGAAGACCTGCTGTCGCGCAAGCTCAGCTTCGTCAACTGGGCCGAAGCGGTGCGCATCTCGGCCAAGCATGGCTCGGGCCTGCGCGAGCTGTTCCGCGCGATCCATCGCGCGCACGCCTCGGCCACGCACGAGTTCAGCACCGCCGAAGTCAACAAGGCGCTGGAAATCGCCTACGAGACCAATCCGCCGCCGAGCATCCGCGGCCACGTCTCCAAGCTGCGCTACGTGCATCCGGGTGGCGCCAATCCGCCGACCTTCATCGTTCACGGCACCCGCCTGAAGGTGCTGCCGGAGTCGTACAAGCGCTATCTGGAGAACTTCTTCCGCAAGCGCTTCAAGCTGGTCGGCACGCCGGTGCGCTTCATCTTCCGCGAAGGCGCCAACCCGTACGAAGGCAAGAAGAACGAGCTGACCGACCGGCAGATCGCGCGCAAGCGACGCCTGCTGCGGCACGTCAAGGGCAAGTAGGCCGCAACGCGGGGCAGCGGCGATGAGCGAATATCCCAGCCGCATCGGCGTCGAGCAGGCGCTCGCGATCCTGCGCGAACTCGCCGCGGCGCGGCGCATGCCGCTCGAAATGCTGGCGACCGCACGCGCCGATGGCCGCGTGCTGGCCGCCGATGTCGCCGCCCTGGTCGACTTGCCGGGCTTCGACAACAGCGCGATGGACGGCTTTGCCTTGCGTCATGCCGATGCCGGCGGCGGCCGCCTGCGTCTGGCCGGCGAGCAGTTTGCCGGCCAATCAGGCGCGAGCCTTGGCCTGGGCGAATGCGTGCGCATCACCACCGGCGCACCATTGCCGAGGGGCGCTGACACCATCCTGATCCGCGAGAACGCGCGCGAAGCCGACGGCTGGGTCACGTTCGACGCCGCGCCGGCTCTGGGCAACCGTGTGCGCCGTGCCGGCGAAGACGTGCGCGCCGGTGATGTGGTGCTGCGTGCCGGCTGCGTACTGACCGCGGCGCGCATCGGCCTGGCCGCGGCGGTGGGCCAGGCGCAGTTGCCGGTGCATGCGCGGCCGACCGTGGCGGTGTTCGCCACCGGCGATGAAATCGTCGAACCGGGCCTGCCTTTGGCGCCGGGGCAGATCTACAACGCCAATCGCGACTTGCTGATGGCGCGCTTGCGCGAGCTCGGCTTCACCCCGGTGGCCTGGCCGACCCTGCCGGATGACCCGGCGCGGATCGAGACCATGCTCGGTGATGCCGCCGCTGCGTTCGACGTGATCCTGACCTGTGGCGGCGTGTCGGCGGGCGACAAGGACTACCTGCCAGGGCTGCTCGCGCGCTTGGGTCGCATCCACTTCTGGAAGGTACGCATGCGCCCGGGCATGCCGCTGCTGTGTGGCGAGCTGGACCGCGCCGTGGTGTTGGGCCTGCCCGGCAACCCGGTGTCGGTGCTGGCGACCTTTACCGCCTTCGCGCAGCCGCTGCTGGACGCCTTGCAGGGCCGCGAAGAACCGCCAGCCCGCCTGTTCGCCGCGCTCGACGCGCCCTGGGACAAGCGCCACGAACGCCTGGAACTGCTGCGCGGCCGCCTGCATTGCGACGAGCGCGGCCAACTTCACGTGACCCCGCATCCGGCCGACGCCTCGCACCGCCTGCGCGGCGCGGCCGACAGCGACGTGCTGCTGGTGCTGGCCGAAGGCGCGCGCTCGTATGCAGTGGGCGAGGTGGTCGAAGTCCTGCGCTACTGAGTCACGCCGCGACATGCCATGCGCGCGACGCAGCGGTGCGGCAGGCGTGGTCGCGCCAGCAGCGTTTGCGCGGATAATGCCGACATGAGCATCGAACAGATCGATCCGGCACAGGCGCGCCGCCGCTCCGCGCAGGGCATGGCCCTGATCGATATCCGCGACGCACACGAGCGCGTGGATGGTCAGGCCGAGGGCGCCATCGCCGTATCGCGCGCCGAGCTGGAAGCCGCGCCGGCCGCGCACCTCGGCGAACCGACGCAGGGGGCCATGTTGATCTGCCAGTCCGGCAAGCGCTCGCTGGCCGCGGCCGAAGCACTGCATGCGCTCGGCTGGACCCAGGTGGTGTCCGTGGCCGGCGGCACCACGCGCTGGCGTGCCGAAGGCCTGCCGTTGGTGCGCCCGCAGTTGCCGGCTGACGAACAGGATTTCCTCGAGCGCTATTCGCGCCACCTGCGCCTGCCGCAGGTCGGCGTGGAAGGGCAGCGCCAGCTGCAGGCCGCGCGCGTGCTGGTGGTTGGTGCCGGCGGGCTCGGTTCGCCGGCAGCGTATTACCTCGCGGCCGCCGGAATCGGCACGCTGCGGCTGATCGACGACGACGTGGTTGACCGCAGCAACCTGCAGCGGCAGATCCTGCATGCCGACGCGCGCGTGGGCATGCGCAAGGTCGAGTCGGCGGCGATCGCGTTGCAGGCGCTCAATCCCACCGTGCAGGTGGAGGCGATTGCCGAGCGGCTGCGTGCGGACAATGTCGAGCGCGTGCTGCAGGACATCGATGTGGTGCTCGATGGCTCGGACAACTTCCCGCTGCGCTACCTGCTCAACGACGCCTGCGTGAAGCTGGGCAAGCCGCTGGTGTACGGCGCGGTGCAGCAGTTCGAGGGGCAGGTGAGCGTGTTCGATGCCGGCCGCCGGCGCGGGCAGGCGCCGTGCTATCGCTGCCTGTTCCCCGAACCGCCGGCACCGGAGTTCGCGCCCAACTGCGCCGAGGCCGGGGTTTTCGGCGTGCTGCCCGGCATCGTCGGCCTGCTGCAGGCCACCGAAGTGCTCAAGCTGCTGCTCGACCTGGGTGAGCCGTTGCGCGGCCGCCTGCTGGGGTTCGATGCGCTGGCGATGCGCTTTCGCGAACTGCGCCTGCCGCCCGACCCGGATTGCCCGGTATGTGCGGCCGGCCGCGAATTTCCCGGTTATATCGATTACGCCGCGTTCTGCCGCAGCGCCGATTGAGGACGGCAGGCGTGCGCAACGCCTTGTGAAAGTTTCGCGAATCCGCTCTTCACCGGTTCGCCATCCCGCCCATCGCAAGCTGCGCGCATGCATTGCGCCCGTCTTTCCCTGCCGGCCTTGTTGCTGTGCCTGCTCGCGGCCACCCCTGATGCCCGCGCGGCGCAGGCGCAGGCCAAGGTGGACCCGAATGATCCGGCTGCCGCGCAGGACCGATACGTAGCGCCCAAGGTCCGCCCCGCTTCGCGCGAGGTGCCTGGGCTGCTGCGCGCTCAGCCGGAAGAGCGTGCCGGGCTCGGCCTGCTCAGTGTGATTGACCAGTACCAGGCGGATCTGTCGCGCGTGGCGCTCGACCGCGGGCTGGACCCGGAAGTGCAGGCCTGGGCGGAGTCGGCTCTGCGCGACCACGCCGCGCGCAAGGGCCGGCGCGATCCCTGGCTGCCGGATATCGGCCATCCGCGCGCCCAGGCCTGGATACGCCGCGGCCAGCAGGAGCTGGCGGCATTGCGCGCAGCCGATGCGCGCGCGGTTTCCTCGGCCTATCTGCAGGCGATGACGCAGAGCCTGGCCGAAACGCAGCAATTGCTGGAAGACGAACTGATCCCCCAAGCCACCACGGCCGACGTGCGCGCGTACCTGAGCAGCCTGCGCGGGCCGCTTGCCGTGGAGCTGTCCACCGCCCGTCGCCTGCAGATGGCAGGCGAGAGCAAAGCAGGAGACGCACCATGACCAACGATCCCAACGCCGACGACAGCCGCCGCGACGGCAAGCCCAATGACCCGGCGCCCACTTCGCCGCCGAAGGAAAAGCGCAAGGAAGACCACCGCCAGGACGAGGCGCTGGAAGAAACCTTCCCGGCCAGCGATCCGGTATCGCCCTTCATCCCGGCCAAGGCGCCCGATTGATGGCGGCGCGCGCGCTCCGGGTCGCGACCTACAACGTCAACGGCATCAATGCGCGCCTGCCACACCTGCTGGAGTGGCTGGGCCGCGAGAAGCCCGACGTGGTGGGGCTGCAGGAACTGAAAGCGGTCGATACCGCTTTCCCGCGCGCAGCGCTGGAGGAGGCCGGCTACGGTTGCCTGTGGGCCGGCCAGCAATCCTGGAACGGCGTGGCGGTGCTGGCGCGCGGCAGGGCGCCCGAAGAAGTGCGGCGCGGTTTGCCGTGGGACCGCAGCGATACCCAGAGCCGCTACCTCGAAGTCGAGGCGCACGGTCTGCGCGTGGCCTGCCTGTACCTGCCCAATGGCAATCCGCAGCCCGGCCCGCGCTTCGACTACAAGCTCAAGTGGTTCGCGCGGCTGATCCGCCATGCCCGCAGCCTGATCGACGCGGACACGCCGACGGTGCTGCTCGGCGACTTCAACGTCGTGCCCACCGACGAAGACATCTATGACCCCAAGGGCTGGCGCAAGGATGCGCTGTTGCAGCCGGAAAGCCGGGAAGCGTGGTTCAAGCTGCTCGACCAGGGCTGGGTGGATGCCTTGAAGCAGGTCCACGGCGATGCGCGCATCTACACGTTCTGGGATTACTTCCGCCAGCACTTTGAACGCGACCGCGGCCTGCGTATCGACCATCTGCTGCTCAACCGCGTGCTGGCACCGCGCCTGCGCGACGCCGGCGTGGACCGCTGGGTGCGCGCCTTGCCCAAGGCCAGCGACCACGCGCCGACCTGGATAAAACTGGCGCGCTGATTTTCACCTGCATCCCACTTCGCGGCGGGTAGCCTCGAATCGTTCCCAACTCGATCATTTCCCAAGGAGTACGCCAATGAGCGACGACAAGCGCAATGCCGGTCCCGCCGACCGCAGCCGCATCAACCTCTCCGAGGATTACGAAGTGCGTTACTGGACCGAAGCGCTGGGCGTGAGCGAAGCGCGCCTGCGTGAAGCCGTGCAGGCGGTCGGCTCGTCCGCCGAAGCGGTTCGCGAACATCTGAAGAAATAAGCCGGCGCGCCGTGAGCCTGACCGAATACCGGCGCAAGCGGCGCTTCGACCAGACCCGCGAACCGGAGCCGGGCAAGCCCGCTCCGCGCGGCAAGCGGCCGATCTTCGTGGTGCAGCTGCATCACGCCAGTCGTCGACACTATGACTTCCGCCTGCAGGTCGGCGACGCGCTCAAGAGCTGGGCCGTGCCGAAGGGGCCCAGCTACGACCCTTCGGTCAAGCGCATGGCGGTGGAAGTGGAAGACCATCCGCTGGACTACGCAGGCTTTGAAGGCGAAATACCGAAAGGGCAGTACGGTGGCGGCCACGTCGCCCAGTTCGACCATGGCGTGTGGTCCAGCGAGGGCGATGTGGAGGCGCAACTGGCCAAGGGACACCTGCGCTTCGAATTGTTCGGCGACAAGCTCAAGGGCGGTTGGCACCTGGTGCGCTCGGGGAAGCCGGCACGCCAGCCACAGTGGCTGCTGTTCAAGGACGACGACGCCTACGCCAGCAAGATCGAAGCCGACGACCTGCTCGCCGACGTCACCGCCCCGCCGGAAGCCGACGCCAAGCGCGCCGGCCGTGGCAAGACCCACAAGAAGAAGCTGGAGACCGTGGCCCCGGTCAAGCCGCTGCGCAAGCGCGACTGGGCCAAACTCGCGGCCAGGCTGCCCGGCGCGCGCAAGGCCAAGCCACCGGAGGCGTCATTCGAGCCGCAGTTGGCGCGACTCGGTGATGCCCCACCGGAAGGTGATGACTGGCTGCACGAACTGAAGTGGGATGGCTACCGGATTCTGGTCACGATGGCCAGGCAACAGGCTCAGCTGTGGTCGCGCAATGCCTTGCCATGGACGCAGAAGCTGCCGGATATCGCCAGCGCGATCGAGGCACTGGGCCTGACCTCGGTGGCGCTGGATGGCGAACTCATCGCCGGGCAGGGCCGCAAGGAAGACTTCAACCTGTTGCAGTCCACGCTGTCGGGCGAGCGCGCCGGGCGCCTGGTGCTGACCCTGTTCGATCTGCTGCATGTGGACGGCATCGACATCTCCGCCGCGCCGCTGCGCGAGCGCAAGGCGCTGCTGCAGGAGTTGCTGGAGAACCAGCGCAGCCCGCACCTGGCCTTCAGCTCGCACATTGATGCCGACGGCGCCACCGCCTACCAACTGGCTGGCGAACAGCATTTTGAAGGCATCATCTCCAAGCGCGCCGATCGCGCCTACCACGGCGGGCGCAGTGACGATTGGCGCAAGACCAAGCAGCTGGCCAGCGACGAGTTCGCCGTGGTCGGCTACACCGCACCGCGCGGTAGCCGTAGCGGCTTCGGCTCGCTGCTGCTGGCCAAACCCGACCCGGAGCATGGCTGGCGTTATGTCGGCCGCGTCGGCAGCGGCTTCACCGATGCGATGCTGGAAGAGATCACCGCGCGCATCGGCAAGGCCGGCGGCAGCAAGCCGACCGCGCACGTCGGCACGACTGACACCGATCTGCGCCGCGCCACCTGGTTCGCGCCGCGCTTCGTGGTGGAGGTGTTCTATCGCGGCATCGGCCGACAGGAGCTGCTGCGGCAGCCGTCGCTGAAGGCGGTGCGCGAGGACAAGAAGGTGGAGGACCTGCGCGACAGCGATCGCGCCGCGCCAGTCGCCAAGGCGGGCAAGCGGACGACGAAGAAGGCGGCGGCCACGACGGCGAAGACCGCGGCCAGGACCGCGCCCAGGCCTGCCACACGCGGTGCCGCGGCGCCGGCACGCTCGGCGCGTGCGCGCCTCAATCCCGCCAGTGATTCGGATGTCCCCACCTTGAGCAGCCCGAGCAAGGTGCTCTACCCGGACGATGGGATCACCAAGCAGCAGGTGTGGGACTACTACCGTGCGGTGATGCCGCAGCTGCTGCCGGAGATCATCAACCGGCCGCTGTCGATCATCCGCTGCCCGGCCGGCACCGGCCGGCCCTGCTTCTTCCAGAAGCACCACACCGCCGGGCTGGAGCGCGTGGATTCGGTGAAGCTCAAGGAGGAGGGCGGCAACGAAGCCTGGTACCTGGTCGCGCGCGACGAAGCGGCAGTGCTGGAACTGGTGCAGTTCAACGCGCTCGAATTCCATCCTTGGGGTGCGCATGCCGAAGACCCGGACCGCGCCGATCGCGTAGTGTTCGATCTGGACCCCGGCCCCGATGTTCCCTTCGCCGAAGTGCGGCGCGCCGCCACCGATATCCGCAAGCTGCTTGCGCAGCTGGAACTTGAGTCTTTCCTGCGCGTGTCAGGCGGCAAGGGCCTGCATGTGGTGGTGCCGCTGAACCCGGGCTGCGACTGGTCGCTGGTGAAGCGCTTCGCGCATGGCTTTGCCGATGCACTGGCGCAGTCCGAGCCGGACCGCTTCCTGGCCACCGCCAGCAAGCGGCTGCGCAACAAGCGGATTTTCGTGGACTACCTGCGCAACGGTCGCGGCGCGACCGCGGTCGCCAGCTACTCGCTGCGCGCACGGGCCGGCGCACCGGTGGCGATGCCGCTGGCCTGGTCGCAGTTGCCCAAGTTGCACCGCGCCGATGCGTTCCCGATGGACGAAGCTCTGGCCAGCCTCAAGCGCCGGCGCAAGGATCCGTGGGAAGGCATCGAACGCCTGCGCCAGAACCTGGCGCGCTGGTCGGAGTGAACCGGGGCCGGCCCACAGGGCGCCGGCCGCGTGGCCGCATCAGACTTCGCGCAGGCGCTCGAACTCCAGGCGGCTTTCGATCGGCGCGGCGACCAGATTCTGGTGAACCCAGCCCGGGAACAGGTTCTCTTCGCTGCCGTTGAAGTTCTCCGGGTTGAACATGTAGGGCAGGTGCGACCAGCAGCGGTAGCCGAGTTCCTTCAGGGTACGCACGTCCTGGATGGCCTGTTCCACCGCCGGGCCCAGGCGCAGGTACAGCACCGGGCGATGCTGCCGCAGCGTTTCGTCGGCGCCTGCCAGCACCGACGACAGCGTGCCGGGAATATTGATCTTCAGCAGGTGCAGGGCTTCCAGCCCGAGGCTGTCGACACTGATGCTGCGCACCCGCTGCGGCTCGGCGCCCGGCGGCAGCAGTTCGACGCTGCCGGCGTTCCCGCCCAGCCACGCGGTATGCGTGTAGGTGTTGAGCACACCATTGAGGGCAAGATTGGCGCAGGCGCGCTGCAGGTTGAGGCGATGCGGCTCGACCACGTGCACGCTGCCGCTTTCGCCCACCGCGCTGGCCAGCCACAGCGTGTGCGCGGCGAACTCGGCGCCGAATTCCAGCACCGTCTCGCCGCTCTGCAGGAAGCTGCCGAGCAGATCCAGCTCCTGCTCCATCCATTCGCCATAGCGCATCAACGAGCGCGTCACCGCGTTGTCTTGCGGCAACAGTGTGCTGATGCCGTAGCGGATCGGGGTCAGGCGGCGCTCGGTGGCGTCTTTCTGCGCGGAATTTTGCGTGTCCATCGTGTTCTCCTGGTAATGAGTGAGAGGTCAGCGGGTGCCGCTGGCCAGGCGAAGTTGCCGGTGCTGTTGCTCCCAGGCAGCGCGGTCGCTGTCGGCAAGGCCGCGGGTCCATGCGGCATCGGCCTGCCGCCACGCCGGCAGGACATCGCGCGGTTCGGCGCCGGCTTCCCAGGCCGCGGCGCTCAGGCGCGCGGCATCGACCATGTCGTCGCGAACCAGCGCGGCCGCGGCACGCAGTCGCAGGGTTTCGGCCGAAGGTGGGATGTCGGCGTCGGCCAGCCACTGCGCAACCAGGCCGATCTGGGTCAAACGCGCCGGTTCGGGCTGCAGCCGCTGCCAGCAGAGCAGGGCGGTGAGCAGGGTGCGGAACGCCGGTACGCGAGTGGGCGCCGCATCTGCGGCCACGCTGGCATGGGCCACCGCTTCGCTGTAATGCGCCTGCGCCGCGGCTGGCGTTTCGGTGGACGCGCGCATCAGCGCAAGCTCCGCCTGTTCCAGGGCTACGCCGGCAGGCGCCGCGAACTCGCTGTCACGCAGCGCCGCCAGCACTTGCGAGGCATCGTCGAGCAAGCGCTGGCGGGCACCGCCGCGCTCATGCGCGGCACGCATGCGCAGATAGTGGGCACGGGCAAACGCGATGCCCTGGCGTTCGTCCGCAGCGGCCGGCGTCTGTTCCAGCCGCACGAACACCGCCTCGGCTTCCGCCAGGCGCTGGCGGGCGGCGGGCCCTTGCAGCAGCCGCGCGCCATCGGCCAGTACATGCACCCACGCCAGCCAGGGCGCCGCGCTGCTGGCCTCGGCAAGCGGTTCGCGCGCGCGCGCGGCCAGTGCGGCATGGCCGGCCACGCGGGCGGCCACGGATTGCGTGGCCAGATAGCGGCGCTCGGCCTCGATGCTCTCGGCCAGCCACTGGTCGCGCGCGTAGGCTTCGCCCAACTGCTCATGCCCGCGCTGCAGATGCGCGACAGCTTCGGCATGCAGGCGCGTGCGCGTGGCCAGTGTCGGCGCCTGCGCCGCGTGCAACCAGGCCGCTTGCGCGTAGAGCCGGCACCACACTGGCGCCGCATCGGCATGGCGCGGGCCACGCGCCAGCACGGCATCCAGTTGCGCGAGCCAACTGGCCCGCTCGGCGGCCATGCTCTGGGTCGCCAGCACCGCCAGCGCGTTCGCCCACTCCAGCAAGGCCGAACCACTGGCGCGGGCCGCATCGCCAAAGCCCTGCGCGTAAGCCTGCACGGCGGCCGCCAGATGCGGCTTGCGGCGGGCGGGAACATCGGCCTCGGCCTGGCGCAGATGACAGCGCCCGATCATGCGCGAGAGCGTGGTACGTCGGGACGGGTCGGCCGCCAGTGCCTGGGTGAAAGCGTGTGCGGCTTCGACTGCGGCCGGCAGTGGGTTGTCGTCGCCCTGGGCGAGTTTCCACGCGCACCAGCCCGCCATCGCCCAGGCGGTCGCCGGTGCCTGCGCGTCGAGCAGTGGCCGCAGCAGTTCCAGTGCTTCACGCGGACGATCCTGCGCAGCCAGGCGCCGCGCTTCGACAAAACTCGCTTCGAGCGCAGGGCGCGGCTGCGCGCCGACCGACACAGCGTCTTCCATGGCGCGCGTGATCATGGTGGCTTCCAGCGCCACGCGGGTTGCGGACGGCGGGATGGCCTCGGCTGGCGCGGCGGCCGCCGTGACCATGGCCGGTCTTGCTGTGCCGTGGACGCCTGGATCGGCGCCGACATGCACGCTGACCCGCGGCACGGGTTGCGGGCCCAGCGCCGTGCCGCGCAGCGAAGCTACATGGGTGACGAAGCCGGCGGCGAGGGCGGCCACCGCAGGCGTGGATGCGCTGGCTGCGGGGTCTGTCGGCGGATTCTGCGCGGGCGCTGACTCGGCGGTGATGGCCGGGTCACTCTGGATGGAAGCGGACGCTCCCGGAGCAGACGCTGGATCGACCGGCTGGGGCACATCCGTTTCGGCCGGCAACGGCCGCGCCGAAGCAGCGCTGTTGTTTTCGACGGGCGCGGCTGTTGCCTCGCGGGTCGCATTCACCAGCCATGGTGGTGGAGTCAACGCGGGTTCCGCGGCCGGATCGGCAGCAGCACGCTGCGTCTTCCCCGGCTGCCATACCTGCAACGTGTTGCGACGGACGCGGCGCCGCCTGCGTCGCAGCCACATGAGCAGGAGCAGCGCGAGCAACACGCACACGCCGAGGAATAGCCAATGACGCAAGGGCATCGACGACAGCGATGGCGCCGCTGAAGCGACAGGCGAGTTTCGGAGCATGGGAAGTTCTCTGCCGGATCGGGCGCGCGGCTCGCCGAGGGCGGTGTCGTGTACCGGGAAGGGCGGGGCGGAAGTTGCATGCGCCGACGCCGGAACCACGCCCGCCGGATCGAAAACAGGCGCGGCAGCGACCTTCGTTTCGGGTGAAGTGGATGAGGACCAGGCGGCGCTGTCGCCTGCATGGAGCGCGGACAGCGGCTCGTCCGTGGCTACCGTGTTGAGCGCAGCCGCGGGCACAGCGGCCAGTTCGCGGGACGTTGCCGGATTGCGCGTGGCGCGCCCCGCCGCCGAATGGCCCCGCGCGGCATCTGGCTGGCCTTGCGCTGGCCGCGAGCGGTGGGGTGCAGCGCCGCCTGCCATGCGAGTGCTGGTTGATGAAGTCGGGGGTGACTCGCTCAACCGGGGCGGCTGCGCACCCGGCTTGAGGCGTGGCGCCGTCAGTCCTCCGGGGACGGGTCGGTCGCGTTGCCGGCTCTCATCCGACAGCAGGCAGCCGCTGGCAAATAGCGTCCAGGCCAGGCAGCCCAGCCCTTGCCACCAGCGTGACCCAGCATGGGCGGACGTTCCCATGGTTCAGGCCCGCAGTGTGATGGTGTCGCGGCGCCGCGGTGCGGCTCCAGCCACGCGACGCGCACGGCCAAGCGGCCCGGTTTTGCCGTGGGCGGCTTGCACGCGATGGAGGCGGTTCGCACTCATGATCCGGCCAGCGTAAAAAGCAGGCCATGAAAGGCCGCCGGCCGGTAGGGAGGCTATGGGATTAATCCAATGGCCTGCTCGTCGATATCGCGATAAGGCGAGTCACGCGGGGCGGGTCTGCCCGAGGAGACCCGTTCGCGCGCTTGACGTGGGGCTGTCCGCTGGGGGGCTTGGCATGAGGATCGACAAGGGCATCAGCATCCTTGAGCCCACCTGGTCGGGCGGCCGTCGACACCCAAAGTAGCCCTTCCGCGACATGGAGGTCGGGGATAGCTTCTCACGAAATCGACACTACGCAAGGGCCGAAAGTTTGCATCCCGGAAGGTCCACGACGCCGGTAGCCTCCAAAATGAGTCCTTTGACCTCGGCGTCCTTCTAATATTGGCCGCTCTCATTCCGCTCGAATAGTGGCTTGTAGCCTTGGCGCAACGCCTCTGCTGCAACTATGCCTGACGCTGCTGGATTCCGAAATCGTTTATAGCGCTCGGTAGGAGCGCCGTCCGTGCCAAGAAATCCGATGCGCTTCAGAAATGGTATGACGGATTTGGCGTTTCCGCCCTTCATTCCGAGCTTCGTCGCAAGGAAGTCTTGTGTAACCGATCTGGAGTCGCAGCAGCCTTAATCTTCTCAAGGACCTTTGTAATACGCCGTACGACATGACATACGGCAGCTTGTCAGTGGCCATCCCCTATTCCTTCATTCCATTGACCCGCCTCAATTCTGCGCCCGCGATCACGGAAATGGCAAACGCGGGTTCTTCCTAAGGGGGTGGCCTACGGGGTTAGTGACACCGCAACGTTCCTCGTATGGGTGCATTCAAGAAACCATGTTTATGTGCATCTCTGCCGCGCCTAGACCAAGTCCCCGCCAAACTTTACGAGAAGGCGACCCAACGCTTGCGCGCTAGTGTAGGAAGCGTACGCGCGCACGCTGTCATCCTTCTCTTCTGTTGCAAAGTCGGAAACAGATTTAAAGCAGAAGAGCAAAGGAGGGTGACGCGACCAGGAACGCGCCGCGTAGAGTGCGGCGTAAGCCTCCATCTCGATCGCTATCGTTTTCCTGTTCACCCCTACAATCCTGGAGACAATCTCGGAATCTGACACAACTGGCGAACCTGTGGCCATGGGGCCCAGACGTATGCTTAGGCTTGCTTGCGATGCTTTCCCAGCAAACGAGCGCTTCAGCAGGTCTAGCCATTCTCGATCATTCTGGATCAGTTGCATCTTAGAAAGAACAGTTTCCGATGCACCTACCGAATTGAGCTCCGGAAGGAATGCATCCTCAGACTTACCAACCAGCTTCCCCGCCTCCCAAGCAAACGTCTCAGTCGCAACTATGATGTCGCCAAGATTCGCCTCGCCCTTAACGCCGGCGCATATCCCAGTCATGCCAAAGACCTTGGGCCTCAGCTTCGATACAATCTTGGACGCCAGCACCGCAGCCGGGACAGGCCCCATCCGTAGAGCGCAGACTACGGCGACTGACAACTTCTTCCCCTGCAGATCAAGAATGCCAAGGTGGTAGTAGGTGCTCGAATCGAGTTCGATTGGCTCCGACCATCCGTAAGGGAGTTGTAGAATCGCATCTCGCTCATCAGCGAGAGCTGTCATCACCGCGACATCGACAACACTCGATTCACTCGCTTGCAGCGATAGTAGTTGGATATGGCGAACGAAGGCGGAAATCTTGTCGAGCCATTCGGAGCTGGCAGCGTCTGCATATATGAGCTGCCAGAACCTCTTCGCGAAATCCTCTTCGTACCGCGACGACAAATCGGCGTATCCGGTTACGCCGATGACGTAGTGTGGCTTCGTATAGAGATCGTAGTCCTGAAGTTCCCTCAGCAGATTCGCACCGGCATCCTCGAATTGCTTTTCATCTGGATAGTTCGGCAGCGCAAGATCAAGAACGAGGATGTCGAACAATTTGCCTGTGAGTAGCTTCTTTGCCTCAATCACACTCGCGGCGAATGCCAAAGAGTGCTCTCCGGCATCGAGGATGGCGCCAACGATCTTCTCACGCTTCGACGGACTATCCTCCACGACAAGAACGTTCAGTGTCCTCATCGCGAAAGTCCTTCGAGTAACCGAGAAAGGTGATCCTTCCAGCCATCCGATCCGCCGCTGTATTGAACAAGGCCTACAAACTGGGCCCCATGGTCCTGTTCGAGCATCGACTTTACGTCCTCCAACTCCAAAGCGTCGTTTCCTTCACCAAAACTTAGAAACTGAGTGATTACGATAACCGGGACATGCAGGTCCAGGCCGTCCAAATGGCGAACGACGGTTAGCCCCCCAAAGCCCTGAGGACGACCACCAGACTCACTCGGGCTTACGTCATAGGTTGGAAGCGACATATCGAGAATTACCAGATTGAGATCTGCGTTTTCTTCGATAGTCTTGAGGGAGCTCACAATAGAACGTGCGGTAACGATTCGCGCCGAGGAGACCCGTTCGCTAACCAGGTTCGCGACGTTCTGGAGTTTAAACTCGTCATCCTCAACAATCAGAATTTTCATTCTCTTCGTCCTCGACGATGGCTTCCCTGATGGGAATCTGGAATTTGACTCTGAACCCCTCAGCTTCGAATCCGAACGTCAGGCTCTCCTCGGGTTCGCTTGCCGACTTCTCGGTCAATCTCATCAACTTGAACAGTCCTGTTCCACCCTCACCGAACGCCATCTTGCTGTACTCGCCGGACTGCATCTTGGCTCGAATCTCTTCCAGTCTCGCCCTCGACTCTTCGGAGTCGCACCCGTGAGCGGCTTCATTTAGGACATCAAAAACAAGCTTCTCACTCGTCAGGGTAACCTTTACGGTTATCGCGATCCTCCCTTCGATACCTGAATGAAGATAGGCGTTGTCGAAGACGATGAAAAGTGCATCCGCGACGAGAAACGCTCCTGAGTGCGGTGTGAAGTCAGGAATGTCGCCTTCCGCATCAATCGTTACTACTGGCAGGAACGCCGGGCGCGTGTTGGTCGTCAATCGCTCGCCCATTCGAATGATCTGTTCGATCGAGTATCGACGCTCGTGATCTCCCCGGTCGAGGGACTGGAACCAGTCGCTTACACGATCGGCCGCGAAGCTGAGGCTGGTCCTTGCACGCTTAACCGCATCGGCCACTGGAGACAACGCTCCCCCACTGTCCAGAGCATCGATTGCCTTAAGCAATTCGTCGAAATCCTTGTCGACGGTCGCTTTGAATGTTCGCGAGATGTACAGCCGCACCCGGACCAGATCAGGATCAAGCGAAGCTTTAAAATGGGCAATGCAGACTTTGGCAAAGTCTTGCACATCTGTTGTGTCGTCGACGCTCCCTTTGAGCAAATTCATCAAAAAGGCATTTACGCTAAGGTCGAACGAACCATTTGGTTTCGAGTCGGACCTGATCTGAAGCAGCTCATCTACTAGGTAAGTCACCTCTACGTCGAACCTATCAGAAAACCTGGAGAAGGCGCTGTGGAATGCCTCCTTCACGCCATTGCCCAGGCCTTCCAGCAGGCTGTCCCAGCGCGAGATCCTCTGATATGCACCTGGCGCAGACTCCCGCAGGGCTATCGCGCCAGCTTCTTCTAATGGCCCGCGAAGATGACCGGCAAGGCTGCCGTGTCTAATTCTGAGGCTGAGGTAAGAGTTGAGTCCGAACTGCGTTCCGTGCAAGAACTCCCTGAGAAGTCGCTGCGCTAGATCGATCAGAAGTCTATCGGCCTCTGTCTTCGGCTGCTCGAGAAGTGCCTGCGGTACCGCGGCATCTCGATCCGTATGCATCGAAAGGATGGCCGTCTTAATCTCGGCGAGGTCCGGCAATGAGGTATTCCGAAGCGATCTATAGCGCGAAAAATCTTCTTCAAGATTCTTTTGCGCCCATTCGACGAGCCCCTCCTGATTCACGAACAAACGACTGCTGTCGAAGTTTCGAATCCCCTCTTCCAACTCGTTCGCGTAAGTGATCTGCCGGATCTCCTCCAGATATCGGGAGGACCTTTCAGCGTCGATCGTCACAAGGGCTTGGCAGATCTTCATGCGCTCCATCGAAAGATCCCTCGAGCTCGAAAGATTCACGTTTACTTCCATTACCTGTTGCGTGCAGACATCGCTGAGGAAGCGCCTTGTCACCAAGCTATAACGCGCCCCCTCAACCATTTCAGAAAACCTAGCACAGCCAAGCTCTCTGAGCTGCTGAAGCGCAATTTGCTGGAGATTACGGCTGAATCGTTGCGCCTCATGGCCCGGAAGGAAGTCGGCACTGGCGTAGGACATCGCCAATGCCAGGTGGGCCTTCTGACGCACCTTCTTGAGCTCCAACCAGGTTTTATCGCGCAGCACATCCGCCAGTGGAAACTCGCTGCTTGCGCCTGGGATCTCAACAATACAGTCGACCGCCAACTCGATCGCGGCTTCCCACCTACCGTTGGCCATTTCCCAGGCGAACCGATACTTCGTTGCGGCTACTCGATCGAGGATATCGCCGCGAGCAAGTCGCTCACATGCAAGTTGTACGGCCGCTTCATCACCCACGTCGAAAGCGCGTTCGAGTTCCCTAAGCAGCGCTTCGTCCGAGAACAAACCCAATGCGGCGGGCTGAGACGAACTCAGTCGCCCAGCAATTGACCTGATCTCGCTCACCCTCAGCACATCGCGCGCCGTTATTGCACGAGCAATTGCTTCAGTGCATCGAAGCACAGTCAGGAAGGAAAAGTTACGGCACGTTTTCTCCAGAGCCGCATATCCTTCCGAAGAATCACCGACACGATGGAGGACGGATGACAGCTGACTAATGCACTTTTCGCGCAGATTCTGCGGGTCAGAACTGGGAGCGCCGGAGGAAGCACTAGAGAGAACCAGTTTCAGGCCATCCATCGCGTCAAGCGAATCGCATGCAGCTACCGCGTGAATGCGAACAACCGCGCGCTGATTCGCGCGAGTTACAGCATTTGGCTGCGTTTCGATCATGTCGGATGCAGCTTCGAACAGATCGATGCACGAGCCCGTGCTGGCAGTCACCAATAGGTCAGCAATGTTTGTTTCGCCCGTCGGCACGATCCCTAATAACGCGTACCGTAAGTAGGCCTTCCATGGAAGCGGTACATCCCAGCCGTCGATAGTGTCCATGGCTCGATGTCGGAAGCCCGCCATGCTTACAGCATCTTCGTTTCGCTGGCTCGAAAGATGTGCAATGGCCCGGAGCAGGCCTGGATTGCCGGACAGAATCTGGCTCGTATAGTCCTTCTGAGCATCTTGACCATTGACGAGCTGAAGAAGGGCGACTTTGGCTTTCACGCCCCAAGCGGAGAATCCAAGGGTCCGCTCAATTCGCTCAATCAGCTCGAGCGCGCCCTTGTCATCACCCTCAAGAATCAAGGCCTGCGCTGATGCCTTCTCTTGCACAAAGGTTCGCAGCTGTGCGGCATTCCGCTCGATGATCAGGGACACCCATTCGAGCTCGTGGCGTAGGTCGAGGGCATCGGGCGGCTCGTGCGACAGCAGGATCGGCAGATCGCGGCTAAAGACGGGGAGCAACGGATACCTGTGCTTGCCCGGCACGCGATACGCCGTTGTGACAAGGGACCGGTATTGACCGATGGATGCTGCCTTCCGTGCCTCGGCCAGCGCGGACCAACCCCTGCCATGGCTGATCGACGCCCTCAAATGATTGACGAGGCGAACCCCACTGTTAGCGGATGACATGTTTGACTTCCTTTTCGGTATCGCCTCGTGACCGCTTCTCTATTGAGATGCGTTCTTGGCGCAAGTGAGCGGGACTTAAGATTGCTCAGCCCATGTAGGAAGAATAGCGCCCCGGCTCTATGAGCGTGACCGCCTCGGCATCATCCTGCACACACAGTGCCGCAGGTGCTGAAGTCCCGCGCGGCGACGCTGTAATTCCCCAAAAACTCCCCAAAACACTTAGGGCCACCTTTCGGCAGCCCTAAGTGCTTGTTTTATTTGGCGTCCCCACGGGGATTCGAACCCCGGTCGCTACCGTGAAAGGGTAATGTCCTAGGCCTCTAGACGATGGGGACGCATTGACTGTTTGCCATCCGGACAGGCCTGTTGTCCGAAGTTGGTGGAGCCAGCCGGGATCGAACCGGCGACCTCTTGCATGCCATGCAAGCGCTCTCCCAGCTGAGCTATGGCCCCACGACGCTGCGAGCCGCCTATCATAGCGGCCTGCCTGGCACTTGGGAAGAGGGGCCCTGAGCGGACAATAAAAAACCGCGGACCCGTCACCCGTTCAAAGGCGGTGAGAGGAGCTGGCCGGGGACTGCGGAAGCACCATAGCGGACCTCCGCAGTCGCGTTCTCGTCGAAAAGACCGAGGATGTTCAGTACACGGGCGAACCACAGCCCCCAAACGCAAAGAGCCCTGACAAGTCAGGGCTCTTTGGCTTCACTCCTCGCGGAGTTGAAAGGTGGCGTCCCCACGGGGATTCGAACCCCGGTCGCTACCGTGAAAGGGTAATGTCCTAGGCCTCTAGACGATGGGGACGCATTACTGCCTGCGATCATTCCGGACGGGCCTGTTCGTGTCCGAACTGTCCGAAGTGGTGGAGCCAGCCGGGATCGAACCGGCGACCTCTTGCATGCCATGCAAGCGCTCTCCCAGCTGAGCTATGGCCCCACGTCGCTGAGGACCGAAATCATATCCGCGGGTTCACAGGGGCGCAAGTTTTTTTTAACGCCGCCGGACATCGCTGCTCACTGCACCAGCGTCTGTATCGCACGCGCCGGAATCTGCACCTGCGCCGACTCCGTGCCGACGTAGAAGTTGTAGGTAATGGCCTTGTCCGTCGGGTTCATCACGATCGTTGCCAGGCGTCCGTCCGCGTTGACGAAGCCGGTGGCGAGCAGGTTGCTGCGGCTGCTGGCGACACTGACGCGTCTGGCCTGCGGGCGCACGAAACGCGAGAAATGGCCGATGTAGTAATAGCTCGGCGTATAGATCAGCTCGCCGCTGCGGGTGTCGGCGTGCAGCGGCGCGAAGCACCAGTTGCCGACATGGTTGGGGCCGCCTTTTTCGTCCAGCAGCACGTTCCAGTCGATCCAGGCAACCACGCCGTTGTTGAAGTCGTTGATCATGTTGCGGCCATAGCGCTCGCCGTTGGCCCAGTCCTGCAGTCGCGACGGGTCGTACTTCTCCACCGAGGCCTCGGTCAGCAGGATGGGCTTCTGCGGATAGGCCGCGTGGACCACGCCGACGTTGTCGAACATCGGATCAAAGCCGGCCCAGGTTTCGTACCAGTGGAAGCCCATGCCCCACGCATACCTGGCCGCTTCCGGATCGCCGAAGATCACCTGCGCGCGGAACGGCATCATGTCGCGGTTGTGGTCCCACACCACGATCTTCTTGTCGCCGTAGCCGGCCTTGGCCATTACCGGGCCAAGGTGGTTCTTGAGGAAGTCGCGTTCCTGCTCGGCGGTGTAGAGCATCGACTCCCACTTCTGCACGGCCATCGGCTCGTTCTGCAGGCTCACGCCCCAGATCGGGATGCCCTCGGCCTCGTAGGCGCCGATGAAGCGGGTGAAATAGTTGGCCCACGCATCGGCATATTCGGGCAGCAGCGAGCCGCCGCGCAGCATGCTCTTGTTGGTCTTCATGAAGGCCGGCGCGCTCCATGGGCTGGCCAGCGTGGTCAGCTCGCCCCCGGCAGCGGCCATGGCACGCTTGAGCAGCGGAATGCGGTATTGGCGGTCGTGCTCGATGCTGAAGGTCTTCAGCGCCTTGTCGCCTTCCTTGATGTAGGTATAGCTGGCCGAGCTGAAGTCCGAACTGTGGATGGTGGTGCGCGCGAGCGTGTAGCCGATGCCTTGCTGCGGGTCGTAGTAGGCCTTGAGGAACTCGGCCTGCTTGTCCTGCGGCAGTTTGGCGAACACTTCCGCGCTGGCGTCAGTGATCGCGCCGCCGATACCGAGCACGCTCTGGAACTGCCGGGCCGGGTCAACGAAGACCGAATTCTCCACCTCGGTCAGGGCATGGCCGGGCTGCAGCCGAAGGTCCTGTCCACGCGTCAGGCGCAGCTCGGTGCCGGCGGCGGAGGTGTACACCTGCACCGCCGCGCCAGTGCCAGCGGCGGGCGCAGCAGCAGCGGGCGGGATCAGCGTGGCGCCGAGCAGGAGAGCGTAGAAAGGGGTGGAACGCGGCATCCGGGCACCTCGGGTGGGGAATGACGAGCGGGCGGCAGCGCTGCGCCACCCGAGCGGGGGAGCGGATGATTCAGTGCGCTGCCCTGGAGCTCGCTGTTTAGCGGCTACCCGCGGCGAAGTCCAGCCGCGCTGCGGCAATGGCCGCCGTGCTTGGCAAGCCCGGCGGGGATGCCTACGATCCGGGGCTGACCTGAGTGACGCCCGGATGCGATGCACGCCTTGACCGCCCTGCTGCTGGATGCCGCGATCTTCATTGGCCTGGCCTGGGCCGTGTGGCGCCTGTCCGGGCGGGTGTTTCCGTTTGCCATCGTCCCGATCGCGATCGGCCTGGCCATCGCCGCGGCCGGCGGCTTGCCGGCGGCGTGGGGGGTGCCGTCGGCCAGCGGCCAGAACTTCGGCTGGCTGGGGGTGCTGTTGCTGACCTTTGCCGCGGGCATGGAAACGCGGCATTCGATGAGTGCCGAGGGCACTGGCGCCGAGCGTGGACCTTCCAGCCGGCGAGTGTTCGCCAGCGCCGGCATGGCGATGCTGCTGCCATTCGTCGCCGGCGCGCTGCTGGCTTATTACGGACTGGCCGGCATGCCGCAGTGGCAGGCGCCCCATGGCGACCCGCTGCTCGGTGCGCTGGCCGTGGGCCTGTGCGTGGCGGTCAGTGCGCTGCCGGTGTTGATCGGCATCGTGCGTGAACTGTCGCCGGCGCAGCGGCCTTATGGGCGCATCGCGGTGCGCATCGCGGTGATTGACGACGCGGTGCTGTGGATCGGCCTGGCGATCCTGTTGCTGCTGGCGCAGCAAGGCGGCAGCGGTTTCGCTTTCTCCAGCTCGCAAGCCTGGGCACTGTGCGTGCCGGTCGTGATGCTGGCACTGGGCCGCCTGCTCGGACGCTGGACGCCGCACCCGGCGCTGTTGCTGCTGTTGCTGCCGGCCTATCTGGCGGCGGGCGCCTGGGCCAGCACGCAGTGGGGTCTGCACGAACTGCTCGGCGCGTACTTTGCCGGCACCGCGTTGCCGGCCGCCTGGCTGCGGCGCGTGCCGGTCGAGCGCGTGGGCCGCTTCGCGCTGATGGTGATGGCGCCGCTGTTCTTCGGACACAGCGGTTTGAAGGTGCAGGGCGATGCCTTGACCTGGACCACGCTGCAGATTGCCGGGGTGGTGCTGCTGGTATCGGTGCTGGCCAAGCTGGCGGCAGTGCTGCTGTACCCGCCGCAGCCCGGCGCCAGCCGCCGCGACGCGCTGGCCATCGGCACGCTGCTGCAGTGCAAGGGGCTGATGGAGATCGTCGCCGCGACCATCCTGCGTGATGCCGGGCTGATCTCCGAATTCGCCTTCGCCGTGCTCACGACGTTGGCGGTGCTGTCCACCCTGATGACCGGCCCCTTGTTCCGCTGCGTGCTCCGGCGCGCGCCGGCGCGCACTGCTGGCGCCGCGGCCACCTGATCGCGACGCGGCGCCAGGCTGAATTCGCGCCGCGGGGAACGCCGACGGCATAGCCACCAAACCGTCACGCGGCCGTGACAGCCCTGCACCCCATGCTGACGCGTCCGTCACGCAGGGAGCACCGGCCATGTCGTCGAACGTGCAAGCGATGTCGCGTACCCAGCTGACGGCCATGGTCGTCGGCGGCATGATCGGAGCGGGAATCTTCTCGCTGCCTCGAACCTTCGCCAATGCCACCGGCCCCTTCGGCGCGGTGATCGCCTGGCTGGTGGCCGGCACCGGCATGTACATGCTGGCGCGGGTGTTCCAGTTCCTGGCCGAGCGCAAGCCGCAGCTGGACGCAGGCGTGTTCGCCTATGCCAAGGAGGGGTTCGGCGACTACCCCGGCTTCCTCTCGGCCTTCGGCTACTGGATCGGCAGCTGCATCGGCAATGTGTCGTACTGGGTGTTGATCAAGTCCACGCTGGGTGCATTCTTCCCGATATTCGGCGATGGCAACACGGTCGTGGCCATTGCGGTGGCTTCGTTGGGCATCTGGTCGTTCCACTTCATGATCCTGCGCGGCGTGCAGCAGGCCGCGGCGATCAACAAGATCGTGACCATCGCCAAGGTCATTCCGATCCTGGTGTTCCTGGTCATCGTCGCCTTTGCCTTCAAGATGGACCTGTTCCGCTTCAACTTCTATGGCGGCGACCTGACCAACGGGGTCTTCGAGCAGGTCAAGGCGACCATGCTGGTGACGGTGTTCGTGTTCCTCGGCATCGAAGGCGCGAGCGTCTACTCACGCTATGCGCGCGAGCGCCGCGATGTCGGCGTGGCGACCATCAGCGGCTTTCTGCTGGTCACCACGCTGATGGTGCTGGTTACGCTGCTGCCCTATGCGATCCTGCCGCGCGCGGATATCGCCGGCTTGCGCCAGCCATCGATGGCCGCGGTACTGGAGGCCGTGGTCGGGCACTGGGGGGCGGTGTTCGTCAGTGTCGGCCTGATGATCTCGGTGCTGGGCGCGTATCTGGCCTGGTCGTTGATCTGCGCCGAAGTGCTGTCGGCGGCGGCACGCAGCGGCGACATGCCCAGGCTGTTCGCGCGCGAGAATGCCAACGGTGTGCCCTCGGCCGCGCTGTGGGCGACCAACATCGTCATCCAGCTGATCGTCATCACCACCTACTGGTCACGCGACGCATTCTCGCTGATGCTCAACCTGACCAGCGCGATGTCGCTGATCCCGTTCCTGCTGGTGGCCGCCTATGGCGTGCAGATCACCCGCCGCGGCGAGGGCTACGCTGCCGCGGGCGGCGACCGCAGTCGCGACCTGGTCCTGGCGGTACTGGCCACGATCTACACCGTGTTCCTGCTGTACGCCGGCGGGGTCAAGTTCATCGTGCTCTCGGCGGTGCTGTATGCGCCGGGCAGCCTGCTGTACTTCTGGGCCCGGCGCGAGCAGAACGCACGCATCTTCAACAAGGCTTCCGACGCGGTGATACTGGGGCTGGCGGTGATCGGGCTGGTGGTCGGCATCTACTGGATCGCGACCGGCTACATCGAAATCTGAGCCGCCGGCAACCAGCCGCGGCGACACGCAAGAGGGGAAGCCCGGGCCGATGAGCTCGCTTGCACCGAACCGGCAGCTGTCGCTGTTCGAGCTGACCGCGCTGGTGATCGGCTCGATGATCGGTTCGGGCATCTTCGCGCTGCCGGCCGCCTTCGGCCGCACCAGCGGCGTGTATGGCGCGCTGGTGGCCTGGCTGATCGCCGGCACCGGCATGCTGTGCCTGGCCTTGGTGTTCCAGTCGCTGTCGCAGCGCAAGCCGGCGCTGGACGCCGGCATCTATGCCTATGCCCAGGCCGGCTTTGGCGACTATGCCGGCGTGCTGTCGGCAATGGGTTACTGGATCGGCTGCTGCCTGGCCGACGTCGCCTGCCTGATCCTGATCAAGGCCACACTCGGCCAGTTCTTTCCGGCGTTTGGCGATGGCGCCACGGCTACCGCGATTGTCTCGGCGTCGCTGTTGCTGTGGGGCTTCCACTTCCTGATCCTGCGCGGGATCAAGCAGGCGGCGCTGCTCAACACCATTGCCACCGTCGCCAAGCTGGTGCCGATCGCGGTGTTCCTGTTCGTGGTCGCAATGGGCGCGCAGCGCGATGTCTTCACCTGGAACGGTTGGGGCGGTGAGCCGCCCGGTGCCGGCACGCTCTGGACCCAGGTGCGCGGCACGCTGCTGGTCACGGTGTTCGTGTTTGTCGGCATCGAGGGCGCCAGCGTCTATTCGCGCTTTGCGCGCCGTCGCAGTGACGTCGGCTGGGCCACGGTACTGGGCTTTCTCGGCGTGCTGTGCCTGCTGGTACTGGTGACGGTGCTGTCGTACGGCATCCTGCTGCGGCCGGAGCTGGCCGCGCTGCGCAACCCGTCGATGGCGGGGGTAATGGAAGCGGTGGTCGGCCCATGGGGCAGGGTGTTTGTCAGCGTGGGCCTGCTGATCTCGGTGTTGGGCAACTATCTGTCGTGGTCGCTGCTGGCCGCCGAAGTGCTGCACTCGGCCGCGCTCAACGACGCCATGCCGCGCGCCCTGGCGCGGGAGAACGCCGCAGGCGTGCCGGCCGCGGCGCTGTGGCTGACCAATGCGGTGATCCAGCTGTTCCTGCTGGTCACCTGGTTTGCCGAGTACGCCTTCACCCTGGCCTTGAAGATGACCAGCGCGATGACCCTGGTGCCGTACCTGCTGGTGGCCGCTTATCAGCTCAAGCTCGCCGGAAGTGGCGAAACCTTCGAGCACGCCGCGGGCGCGCGCCGGCGCATGGGCGTGATCGCGATGATTGCCACGGTATACGCCGCGGCGATGCTGCTGGCCGGTGGCAGCCGCTATCTGCTGTTGTCGGCGCTGCTGTATGCCCCAGGTTCGCTGCTGTTTTTCGTGTCGCGCAAGGAGCGCGGCAGTGCGCCGCTGAATCGTTATGAGTGGGCCGTCTGCCTCGCGCTGTGCGTGGCGGCGCTGGCGGCTCTGTGGGCCTTGATCAGCGGAAGGGTGCGGATATGACCGAGCCGGCGATTGCCGACACAGTGACGCCCCGGAACAGGCTGCGGCGGCTGGCGCGGGATGCGCGCCTGCGTCTCGGCCGCCGTCCCGGCATCGCCGGCATGTTGTTCGGCACGCTGTTCTTCATCTGCTCGCTGTCGCCGGGGCTGATACCGCGCGGCTCGGTTGCCCAGGGCCTCCTGTCGGGGTTCTGCCTGGCGGTGGGCTACGCCCTCGGCGCGTTGCTGCAATGGCTGTGGACCTATCTGCAGCTGCCGCAGCTGTTGCGCCATCCGCGCCTGCGGCATTGGCCCACTGTGCTGCTGGCGCTGTGCGGCGTGGGCTGGATCGCCACCGTGTGGCTGGCCCGCAGCTGGCAGAACAGCGTGCGCGCGGTGATGCAGATGCCGCCCATCGACGAAGCCTACTCGCTGCGGCTGCTGCTGGTGGCGGTGCTGACGATGCTGGGCCTGCTGTTGCTGGGCCGCCTGTTCGCCTGGGTCGCGGCGCTGGTGGACCGGCGCGCGCAGCGCGTGCTGCCGCCGCGGGTTGCCAATGTGATCGGCGTGGTCGCCGCGGTGGTGCTGTTCGCCCTGGTCGCCAATGGGGTGATCCTGCGCGCGGCCCTGCATGGCATCGATGCCTCGTTTCGCCAGGCCGATACGCTGACCCCGCCGGATCGCGAGCAGCCCACCGCGCGCGGCCGCACCGGCGGGCCCGGCTCATTGGTGGACTGGCAGCACCTGGGCCGGATGGGTCGCGACTTCGTTTCCGGTGGACCCACCGCGGCCGACATCGCCGCGCACGGCGGCCCGGCGATGCTGCCGGTGCGCGTCTATGTCGGCCTGCCGGCGGCGCCCGATGCCGCGGCGCGCGCACGCCTGGCCCTGCGCGAGCTGCAGCAGCAAGGCGGGTTCTCGCGCTCGATGCTGGTCATCATCACCCCGACTGGCACCGGTTGGGTCGATCCGGCTGCCATCGACAGCCTCGAATACCTGCAGCGCGGCGATGTAGCCAGCGTCGCCGTGCAGTACTCCTACCTCTCCAGCCCGCTGTCGTTGATGATCGAGCCGGGCTACGGCGAGGAAAGCGCACGCGCCCTGTTCCAGGAAGTCTATGGCTACTGGCGCAGCCTGCCGAAGGCGCAGCGGCCGCGCCTGTACGTGCATGGGCTGAGCCTGGGCGCAATGAATTCCGAACGCTCGATGGACCTGTTCGAGCTGCTCGGCGACCCGATCGACGGCGCGCTATGGAGCGGGCCGCCGTTCGAGGCGCGGCAATGGCGCAGCTTCACCGCCGGGCGCAATCCGGGTTCGCCGCAATGGCTGCCGACCTTCCGCGACGGCCGCTTCGTGCGTTTCATGAACCAGCACGGCACACCGGTGCCGGCGGCCACGCCCTGGGGCCCGACGCGGGTGGTGTACCTGCAATACGCCAGCGACGCGATCACCTTCTTCGACCCGCATGACGCCTGGCGCAGCCCGGACTGGATGGCACCACCGCGCGCCTTCGATGTATCGCCCGACCTGCGCTGGTACCCGCTGGTGAGCATGTTCCAGCTGGCCATGGACATGCTGCTGGCCGACAGCGCGCCGATGGGCTACGGCCACGTGTTCGCGCCTTCGCATTACATCGATGCCTGGCTGCTGGTGACCGGCGCGCGCGACTGGTCGCCGGCGCAGCTGCAACAGCTGCGCGAACAACTGGACGCGCGGCGGCGCGCGCAGATCGAGGCGTCGCGGCGCGTGGACTGAGGGAGGGCCACCGGCTCAGCGCGCGGCGGGCAATGCCTGCAATGTCTGCGCGGCGATCGCATCCAGCCGCGCCTGGCGACCATCGCTGCGGCGCACGGTGCCGCGGTTGGTCGCGCTCCACAGCACCTGTGCCGACTTCGGATCAACCGCTTCCACCTGCAGTGCGCCTTCGACGTAGCTCACCCGGCGCATGTCCAGCACCAGCGAACCATCGTTGCCCGGTACCACCAGCTGCGAGCAGCCGCTGCTGGTGCACTGGATCGCGTTCATGCGCGTGGCGCCACTGCCCGCCGCCTCCGTGGCCGGCACCATGCGTTCGGAATCGCGCACGCCGACCCGGTAGGCGGCCACCCAGTCGGCATCGGCAACCTGCTCCACGCGCTGGTACCCGCGTGCGGCCAGCGCGGCGTCCAGCGCGGTGCGCAGGCGCTGACGGAAGGCCGGATCGAGGACGCGTGGATCGGCCTGCTCGGTGTATTCGTGCGGCATCGGCACCCAGGCATAGCGCGGGCCGGGCAACTGACTGGCCGGCACCGTGACCCGCACGCTGGCCTCCGGCGTGGCGGCGGCGCCGCGCTCGGCACTGCTGGCACAGGCGCCAAGTCCCAGTGCGGTGGACGCGCAGGCCAGCGCGAGGACGGTGACACGCAGGATGCTGCGGCGACGATGAGCGGTGGTTTGGCGCATTGCGGACGTTCTCCGTTCGACAGGCGATGAGGGCAGGGTGGGGCGGCGCGATGGAAGCACGGCGGGGTCACGGCTCCGGACGAACCGGCGGCAGCGGCGTACGCGCGGCGATGCGGTCGGATATCGCCAGCACCAGCGCCGAGAGCATCAGCGCGCCGTGGATGGCGGTCATCCAGGCCAGCGTGCCGCGCTCGGGGGTCGCGCCTTCTTCCAGCTTCATGAAGATGCGCAGCAGGGCGATGGCCGAGATCGCGGTGATCGATCCCATCAGCTTCATCTTCATGCCGCTGAAATCCACCGTGCCCATCCAGGCCGGGCGCCGCTCCCCGCCGGATTCGATGCGCGCGACGAAGTTTTCGTAGCCGGCCAGGGTCACGATCAGCAGCAGGTTGGCCACCAGCGACAGATCGATCAGGGCCAGCGCCATCAGGATCGCCGTGGTCGGAGTGAAGTCGAGCAGATGTGCGAGGCTCCACACCAGTTCGCGCACGAACACGAACAGCAGGATCAGCAAAGCCAGTGCCAGGCCGAAGTAGAACGGCGCCATCAGCCAGCGCGCATCGAACAGGCTGCGCGACAGCACCCGCTGCAGCAGCCGGCCACCGTTCACCGCGCGCTCCGCGGCGACCCCGGCGCGATGCCGGGGCCGTCGGCGCATGACCGGGGCCGGTGCATGCCGCTCAAGGCGAAGTGCCGTCCGCGGGCATGTCGCCTTCCGGCTCGGGCTCGACGCCGGCCGGGCGGTCGCTGAATTGCGCCTCGCGCATTTCGCGCTGCTCGTCGCGCAGGCTGCTGCCGTCCAGCGGGCGGATACGGCTGATGCGGCAGCCCGGCGCCACCGGCGACACGCCGCTCGGGCTGCGCACGATGACGCTGTCAAAGCGCGCGTTGACGGTCCCGAAGGAGTTGGTGATGGTGATCGACGGCGCGGTCAGCAGACCCGAACAGCGCGTGCGGAACTCGAGCAGGTGACCGCGGCTGGGGCTGCTCCATACCGCCAGCACCTGGTCGCTCAGCGGCGTCCAGTCGGTGCGACGAACGACGCGGTTGAGCTGGAACGAGGGCACCGGCGCGCCGGCATGGCGCTGGTACAGCTGCAGGCGCTCGGCATTGCTCATCGAAGGAGGGGAACTGGCACAACCGGCCAGCGCGGCGAAGGCGGCCACGGCCGCCAGGCACAGGATCGAACGCATGGTGCTTCTCCGTCAGCATGGACGCGCTCGCCGCCGCGGTTCGTTGCGGCGGCGGACCGCAACGAACTGCATGCTCGGCGGGATGTCAGGGAAACTCAGCGAGTGATGCGGGTGGTCACGCCATCGCTGGCGACCTGGACGCGATCACCCACGCGGTAGTCGGCGGGGTTGCCATCCTGCGTCACCGCGATCGTGCGCCCGGACTCCAGCCGCACGGTGATCTCCACGCCCGCGCGTGCCGATCGCGACATCGCGTTGCCCGCCGCGCCGCCAGCCACCGCGCCGGCGACCGCGCCCGCGGCATTGGCACGGCTGCTGCCGCCTATCGTGCTGCCGGCAATGCCGCCCAGTACCGCGCCGGTACCGGTGGCCACGCCACGCGAGTCGTTCTGGATCGTCACCGCGCGCACGTTCTGGATCACGCCCCATTCCACGCTCTGCGCCCGGCCCACTTCTGAACGGTTGAACGTGCTGGGGGTGCTATGGGTGGCGCAGCCCGCCAGGGTCATCGCCGCCACGAAAAGGACGCCCGCGCCTGCAAGGGATTTGGTGCTCATCAGACTCTCCATATCTCAAAGTGATGGAAATCGATCCGACCCCGGGGCGGCCGGCTCCCCCTGACACGCCGAGCGTCCGCAGCCCGCAATAACGCCTTTGCGTGTCAAGCCAGCGTGAATCCCCAATCAGCACGCCAACCCGCTCAGCAATGCACGAAAGTCAATAAAAATTCACGCGTCCGCGACACGGACGCGCATTTACTCCCCGCTCATCATCTTCGCGTTGCGTACACGGGGGCATCGACGCAACTCTGCCGCTGTCGCCGCGATGCGCGCCGCATCGCTTCACCAGACGTACCAGCTATTCAGCCGGCCACCGTCCCAGAGCCTCGCCGCGCGGCCATCCGCGCCGCCGCCCTTCGTACCGCCGGCGCCATCCGCAGTTTCCCAGCAAGGAGAGCGGCAATGTCGAGCGCAACCCCGTACGGCGTGCATTCCGAAGTCGGCATTCTCAGGAAGGTCATGGTCTGTTCCCCTGGCGCGGCGCACGCGCGCCTGACCCCGCGCAACAAGGACGACCTGCTGTTCGACGACGTCCTCTGGGTGGACAACGCCAAGCGCGACCACTTCGACTTCATGGCCAAGATGCGCAACCACGGCGTGGAAGTGCTGGAAATGCACAACCTGCTGGCCGAAACCATGGCCTTGCCCGAGGCGCGCACCTGGGTGCTGGACCACCAGATCAACGCCAACGAGGTCGGCCTGGAGTTCATGGCCGATGTGCGTGCCTACCTCGACAGCCTGAACCCGCGTGAGCTGGCCGAAACTCTCATTGGCGGCCTGAGCGTGCTCGACCTGCCCGACGATTTCGCCAGCCCGACCTTGCGCGCGGTGCGCGAGGCGCCCGACGTGGTCGGCTACCTGCTGCCGCCGCTTCCCAACACCCTGTACACGCGCGACACCACCTGCTGGATCTATCAGGGGGTGACGCTCAATCCGCTGTACTGGCCGGCGCGGCACGAGGAGACCATCCTCACCACGGCGATCTACCGTTTCCATCCGGACTTTGCCAACGCCGGCTTCCCGGTCTGGTACGGCGACCCGACGGTGGACCACGGCAACGCCACCCTGGAAGGCGGCGACGTGATGCCGCCGGGCAACGGCGTGGTCCTGGTGGGGATGAGCGAGCGCACCTCGCGCACCGCCATCGGGCAGCTGGCGCAGTCGCTGTTCAAGAACAATGCCGCCCAGCGCGTGGTGGTCGCCTCGATGCCAAAGCTGCGCGCGGCCATGCACCTGGACACCGTGTTCACCTTTGCCGACCGCGACGTGGTCACCGTGTACGCGGGCATCGTCGACCAGATCAAGACCTTCTCGCTGTACCCCAGCGACAAGGCGCCGGGGTTCGAGATCGTGCCCGACAAGGGCCATTTCACCGACGTGGTGGCGCAGGCCCTGGGCCTGAAGAAGCTGCGCATCGTCGAGTCCGGCGGTGGCCACTACGCGGCCGAGCGCTCGCAGTGGGACAGCGGCAACAACCTGGTGGCGCTGGCGCCGGGCGTGGTCGTGGCCTACGACCGCAACACCACCACCAACACCGCGCTGCGCAAGGAAGGCATCGAGGTGGTCACGATTGTCGGCGCCGAACTTGGTCGGGGCCGCGGCGGTGGCCATTGCATGACCTGCCCGCTGTTGCGCGACCCGGTCGATTTCTAAGGGCGGGCTGCGCGGGCACAGGGGCTTGGCGCAGGTCCGCTCAAGCGGGCCTGCGCGGATTGCCGCCGCAGGACGGGCGGCAGGTGCGGCGAACACCGCCGCGTCGGGGACAGGAGCAGCCGGAGGCGAGCGGATGCGATCCAAGTGCTTGGCAGGGATCCTGTGCGGTGGCATCGCGTTGCCGGCGTTGATGGGTTGCAGCGGCCGGGATGGTTCCGACGCGGCGGCGGGCATGCCGGCACCGGTGGTGGCGGTGGAAGAGGTTCACGCCAGCGTGGTACCGAACCTGATCGAACTGCCGGGCCGGATCGAGGCGGTGCGTTCGGCACAGGTGCGCGCGCGCAGCGATGGCATCGTCGAGCGCCAGCTGTATGTCGAGGGCACCGACGTGGCTGCCGGCGCGCCGCTGTTCCAGATCGACACGCGCGACCTGCAGGCCCGCCTGCAACAGGCACGTGCGGCACTGGCCTCGGCGCGGGCCGCACGCGGGCAGACCGCCGGCCTGCGTTCGCGGCTGTCCACGCTGGTGCAGCGCAAGGCAGTCAGCGTGCAGGAGTACGAATCGGCGCAGGCGTCCTTCCAGCAAGCCGACGCCGCGCTGCTCGAAGCACAGGCCGCGGTGGATCGCGCGCAGCTGCAACTGGACTTCGCCACCGTGCGCGCGCCCATCGCCGGGCGCGCCGGCCGTGCCCTGGTCAGCGAAGGCGCCCTGGTCAGCGCCGCTGGCGCGACGCTGCTGACCCAGATCGACCAGCTCGACCCGGTCTACGCCACGTTCCAGCCTTCCAATGCCTCGATGGCCGAAATGGACCGCAACATCGCCGCCGGCCGCGTGGTCCTGGACGACGGCAAGCACGTCAGCGTCACCCTGATACTGGAAGACGGCTCGCACTATCCGGTGCCAGGCGTCGTCGATTACACCGAGAAGGCCGTGGACCCGGCCACCGGCAGCCGCACCCTGCGCGCGCGCTTCGACAACCGCGACCGCCGCCTGCTGCCCGGCCAGTTCGTCCGCGGCATTCTCGCGGTGGGCACGCTGCGCGATGGCATCAGCCTGCCCGAGCGCGCAGTTGCCATCGGCGAGGACGAGGCCAGCGTGATGACCGTCAACGCCGAGGGCGTGACCGTACGGCGGCCGGTCACCCTGGCCGGGCAGGCCGAAGGGCGCTGGATCGTGCAGTCCGGGCTGACGCCGGGCGAGCGCGTGGTGGTGGATGGCTGGCACAAGGTGCAGCCGGGGCAGCCAGTGCGGGCCCAGGCTGCGGCAAAGGCCGCGCCCGGGCCATGAGCGGCTACTTCGTCTATCGCCCGGTGCTGGCCTGGGTCGTGGCGCTGTTCGCGATCCTGTTTGGCGGCATCGCCCTGCACGCGCTGCCGGTGGAGCAGTACCCGGACGTGGCGCCGCCCGCGCTGAGCATCTCGGCCACCTTCGTCGGCGCCGACGCGCAGACCCTGGACCGCAGCGTGACCTCGGTGATCGAGAACGAGCTCAACGGCGTGGACGACTTCCTTTTCATGACATCCACCAGCCGCGCCAACGGCACCGCGCAGATCCGCGTCACCTTCCGCAGCGGCACCGACCTGGACCAGGCGCGCGCGCAGGTGCAGGACCGCCTGTCGCGCGTGGAGCCGCGCTTGCCGGAGGAAGTGCGGCAGATGGGCGTGCGCGTCACCCAGTCGAGCACCGGTTTCCTGATGCTGATCGCGTTGCGCTCGGAGGGCGCGCGCCGCGACGCGCTGGCGCTGGGCGACTTCGCCGCGCGCAATATCGCCGACGAGCTGCGGCGCCTGCCCGGCGTCGGCGACGTCTCCTTGTTCGGCTCCAGCTACGCGATGCGCATCTGGCTGGACCGCGAGAAGCTGGTCAGCCATGGCATATCGCCAGCCGAGGCGATCGCCGCGATCCGCGAACAGAACGCGCAGACCGCCGGCGGTGGCCTGGGCCTGCAGCCGCTGGGCCCAGGCACCGAAACCACCGCGCAGATCGTCATGCGCGGCCGCTTCAGCAGCGCCGAGCAGTTCCGCCAGATCATCGTGCGCGCCACCCCCGGCGCGGCCATCGTGCGCCTGGGCGATGTGGCCCGGGTCGAGCTCGGCAACGACAACTACGCTTTCAACCTGCACCTCAACGGCGAACCGGTCGCCGGCCTGGCGGTGTCGCTGACCACCGGCGCCAACGCGCTGGCCACCGCCACCGCGGTACGCGCGCGGATGCAGGCACTGGACGACACCTTCCCGGCCGACGTGCACTGGAGCACGCCGTTCGACACCACGCCTTTCATCACCGAGTCGGTGCGCGGCGTGGTGCGCACGATGGTCGAATCGATCATCCTGGTCTCCATCGTCGTGCTGCTGTTCCTGCAGAGCTGGCGGGCGCTGTTCCTGCCGACGCTGGTGGTGCCGATCTCGCTGATCGGCGCCTGCCTGGGGCTGCTGGCCTTCGGGCTGTCGATCAACCTGCTGTCACTGTTCGCGATGGTGGTGGCGATCGGCATCCTCAACGACGATGCCATCGTCATCGTCGAAAGCGTCGAGCGCATCATGCGCGAGGATCAGCTGCCGCCGCGCGAGGCCACCGCCAAGGCGATGGGCCAGCTCACCGGGGCGATCATCGCGACCACGCTGGTGCTGCTGGCGGTGTTCATCCCGATGGGCTTCTTTCCCGGTTCGGCCGGCGGCATCTACCGCCAGTTCGCGGTGACCCTGAGCGTATCGCTGGTCGTCTCCACCATTCTGTCGCTGACCCTGGCCCCGGCGATCTGCGGCGCGATGCTGCGGCCGCCGGGTGCGCCAGGGCAGGGCAGGGGCGCGCGCTTTTTCGCGGCGATCAACCGTGGCCTGGAGCGCAGCAGCGCCGCCTATGCCGGCGTGGTCAAGCGCATGCTCGGGCGGCCGTGGCTGTGGGCCGGGGTGTTCGTGCTCGCGGTGGGGGTCACCGGCCTGCTGTATGCGCGGCTGCCGGGCGGCTTTTTGCCCGAAGAGGATCAGGGATATCTGTTCGTGGCCTACAACGGCGCGCCGGGTTCCACGGTCGCGCGCACGCAGCAGGCGGTAAGCCAGGCCGAGGCGATCCTGCGCAAGCAGCCGGAGGTGCGCAACGTCGCCACGGTGATCGGTTTCAGTTTCTTCGGCCAGGGCCAGGGCGTGGGCATGTCCTTTGTCGACCTGCACCCCTGGGCCGAGCGTCGCGGCCGAGGTCAGGGCGCGCAGGCGTTGGCGCAACGCATGAACGCGGCGATGTTCGGCATCGCCCAGGCGCAGGTCTTCGTGCTCAACCCGCCGGCCATCCAGTCACTGGGGAATGCCTCGGGCTTCACCCTGAAGATCGAGGACCGCGGCGGCGCCGGCAATCGCGCGTTGCAGGCGGCGGCGCTGGCGCTGGCGCGGCGCGCCGCGGCCAGTGATCTGGTCAGCGGCGTGCGCCCGGAAGGCATGCCGATGGCGCCGCAGCTGTTCGTCGACATCGATCGCACGCAGGCGCGCGCGCTTGGCCTGCAGCTCTCACAGGTCAATCAGGCGCTGGGGGTGATGTTCGGTTCCGCCTACGTCAATGACTTCATCCACCAGGGCGACGTGCTGCGGGTGTTCGTGCAGGGCGAGGCGGCGCAGCGCATGCGCGCCGAGGACGTGGCCGACCTGCGGGTGATCGGCGCAGGCGGGCAGGCGGTGCCGTTCTCGGCGTTTGCGCGCACGCGCTGGACGCTCGGCGAGCAACAGGTGGAGCGCTACAACGGTTTCCTCTCGGCTACCGTCTCCGGCCAGGCCGCGCCGGGTGTTTCCAGCGGCGCGGCGCTGCGCGAGATGGAGCGGCTGGCTGCCGAAGTGCTGCCGGCGGGCATGCGCATCGAGTGGACCGGCACCGCGCGCGAGGAACAGGAAGCGGCCGGGCAGGTCGGCATGTTGCTGGGACTGGCGTTGCTGGTTGCGTTCCTGCTGCTGTCGGCGCTGTACGAAAGCTGGACCACGCCGGTCGCGGTGCTGCTGGCGGTTCCGTTCGGCGTGCTCGGCGCGGTGATCTTCACCGGCGCGCGCGGGATGTCGGCGGACGTCTATTTCAACGTCGGCCTGGTCACGATCATTGGCCTGGCGGCGAAGAACGCGATCCTGATCGTGCAGTTCGGCCTGGAAGAGGAAGCGCGCGGCGTGCCGACGGCCGAGGCCATCCTGCACGCGGCCCACCAGCGCCTGCGTCCGATTCTGATGACCAGCCTGACCTTCATCGTCGGCATGTTGCCGCTGGTGTTTGCCGCCGGCGCCGGCGCGGCGAGCCGCCAGGCAGTGGGCACCGGCGTGCTCGGCAGCATGTTCACCGCCACCGCCTTCGGCATCTTCTACACGCCGCTGTTCTACTTCCTGCTGCGACGCCGTGCCGCCGTACGACGTGCTAACGCGGCGAGGGCGGAGGCCGTGCCATGAAGCGGGCCTTCGCCGCTTGCGCGTTGCTGACGGCACTGGCCGGCTGCAATCTCGCGCCCACCTACACGCGGCCGCCCGCCGCCGTGCCCGAACAGTTCCCGCAGGCCGAGGCCACTGGCCAGCGCGCCGCCGAACTGGAATGGCAGGCGTTCTTCGCCGACCCGGTGCTGCGCGAGCTGATCGCGCTGGCGCTGGACAACAACCGCGACCTCGGCGCCGCCACCGCGCGCATCGAACAGGCACGGGCGCAATTCCGCATCCAGCAAAGCCAGCGCCTGCCGAACCTGGACGCCAATGCTTCCGGGCAACGCCTGCGCACGCCGGTCAGCGTTGCCGACGGCGCGCAGCGGGTCACCGTGGACAGCTACGGCCTGCAGGTCGCGGTGCCCACTTTCGAGCTCGACTTCTGGGGGCGGGTGGCCAACCTGTCCGAATCGGCGCGGCGCCAGTTCCTGGCCACGGTCGAGGCGCAGCAGGCCTTCCGCCTGTCGTTGATCGCCAATGTCGCGGCCAGCTACTACGCCATGCGTGCCAGCGAGGAAGGCATCGTGCTGGCGCAGCGTTCGCTCGACAGCCGCGAACAGACGCTGGAACTGGCGCAACTGCGCATGGATGTGGGCCTGACCTCATCGGTGGACTACCACCAGTCCTACGCGCTGGTCACCCAGGCCCGCACGCAGCTGGCGCAGCTGCGCCGCAATCGCGAACAGGCGCTGCATCTGTTGCAGTGGCTGGTCGGCGTGCCCTTGCCAGATCCGTTGCCGCCGGGGCTGGCGATCGAGGACGCGCGCCAGCTCGCGGCGCTGGACTCCGGCCTGCCTTCCGAACTGCTCGACAACCGCCCCGACATCCGCCTGGCCGAACACCGGCTGCGCGCGGCCAACGCCAACATCGGCGCGGCGCGGGCGCTGTACTTCCCGACCATCGCGCTCACCGGCGCCGGCGGCTATGCCTCCAGCAAACTGTCCGGCCTGGTGTCGGACAGCAATCGCGTGTGGTCCTTCGGCGCCGGCGCGGTGCTGCCGCTGCTCGACTGGGGCCGCCGCCGCGCGGTGCTCGACATGGCCCGGGGCGAGCGCGACGAGCGCGAGAGGGCCTACCAGTCCACCGTGCAGAACGCATTCCGCGAAGTGGCCGATGGCCTCAGCGCCGCGCAGCGCAACGCCGAGCAGATCGAGGCGCAACTGCGCGCGGTGGAAGTGCAGGGGGCGCTGGTCGGCACCGCCAACGATCGCTACGAAGTCGGCCTGACTCCATATCTGGAAGTGCTCGATGCCGAACGCAACCGCTTCGCCGCCGAACAGACCCTGCTGCAGCTGCGTGCCGCTGCGCTGCAGGATCGCGTGAACCTCTACACCGCACTGGGCGGCGGCGACGTGCCGGCGTCCGCGCGCCTGACAGGAGAGCCGCCATGACCCTGCTGGTCAAGCCACTGCGCCACTCGCTATGCCTCTTGCTGGCAGCGGCAGCCACCGCGCCAGCGCTGGCGCAGGCACAGACCACCGACGCGCAGCGCGACGCGGAGATCGCCCAGCTGCGGCAAACGGTAAGCAACCTGATGCAGCGCATCGAAGTACTGGAAGCGGAGCGGGGCACCACACCGCCAGCCGCAGAGGCTGCTGTCCGGTCCCCGGTCCCTGGTTCCCCCGGGTCCCCGCCGTCGCCGCCGCCGTCAGCCCCGCCCACGCCGCAACTTCCCTCCCTGGCGGCCCTCGACATCGACGCCTCGCCACTGCCGCCCCACGACACCTTCGACGAGGACGAGCAGAGCAGCAGCCGTGCCGATAACGACGCAGCACCCGGCGACAACCTGGAAGGCTTCTTCCTCGTGCCCGGTGCCAACACCTGGCTGCGCCTGAGCGGCTACGCCAAGCTCGACGCGATGATGGACGACGATGACGCTGGCGACAGCGACATGTTCATCACCTCCGACATCCCGGTGGGCGCGCAGCACGGCGACAGCCGCTTCAACATGCATGCGCGGCAGACCCGCTTCACGCTGGAGGCGCGGCGCGAGACCAGCGCCGGGCAGCTGCGCTTCCTCCTGCAGAACGATTTCTTCGGCTCCGGCGGCAGCTATGGCTATCGCCTGCGCCACGCCTGGGGGCAGCTGGGCAACACCTATGCCGGCTTCGGCTGGTCGGCCTTCATGGACCTGGACTCGGGCCCGGACACGCTGGATTTCGCCGGCCCGGGCGCGGCGCCGTCGGCACGGCAGGCCAGCATCCGCCAGTACTTCCCGCTGGCCAACGGCAACCAGATCATTCTTGCTGCCGAGCATCGCTCCGGCGAGCTGCGTCTGGCCGATGCAGATGCGCGTGAACGCATGGCGGCGCCGAATGTCGTACTCGCGGCACGCCACGAGGCCGACTGGGGCAACGTGCAACTGGCCGGCCTGCTGCGCTATCTCAGCTACGACGCCAGCGCGCGCAGCGACAGCACGCTGGCCGGTGGCGCGGCACTGAGCGGTTCCTGGGGCGCGGACAGTGGCGACTACCTGGTGTACGGCGTGCTGGCCGGGCAGGGCATTGCCGCCTATGTCGGCGACCTCGGCGGGCTCGACCTGGATGCCGTGGTTGACCCCGCCGGCAGCTTGCAGGCATTGCGGGAATGGGGCGGCTGGATCGGCTACACCCACCTGTGGACTGGCCGCTGGCGCTCGACCCTGACTTACGGCCGCCTGTACCTGGAACGCGACGCCGCCCTCGACCCGTCGGCGTTCCGCCGCAGCGATTACGCCGCCGTCAATCTGATCTACGCCCCGGCGCCGAGCTGGAGCTGGGGCGTGGAGCTGCTGTACGGCAAGTTGCAGCAACAGGACGGCGAAGACGGCGACGCGATGCGCCTGCAGACCTCACTCAAGTACGACTTCATCCGCTAGGAGCAGCGACATGACCACCGCACCCGCCGTTTCGCCAGCGCAGCATTGTTCTCCGGTCCGGCGTACGCGGGCCGCGCGCGGCGCGCTGTGCCTGGCGCTGCTGGCCTGCGCGGCACCGGCGATGGCGCAGGACGCGATGCTCGGCAACATCCTCGAAGACCCGGGCAGCGGTGCCGCTGGGCTCGGCTTCCTCGGCCGCGTCGAATCCTCGCCCTATCGCGGCGCCGACGCCCGCACCGACCTGATGCCGCTGTACCTGTACGAAGGCCAGCGCTTCTTCCTGCGTTCCAACATGGCCGGCGTGCGCGTCAGCGGCGACCATGCGGCCGGGCTGGAGCTGTTCGTCGAACGCCGCCTGGAAGGCTATCCGGAAGACGAACGCCCGGACATTCTCGACGGCATGGCCCCGCGCAACTCCGAAGCCGACATCGGCGCGCGCTACTACGGCGAACGCGGCGCGCACCACTGGGACCTGAGCGTGCGCCAGGACGCGTCCAGCAACTCGCATGGCACCGAACTGCGCGCCGCCTACGGCTACCTGTGGCAGAACGACCGCTGGAGCGTGCAGCCGGTACTCACCGCCGCCTGGCGCAGCGGCAAGCTCAACGACTACTACTACGGCGTGGACCCAGCCGACGTTACTCCCGAGCGCGCCGCCTACGACGCCGGGGCCGGCTTCAACCTCACCGCAGCGCTGTATGCGCGCTACCGCATCCTTCGGCACTGGAGCCTGCTCGGGGGCGTGTACGCGACGCAATGGTCCAGCGAGGTCGGCGACAGCCCGCTGGTGGACAGCCGCACCCAATGGGGCGGCATGCTCGGCGCCGCCTATGACTTCGGCAGCGGCGACGTGCGCTGGAACAAGCCGCAGACACCGACCTACGTGAAGCTGTTCTATGGCCGCGACACTGGCGAGGGCTGCCACCTCGTGCGGATCATGACCTTCAAGTGCGCCAGCTTCAACGAAGAGAACCCCACCGATATCTGGGGCATCCATGTTGGGCGTCCCTTCGTTTCGCGCCTCAATGGCTGGCCGCTGGACCTGGTCGGCTACGCCGGCGTGGTCCGGCACCTGGAACGCGGCCACCAGCCGGACGCCTGGCAGGTCGATGCCTACATGAAGGGCTACTACTACGGCTTCCCCTGGTCGCACCGGGTGATGAGGCGCATTGGCTTCGGTTTTGGCCTGTCCTATGCCGAGCGCGTGCCCTATGCCGAAGTGGTGTCGCAGGCGCGGCGCGAGCGCAATACCTCCAAGCTGCTCAACTACCTGGACCCGAGCATCGACGTCAGCCTCGGCGACATCTTCGGCAGCGAACGCTGGCACGAGCTGTACTTCGGCGTCGGCGTCTCGCACCGCTCGGGCATTTTCGGCACCGCGCAGATGCTGGGCACCGTCGATGGCGGCTCCAACTATCTGTATGCCTACATCGAGGCCGCGCTATGAGCCTGCGCGCGCCATCACTTCCCGGGCCGGCCACGGCTCGTCCACGTCATCTGGGGAACACCATGTTTACGCATGCTCGCCTCCGCACTTCGCTGTCCACCTTCATTGCTGCTCTGGCCCTGGTCTTTGCCTGCGCCGCGGTGGCGGACGCGCCGCCGCAAGCCGCACCCGCGGCGATGGCCGCGCAAGCACCCGCGCCGGCGGTGCTGTTCAACAACGTGCGCATCTTCGACGGCCTGGCCGGGCACCTGTCGGCCCCCAGCAGCGTGCTGGTGCGCGGTCACGTCATCGAGCGCATCGGCGCCAGTGGCAGTGTCGAGGCCGCCGGTGCGCGGGTGATCGACGCTGGCGGGCGCACGCTGATGCCCGGGCTGATCGATGCGCACTGGCACAGCATGTTCGTCGGCGTGCCGCTGCAGGCGATGATGAGCGCCGACTCGGGCTACCTCAACATCGTGGCCGGCGTGGAAGCCCAGCGCACGCTGATGCGCGGCTTCACCACGGTGCGGGACGTGGGCGGCGCGGTCTGGGGCCTGAAGGGCGCGATCGACAGCGGCGCGGTGCCCGGGCCGCGCATCTTCCCTTCCGGCGCGATGATCACCGTGACCAGCGGCCACGGCGACTTCCGCGCCATGTCCGAGCTGCCACGCGCGGTTGGCGCGCCCGGTTCGCGCCATGACGTCACCGGTGACAGCGCCATTGCCGACACCCCGGATGAAGTGCGCGTACGCGTGCGTGAACAGCTGATGCGCGGCGCCAGCCAGATCAAGCTCACCGCCGGTGGCGGCGTGTCCTCGCCACACAGCCCGCTGGATGCGGTGACCTTCAGCGAGCCCGAGCTGCGCGCCGCGGTCGAGGCCGCCAATGACTGGGGCACCTACGTCACTGTGCACGCCTATACGCCGACCTCGATCCAGCGCGCCATCCGCGCCGGCGTGACCTGCATCGAGCACGCCAGCCTGATGGACGAGGACACCGCGCGGCAGATGGCGCGCGCCGGCATCTGGCTCAGCACCCAGCCGTTCCCGCCGGAACTGGCCGATGGCTTCCCGCGCGGCTCCGACCAGTGGCAGAAGGCGCAGGAAGTCTTTGCCGGTACTGATCGCACCTATCAGCTGGCGATCAAGTACAAGCTCAAGACCGCCTTCGGCACCGACGTGCTGTTCTCCAGCCAGCTCGCCAGCCGTCAAGGCGCGATCCTGGCCAGCCTGTCGCGCTGGTATAGCGCGCCGCAGATCCTGACGATGGCAACCAGTGACAATGCGGCACTGCTGCGCCTGTCGGGCAAGCGCACGCCGTATGCGGGACAGCTCGGGGTGGTCAAGGAAGGCGCGCTCGCCGATCTGCTGCTGGTGGAAGGGGACCCGCTGCAGAACATCAACCTGGTCGCCGACCCCGAGCGCAACTTCCGCGTGATCATGAAGGATGGAGTGATCTACAAGAACACCCTGTAGGCGCAGGGCCAGGGCAGGTTCTCCTGCAGTACTACCGGGGGACACCAGCGCTGCCACATTGATGCAGTTTTGCGGCTGCGCGCCCTTGCACGGGCGCCTATGATCGGGCAGATGTCGCCCCCACGCACGACCCCGGCCAGCGCACGCGCACATTTCGTTACAAACGCGAAGTGTGCCTGCGGCTGCGCGACATCCTGTCGCAGCAGCGATTCGCAAGGTGCCGCAGCGAGCCGCTGTTATTGTATCCACGCGGACCGCCCCGATAATTGCGCGGCCATGTTCCGCTTTCTCGCCCGCACTCGATTCGTCTTCGCCGCGCTGCTCATTGCCGCGCTGGCGCTGCTGCCTACATTGGAGGCGGCCGCGTGTGCGACCGAATCGGCGGGTGAATCGGTGTCCCTGCAGACCTGCGCGGCCCCGGGCAACGCCGCCTCTGCCGCGCCAGATGGCCCCGGCGGAGTCGATCCAGGCACCTGCCTGACCGGTCACAACCATTGCCATGATGGCGGCGGCGTGGTCTCCACCGCACCGCTGAGCCCGCCGGCCTTTCGCATCCCGCAACTGCCCGCCGATGGCGGGCGCGTGCTGGCCCTGTCCGATATCGTTCACGGCTTGATGCGACCTCCTCGACGCTGACGTGTCTTGCCCCTGCCTGGTGCGGGGGTCCCCACATCCGTTTCGTTCAAGGAGTTCCTGCATGTCCAGTTTGCTTGGCCGGTCGCTGCGCGCGGCCGGGCTCGCTGTGGCCGCATGCCTGGCCGCGCCCGCATGGGCCGCGCCGGAAGGCATGGCTACACGCCCCACCTATGAAGACCTGATCGCGCGTCTGGACCAGATGCCCGCGGCCATCGAAGCCCGGGCCCTGTCCGAGGCCGCCGATGCGCGCGCCCGACAAGCACGCGCGTTGCTCAATCCCTCCATTGCCGTCGGTGTCGACAATGCCTATGGCAGTGGCCCCTATGCTGGCCGCAACAGTGCCGAGGACTCGCTCGCGCTGATCCAGCCACTGGAGCTTTGGGGCAAGCGCGGCGCCCGCATCGCCGTGGCCGACGCCGCTGCCGGCGCTGCCGGCCTGCGCGGCGAACAGCGCCGCTGGATGACCGCCGCGGTCCTGGCCCAGGCCTATTCGCTGGCCGAAGCCAGGGTCCGGCGCTATGACCTGTCCGCCGAAGCCCTGTCGCTGATCGAGGCCGATGCCCGCGCCATTGATGCGCTGGTGCGCGAAGGCCGGCAACCGAAGCTGCGGAGCATCCAGGCGCAGAGCGAGGTGGAAGCCGCGCGTGCCGCGCTGGACGAGGCCGGTGCGCTGAAGAGTGGTGCATTGGCAAGGCTGGGTGCCGTGGCCCTGGCCGATCAGCCGCTCGAAGGTGTAGGCAACAGCTTGCTCGAACGCGTCCCCGCGACGCTGCCGGCGACGACCGGCGAACCGCTGGCGGTGCGCATCGCCGAGGCCGATCTGGCTACCGCCAGCCGCCAGATAAAGGTGGAAAAGCGCCGTGCCCTGACGGATGTCAGCGCCTCGGTGGGCGCGCGACGCTTTCGCGCCACCGACGAGCGCGCGATGAACATCGGCCTGACCTTGTCGGTGCCGTTGTTTGATCGCAACCGCGGCAACATCAGTGCGGCCTATGCCGAAGAACGCGCCGCCGAAGCGCGGTTGCTGGCGCAACGCCAGCAGGTGCAGGCCGATCGCCTGGCCGCGCAGGCGGCGCTCGCCGCCTCCAACACCCGTACCCGCGCTGCCGACAGCGGCGTGACCGCGGCCGAGGAAGCCTACCGTCTGGCTCGCGTCGGCTTCGACGCTGGCCGCATCTCGCAGCTGGAACTGCGCAGCGCCCGTACCGCGCTCATCAGCGCCCGCAACGTTGCCGTGGACGCGCGCATGTCGCGCGTGCTGGCCGAAATCGAACTGGCGCAGCTCGAAGGGCGCGCCCCCTTTGTGGAGACACCATGAACATCAAGAACAACCGCCTGTGGGTCGGCGTGGCCCTGGTCGTGGCCCTGGCCGGAGGCTTCGGCCTGGCGCGGCTGACCAACGGCGCCTCGCGCCCACCCGCGGCAGCGGCAGAGGAACATGCCGACGGTGCCCACGACGAGGCACAGGCGCCCGGCAAGGCAGGCGAGGGCACGGCCAAGCAAGGCGCCGCTGGCGGCGACGAAGGCGTGATCGTCCTGACCCCGCAGCAGATCGCCGCGTCCGGCATTGAAGTCGTCTCGGCTGGCCGCGGTGGCGGGCACGAGACGCGCCTGAGCGGGCGCGTGGAATCGGCCGTGGGCGCCCGTGCCTCGGTGGCGGCGGCCGTGGGCGGCCGGGTCGAGCGCGTGCTCGTGGCACCCGGCTCGGTGGTCAAGGTCGGGCAGTCGCTGGCGGTAGTGCTCAGTGGCGAAGCGGCGACCATGCGCGCCAATGCCGATGCCGCGCGCGCCGAAGCCGAAGTGGCGCGCCTGGCCTACAAGCGCGATCAGACGCTGTCCGAGCAGGGTGTGGTGGCGCGCCAGGAATACGAAGCCTCACGCGCGCGTTCGCTGGCCGCCGACGCCACCGTGCGTGCGGCGCAGGCGCGGGTCAAGGCGCTGGGCGGGCCGGATTCGCTGGGGCGCATGAACATCACCAGCCCGGTCGATGGCATCGTCGGCGTGGTCCAGGTGACCCCGGGCGGCTTCGTCAATGCCGGCGACCTGGTCGCCACCGTGTCCGATCCGGCGAAGACCGAGCTGGTCTTCAGCGCACCGCCGGCCCTGGTCGATCAGGTGCGTGCCGGCACGCGGATCGAAGTGACCGGCCCGACCAGCAGCTTCAGCGCCACCGTCATTGGCGTGGCCGCCGACGTGCGCGAGCAGAGCGGGGTGGCGATCATCCGCGCGCGTGCCGACGCCGGTACGTTGCCACCGGCCGGTGCACCCGTCGCTGGCGTGGTTGTCGCGACCGATAGCGTGGCCGCGATCACCGTGCCATCGGACGCGGTGCAGACCGTGGCTGGCAGCGCTGCGGTATTCGTCGCGACCGACAAGGGCTTCCGCGTCACCCCGATCCTGGCCGGGCGCCGCGCTGGCGGCAACGTCGAAATCCTTGAGGGCCTCAAAGGCGGCGAGCGCATCGCCTCTACCAATGCCTTCCTGCTCAAGGCCGAACTCGCCAAGGGCGAAGCCGAGCACGGGCACTGAGGAGCGCACGCCATGTTCAACCTGATCATTACCAAGGCGGTCCGCTTCCGCTGGACGATGGTGCTGCTGGCCGCCGCGATTGCCGGCTACGGGCTGTTCCAGCTCGGCCGGCTGCCGATCGACGCAGTGCCGGACATCACCAACCGGCAGGTGCAGATCAACACGATTGCCGTCGCGCTGGCGCCCGGACAGATCGAGCGCCAGGTCACCTATCCACTGGAAATCGCCCTGGCCGGCATTCCCGGCCTGACCAGCACGCGCTCGCTGTCGCGCAATGGCTTCTCGCAGGTCACGGCGATCTTCACCGACGAGACCGACATCTACTTCGCCCGCCAGCAGGTCGGCGAACGCATGCGCGAGGTGCAGGAGGATCTGCCCGACGGGGTCACGCCGCTGATGTCGCCGGTCACCACCGGCCTGGGCGAAGTGCTGATGTGGACGGTGGACTATGCGCCGTACGATCCGCGCAACCTCGCCAAGCCCAATCAGCCCGGCTGGCAGGAAGGCGAGGTCTACCTCACCCCGGAAGGCAACCGCCTGACCACGCCGGTCGAGCGCGCCACGTACCTGCGCACGGTGCAGAACTGGATCATCGCCCCGCAGATGCGCAATACGCCGGGGCTGGCGGGCGTGGACACCATTGGCGGCTACGTCAAGGAGTACGCGGTCACGCCCAATCCCGAGCGGCTGGCGGCGTATGACCTCGGCCTGGCCGACCTGGTGCTGGCGCTCAAGCGCGCCAACGTGCAGGCCGGTGCCGGCTTCGTGCAACGCGCTGGCGAAGGTCTGATCGTACGGGCAGATGCGCTCGCCCTTGGCACCGATGATCTGGCCAAGGCGCCGGTCGCCAACCGCAATGGGCTGGTGGTGCGGGTATCCGATGTCGCAACCGTCGGCATCGGCCATGCGCCGCGGCGCGGCGTGGCAACGCGCAACGGCCACGAAGCGGTGCTGGGCACGGCGCTGATGATTGCCGGTGGCAACAGCCGCACCGTGGCGCAGGCCGCGGGCGAGCGCCTGAAGGTGGTGGCCAAGTCGTTGCCGCCCGGCATTGTCGTCGAACCGGTCATCGACCGCAGCGAGCTGGTCAACGCCACGATCAAGACGGTGGCCAAGAACCTGACCGAGGGCGCGCTGCTGGTCATCGCCGTGCTGTTCCTGATGCTGGGCAACTTCCGCGCCGCGGCCATCACTGCGCTGGTGATTCCGCTGTCGTTCCTGTTCGCGGTCGTGGGCATGAACCGCTTCGGCATCAGCGGCAACCTGATGAGTCTGGGCGCACTGGACTTCGGCATCCTGGTGGATGGCGCGGTCATCGTGATCGAGGCCACGCTGTTGTTGATGGCCAAGCAGCAGGCACAGCTGGGGCGGGCGCTGAACGTGGGCGAGCGGCTCAGTGCGGTGGTGCAGGCAGCGAGCACGATGGTGCGGCCGGCCGCGTTCGGCCAGCTGATCATCCTGCTGGTGTTCGCGCCGATCCTCACCTTGCAGGGGGTGGAGGGCAAGACCTTCCAGCCCATGGCCGCGACCTTCATGCTGGCTCTGGTTGGCGCCTTCATCTTCTCCTTCACCTTCGTGCCGGCAATGACCGCACTGCTGGTGCGCGCGCCGACCGCCAAGCCGGGCAGGCATGGACATACCGACGCGCCCGGGCATGAGGGCGAACACGAGACCTGGCTGATCCGCCAGGTGCGGCGCGGGATAGAGCCGCTGATCCGCCGTGCCGTCACCCGGCCGCGTGCGGTCCTGGCGGGCGCCGTGGTGATGCTGGCGGTGGGCGTGGCCACGTTTGCCTCGCTGGGACGCGAGTTCATGCCGACCCTGGACGAAGGCAACCTGGCGATGCAGGCGCTGCGCGTGCCCTCGACCTCGCTGGAGCAATCGCTGGCGATGCAGCTGCAGCTGGAAAAGGTGATCGCCAAGGAACCGGAGGTGCGCACGGTGTTCTCGCGTACCGGTACCGCCGAGGCCGCGATCGATCCGATGCCGCCGAACATTTCCGACAGCGTCATCGCGCTCAAGCCGCGCGCCGAATGGCCCGATCCCGCCCTGTCCAAGGAGGACCTGATCGCACGCCTGGAATCGCGGGTGAAGGACCAGGTCGGCAACACCTATGAGTTCAGCCAGCCGATCGAACTGCGTTTCAACGAGCTGATCTCCGGCGTGCGTACCGATCTGGCAGTGATGGTGTTTGGCGATGATTTCGACCAGCTGCAAGGCGTGGCCGACCAGATCGCGCTCAAGCTGCGTGCCACCCAGGGCGCCGCGGACGTGCGGGTGGAGCAGATCTCCGGCCTGCCTACGCTGACCGTGCGCATCAACCACGGCGCCGCCGCCCTCTACGGCCTGACCGCCGCCGATGTCAGCGATGCCCTGGCTACCGGCGTGGGCGGTGCGGCGTCGGGCAAGATCTTCGAGGGCGACCGCCGCTTCGACGTGGTGGTGCGTTTCAGCGACGATTCGCGCAACGACCCGGCGCAGCTGGCAGCGTTGCCGATCGCGACCCCGAGCGGCACGGTGGTGCCGTTGTCGTCGGTGGCGCGCATCGAGATCGCCGAAGGTCCCAACCAGATCAGCCGCAACAATGGCAGCCGCCGCGTGGTGGTGCAGGCCAACGTGCGCGGTCGCGATCTCGGCGGGTTTGTCGAGGAAGCGCAGGCGGCGGTGGATGCCGGGGTGACGATCCCGCCCGGTGTGCATCTGACCTGGGGCGGGCAGTTCGAGAACCTGCAGCGGGCCGAGAAGCGCCTGGCCATGGTCGTGCCGGTGGTGTTCCTGCTGATCGGCACGCTGCTGTTCATGGCCTTGCGCAGCATCAGCGAGGCGGCACTGGTGTTCGTGTGCGTGCCGTTGGCGCTGGTGGGCGGTGGCCTGGCACTGATGCTGCGCGGGATGCCGTTCTCTGTATCGGCCGCGGTCGGGTTGATCGCGGTATCCGGTGTGGCCACGCTAAACGGGCTGGTGCTGATGCAGGCCATCCGTGAACGCCTGGATGCCGGCGACGCGCCACTGGAAGCGGCCGCGGCCGGTGCGGCCAGCCGTTTGCGCGCGGTGTTGACCACGGCGCTGGTCGCGATCGTCGGCTTCATTCCGATGGCCTTGTCCAGCAGCGCCGGTGCCGAAGTGCAGAAGCCGCTGGCGACGGTGGTCATTGGCGGCCTGCTGACCGCCACCGCGCTGACCCTGCTGGTGTTGCCGACCTTCGCGGCGCGCGCGCATGCCTGGCGGAGCCGGCACGCAAACGCGGTTTGAGTGAGAAACCGGGTGGCGGCCTCTGTCGGCGCCACCCGGATACGCGGATGCCCGGTCAGGCCCCCGGATCGGCCGGGCCCAGGTTGTTCGCGATCAGCAGCTCGTCGATGCGCGCGCGTGCGAGCACGAGTTCATCGGGCGGGGTGTGGTCGAGCACTTCGTCGCAACGCAGCTGGAAGTGCAGCCAGAAGTCGTCGGGGTGATCGGCGCGCAGCTGCGGCAGGTCCGCGGCGAGCCGGTCCATCAGCGCGCCGGCTTGGGGGTTCAGGGAATTCATTGCTTGCTCCTGGGAAAGGATCAGAACCAGCGCTTGCGCTTGCCTATGGCAACCGCCACCAGCGCCATCGAAGCCATCATCGCCACGGCCACCCAGAACCCCAGCGTCTTGCTGGCGAAGAAGTTGGCCTCGAAGTTCATGCCCAGCGCACCAGCCACCACCGCCAGCAACCCGGTGACCACGGTGACGAAGGTCAGCAGCTTCATGCGCTCGTTGGTCTGCAGTTCGGTCTGCGTGCTGAACAACTGGAAGCTGCCGACCACCAGCTCGCGCGCGTTTTCGACCACGTCCATCGCCCGCTCGTAGCGCTCGTCCAGGTCGCGCAGGTGGCGGAACACCTGCTCCTCGCCGTCGGGCACGAAGTCCGGGCGCGACAGCCCATCGAACACGCCGCGGTGCGGCGCGAGCATCCGCCGCAAGCGCGAGGCGGCCTTGCGCAGCTGGCGCAGCTGCGGCAATGCCGAGCGGCCGGGCGGCGTGTCCGAAAGAATGCGCGTCTCCAGGCGCTCGATCTCGATCTCGAAGGCCGCGCCGGCGGCGAAGTACGTGGACAGGTGCCAGTCCAGCAGCGTGGCGACGAAGCTTGCCTCGCCGAGGCAACCGATGTCGGCCAGCGCATCCTCTTCGTGCGCCTTCAACTCGGCCAGGAATTCGATGCGTGCCTCGTGATGGGTGACCACCACGTTCTTGCCGCCAATCAAGGTCAGCACGGTCCCGGTATAGTCCAGTTCCTCGCCAACCTCCACCGAGACCACGCGGGCCGCGAAATATTTGCGGAACTTCCACAGCCCCGGATAGGTTTCCAGCGGGCGCCGCGGGCGGATGTCCTGACCCAGTTGCAGCGCCTGCCATACCGCATCGACAACCTCATCCGCGGCCGCATCCAGGTCCACCCAAAGCAGCTCGTCATCCTTGGGCGGGGTATCCGGCAGTTCGTCCAGGGTCAGGGCACGCGGCCCGTCGCGACCGTACAGGGTCAGGCTCAGGCCGGGCGTGGGGGTAGTGCTGCGGGAGGACGAGGCGGCTTGATCCATGGGCGGGCTGCGCGGGAAGGTCCGTGCAGCTTCACCCAGGCCGCGTCGACAGGCCGTGCACTGGCCCTGGCCCGCCCATCGCGGCCAGGGCCGGCCCGGCCCACCGGCATCACGCTGCTCAGAACTCCGTCGTCTGCTTGCTGCTGCCGCCGCCCGGACCCATACCCAGTTCCGCACCGGTGGTGGGGTCGCCTTCCAGCACCGAGGCAGTCCGCAGCGCCAGTGCCTCCAGCGCCTCGGACTGCGATTCAGTGAGCGAGCCGACACTGGCCATGCCATCGCCTCCATCCAGCGCGGCCTGCTCGTCGCGCGCGGAGATCACGTTCCACTGCGGGCCGCTGTTCCAGGGTCCATCCATGTCGCCGTCGCCCTGCGACATGTCCATGTACAGGTCGGTGAATTCCGGGTCACCGGGCAGCTTGCCGGGCGGGAAGTTCGGCTCGATCGAATACAGCGCCTTCTCGAAGGACTTCTGGTGCGCGACCTCGCGCGTCATCAGGAAGCGCAACGCGTCCTTGATGCCCGGGTCGTCGGTGACGTTGATCAGGCGCTCGTACACCAGCTTGGCGCGGGCTTCGGCGGCGATATTGGAGCGGAAGTCGGCGGTAGGGTCGCCAATGGTGTCGATGTACGCCGCTGTCCACGGCACGCCGCTGGAATTGACCAGCGCCGGGCCGCCGCCATACAGGATCGCCTCGGTATGACTGGTGCTGTTCTGGGTCAGCGTGCGCATTTCCATTACGTCGATCATGCCTTCGGCCAATTCGCCTTTGACGCCTTTGTTCAACATGGCGACGATCGAACCGATGATCTCCAGGTGGCTGAGCTCCTCGGTGGCGATGTCGAGCAGCAGGTCCTTGCGCCCCGCGTCTTCCTCGCCCAGGCCCTGGGTGAAATAGCGCATGGCCGCGGCCAGCTCGCCCTGCGGGCCACCAAACTGCTCCAGCATCAGCGTGGCGAGGACGGGATCGGGCCGCTCGACCCGGACGGTATACATGAGGCGCTTGTTGTGCATGAACATGGAAAACTCCGGTGCAGCAAACACTGCGTTGGGTGGGTACGTCCGGCGACGGCGCGTGACCTGCCGAGGTGATCGTCCGATCGGGGATGACGGCTGATGCAGCCGACGCGACTAACGTAGAGCCGGACTCGTTAGCGCTCGCACGGCGTCGGGTGAGCGTGGCGCGAAGGCGGCGCAGTCAGCGCGCCGACCTTCGCGCCGCCGTGCTGCGGGTTTCACGGCGTGCTGTCCCGGTGCTGGCTACGGTGCGGGCATCTCTTCCGGTTGGAGCCGCATCATGGCCAGGCATCGCCCTCTCGATGAACAGGTAATCGTCATTACTGGCGCGTCCAGCGGCATCGGCCTGGCGACGGCGCTGCGCGCGGCCGAGCAGGGCGCCAAGGTGGTGCTGATTGCCCGCAGCGCGCAGGTGTTGAGCGAGCTCGAACAGACCATCGCAGAGCACGGCGGCCAGGCCCTGGCGCTGGTCGCCGACGTGTCCGACCGCGCGCAACTGGAGCAGGCATTGGCGCAGGCGCTGGCGCGCTTCGGCCGTATAGACACGTGGGTCAACAACGCCGGCGTGGCGATCTATGGCTTGCTGCCCGAGGTCGAGGAGGCCGACAGCCGGCGCCTGTTCGATGTGAACTTCTGGGGCGTGGTCAACGGCTCGCTGCTGGCCCTGCCGCATCTGAGCGCCAGCGAAGGCGTGCTGATCAACGTCGGCAGCGAGGCTTCCGAGGCAGTGGTGCCATGGCAAGGCATGTATTCGGCGAGCAAGCACGCGGTCAAGGGCTTTACCGACGGTCTGCGCATCGAGATCGAGCAGATTCTGCGCCGCCCGGTGGAAGTGGTGCTGATCCAGCCGACCGCGGTGGATACGCCGTACCCGGAGCACGCGCGCAACTACATGCCCGAGGAACCCAAGCTGCCGCCGCCGCTGATCGACCCGGTGCGCGTGGCCGACACCATCCTGGAGGCGGCGCAGCACGGTGGACGCGACATCAAGGTCGGCGCCATGGCCAGCGCCAACGTCGCGATGAGCCGCTGGATGCCGCGCCTGGCTGATCGCCTGTCCGCCGCACGCGGCCATACGCAGCAGCAGGAGCGCCCTGCGTTGCAGCCGGAAGGCACGCTGCATCGGCCCGGCGAAAGCGGCCGCGTGCATGGCCGCCCGCCGCTGTGATCGCGCCGCGCTGAGCGAGGCCTGCTGAGCGAGGCCTGCTGAAGCCGCATCGAGATCCCTATTGCCCGCCAACCTTCCAAGGAGAGCCCGCATGTCCACCGCGTTGACCCATCCCCTCTGGCGCCTGTCGCCCATCCCGGAGTTGTTTGCCGCGCAGGCCCCGGCACGTCCCGACGTGCTGGTGATCGGCGCCGGCATCGCCGGCCTGGTCACGGCGCTGAACTGCGCGCAGGACGGCCGCAGTGTTGTCGTGCTCGAACGCGAAGGCCATGGCGCTGGCGAGTCCGGCCGCACCACCGCGCACCTGGCCAATGCGCTGGACGATCGCTATACCGCCTTGCAACGCCTGCATGGCGAAGACGGCGCGCGACTGGCCGCCGCGAGCCATGCTGCCGCCATCGACTGGATCGAATCATTCGCCCAGCGCGTGGATGGCCAATGCGGCTTCCGTCGTGTGCCCGGCTATCTGTTCACCTGCCACGGTGATGTCACCGGACTGCGCGACGAAGCGCAGGCCGCGGCCAAGGCCGGACTGGACGCGCAGTTCCTGGAAGAGGGGATCCCCGGCTTGCCGACGCTAGGCCCCGCGGTCCGTTTTGAACGCCAGGGCCGGGTCGACATGGGGTTGCTGCTCGATGCGCTGGCACGCGCCTGCCTCTCTGCTGGCGTGGTCTTCGTCCGCGGCTTCGCCGTCGACGTGAGCGGCGGCGAGCCGGCCTCGGTCACCCTCGACAACGGTCAGGTACTGCAGGCCGGCGCGGTGGTGGTCGCCAGCAACGTGCCATTCCACGAGCGCGTCGCCATCCATACCAAACAGGCGCCGTATCGCAGCTATGTCGTGGCCGGGCCGGTGGAGCGGGACACGGTGCCCGACGCGCTGATCTGGGATGACGGCGATCCCTATCACTACGTGCGCCTGGCAGAGGATGCGCAGGACGGCTCGCCGATCCTGATCGTCGGCGGCGAAGACCACAAGACCGGGCAGAGCGAGGACACCGAAGCCTTCGTGCGCCTGCAGGAATGGACGCGCGCGCGCTTTCCCGGCGTGCAGCGCTTCACCCATGGCTGGTCCGGGCAGATTCTGGAACCGGCCGACGGCATGGCCTTCATTGGCGCCGATCCGGGCGGCGAGGACAACGTCTATGTGGTCACCGGCGACTCGGGCAACGGCGTCACCCACGGCACCCTGGCCGGGCTGCTGCTGTCGGACCTGATCGGCGGCCGCGACAACGCCTGGGCCGCGCTGTACGCGCCGGACCGCAAGATCATCAAGGGCGCCAGCGAATGGCTGCGCGAGAACGCCAACGTGGCGGCGCAATACCGCGACTGGGTGGCGCCCGGCGACGCGGGACTGGAAACACTGGCGCGCGGCGAGGGCACGGTGCTGCGCCGGGGCATGCATCGGGTGGCGGCCTATCGCGACGGCGAAGGCACGGTGCATGCGTTCAATGCGCGCTGCCCGCACATGGGCTGCGCGGTGCGCTGGAGCCCGCAGGAGAAATCCTGGGATTGCCCGTGTCATGGTTCGCGCTTTGCGGCCAGCAGCGGTGAAGTGCTCAATGGCCCGGCGAGCTCGCCGCTGTCGCCGTGGGATGAGCCATTGCAGCGCTGACGCTGCAATACGTCCGGCGCCAGCCGGCCGCAACTCAGCGCCGTGCGGCCTGCCAGGCGGCGCGGCGTTCCAGCAACGCCACCAGCATCACTGCGCCTGCGGGCAGCATCACCATCAGCAGCACCGGCAGCGGGCGCGGCGCCCATTCGAGTCCTCCTGCATGGCCGGCGCGCTGCACCTGCAGCGCATACCAGCCCAGGAACAACACCGGCGCGGCATCGAGCACGCTGTGCACATGCTGTTCCAACGGCACGATGGCGCGCCGGCCGTAGGCAGTGCGCGTGTCCAGATAGCCGAGCACGGCATGCAGCGCTACCAGCGCCGCCGCGCACGACCACGCTGCCCAGGTCGGTCGCAGCGACCACCAGATCAAGGTGGCCGTGCCTATCACCACCAGTTGCGCGAGGTGGAAGCGGTTCTCGGCCAGGCCGGAGGTATGCGGCAGGTCGCTGCGCCGATGCAGCCAGAAGTCGAGCAGCCCGGCACCGATCCAGAACAGGAAACCCGCGTAGGCCAGCCGCTCGTTCATGTCAGCGCTCCTCGCCCGGCGCCGCCGCCAGCGGCGTCTCGCTATCACTGTCGTCTTCCCGCGGCGGCGCCAGCCCGAACTCGCGCAGCAGTGCGGCGATCTGCACCTGGTTGCGAACCAGCGCGGCATCCAGCGCCTGGCGCAGTTGCACGTCGTCGCGGCGCACGCCCATCGAGATGTCGAAGGCCATGGGCCATTGTGGCCCGTCCATCCACGGCGTGACCTCGGCCAGACTCAGCGGCAGCGCCTGGCGCTGGGCGAAATAGGCCGCGGTCGGGCCCCAGACCACCGCCACATCGATCTCGTCGTGCGCCACCGCCTCGGCAATCGTCGCCTGCGGGGTCTGCTCGGCGTAGTTGCCGTACACCATATAGCCGCGCACGTTACTGACGATGCCGCGCCGCGACAGCGCGTGTGCCGGCGGGGTGTTGGCGCCGTCATCACCGACCAGCTGCACGCCGATTCGCGCCTGCGTCAGCAGCGGATCGTCGAAGGAATGTATCCGCGCCCAGCGGCTGCCGGCGCGCGCCAGGAACACGTAGCTGGCCCGGTAGTAAGGCCGCGTCGTCGCCAGACCCTCGATGCTGCTGGCGATGCCCGGAACGATGTCGCAGCGGTTGGCATTGAGCGTGTTGCGCAGCGCGCCGCGGCGCTGCGCCCACCAGGTATAGCTGACCTGCGCCTGCATGTCGTGGGCGAGCAGCTGCACCAGGCGATTCTCCAGGCCCTGCTGCTCGCGGTTGGAGTAGGGCAGGTTGTTGGGGTCGGCGCAGACCCGCAATTCGCGTGCGGCCAGCGGCGCGGCGGCCAGCGCGAGCAGGATGCAGGACAGTCGCAACATCGCTCTCATGGTTTCACCTCCAGTCCCCACGGCCGCCCGCCCAGCGCAATGGTCCGCACGGGCTTGTTCGTCACCATGTCGATCACGGTCACATCGCCCGACAGCCCGCCGGTCGCATACAGGCGCTTGCCATCGGGCGACAGCGCCACCGACCAGCTACGCTGCCCGACCGGGAAATAGCGCACGATCCTGCCGCTGGCCGGCTCGATCTCCACCACCTGGTTGCCACGCCCGAGCGCAACAAAGGCGCGGTCGTAACGCGGCGTCAGCGCGATGCCTACCGCCTGCGCCGGCAGCGGTGCGTGCGGGTCGGCGGTGATGTCGATGGTGCGCACTCGCTTGCGCGTGCGCATGTCGAACACGGCCACGGTGCCACGCATTTCCGACGACACCCACAGCCAGCGGCCGTCGGCGGAGAACACCGCATCGCGCGGGCGGGTGCCGACTGGCACGCTGTCCACCAGCTTGAGCGCGGCGGCATCGATGAAATGCACCACGCTGGCGGTCTCGGAGGTGCAGATGATCCACTTGCCATCCGGGCTGGCGGCCATGCCTTCGGGTTCGGCGCCGACCTCGACCTCGCCGATGATCTTGTTGGCGGCGCGGTCCACGATCGACACCTTGGCGTCGTCCTCGTTGGCGACGTAGACGCGGCTGCCATCGGGGCTGAGTGCGAAGCGTTCCGGATCCGGCCCGGACAGCAGTGGCGGCAGGCGCTTGCCGTCACGCGTATCCAGCAGCGCGATCTGGTGGTCGTTACTGGTCGCTACATACAAGGTGCGGCCATTGCCCGACAAACGCATGCCGCGCGGACGCTGCCCCACTTCCCAGCTGGCAATGCGCTCGCCTTGCGGCATGCGCAACACGTGGATGCGGTTGGCCTGTTCGTCGCTGACGTACACGGTGTCGGCGCGCGCAGTGGCCGGCAGCAACCCCAGCGCCAGTAGCGGCACCCAGGCGCGCTGCGGCCGCTGCAGCCCGCGCGCCAGCATCCAGATTCCCGCCGCGGCATGCACGAGACCCCCGGGCACCCACATCAGCAGGCCAGCCAGTTGCTGGTCTTCGGCCGGGCTCAGGCCGAAGGCATCCAGCCCCAGCGCGCTGTAGCCCGCATACCAGGGCCCGCGCGAGAACGCCATCAGTGCACCCAGCGCACCGCTGACCAGCGAGGTGAAGAACAGGCAGGCGACCACCACGCCGGCGCGGCGCGCGGGCGCGGTCAGCATCGCCCACCAGAACAGCAAGGCCGAGCACAGGAAGCACAGGTGCTGCACCACATGCCAGCCGGAATGGGACAGGGCCAGGTCGAATGCGACGGGCACATGCCACAGCCACAGCACCGCGGCCTGCAAACCGGTGGCGACCAGCGGCCGGGTCAGGGCACGCCACGGCAGCACCACGACGGCGCGGGTGCCCAGCCGCGCCAGCCACAGCCGGGGACGATGGCCGAAGGCCCACAGCCATACGCCGATCGGCCGCGACAACACCAGTAGCGGCGCGGCCACCAGCATCAGCAGTTCGTGCTCCAGCATGTGCGCGGCAAAGGCGCGTTCGCCCGCCGCATGCAACGGGCTCACCAGTGAACCGGCGAGCACCAGCCAGCCGGCGGCAAAGCACACGGCCTTGCGGTCCAGCCCGCGGTGCTGGCGCATGCGCCGGCGCAACCGCAGGTAGCCCAGCGCATACAAGGCCAGGCTCAACAGCAGCGGAGCGAGCACCCACGGGTCGAAGGTCCACGGCAATCCCTCGACCGGGCCGGCGCCATGCGCCAGCGCCAGACCCGGCCAGGCCAGCGTGCACAGGGCCAGAACGCTCGACAGGCAGGTGCGCACAGCGACACTCACGGGCAGGACGGCAACAGCAGCACGGCCAGCATCTGCCACAGCACCGCGATCGCCAGCACCGCGCAGGCCAGCCAGCCGAGTTGCACGATGAAACGCCGGTTGCGGGCGGCGGCGGGCGCCAGGCCAGCCAGCGTCGCTTCGCTCAGCGCAGTGCGTGATACCAGGCAGCCGGCCGCCATCCACAACAGCGCCAGCGTGGTAACCGCCCAGCCCAGCGCCGGCCGGCCCCATTCGCAACGGAAGCGCAGCAGGTCGGAGAGGAACTGGTGGTGCAGCGCTTCGGCCGACAGTGCTGCGGCCAGCGCGGCCCACGGTGTCCACTTGCTGGGCTTGGGCGCGCTCATATCCAGCGCGGGCTCCAGTAGATCACGGCGTACAGCACCACCCAGCTCCAGACGATGAAGTGCCAGTACAAGGCGTTGTCGGCCACGTCCGAATAACGCCGCCCGTCCATGGGCTTGAGCCAGGCCATTACCGCCAGTACGCCGCTGTCGAATACATCGGTGGCCAGGTGCACGGTATGCAGCACCAGTAGCGCCCATACGATCGAGCCGTACGCGTTCTGGTCCCAGCGCACGTTCATCGCATGCATCTCGTAGCCGCGCAGCGCCAGCAGGGCCACACCGATGGCCGTGATCAGCACCAGGCTGATGCGCACCGGCCACAGCGCCTGCGCCTTGCCGGCGCGGGACACCCAGACATTCACCCCTTCGCTCAGCACCGCCAGCGCAGTGAGCACGCTGGCCCAGAACAGCGGCGGCGGCGCCACTGGCGGCCAGTGGTGCTCGTTGTGCACCAGGAAGTAGTAGGCGCCGATGGCAAGCACGAAGCCCATGCCCTCGATCAGCATGAAGCCGGTTACCGCCCACCAGCTCAGGCTGGTCGGGCCGAACGAATAGTCCTCCAGCGCCGAGACGTCGCCAATCTGCTGCGGGATGCGGCTCATCACGGTTCTCCCAGGCTGGGTTCGGAAGGCTTGGGCCAGAACCACGCGGTCAGGGTGATCGCGACCGGGATCGCCCCCCAGACCACGCCCCACTGGTCAAAGATCGACCACACGAACAGCACGCTCAGCGACAGTGCCGCCCATAGCGGCCAGATCGTCGGGTCGGGCATCGCCCAGCGGCTGGTGGGATGCGCATCCACTGGCGAACTCAGCAGCACTTCGCGGCGATCCTCGCGCACGCCGGTCAACACCGGCAGGGTCTGCCGCGGCTCGCCATTCGCATCGGCCCACAGCGGATGGCGGCTTTCGACCACCGGCGTCCAGGCAAAGTTGTAGGCCGGTGGCGGACTGGCCACGGCCCAGGCCAGGTCCGGCGCCGCCCACGGATCGGCCTCGGCGGTGGGCGCGCGGCGCAGGGCGCGCCAGGCGTTGGCGATCATCAGCACGAAGCTGATCGCCATCAGATAGGCGCCGATGGTGGCGAGCAGGTTGTATGGCCCCCAGCCCAGTCCTTCCTGATAGGTGTAGACGCGGCGTGGCATGCCGATCAGGCCCAGGTAATGCATCGGGAAGAAGGTCAGGTTGAAGCCGATGAACAGCAGCCAGAAATGCCAGCGCCCGAGGCGCTCGCTCAGCATCCGCCCGGTGATCTTCGGGAACCAGTAGTAGAACCCGCCCAGCAGCGGGAACACCGCGCCGCCAATCAGCACATAGTGGAAGTGCGCGACCACGAAGTAGGTATCGTGCACCTGCACGTTGAGCGGCACCGCCGCCAGCATCACCCCGGTCATGCCGCCGAGCACGAACAGGGCGAAGAAGCCGAGCACAAACAGCAGCGGCACCTGCAAACGCGGCCGTCCCGTGGCCAGCGTGGCGATCCAGCAGAAGATCTGGATGCCGCTGGGCAAGGCGATCAGCATGCTGGCCGCGGTGTAGAAGCTGTTGCCCATCGGCGGCAGGCCGGTGGCGAACATGTGGTGCACCCACAACCCGAACGCCAGAAAGCCGGTGGTGACCAGGGCCAGCACCATCGCCGTATAGCCGAAGATCGTGCGCCGCGAGAAGGTTTCCACGATCGCCGAGATGATCCCCAGCGCCGGCATGAAGATGATGTAAACCTCCGGGTGGCCGAAGAACCAGAACAGGTGCTGCCACAGCAGCGGGTCGCCACCTTCGGCCGCGTTGTAGAACTGGGTGCCGACCAAGCGGTCGGTGATGAGGAAGGTGCTCGCCAGCATCACTGCGGGCATGGCGAAGATCACCATCAGACTGGTGATCAGCATCGACCACACGAACAGCGGCATCCGCGCCAGGGTCATGCCCGGCGCGCGCATCGTCATGATGGTGGCGACCAGCTCCACCGCCACGCACAGGCCGGCGACCTCGGTGAAGGTGATCATCTGCGCCCAGAAGTCGGTGCGCTTGCCGGGCGAGTATTCCGGGCCGGACAGCGGCACATAGCCGGTCCAGCCGGTCTCCGGGCCGACATCGAGCAGGAAGGCGCCGAAGATCATGATCCCGCCAAACAGGTACACCCAGTAGCTGAAGGCATTGAGGCGCGGGAACGAGATGTTGCGCGCGCCGACCATCAGCGGCACCAGGTAGACCGCGATCGCTTCCATGATCGGCACCGCGAACAGGAACATCATCGCCGAGCCGTGCAGCGAGAACAGCTGGTTGTAGCGATCCGGGCCGATCAGGCGCAGCTCCGGCCAGGCCAGCTGCGTGCGCATCAGCAGGGCGAGGATGCCGGCCAGCAGGAAGAACACGAAGGCGGTGACGAGATAGCGCCGGGCCACGCGCTTGTGATCCACCGTGGTCAGCCAGCCGATCAGGCCGGGCCGGTCACTCCAGGTGTGGGCCAGTTGCGCGGGCGTGTCCGGGTTCATTGCAACCCCATCAGATAATCGGCCAGCGCGGCGCGGTCCCGCTCGCTGAGCGGCACCGCCGGCATCAGGTTGCCGGGCTTGTAGTGCTGCGGATCGCGCAGCCACTGGTCGAGCGCTTCGCGCTGCATCGGCAGCGCACCGGCGGCGAGGCTGCGGCGGCTGGCGAGGTGGGTCAGGTCCGGGCCGAGCCGCGAGCCGGCCACGGTGCCGCGCACTGCATGGCAGCTCAGGCACGCCGAGCCCATGAACACGCTTTGTCCGTGCTGCGCCAGCGCCGTCGACGGCACGGGCGCCGGCAGGCGCTGGCGCTGTTGCCAGGCAGCGAACTGCGCGTCATCCACCACGTGCACGTCCAGCGCCATGTGCGCATGCTGCAGGCCGCAGAACTCGCCGCACTGGCCGCGATAGGCGCCGGCGCGGCGTGGCGTGACCAGCAAGGCGTTGGTGTAGCCGGGAATCAGGTCTTCCTTGCCGGTCAGTGCCGGCACCCAGAAGCTGTGGATCACGTCGCCCGAGCGCAACTCGATGCGCGCGGTGCGATCGCGCGGCAGCCACAGTTCGTTGGCGGTGACGAACTGCTGCTGCGGGTCGTCGGACAGGTATTCGACCTGCCACCACCACTGCTTGGCAGTGATGCGCACTTCCAGATCGGGATGGCCGGCATGCAGCTTCTGGTCGGCAAGGAAGGCGATCACCACGAACCAGGTCAGTAGCCCGACCACCAGGATTGACCACGCCACCAGTGCCTGCCGCCAGGCCGGGTCATGCCGCGTGCCTTCGGCCAGGGCCTCGCGGCGGCGGCGCGCGCGCAGCAAGGCCCAAGCCAGCGCCACCAGCACGGCGAGATAGAGCACGCTGCATACCGACACCATCACCCACCACACGTGATCGATGGCCTGCGCCTGATCCGCGGCCGGGTCGAGCACCGACTGCACGCCACGGCAGCCGCTGAGAACAAGCAGCGTGCAGACCGCTGCCAGCAGGGCCAGGCAGCGCAGGGGCTTGGGCACGGCGCTCACGGCGTGGGTACCGTCGGCGGGTCGCCGCCGCGCGGTGGCTGCGGCGGCAACTGGTTCAACGGTGGGGTGGCGTTGATCGCCTCGCGCCGGCTCGGCGCAGCGGCCATCGACACATTGCCGGCCAGCGCGCGCACGTAGGCGGCCAGCTGCCAGGCCTGTTCGTCGGTCAGGCGCTGGCGCCAGGCCGGCATGCCGTTGGGGCGGCCATCGATGATGCTGGCGTGGATCTGATCGATGTTGCCGCCGTAGCGCCACTGCTCATCCATCAGCGCCGGGCCGATGGCACCGCCGCCATTGCCGTGGCAGCCGTTGCAATTGAAGCTGCGATACCAGCGCCCGCCCTGGTTGATGTGGTAGGCGTTGGCCTCGAAATGCGCGCCAATCGCACTGACGGCGGTGTCGCTGCCGCCGGGCTGGAATTCGGTCAGGGCAGGGCGTGGATTATCGCCCGCGGGCGCGGCGTGATATTCGCGACGCTCGCGTTCGCAGCCGGCCACTGCGAACAGCAGCAGCACGCCGAGCAGGCGCTCAATGCGGCAGTGCGAAGACATAGAGGGTTCCGCCGGGTGTGGTGCGCTGCTTCAGGTCGGCCACGGCGTTGGCCCAGCCGCCGCCGGCGGTCGCGTCGCGCGAGTCGAGGTTGTTGACCACAATCGTGCCGGCCCAGCCGCCCACGCCGGACAGCACCGCGATGTATTGGTGGCCGTCCGGGCCGGTATAGGTCACCGGCTGGCCGATGATTCCGGAGTCGGCCTTGAACTGCCACAGCGTCTTGCCGCTGCGCGCATCCACTGCCTTGAACCAGCCATCCATCGTGCCGTAGAAGACCAGCTCGCCGACGGTGGCGAGCGTGCCGCTCCACAGCGGCAGGTCTTCCTTCACCGTCCATGCGGCGCGGCGTGCGACCGGGTCCCACGCGGTGAGCACACCGCGGTTGCCGCCGGGCCCGGCGTACATGCGCGACTCGGCGCCGAGGTAGGGCGTGCCGGCGATGTAGTTGACCTCGTTCGGCTGCCAGTCCATGCACAGGTTGTTGTGCGGAATGAACAGCAACCCCGCCTTCGGTGACCACGCCGAGGGGTTCCAGTCCTTCATGCCGGTGGAGGCCGGGCAGATGTTGCGCGACACCTTGCCCACCGCCGGCTGCTTGTCCGGGTTGTATTGCGGGCGCCCGCTGCGCAGGTCGATGCCGGTGATCGCATTGACGTGGCCGAAGGCATCGGCCGACAGCACTTCGCCGCTGGCCCGGTCCAGCACGTAGACAAAGCCGTTGCGTTCCGGGCGCACGATGACCTTGCGCGGCTTGCCGTTGACTGGCAGGTCCACCAGCACGCTTTCGTTGATCGCGTCGTAGTCGAACACGTCGTGCGGACTGAACTGGTAGAACCAGCGCGCCTGGCCATCGTCCGGGTCGCGCGCGAACATGCCGGCGGTCCACTTGTTGTCGCCGGGGCGCTGCTCGGCGTTCCAGGGGCCGGGGTTGCCGGTGCCGTAGAAGATCAGGTCCAGTTCCGGATCGTAGGAAATCCAGCCCCACACCGTGCCGCCGCCGAGTCGCCAGGCATCGCCGGGCCAGCTCGACTTGCCCAGGTCGCGGCCCTGGTCAGTGGCGTAGTGCGGCTTGAACGCAGGGCCGATCAGCACGTCGCTGTCCGGCCCGGTGCTGTATGCCTTCCACGCCAGCTTGCCGGTGGTCGCGTCCAGCGCGGCGAGCCAGCCGCGCACGCCGAACTCGCCGCCGGCATTGCCGACCAGCACCTTGCCCTTGACCACCATCGGCGCCATCGTGATCGTCTCGCCGAGGTTGATGTCGCCCAGCTGCACGCGCCAGTTCGGTTTGCCGGTGGCAGCGTCCAGCGCAATCGTGCTGCCGTCCAGCGTGTTGAAGATCACCTGGCCCTGCCAGTACACCGCGCCACGGTTGACCACGTCGCAACAGGCCACGCCCTGCGAGGCCGGTGCCGGCTTCGGTTCGTATTTCCACTTCAGCGGCGCGCCGGGCTTGCTCAGGTCCAGCGCGTAGACCACGTTGGGATAGGGCGCGACGATGTACATGGTGTTGTCGACCACGATCGGCGCCGCCTCCTGGCCGCGATCGACACCGGTGGAGAAGGTAAAGGCCACCTTGAGCTGGCTGACGTTGCCGCGGTTGATCTCGCCCAGTGTGCTGTAGCGGGTGTTGGCATAGTCCAGCGTGGCCATGGGCCATTGGCCCGGCGCAGGCGGCGCCGCTCGCGCAGGCGATGCGAAGGCCAGGCAAAGCGTTGCCGCGGTGCAGGCCAGACCACGCAGCTGCCTGAGGATGAGGTACAGACGCGGCCGGTTCACGACTGGGCCAAGGCGCGCGGAACGAGCGCCGCGCGTGGCCGGCGAGAAAACTGACGCATTAAGACGAACTCCGTGGTACATCTTCGGCCAGTGATTCGCGCGATGCGCGGTGTGTTGCGAGCGCCGAGACTGTCACCGCGCACGTCGGACTGACGTGAACATTCGCGGCATCGGCAACGCGATGCGCGCGGCCTTGCTTCGGCGACACTGACGGCGCCCGGACGCGCGCTTCACAGTCGCTTTAGCGCCGCTTTGCCACCGTCCCACTCATCCTTCGCCGCGACAGGATCCAGGGCAATGCCAGCCCAAGGCCAAAGGCCGCATACACCACGCACAGGTCGGCCGGGCGCAGGCGCGTCTCGAAGCCCGGCGTCAGCCGTCGAGGCACGACCTTGTAGTCCACCACGTAGGCCACGGCGGTGGTGGCCGCGGCCAGTGCCAGCACCGGCGCCACATCACGCCGGCCCTTGCGCAGGCGTTCAAAGCTGCTGGCCCAGAACAGCGAGCTGGCATGGTGGATCACATAGCCCACCAGCGTGTGGCGCAGGCTCCAGCCATCCTTGCGGTGCGCCTGGCGGCCCCACACCCATTGGCTGGTGGCATTGGTGCCCGCCGGCACGGCAGCAGCGCGCCGATGGCTGAGCCAGGACACGACCGCGCTGGAGCACAGGCTCGCCCAGGTGCCGGAGACCAGACTGCGCCGCAGCGCCATGCGCCAGCGCGGCCACTGCGCGTGCTGGTGGCGGGCGCCACTGGCCTGATCGGCGAGGCGTTGGTCGCGCGGCTGGAGCGGGATGGACATGAGGTGATCCTTGGCGTGCGGGATACGGAGGCCGCCGCGTTGCACTGGCCGGGCCGGCGCTGCCTGCGGCTGGACTACATCGACATCGGCGATATCACCCGCGAACTGGCCGGCATCGATGTGGTGGTCAACGCCGTCGGCATCTTTGCAGCGCACGGCGCCGCCAGTTTCGACGCCCTGCACGTGAAAGGGCCGTGCAGCCTGTTCGAGCAGGCGGCGCGTGCCGGGGTGGCGCGCATCGTGCAAATCTCCGCACTGGGCGCCAGCAGCGACGCGGTCACGCGCTATCTGCGCAGCAAGGCGCAGGGCGATGCCTGCGCGGCGCGCTTCCCGCGAAGCGCGGTGATCGTGCGCCCATCGCTGGTATTCGCGCCGAGCGGTTCCAGCAGTGCGTTGTTCCTGCGCCTGGCCGCGCTGCCGTGGTTGCCGTTGCCCGGGGCAGGGCGGCAGCTGGTGCAACCCATCCACCTCGATGACCTCGTCGATGGCTTGGCCGCATTGATCGTGCATCCAGCGCCACCTGGCGTGGTCGATGCAGTGGGGCCGCAGCCCCTGCCGTTTGCCGACTACCTGCGCACGCTGGCCGCGCCGCTGCAACTGCGGCCACGTATCCTGCCGGTGCCGATGGCCTGGGCGTTGGCGGCGGCGCGCTTCATGCAGCATGTGCCCGGCAGCCTGGTCACGCCCGATGCATTGGCGATGCTCGCCCAGGGCAGCCACGCTGATCCGGCGCCGTGGCAGTCGTTGCTCGATCACCCCGCGCGCGCGCCTTCGGCGTTCATTGCCGACGGGCAGATGCCTGCATTGCGCGAGCGCAGCGTTTTTGCTGCGCTGCTGCCATTGCTGCGCGCCTCGGTATCGCTGACCTGGCTGGTCACCGCCTGGGTTTCGGCCTTCGTCTACCCGCGTGCCGAGAGCCTGGCCCTGCTGTCACGCGCGCAGGTGCCGGATGTCCTGGCGCCGTGGGCACTCTATGGCGCCGCAGCGCTGGATGCCTTTCTTGGCCTGCTCATGTGGCTGCCCCGCTGGCGGCGGCTGACGTATCACGCGCAGTTCGCCTTGATCTTGTTCTACACCCTGGTGATCAGCCTGTGGCTGCCCGAGTTCTGGGCGCATCCCTATGGCCCGGTGCTGAAGAACCTGCCGATGCTGGCGTTGATCTACCTGTTGTTGAAGCTCGATACCCCCCTGCTGGAGAGGAAGGATGGACCTGGTCGTCGTTAAAACCCTGCACATCCTGTCGTCCACCTTCCTGTTCGGCACTGGTGTCGGCACCGCGTTCTACCTGCTGTTTGCCAGCCGTGGCCGCGACCCACACGTGGTTGCCGCGGTCGCGCGGCTGGTGGTGGTGGCCGACTGGATCTTCACCGCCACCACCATCGTGTTCCAGCCGCTGTCCGGCTTGTATCTGGCGCACCGCATGGGCGTGGCGCTGAGCACGCCATGGCTGTACTGGTCGATCGTGCTGTTCGTGATTGCCGCGCTGTGCTGGCTGCCGGTGGTGTGGCTGCAGATGCGCCTGCGCGACCTGGCCGTGGCGGCGGCGGCGGCCGGGCAACCGCTGCCGTTGCGCTACGACGGCTATCTGGGTGCGTGGGCAGCGTTGGGGGTGCCAGCGCTGATCTCCTTCCTCACGATCTTCTACCTGATGACCGCCAAGCCGGCTTTTGGCTGAGCCAGACGCGCGCGAACAGCGGCGTGGCGCGCTCTACCCACAGGCCATTGTCGACAGCCATTGTCGACAGGTCACTGTAGGAGGGGCTTCAGCCCCGACGAGCGAAGTCGCGATCTGGCAGATGGCGGTCGCGGCTGGAAGCCGCTCCTACATTGTGTGCACAGCATCCCGCCCAGACTGCCCGATCTGATGCGAGGTGCCCATGTCTTCTTCCGACGAACCGTTCGATGTCATCGTAATCGGCGGCAGCTATGCAGGACTGTCCGCGGCGCTGCAGCTGGCACGGGCGCGGCGGTGGGTGCTGGTGATCGATGCGGGGGAGCCACGCAATGAGGTGGCCGAGCACTCGCACGGGTTTCTTGGCCGCGATGGAGCAGCCCCGGGCCAGATCAGCGCGCAAGCCCGCGATGAACTGTTGGCGTATCCGTCGGTGCAGTGGCAGGAGGGGAGGGCAGTGCAGGCCACGGCAATCCGGCAAGGCTTCGAGGTGCACTGCGCGTCGGGCGAGCGCTTCGAGGGGCGGCACCTGGTGCTGGCATACGGGGTGCGTGACGAGCTGCCAGAGATAGAAGGCCTGGCCGAGCGCTGGGGTCGCAGCGTGTTCCATTGCCCTTACTGCCACGGCTACGAGATCGCCGGCGGGCGCATTGGCGTGGTCTCGTGTTCGCCCGACGGCGCGGCACAGCAGGCGCTGCTGCTGACCGATTGGGGCCAGGTGACGCTATTCCGGCACCCGGACGAGGACGAGGACATTGGCGAGCTCGGCCCGCGCCTGGCCGAACGCGGCGTGGCCGTGGAGCGTAGCGCGGTGCAGCGCATCAGCGGCACGGCGACGCTGGAACTTGGCGATGGGCGCAGCGTGGAGATGGATGCGTTGTTCATTTCGCCGCCTTCGCGGCTGTCGAGCAACCTGGCCGAGCAACTCGGCTGCGGGCTGGAAGACGGCGGCTGCATCACCACCGACGCAGCCAAGCAGACGACGGTTGATGGCGTATTTGCCTGCGGCGATGCGGCGCGCATGGCGGGCAGCATCGCGCTGGCGGTCGGCGAGGGCGCGCTGGCCGGTGTGGCCGCGCACCGTTCGCTGCTGGGGCTGCTCGAACGCTGACCCGTCGAGGGGACAGGGACGGAATGCTTGCCGGCCCGGACTAACGCTGTTAGATTCCGCCAAACTAACGACGTTAGGCTGGCATGCGCAAGGCGATTGGCAAGGAGCAGATCATCGAGGCCGCGTTCCGGTTGCTGGACCAGGACGGCCTGGAGGGGGTGAGCCTGCGCAAGGTCGCCTGCCAACTCGGCATCCGTGCGCCGTCGCTGTACTGGCACTTCAAGAGCAAGCAGGCGCTGGTCGATGCGATGGCAGATGCGCTGATCCATGCCGTGGCGCGTGACATCCCGGCCGGGCAACCATGGCGCGCGACGCTGATCCAGATCGCCTACGAATTCCGCCACGCCTTCAAGGCGCATCGCGATGGCGCGCGCGTCTACGCCGGCACCTACCTGGCCACAGAGAACGTGATGCGCGTGGCCGAGGCGACGATTTCGGCGCTGGCCCAGGCCGGGGCGCCGGTGGACTTCGCCGCGACCACGGCGATGGACCTCATCTACTACGTGCTGGGCTTCGTCATCGAGGAACAGTCGCTTCCCGACAGCGGCAAGGACATGGAAGCGGTGGAGCAGGCGTTCCTGGCCCAGGCCGAAGCGCGCTACCCGTATTGCTGGCAGGCGCGGCACTTCCTGACCGAGCCCGACCTGGAGCGGCGCTTCGAGCAAGGGGTAGGGCTGTTGCTCGATGGGGTCGAGCAACGGCTGCAGCAGCCGGGGATCGCAACAGGCGCCTAGCGCCGCACCCGGTGGCGAGTACTGGCCGCACGCAGTCGCAGCACGCTTTACGAGCAGCACGCTTTCCAGTCGCACGGCATCGGCACCAGCGCCCAGGCGGCGCGCCGGCTACCCAGCATTCCCCATTTCACACCGTTTCTTCTCAAACCCAGAGTCCTCCATGCGTCCCCACACGTTGCGTTGGTCTTCCCTGTTGTTGCTCACCTTGTTGCTCTCGGCCTGCGGCGCTTCCGAAAAGAAGTCCGACGAGGACGCCGCGCAGGCTTCCGCGCTGGCGGTCAGCCTGACCACGGCGCAGATGCAGCCGATGGCGCGCACGGTGCTCGTTTCCGGCCCGGTCTCGGCGTATGAGGAAATGCAGCTGGGCGTGGAGCTCAGCGGGCAACGCGTCACCGCGCTGAACGTGGACGTGGGCCAGTGGGTCAAGCAGGGGCAGGTGTTGCTGGAGCTGGACCACCGCACCCTGGACAGCGAACTGGCGCAGGCCGAAGCCTCGCTGCGGCAGGCGCAGACCGCGCAGGAACTGGCGGCCCTGAACTACGATCGCGGCGCCCGGCTGGCCGCGGAAAAACTGATCAGCGCCAGCAGCCTCGACGAACTGCGCGCTACCCGCGTCGACGCCGAAGCCCAGACCGCGAACGCCCGCGCGCGCCGCGATGCGTCCAGGCTGCAACGTGACTTCGCACAGCTGCGCGCACCGGCTGACGGCGTGGTCTCCAAGCGTCTGGTGCAGCCCGGGCAGGTGGTCGCGGCGGGCACCGAGTTGCTGCGCCTGATCCGCGACGGCCGCCTCGAATGGCGCGCGGAACTGGTCGAGGACCAGCTTGCAGGGGTCAAGGTCGGCAACACGGTTGAGCTGCCCTACAACGGACAGGTGATTCAGGGCCGCATCCGCGCGGTGAGCCCCGGCGTCGATGCACAGACCCGCACCGGCACCATCTATGCGGACCTGCCCGAACCCGGCCCGCTCAAGCCCGGCGTCTATGTCGAAGGCCGCATCGTCACCGGCGCCGGTCAGGCGCTGACCATCCCCAGCGCCGCCATCGTGCAGCGCGATGGTCACAGCTACGTCTTCACCGTGGACGCCAACAACACCGCGCAGCGCCGCCGCGTGCGCAGCGGTCAGGTGGTGGAAGGCCGTACCGAGATCGTCGAGGGCCTTAAGGCGGGCGACCGCGTCGTGGTCGAAGGTGCCGGCTTCCTCGGCGAGGGCGACCGCGTGCGCGTGGTGGCCGATGCCAGGGCGGCAACGCAGAAGGCGGCAGCGCGATGAATATCTCCGCCTGGGCAATCAAGCGCCCGCTGCCGGCCATCCTCGTCTTCGTCGTGCTTTGCGTGGCCGGGCTGTGGGGTTTCCACCAGCTGCCGGTGGCGCGCTTCCCCGATATCGCTTTCCCGATGACCACCGTCACCGTGACCCAGCCGGGCGCCTCGCCCAGCCAGCTGGAAGCGGAGGTGACGCGCAAGGTCGAGGACTCGGTAGCCACCGTCAACAACGTCAAGCGGGTAATGTCCACCGTCAGCGAAGGCGTGAGCACCACCAGCATCGAGTTCCAGCTCGAGGCCGACCTGGCGACCGCGCTGGACGATACCCGCGATGCGGTAACCCGCATCCGCACCGATCTGCCGCAGGACATCCAGGAGCCGGTGATCTCCAAGGTCGACATCGGCGGCTCGCTGATGACCTACGCCCTGGTCGCGCCGCACATGACGCCGGACGAAGCCAGCTGGTTCGTCGATCGCGACATTTCCCGCGCCATGTACGGCGTGCCCGGCGTGGCCCGCGTCACCCGCGTCGGTGGCGTGCAGCGCCAGGTGCGCGTGGACCTGGACCCCAACGCCTTGCAGGCCTTCGGCATCACCGCGGGTGATGTGTCGCACCAGCTGGCGCAGATCCAGGTCGAGCGCGCCGGCGGCAAGGCCGAGCTGGAGGGCGCGCAGCAGACCATCCGCACGCTCGGCACGGTGGGCGACGCCAAGGCCCTGCGCGATTTCTCGATCAGCCTGCCTGATGGCCGCGGCGTGCGCCTGTCCAACCTGGCAACGGTCACCGACGCCGCCGCCGACCCCACCGAAGCGGCGCTGCTGGACGGCAAGGACGTGGTTGCCTTCTCGATGTCGCGCACCCGCGGCTCCAGCGAAGTGAAAGTGGAAGCCGGCGTGCACAAGGCGCTGGACGCGCTCAAGGCCGCGCATCCGGGCATCGACTTCCGCCTGGTCACCACCGCCATCGACGAGACCCACCGCTCCTACGAATCGTCGATGACCATGCTCTATGAAGGCGCGCTGCTGGCCTTGCTGGTGGTGTGGCTGTTCCTGCGCAACTGGCGCGCGACCTGGGTGTCGGCGTTGGCCTTGCCGCTGTCGATCATCCCCACCTTCGCGGTGATGTACTGGTTCGGCTTCACCTTGAACATGATCACCCTGCTGGCGCTGTCGGTGGTGGTCGGCATCCTGGTGGACGATGCGATCGTGGAAATCGAAAACATCGTGCGCCACTTGCGCATGGGCAAGTCGCCCCTGGAGGCGGCCACCGAAGCGGCCGGGGAGATCGGCAACGCGGTCATCGCCACTTCGCTGACGTTGGCCGCGGTGTTCGTGCCGGTGGCGTTCATGCCGGGCATCGCCGGCAAGTTCTTCCGGGAATTCGGCTGGACCGCCGCCACCGCCGTGCTGTTCTCGCTGCTGGTCGCGCGCCTGCTCACGCCGATGATGGCCGCCTACCTGCTCAAGCCGCACGGCCAGGAGCAGGACGATTCGCGGCTGATGCGCTGGTACCTGCGCTGGGTGGATGCGGCGCTGCGCCATCGCGCCCGCACGCTGTGGATCGCCACCGGACTGTTCGTCGCCTCGCTGGCGCTGGTGCCGTTGATCCCGGCCACCTTCATCCCGCAGTCGGACCTGGGCCGCAGCAACCTCAGCCTGGAACTGCCGCCGGGCACGCGCGTGCAGGACACCGTCGCGCTGGCCGAGCGCGCCCGCGCCCTGTTGAAGGACATGCCCGAGCTCAAGCAGGTCTACACCGCGGTGGGCAGCGTGCTGGACCTGGGCGATCCCTCGACCACGGGCGTGGCCGATCCGCGCAAGGCCACGCTGGTGCTGGACTGGGGCGTGGCCGATGACCGCGACCGCGACCAGCGCACGCTAGAGCGCGAGGCGCGCGCGCGCCTGGCCGATCTGCCCGGCGTGCGCGTGAGCTACGTCAGCTCCGAGCCGGGCAACCTGTTGCAGTTGGTGCTGTCCGGCGACGATCCGCAGCGACTGCAGGAGGCCTCCACGGCGCTGGAACGCGACCTGCGCCAGATCTCCGGCCTGGGCAGCGTGACCTCCACCGCGTCGCTGCTGCGCCCGGAAATCCAGATCGTGCCTGATCCTGCGCGTGCGGCCGACCTGGGTGTGGCGACCGCCGACATCGCCGAGGCCGCGCGCATCGCCACCGCCGGCGACTACGAGCAGCGCCTGGCCAAGCTCAACCTGCCGGACCGGCAGGTGCCGATCCGCGTCGGTTTCGCCGAGGAGACGCTGGCCAATCCGGCGCTGATCGGCCAGCTGCGCGTGCCCGGCCGGCATGGGCCGGTACCGCTGGCGGCGGTGGCCGACATCCGCATGGGCAGCGGGCCGTCGCAGATTTCCCGTTACCAGCGCCAGCGCAACGTCACCCTCACCGCCGAGCTCAATGGCCGCCCGCTGGGCGAGGTGATGGAACAGGTCCAGCAGTTGCCCAGCGTCAAGCAATTGCCGCCCGGGGTGAGCTTCCTCAACACCGGCGATGCCGAGGTGTTCGTGGAGCTGTTCATCGGCTTCCTGCTGGCGATGGCCGCCGGGCTGGTGTGCATCTACATGGTGCTGTTGCTGCTGTTCAACCACGCGTTGATGCCGATCACCATCCTCGCCGCGGTGCCATTGTGCGCGGGCGGCGCGTTCGGTGCCCTGCTGCTGACCCAGAACATGCTGTCGTTGCCGGCGTTGATCGGCCTGCTGATGCTGATCGGCATCGCGACGAAGAATTCGATCCTGCTGGTGGACTATGCGGTGATCGCCGAGGACGAGCATGGACTGAGCCAGCACGATGCGTTGATCGACGCCTGCCGCAAGCGCGCGCAGCCGATCATCATGACCACCCTGGCGATGGGCGCGGGCATGATGCCGATCGCGCTGGGCTTCGCCGGCGATTCCAGCTTCCGGGCGCCGATGGCGATCGCGGTGATCGGCGGCCTGATCACCTCCACGCTGCTCAGCCTGATCGTGATCCCCGCCGCGTTCACGGTGATCGACGACCTGGGGGAGTGGGTCTCGCGCAAGTTCCGCCATCGCTCGTCGCACCCCGGCGAGCACGCGGCCGACGGAGGACGCGGCCACTGACGGTGGCCGCGGTACCACGGGGCGGGCCAGCCGGGCGGACCATCCCGGCCAGGCCCGTACCGTGATGCAGCAGGCTCAGGCTGCCAGCTGCTGCATCAGCACGCTCGCCGCTTCGGCGGAGGAGGCGGGGTTCTGCCCGGTGATCAGCAGGCCGTCGCGCACGACGTGGGATGCCCAATCCTCGCCCCTTGAGTAGCGCCCGCCCTTGGCCTTGAGTTCGTCCTCGACCAGGAAGGGCACCACCTCGGTCAGGCCGACCGCCGCTTCCTCGCTGTTGGTGAAGCCGGTGACCTGCTTGCCATCGACCAGCGGCTTGCCGTCGGGCGCGCGCACGTGGCGCAGCACGCCCGGCGCATGGCAGACCAAGGCGACCGGCTTGCCGGCCTGCACGAAGGATTCGATCAGCGCGATGGAATGGCGGTCCTCGGCCAGGTCCCACAGCGGGCCATGGCCACCGGGATAGAACACGGTGTCGAACTCGCCCTGCGCCACGCTGTCCAGCCGCAGCGTGTTGGCCAGCTGTGCGGTGGCGGCGGCGTCGGCCTGGAAACGCCGGGTCGCCTCGGTCTGCGAGGAGGGCTCGTCGCTCTTGGGATCCAGCGGCGGCTGTCCACCCTTGGGCGAAGCGAGCACGACCTGCGCGCCGGCGTCCTTGAACGCGTAGTACGGTGCGGCCAGTTCCTCCAGCCAGAAACCGGTCTTGCGGCCGGTATCGCCCAGTTCGTCGTGCGAGGTCAGGACAATGAGGACTTTCATGGTGATGCTCCTGCGTTGGGGGGTGTTGCCCGGTGGTCGCTCACCGCCGCCGGGCCGGCAAGGGCCTGGGCCTGGCACATAATGCGCCGGGGACGGAACCGGGGTGCAACAGCGACATGGTCACGCACAAGGTCGACTTCAAGCGCGAGCTCAAGCCGCTGTACCAGGCGTCCGCCGGACGCGTGGACGAGGTGGACGTGCCGTCCCTGCGGTTCCTGATGATCGACGGCGAAGGCGATCCGAACGGCTCGGCCAGCTATGCCGCGGCGGTGGCAGCCCTGTTCTCCGTCTCGTGGACGGCCAAGTTCATGATCAAGCGCGAGCAGGGCATCGATCACGTCGTCATGCCGCTCGAAGGCATGTGGTGGGCCGACGACCTGTCGACCTTCGTCGCCAACGATCGCTCGAAGTGGAAGTGGACGATGATGATCCTGCAACCGGATACCGTCGATGACGCGTCAATCGGGCGGGCAGTGGAAGAAGTGGTGCGCAGGAAGCAGCTGGCGGCGGCGCGCTCGCTGCGCCTGCAGCCGTTCACCGAAGGCCGATGCGCACAGACGCTCCATGTCGGGCCCTTCAGCGAGGAGGGCCCGACCATCCAGCGGGTCCACGAATACATCCGGGCGCGCGGCTCGCTGGCCGGCAAGCACCACGAGATCTATCTGAGCGATGTGCGCCGCGCGGCACCGTCGCGGTGGAGGACGATCATCCGCCAGCCGCTGGCGCCGCGCTGACCCGCTGCCCGCCGCCTGCGCCGTAGCCCATCAGTTCGGAGATCTTGCGCGCGGTATCCAGCAGCGCCTGCACATGGGCCGGCTCCGGGGTGCCGGGCAGGTAGTGGATCGAGCCGATGATCGCCACGGTGCCGAACAGTTCGCCGTTGGTCTGCAGCAGCGGGGCCGCCAGCGCGTTGACGCCGATGTACAGCTCTTCCGGTGCATCGGCCCATCCGCGCCGGCGCACCAGTTCGATCTCGGCGCGCAGGCGGTCCGGATCGGTGATGGTGCGCGGCGTGCTCGATTGCAGCGGCTGGGCGAGAAACTGCTCGCGCACCTGCTCGGGCGCGAAGGCCAGCACCACCTTGCCCTGGGCGACGGTGTTGTGGTGAAAACGCGTGCCCGGGCGCAGGCTGATCTCCACCGGCGCGGTGCCGCGCAGGAAATCGATGACCACCACTTCCCGGTCCGAATAGGTGGCGATGACCACGGTCTGCCCCACCTGGTCGCGCAAGGCTTCCAGTACCGGCTTGGCCAGCGACATGACGTCGAAACGACTGGTGCAGGCGCGACCGAGCAGGAACATCTGCCAGCCCACGCGATACTGGTTGGTGCGTGGATCCTGATCGACGTAGCCGAATTCGCGCAGCATGCTCAAGTGGCGGTGGATGCGCGCCTTGGGCATGCCCAGCATCTCGGCCAGCCGCGTCACGCCCAGGCCGGCCGGGGCCGCCGCCAGGGCCTCGATCACCTTCAGCGAGACGATGGCGGTCGGCAGGCCCTGGTCGGCAGCGGCATCCTGCGCATCGAGCAGCGCCACGCCCTGGCCTTCATCGGCCGTGACTTCCTGTGCAAAGCGGGGAATCTGACGCGGCATGATGTCTTCCGGTGGCATGTGGCGTGGCGCGGATCGGCTCGTAGATTACCGTACCGACCCACGGCTTACGGCAGGTCGATGTAGCGCTCGGCGAACACGCGGTACTGCTGCACCTTGGGCGCGGCGGCATCTTCGGCGCGCGCATAGCGGATCGAACTGCGGCCCTTGAGCTGGCGCGGCAGCAGGAAGCAGCGGATGAAGGCCGTCGGTTCGCGGTCGGTAGTCGGCGCCAGCACCGGCGCGTGACCCAGCTCGAACCAGGCCTGGCCGGCAGGGTAGGCCTGTTCATCGCCGAGCGTCTCGATGCGGATTTCGCCGTGCAGGCAGATGCGCACGCCCGGTCCCTGATGGACGTGGGTCAGGGCCACGCCGCCCGGCGGAAAGTCCACGCGGTCGCAGCGCATCAGCCAGTCGAAGCGCCGGTCCAGTTCGATGGGGGCGGCGAGCTTGAGTGTGCTGTGGGTGGCGGGCGCCGACGGCAGGGGAGCGCTGGGGGCGAGGTCGGCGCCGATCAGCTCCCATCGCCAGAGGACGGTTTCGGCGGCGCCGTTGATCAGCGCCGTCTCGCTCTGCGTGACATGGCCCTGTCCTTCGCCGAGCCAGCGGCCCTCGACCGCGCCCTCCACGGTCAGACCGCCCTCGCGCACATAGAGCGCCCGCGGCCCGCCCGGTAGGTAGACGGCCGGGCAGCCGGCAGGCAGATGGTCCTCGTAGAGGCACAGGATCAGATCGGACATGGGCAACCCTCGTCATGAAGTGCGCGTATCGTATAACGATACCGACCGGCGGGATATGTTCCATTTCCGAATTTTGTGGTCTATAGTGAGACGTCGGTATCGATCGCCGATACAAATAATCCATCTGCCACTGATTCCGGAGGGGGAACACATGGCACGCAGTCCGTCGATATCGCCGTTGGGCGAGGCAGGCAACAAGCGCTGGTGGCAAGGCGCCAGCCGGCAGCAGTGGGGCACGTTCCGTTCGGCCTATCTGGGCTGGGCGTTGGACATCATGGATCTGATGCTGTTCGCGATGGTCATCAAGCACGTCAGTGCGGACCTGGGTTTCGACAAGTCCGACGCCGGCATGGTGATGTCGGCCACGCTGCTGGCGACAGCCGCGGGCGGCCTGGTGTTCGGTTTCCTGGCCGATCGCCTGGGGCGGGCCAAGTCGATGATCCTCAGCATCATCTGCTACTCCGTCGGCACCGCGCTGTGCGGCCTGTCGGACACGCTCGGCCAGTTGATGCTGTTCCGGATCATCGTCGGCCTGGGCGTGGGCGGCGAGTGGTCCGCCGGTTCGGCGCTGGTGAGCGAAACCTGGCCGGCGCAGCATCGCGGCAAGGTGATGGCGTGGATCCAGAGCGCGTTCGCCGCCGGTTATGCCGCCGCGGCGGTCGTCGCGGCCGTGGTGGTGCCGACGCTGGGCTGGCGCTGGGTGTTCGCCGTGGGCCTGCTGCCCGCGCTGCTCGCCTTCTACGTGCGTCGCCACGTCAAGGAACCGGAGATCTGGGTCAACCAGACCCGGCGCCTGAACTTCGCCCAGACCATCGGCGCACTGTTCAGTGGCCATCGGCGCAACACCACGGTCGGCCTGGCCTTCACCACCGCGGCGATGTGTGGCTACTGGGGGCTGTTCACCTGGATCCCGACCTACCTGGCCACGCCGGTGGCCGAAGGCGGCCCGGGCCTGGACCTGGTCAAGTCCACGGTGTGGATCGTGATCATGCAGGTGGGCGCGGCGCTGGGCTACATCACCTTCGGCTACATCGCCGACCGGCTGGGCCGCAAGAAGGCATTCCTGATCTTCTTCGCATGCTCGGCGCTGTCGGTGCCGCTGTTCGTGCTGATCCAGACGCCTTGGCTGCTGATGGCCTTCGGCATCGTTGTCGCCTATTTCGGCACCGGCTTCTACAGCGGCTTCGCGCCGACCTTTGCCGAGATGTTCCCGACCGCGATCCGCGCTACCGCGCAGGGCTTCGTCTACAACGGCGGCCGCGCGATTGCCGCCATCGCCCCGGCACTGATCGGTTTCCTGGCCACGCGCTACGGCGTGGGCAGCGGCCTGGTCGCCACCGCGGGCTTCTTCGCGCTGGCCGGCGTGATCGTGCTGCTGTTCCTGCCCGAGACCAAGGGCGCGGAACTGACCTGATCCAACCCCGGAGAACGACATGCCGATTATCCATGTGACCCTGGTGGAGGGTCGCGACGAACAGAAGGTGCAGGCCTTCATCCGCCAAGTGGCGCGCGCCGCGCACGAGCAGCTGGATGCGCCGATGCACACCATCCGCGTGATGGTCAACGAAGTGCCGCCGCAGCGGTTCTCGGTGGGCGACGTGCTCAAGAGCGACCCGCCGGCCGGAGCGTCGGCATGAGCGTGACCTTGTCCGCGGCCGCCATCGCCGAGCACGCAGGGCAGCTGCACCGCGCCCTGCGCGAGGGCGAGGCGATCGAGCCGTTGAGCGAACGCATCGCCGGCCTGCGCATCGAGGACGCGTACGCGATCTCGCATCAGTTCCTGCAACGCCGCCTTGCCGAGGGCGAGCGCGTGGTGGGCAAAAAGATCGGCGCCACCAGCATGGCCGTGCAGCGCATGCTCAAGGTGGACCAGCCGGACTTCGGCTTCCTCACCGACCGCATGGAAGTGGCCAACGGCGGCACGCTGTCGCTGGACGGCCTGATCGCGCCGCGTGCCGAAGGCGAGATCGCCTTCCATCTCAAGCGTGACCTGTGCGGCCCCGGCATCACTCACCACGAGGTCATCGCTGCGACCGAAGCGGTGTCGGTGTGCTTCGAGATCGTCGATTCGCGTATCCGGGACTGGAAGATCGGCATCACCGACACCGTGGCCGACAACGCCTCGGCTGCCGCCTTCGTGCTGGGTGAGCGGCGCGTGCCGCCGCGTGGGCTGGACCTGGGCACGCTGGGCATGGCGGTCGAGAAGAACGGCGAGCTGGTGGCCACCGGAGCAGGGGCGGCCGCACTGGGCTCGCCGATCAACTGCGTGGCCTGGCTGGCCAACACGCTGGGCAGGCTCGGCACCGCGCTCAAGGCCGGTGAGGTGATCCTCTCCGGCGCGCTGGTGCCGCTGATTCCGGTGCAGCGCGGCGACCACATGCGCGTGCGCATCGGTGCGCTGGGCAGCGCCGAAGTGCGCTTCGCCTGAGCCGGCGTCCTTACCTTCTCGATCATCGTTCCAGCAGGAGTGCGGTATGAGCCTGAAAGTCGCCATCATTGGTCCCGGCAACATCGGCACCGACCTGATGATCAAAGTGATGCGCCATGGTGAGCACCTGCAGATGGGTGCGCTGGTGGGCATCGATCCGGCCTCCGATGGCCTGGCACGTGCCAGCCGGCTCGGAGTGCCCACCATCGCCAGCGGCGTCGAAGGGCTCATCGCCTCGTCGCTGTTCGACGACATCGACATCGTCTTCGATGCCACCTCGGCCTCGGCGCATGTGCGCAACGATGCCCTGCTGCGACAGGCGCGGCCGGACATCCGCGTGGTCGACCTGACCCCGGCGGCCATCGGCCCCTACTGCGTGCCGACCGTCAACCTGGAGGCGCACCTGGCGGCCCCCAACGTCAACATGGTCACCTGCGGCGGGCAGGCCACCATCCCCATGGTGGCCGCGGTGGCGTCGGTGGCGAAGGTGCATTACGCCGAGATCGTCGCGTCCATCTCCAGCCGCTCGGCCGGCCCGGGTACCCGCGCCAACATCGACGAGTTCACCGAGACCACTTCGCGCGCCATCGAGACGGTGGGCGGTGCGCAGGTCGGCAAGGCCATCATCGTGCTCAATCCCGCCGATCCGCCCCTGCTGATGCGCGACACCGTGTACGTCCTGTCCGAGGCGGTGGATACCGCCGCTGTCGAAGCAGCGGTGCTGGCGATGGTCGAGCGCGTGGCTGCCTACGTGCCCGGCTACCGGCTCAAGCAGTCGGTGCAGTTCGAGCCGATCGAACAGCCGCTCAACGTACCCGGCCTGGGGCCCACCACCGGGCTGAAGACTTCGATCTTCCTGGAAGTGGAGGGCGCCGCGCACTACCTGCCGGCCTATGCCGGCAACCTGGACATCATGACCTCGGCCGCACTGGCCACTGCCGAACGCATCGCCGCCTCGTTGATGACCGCGCGCGAATGCGCCTGAGGACCTCGCCATGACCGAACCCAAACTCTATATCTCCGATGTGACCCTGCGCGATGGCTCGCACGCCGTGCGCCACCAGTACAGCCTGGCCCAGGTGCGTGCGATCGCCGGCGCACTGGACAAAGCACGCGTGGATTCCATCGAGGTCGCACATGGCGACGGCCTGCAGGGCGCCTCGTTCAACTACGGCTTCGGCGCGCACAGCGACCTGGAATGGATCGAGGCCGCGGCGGACTCGGTCAGCCATGCGCGCATCGCCACGCTGCTGCTGCCGGGCATCGGCACCGTGCACGATCTCAGGAATGCCCATGCCGCCGGCGCGCGCATCGTGCGCGTGGCCACGCACTGCACCGAGGCGGACATCTCACGCCAGCATCTGGAAGCGGCCAATGCCCTGGGCATGGACGCGGTCGGCTTCCTGATGATGAGCCACATGATCGGCCCGGCCCAACTCGCCGAGCAGGCCAGGCTGATGGAAAGCTATGGCGCGTCCTGCGTGTATGTGGTCGATTCCGGTGGTGCGCTGGGCATGAATGATGTGCGCGAGCGGGTACAGGCGCTGCGCCAGGTGCTGCAGCCGCACACGCAGATCGGCATCCACGCCCATCACAACCTGTCGCTGGGCGTGGCCAACTCGATCGTCGCCGTCGAATCCGGCGCGATCCGCATCGACGCCAGCCTGGCCGGCATGGGCGCCGGCGCCGGCAACGCGCCGCTGGAGGTGTTCATTGCCGCCGCCGAGCGGCTGGGCTGGCACCACGGCTGCGACCTGTACCCCCTGATGGACGCGGCCGATGACATCGTGCGGCCGCTGCAGGATCGCCCGGTGCGGGTCGACCGCGAAACGCTGGCGCTGGGCTATGCCGGCGTGTACTCCAGCTTCCT
>DASPIU010000021.1:0-51509 GCA_035629025.1 Stenotrophomonas sp.
GCGACCAAGGACGCCGGCCGCATCGCCGGCCTGGACGTCAAGCGCATCATCAACGAGCCCACCGCCGCGGCCCTGGCCTATGGCCTGGACAAGGATGGTGGCGACCGCAAGATCGCCGTGTACGACCTGGGCGGCGGCACCTTCGACGTGTCGATCATTGAAATCGCCTCGGTCGACGGCGAGAAGCAGTTCGAGGTGCTGGCCACCAACGGCGACACCTTCCTGGGCGGCGAAGACTTCGACAAGCGCGTCATCGACTACCTCGTCGAGGAATTCCAGAAGGACCAGGGCATCGACCTGCGCAAGGACCCGCTGGCCCTGCAGCGCCTGAAGGACGCTGCCGAGCGCGCCAAGATCGAGCTGTCCTCCTCGCAGCAGACCGAAGTCAACCTGCCGTACGTCACCGCCGACGCTTCCGGTCCCAAGCACCTCAACATCAAGCTGACCCGGGCCAAGCTCGAGGCGCTGGTCGAAGACCTGATCCGCAAGTCGATCGAGCCGTGCCGCACCGCGCTCAACGACGCCGGCCTGCGTGCCAGCGACGTCAACGAAGTGATCCTGGTTGGCGGCCAGACCCGCATGCCGAAGGTGCAGCAGGCGGTGGCCGAATTCTTCGGCAAGGAGCCGCGCAAGGACGTCAACCCGGATGAGGCCGTTGCGCTGGGCGCGGCGATCCAGGGCGGCGTGCTGGCCGGCGACGTCAAGGACGTGCTGCTGCTCGACGTGACCCCGCTGTCGCTGGGCATCGAGACCATGGGCGGCGTGTTCACCAAGATCATCGAGAAGAACACCACCATCCCGACCAAGGCCTCGCAGGTGTTCTCCACCGCCGAGGACAACCAGTCCGCGGTGACGGTGCACGTGCTGCAGGGCGAGCGCGAGCAGGCCCGCTTCAACAAGTCGCTGGCCAAGTTCGACCTGTCCGGCATCGAGCCGGCGCCGCGCGGCCTGCCGCAGGTGGAGGTGTCCTTCGACATCGACGCCAACGGCATCCTGCACGTGTCGGCCAAGGACAAGAAGACCAACAAGGAACAGAAGGTCGAGATCAAGGCCGGTTCGGGCCTGTCGGACGAAGAGATCCAGCGCATGGTCGCCGACGCGGAGGCCAACCGCGAGGAAGACAAGAAGTTCCATGAGCTGGTCACCGCGCGCAACCAGGCCGATGCCCTGATCCACGGCACCCGTAGTGCGATCACCGAGCACGGCAGCAAGGTCGGTGGCGATGTGATCGGCCGCGTCGAATCGGCGCTGTCGGATCTGGAAACCGCGATGAAGGGCGACGACAAGGGCCAGATCGAGGCCAAGACCAAGGCGCTGGAAGAGGCCGGGCAGTCGCTGTACGCCGCCGCCGCGGCCGCCGAGCAGGGCGGCGCTGGCGCTGGCCCTGCCGACGCCGGTGCGCAGGCGCGCGGTGGCGACGACGTGGTCGATGCCGAGTTCACCGAGGTCAAGGAAGACAAGAAGCCGTGAATCGGGAATAGGGAATAGAGAATGGGAGAAGCGGCCGGTCCGCTTCTCCCGTTTCTCGTTCCCGTCCTTGTCCTTCAGGCGCGAGGCGCCTGACCCCATTCCCCATTCCCGTTTCCCGATTCCCGATGAGCAAGCGCGATTACTACGAAGTCCTGGGCGTAGCCCGTGGCGCCAGCGATGATGAGCTGAAGAAGGCCTATCGCCGTTGCGCGATGAAGTACCACCCGGACCGCAATCCGGGCGACGCCGCGGCCGAGGCTTCGTTCAAGGAATGCAAGGAAGCCTATGAAGTGCTGTCCGACGCGGGCAAGCGGCGCATGTACGACGCGCACGGCCATGCCGCGTTCGAGCACGGCATGGGCGGGGGTGGTGGTGCCGGCGGCCCGGACATGGGCGATATCTTCGGCGACATCTTCGGCAACATCTTCGGCGGTGGCAGCGCGCGTGCGGCACGGCGTGGCGCCGACATCGGCTATGTGATCGAGCTGGACCTGGAAGAGGCGGTCAGTGGCGTCGAACGGCGCATCGAGATTCCCACCCTGGTCGAGTGCGAACCGTGCCACGCCAGTGGCTCGGAGGATGGCAAGGTCGAGACCTGCAGCACCTGCGGCGGCCGTGGTCAGGTGCGCATCCAGCGCGGCATCTTCGCGATGCAGCAGGCCTGCCCGCATTGCGCCGGGCGTGGCTCGATCATCCAGAACCCGTGCAAGCACTGCCACGGTGCCGGCCGCATCGAGGAAGAGAAGGTCCTGTCGGTGAAGATCCCCGCCGGCGTGGACAACGGCGACCGCATCCGCCTGGCAGGCGAGGGCGAAGCCGGCCCGGCCGGCACACCACCGGGCGACCTGTACGTGGAAGTGCGCGTGCGCGAGCACGAAATCTTCCGCCGCGACGGCGACGATCTGCATTGTGAAGTGCCGATCCGCATCACTCAGGCCGCGCTGGGCGACAGCGTGCGCGTGGCCACCCTGGGCGGCGATGCGGAAATTCGCATCCCGGCCGAAACCCAGACCGGCAAGCTGTTCCGCCTGCGCGGCAAGGGCGTGCGTTCGGTGCGCAGCCGCAGCCCCGGCGACCTGTACTGCCGCGTGGTGGTGGAAACCCCGGTCAACCTCACCGCCGAGCAGCGCAAGCTGCTGGAGCAGTTCGAGGCGACCTTCTCCGGCGACGAAGGGCGCAAGCATTCGCCGAAGTCGGCAACGTTCATGGATGGGGTGAAAGGTTTCTGGGATCGGATGACTTCGTAGCGCGGCCTGCTGCGCAGGCAGCGCCCCCAAAGTTTGCGTAGCAAACTTCGGGCCCACTCCTGCCTTGCCTATCCCCCGCGCCTGTCGGCAAGCCCTCCTTAACAGAAGGGGGGCTTGCACTCTGCACGGTCCGTTGCGCCCTGCCGATCAGCGCGCGCACTAAGTCACGCCTAGAATGGGCGCATGACCACCACATCCGAAAGTCACCTCATCCACGGCCGTCGCCAGCGCCCTGACGGGCCGGTGCCGGTCGATGTCATTTCTGTGCAGTCGCAGCTGGTCTACGGCCACGCCGGCAACAGCGCGGCGGTGCCGCCAATGCGCGCGCTGGGCCTGCGCGTGGCCGAAGTGCCGACCACCTTGCTGAGCAATGCGCCGTTCTACAGCACGCTGCGCGGCCGCGTGCTGCCGGCCGACTGGCTGGCGGAACTGCTGCTCGGCGCCAGCGAACGCGGGGTGACCGCGCGTGCGCGAATGCTTGTCTCTGGGTACTTCGGCAGTACTGCCAACGGCGAGGCATTTGCCGACTGGCTCGAACGCGAACAGGGCGGCGCGCCGCAGCTGCGCTATTGCCTGGACCCGGTGATCGGTGACACCCACACCGGGCCTTATGTCGAAGCCGGACTGGAACAGGTCTTCGCGCAACGCCTGCTGCCGCGCGCCTGGCTGGTCACGCCGAACGCCTTCGAGCTGGGCCGGCTGACTGGCCTGCCCAGCCTGTCCGAGGACGACGCGATTGCCGCCGCACGCACGCTGCTCGCGCGCGGCCCCGAATGGGTGCTGGCGCACAGCGTGGCCGGCGCGCCGGGCGAACTGGTGACGCTGGCCGTCAGCCGCGATGCGGTTTTCCGCTGGCGCACGCCGCACCTGCCGGTGGACGTGGCCGGCACCGGCGATGTGCTGATGGCGCTGCTGGTTGGCTTTCTGCTGCGTGACGAGCCGTTCGAGATAGCGGTCAGCCGCGCGCTGGCCGGCGTGCACGCCGCGTTGGAAGCCACGCTCGCTGCCGGCTTTGAAGAGTTCGACGTGCTTGCCGCCGCGCCCGCCGCGTTGTCGCCGCCGGATCGCTTCGTCGCCGAGCACCTGACGTGACGCCAGCGCCGGTCGTCGGTATCGTCGGCAGTGCCGGCGCTTACGGGCGCTGGCTGTCGGAATTCCTGCGCACGCGCATGGGGCTGGAGGTGCTGGGGCATGACCCGGCCGATCCGGCCTCGCTGGCCGAAGAGGAATTGCTCGAACGCGCGCAGGTGCTGGTGTTCTCCGCGCCGATCCGGCTGACGCCAGATGTGATTGCCCACTACACCGCGCTGGCCGGCGGCCGCGAACGCGGGCAGCTGTGGCTGGACGTCACCTCGATCAAGCAGGCGCCGGTCGCGGCCATGCTGGCCTCGCAGGCCGAGGTCGTCGGCCTGCACCCGATGACCGCACCACCGAAATCACCCACGCTGAAGGGCCGGGTGCTGGTGGTCTGCGAAGCGCGCCTGGACCACTGGCGACCGTGGCTGACACAGCTGTGCACCGCGCTCGAAGCCGAGTGCGTGCCAGCCACGCCCGAGCATCACGACCGGGTCATGGCGCTGGTGCAGGGCATGGTCCACGCCACCCACCTGGCCCAGGCCGGCGTGCTGCGCGACTACGCGCCGCTGCTCGGCGAACTGCAGGCCTTGATGCCGTTCCGCTCGGCGTCCTTTGAACTGGATACCGCGGTGATCGCGCGCATCCTGTCGTTGAACCCGGCGATCTACGAGGACATCCAGTTCGGCAACCCGTACGTGCCGGAGATGCTCGACCGCCTGCTCGCACAACTGGCGACGCTGCGCGAACTGGTGCGGCAGGGCGATGACGCGGCGCGCCTGCGCTTTCGCGAGCAATTTCTGCAGGCCAACCGCGAGGCGCTGGCGCCGGCCAGCCTGGCGGCCGGCAACTATGGCTACGAAAGAGTGGGCTACCTGCTCGCCGACCTCACCGAGCCGCTGGCGATGAGCGTCTACCTGCCGCAGGACCGTCCTGGCTCACTGCGCGGGCTGCTGCATGTGTTCGAGCGCCACGGCGTCAACCTGTCCTCGATCCACTCCTCGCGCACGCCGAGCGGCGAACTGCATTTTCGCCTTGGCCTGGAGCCGGGCGGCGACCCGGCACGACTGGCCGCCGCCGCGCGTGAGATCGACCACAGCGGCATCGGCCGCGTATTGCCGGACTAGTGCTGCAATAACGCGGCCGCCGCACTGCCCTCAACCCGTGGACAGGCGCAGCTCGCCGCCGGTGGTGGCGAAGTCCTGGCCTTGCCGCACCAGGTGGCGGCCATCGGCCAGTTCGTAGCGCGGCGTTTCCTGCGCCTGGCCGGACTTGTCGTCGCGGAACTCGATGATCACGTACGACTCGCCATCGGACCCGATGGCGGGAAATTGCCGGAATGACATCTTGCTGCCTCCCTTGTTGCCGCCGGCTCTTGCCGGCGGGGCGAGGATGCGCGGGGGGTTGTTACCGCCACGTGGTCAGTCTATGAATTGCAGCCGGGCCAGTTCAGCGTAGAGCCCGCCCTGTGCGAGCAGCTCGGCGTGGGTGCCCTGGGCGATGATGCGGCCGCGGTCCATTACCACGATGCGGTCGGCCTTGAGCACGGTGGCCAGGCGGTGCGCGATCACCAGCGTGGTGCGCCCAGCCATCAGCCGTTCCAGGGCCTGCTGCACCGCGCGTTCGCTTTGCGCGTCGAGCGCACTGGTCGCCTCGTCCAGCAGCAGTACCGGGGCGTCCTTGAGCAGGGCACGGGCGATGGCAATGCGCTGCTGCTGGCCGCCGGACAGGCGCGCGCCGCGCTCGCCCAGTTCGGTGTCGTAGCCCTGCGGCAGTTCGCCGATGAAGCCATCGGCCTCGGCGGCACGCGCGGCGGCCTGCAACTCGGCGTCGCTGGCCTGCAGGCGCCCGTAGCGGATGTTGTCGGCGGCGCTGGCCGCGAACAGCGCTGGCTGCTGCGGGACCAGGGCAATGTGCTCGCGCAGCTGCAGCGGGTCGAGCTGGCGCAGGTCCACGCCATCGAGCGTGACGCGGCCGGCCTGCGGATCGTGAAAGCGCAACAGCAGTGACAGCACCGTGCTCTTGCCCGCGCCGGAAGGCCCGACCAGGGCCACGGTCTCGCCCGGTTGCACGTGCAGGCTGAAGCCGTCGAGCGCGGCCTGGTCCGGGCGCTGCGGATAGCGAAACACCACGTCATCGAAGCGGATTTCGCCACGCAGGGGCTGCGGCAGCGTGGCCGGGGTCGCCGGCTGCGCCAGCTGCGGCTGTTCCTCCAACAGTTCGGCAATGCGGCCCATGCCGCCGGCCGCGCGCTGCAGTTCGTTCCAGACTTCGGCCAGCGCACCGACCGAGCCACCACCGATCAAGGCGTAGAGCACGAACTGGCCCAGTGTGCCGGTGCTCATGCGCCCGTCCACCACGTCGTGCGCGCCCATCCACAGCACGGTCACGATCGCGCCGAAGAACAGGATGATCGCCACCGCCGTGACAATCGACTGGGTGCGAATGCGGCGCTTGGCAGTGCTCAGCGTGGCCTGCAACGCGGCGCCGAAGCGCTCGCGCTCGTAGGGCTCGCGGGCGTGGGCCTGCACCGTGCGCACCGCGCCCAGGGTTTCGGCGGCCAGGGTGTTGGCCTCGGCGACGCGGTCCTGGCTGGCGCGCGACATCTTCTGCAGGCGCCGCGCGCCGAGCACGATCGGCAGCACTGCCAATGGAATGCCAAGCAATGCCCACGCCGCCAGCCGCGGACTGGTGACGAACAGCATCACCATGCTGCCGATCACCGTGACCGAACTGCGCAGCGCCACCGACATCGTCGAGCCGATCACCCCGCGCAGCAGTTCGCTGTCGGCGGACAGGCGCGAGACCAGCTCGCCACTGCGGCTGCGGTCGTGAAAGGCCATGTCCAGGCTGATCAGATGCGCGTACAGACGCCCGCGCAGGTCGGCGACCACGCGCTCGCCCAGCAGCGAGACGAAGAACAGGCGCGTGGCCGTGGCCACCGCCAGCACCGCGGTGACTGCGAAGGCGAGGGCGAAGGTGCGGTTGATCGCGCTGCTCGCACTGAAGCCCTGGTCGATGACCTGGCGTGCCACCGCCGGCAGTACCAGCGTGGCCGCCGAGGACAGCGCCAGGGCCAGCAGCCAGGCGACGAACAGCGGCAGGTGGCGGCGCACGAACGGCCACAGCGCGCCCAGGGCGGCGAGGCGACGCAGGCCGGGCCGCGGCGCGTCCGGGGAAGTGGTCATGTGGGGGGATGCTCGTGGAGGTGGACCCGATTGCGGGTGGCGTCGCGAAGCTGCGTTTTCAAGGCGTCGAGCTCGGTAGCCGGCAAGCTCAGACGCAGGCATGCGCCGTGGGCGTCGAAATCTTCCTGCTCCTTCAATGCCTGGTGCTGCGCCAGCGCGCTGTGCACGCTGCCCAGATCCTCGAACGGACACTGCAGCCAGGCCGTGACCATCGCGGTCAGCGGCAGGCGCGGGGCCAGGCGCAGGCATTCGGCCGCCGTGCCGCCATAGGCGCGGACCAGGCCGCCGGCGCCAAGCTTGACCCCGCCATACCAGCGGGTCACCACGACCACCACCCGATCCAGGCCCTGGCCATCGATGGCCGCGAGGATCGGGCGTCCGGCGGTGCCCGCCGGCTCGCCGTCGTCGCTGGATCGGTATTCGCTGCCGTGGCGGTAGGCCCAGCAGTTGTGCGTGGCGTCTGCCACCGCGACTTCGGCAATGAAGGCCAGCGCGGCGTCGCTGCTGTCGATCGGCGCGGCTTGGGCAAGGAAGCGGCTGTGGCGGATTTCCTGGCGGTGGCTGGCGCGGTGGGCAAGGGTGGCGGACATGGTCTGCCATTCTAGCCAGTGCGCGCTCCGTGGCCGGCGCGGCGAGGCAGTGGCGTTGCCACCAAGGTCGGCAGGTATCAATCGCGCGGCCAGCGGTTATGCTGGGCACCACAGGGGAGCTGCCGGCAACGGCGGCCATGGATTGCTCACGATGCTCATCAGCCCTTCGGTCATCGCCCACCGGCAGCGCGTCGCGTTGGCGTGCGACCGTGCCGCAGCGGTGCTGGTGGGCATGCTGCCGGCCGGCTCGCAGCTGGCGCTGGCCTGGCGCGATGGCCGGCTCGACGAGGAAGGCCGCGGCTGCTCGCCCGGGGCCGACGAGGCCCTGCTGGCGCGCGCGGTCGCCGCGCTGTCGCTGCGGCCGGCGGCCGAGGCGGCACCGGACCTGCATGTGTGGCGCTGCGCCGAGGACTTCGCCGTGCTGGCGGTGGCCTGGGAGGGGCCGCAGGCGGTAGCGCCGGCGCAGCAGGCCGCATGGCGCGCGCTGGCCGAGAACGTCGTGTTCGGCACGCTGGAAACCGCGCTGCTGCAGAGCGAGATCGAAGACCTCGAACAGTCCAAGCTGCTGCAGCAGGCGCTGTACGAGATCGCCGACCTGGCCGGCAACGAACTCGACCTGAGCCAGATGCTGCAACGCATCCATGCGGTGGTTGGCTCGCTGATGTACGCGGACAACTTCTACATCGTCGAATACGATGCCGCCGCCGCGAGCATGCGCTTTCTGTACTTCGTCGATCAGAAGGACGGCTTCATCGCCGATCCCACACGCACTTACCGGCACGAGGACATCCCCAACAGTCTCACCTTCGCCCTGCTGTCGCACGGCGTGGCCTTGAGTGGGCCTTCCGATGCGCTGTCGGAGCGCTTGAACATCGCCTGGGACCCGACCCGCGGCCCGGACAGCCTGGACTGGCTTGGCGTGCCGATGCTCCGCGACGGTCAGGTGGCCGGTGCGATCGTCGTGCAGAGTTACGACGAGCGCATTGGCTTCAGCGAACAGGACCGCATCCTGCTCGCTTACGTGGCCCAGCACGTGCTCACCGCGATCGACCGCCGCCAGGCCACCGTGCAGCTGGAGCGCCGCGTGGAAGAGCGTACACGCGAGCTGCAGAAGGCCAACCGCGAGCTGCAGGACGAGATCGCCGAGCGCCGGCGCGCCGAGCAGTTGCAGGCCGCGCTGTTCCGCATCAGCGAACTGGCCGGCGCCTCGGAAAGCCTGCAGCAGTTCTATGCCGAAGTGCATGACGTGGTCGGCGGCCTGCTGGATGCGCGCAATTTCTACATCGCCCTGATCAACGATGCCGGCGACGGGCTGGAGTTCGCCTATTCGGTGGACGAGCACAACGGCATCCGCCCGCCGCGCAAGTTCAGTGGCGGTCTCACCGAATACCTGATCCAGACCCGCTCGGCTTTGCTCGCCAGCCGCGGCGACATCGACGTGATGGCGCAGGCCGGCAAGCTGCAGAACATCGGTGCGCAGGCCTGCAGCTGGCTCGGCGTGCCGCTGTTCATCGACGACGAGGTGGTCGGCGCGATCGTGGTGCAGAGCTATTCCACCGAGGTCAGCTACACCCCGCACGACCAGCGTCTGCTCGCCTTCGTCGCCCACAACATCGGCAATGGCCTGGCCCGGCAACGCGCCCAGGCCCGGTTGCGCCGTGCCCATGCCGACCTGGAAGTGCGCGTGCACGAGCGCACTCGCGAGCTGGCCGAACTCAACGAACAGTTGCTGAGCCAGATTGCCGAGCGCCTGCGCGCCGAAGAGCGGCTGACTCATCAGGCCTTGCATGACGCGCTGACCGGCCTGCCCAACCGCGCGCACCTGCTCGACCGCCTGGACGATGCGATCCAGCGCGCCATGCATGGCGACGGCCTGCCGTTCGCGGTGCTGTTCCTGGACCTGGACCGCTTCAAGCTGGTCAACGACAGCGTCGGCCATGCCGCCGGCGACCGCATGCTGGTCGAGGTGGCGCAGCGTATCGTGGCCACCGTGCGCGTGGACGACGTGGTTGCGCGCCTGGGCGGCGACGAATTCGCGATCCTGATGCCGTGCCCGGAAGGCGTGGAAGCCGCGCGCGAACTGGCGCAGCGCCTGCAAGGCGTGCTCGGGCAGCCGATGTGGGTAGCCGGACGCGAGCTGTTTCCGTCTGGCAGCATGGGCGTGTCGATGTGGCACCTGCGCTACCGCACCGGCGAGGAAATGCTGCGCGACGCCGACGCGGCGATGTACCGGGCCAAGGCGCAGATCGCCGAGCGCTTTGCCGTGTTCGACGAGGCCATGCGCGAGGAGGCGCTGCGCAGCCTGGACCTGGAAGCGGACATGCGTCGCGCCTTGAACAATCGTGACTTCTATCCGTTCTACCAGCCCATCGTGCGCCTGGAAGACGGCGTGGTGGTCGGCCACGAGGCCTTGCTGCGCTGGGAGCACGAAAGCCGCGGCCTGCTGCGCCCGCATGCCTTCATCCACCTGGGTGAGGACAGCGGCCTGATCGAGCAGGTCGACTGGCAGTTGTACGAACAGGTGATCGAGCACCTGGCCCGCGGCGGTGAGCGCTACGTGTCGGTGAACGTGTCGCCGCGGCACTTCCGCTCGGTTGACTTTGCCGAGCGCCTGTTGGGGTTGATGGACGCGGTGGGTGCGGACCCGGCGCGGCTGCGGCTGGAGATCACCGAGGTCGCGTTGCTGGACGACGCCCCGCGCACCTTGCGCATCCTGCGCGCGTTGCGCGATCGCGGCGTGCTGATCCAGCTGGATGATTTCGGCACCGGTTACTCGGCGCTGTCGTACCTGCACCGTTTCCCGATTTCGGCGCTGAAGATCGACCAGAGTTTCGTCGCCGGCCTGCACCAGGGCGGCGGCCAGGATTCGCTGGCGCTGGTGCGCAGCATCCTGGCGCTGGCGGCGACGCTGGGCATCGAGACGGTGGGCGAGGGCATCGAGACCGAGCAGCAATGGCGCACGCTGCGCGAACTCGGCTGCCACTATGGCCAGGGCTACCTGCTGGGCAAGCCGATGCCGAGCCCGGAGGGCGCGGCGGTGATGTGAAGCGCCAGCAAGCGCTCAGGGCGCCTTACCGGTAGGCGCGTCGCCACGCGCCCGGATCCAACCCCGCCTGCGATTACGGTTTACCGCATCACAGCCCGACGTTTCTCATCGATCCACTTAGAAGCCTGCGCCGGCTCATACTCCCGCATCCACTGCAGCATCTGTCCAATATCGCTGCCGTACCACAGGTCGGCGCGCTGGTCCGGGTGCAGGAAGCGCTCCTCGACCATGCGATCGATCATGCCGATCAGCGGCGCATAGAAGCCCTCGATGTCGAGGAAGGCGCAGGGCTTGTTGCCGATGCCAAGCTGGCGCCAGGTCAGCATCTCGAAGATCTCCTCCATCGTGCCGAAGCCGCCGGGCAGGGCAACAAAGGCATCGGACAGATCGAACATGCGCGACTTGCGCTCATGCATCGAACCGACGATCTCCAGCGAGGTCAGCCCCCGATGCGCCACCTCCCAGTCCGCCAGCTGCTGCGGAATCACGCCGGTCACTTCACCACCGGCCTCCAGCACCGCATTGGCCACCGTCCCCATCAGCCCGACATTGCCGCCGCCATAGACCAGACGCAGCCCTTCCTTGGCGATGCGGTCGCCCAGGGCGATGGCACGCTCGGTATAGGCGGGCTTGCTGCCGGAATTGGAACCGCAGTAGACGCAGATGCTTTTCATGAGGGCAGGGAATGGGGAATTGAGAGTGGGGAATGGAAAGAGCAAGCGGCAAAAAGCAGGACGCCGGGCCATGAGCCCGGCGTTTGCCGGGGAAAGTGGGCAGGGGAATCGATTCCCCATTCCCCATTCCCCATTCCCGCTTCTTCAGTTGACCTTGTGAATCGCGCGCTTGCTGACCGCCATTGCCGCGTCGTGGATGGCTTCGGACAGGGTCGGGTGGGCATGGCAGATTCGCGCCAGGTCGTCGGCGGAGCCGTTGAATTCCATGGTCAGCACGCCTTCGTGGACCAGCTCGGACACGCCGACGCCGACCAGGTGCAAGCCGAGCACGCGGTCGGTCTCGGCATGGGCGATGAGCTTGACCATGCCGGCCGGCTCGGCCATCGCCACCGCGCGCGCGATCGCGGCGAAGGGGAAGGTGCCGACCTTGTACGGCACGCCCTCGGCCTTGAGCTGCTGCTCGGTCTTGCCGACCCAGGCGATTTCCGGCTCGGTGTAGATCACCCACGGAACGGTGTCGAAGTTGACGTGGCCCGGCAGGCCGGCAATCAGTTCGGCCACCGCGATGCCTTCTTCGAAGCCCTTGTGCGCCAGCATCGGGCCGCGCACGCAGTCGCCGACCGCCCAGACGCCATCGACGCCGGTGTGGCAATGCTCGTCGACCACGATCTGGCCGCGCTCGTTGAGCTGCACGCCGGTGCCCTCGGCGAGCAGGCCCTTGGTCGCGGCCTTGCGGCCCACGGCGACCAGCAGCTTGTCCACCGTCAGGGACTTCTCGCCCTCGGCATCGGTATAGCTGACGACCACTTCCTTCTTCTTGCCCTTGCCGGTCACTTCGGTCTTGCTGACCTTGGCGCCGAGCTTGATCTCCAGGCCCTGCTTCTTGAATTCCTTGGCGGCAGCCTTGGCGATGTCGCTGTCGGCGGCGGCGAGGAAGTCCGGCAGCGCTTCGAGGATGGTGACCTCGGCGCCCAGGCGCTTCCACACACTGCCCAGTTCCAGGCCGATCACGCCGGCACCGATCACGGCCAGGCGCTTGGGCACTTCGGTGAAGTCCAGCGCGCCGACGTTGTCGACGATGGTGTCGTTGTCGAACTCGGCAAACGGCAGCTCGATCGAATCAGAGCCCGGCGCCAGGATCACGTTGGTGCCCTTGAGCTCCACGTCCTCGCCTTCGTGCTGCTTGATCCGGACCACGTTGCCCGGCTGCAACTGGGCAAAGCCGTAGTAGGTGGCGACCTTGTTGGCCTTGAACAGCATGGCGATGCCGCCGGTGAACTGCTTGACGATCTTGTCCTTGCGGCCAACCATCGCGCCGACGTCGATCTGCGCATCCTTGAAGCTGATGCCGTGGTCGCCGAACAGGTGGCCCATGTTCCAGAACTGGCGCGAGGAATCGAGCAGCGCCTTGGACGGCACGCAGCCCACGCGCAGGCAGGTACCGCCCAGCGCCGGCTTGCCGTCCTTGCCCAGCGCGGCATCGACGCAGGCGACCTTCAGGCCCAGCTGGGCAGCGCGGATGGCGGCGTGGTAGCCGGCCGGGCCGGCACCGATGACGACTACGTCGAATTGTTCGCTCATTTCATTTGCTCACGGGAATGGGGAATAGGGAATGGGGAATAGGACAGCAGTGGCCCAGTCCCGTCCGGTCGGGTCCACTCGGGAAGGAGAGCGGGCATGGCAGGCCATTCCCGTTTCTCCATTCCCGATTCCCGTCATCACAGGCCGAACAACATCCGGCTCGGGTTTTCCAGCTGGTTCTTGATGTCGACCAGGAACTGCACCGAGTCCTTGCCGTCGATGATGCGGTGGTCGTAGGACAGCGCCAGGTACATCATCGGCGCGATCACGACCTGGCCGTTCTCGGCGATCGGACGTTCCTTGATCGCGTGCATGCCCAGGATCGCGCTCTGCGGCGGGTTGACGATCGGGGTGGACATCAGCGAGCCGAAGGTGCCGCCGTTGGTGATGGTGAAGGTGCCGCCCTGCAGCTCTTCCAGGCTCAGCTTGCCGTCACGCGCCTTCTTGGCGTAGTCGGCGATGCCGGCTTCCACGTCGGCGAAGGACATGCGCTCGACGTTGCGCAGCACCGGGGTCACCAGACCCTTCTCGGTGGACACGGCGATCGAGATGTCGGCAAAGCCGTGGTAGATGATGTCGGTGCCGTCGATCGAGGCGTTGACCAGCGGGAAGCGCTGCAGCGCGTTGGCGGCGGCCTTGACGAAGAAGCTCATGAAGCCGAGCTTGATGCCGTGCGCCTTCTGGAAGTCGTCCTGCAGTTCCTTGCGCGCGGCGGCGACCTTGGACAGGTTGACCTCGTTGAAGGTGGTCAGCATCGCGGTCGAGTTCTTCGACTGCATCAGGCGCTCGGCGATGCGCTGGCGGATGCGGGTCATGGCCACGCGCTCTTCCGGGCGCGCGCCACCGGCACGGCCGACGCCACCGGACTTGGCGAAGTTGACGATGTCTTCCTTGGTCACCGCGCCACGGCGGCCGGTGCCCTCGACCTGGGCCGGATCGACGCCCTCGGTGATGGCGGTGAAGCGCGCGCCCGGCGGCAGGCTGTCGGCGCCGGACTTGGCGGCCGGAGCCGGCGCGGCGGCCTTCGGCGCAGCGGCAGCAGCGGCGGGCGCGGCGGCGGCAGGCGCGTCGGCCTTCTTCTCTTCCTGGGCCGGCGCCGCGGCGGCGGTGGCGCCTTCCTCGATGATGGCCAGGATCTGGTTGCTGGTCACGGTGCTGCCGGTATCGAACTTGATTTCCTTGAGCACGCCGTCCACCGGCGAGGGAACTTCAAGCACGACCTTGTCGGTCTCCAGGTCAACCAGGTTCTCGTCGCGCTTGACCGCTTCGCCGGCCTTCTTGTGCCAGCTGGCAATGGTGGCGTCGGAGACGGATTCGGGCAGAACCGGGACTTTGACTTCGGTGGCCATGAGAGGGGCGTCCTAAGGGTTTTGAACTTGGGGGGTAAAGGTTATTCAGCGACCTGGTCGTTGAACGGATTGATCAGCGCATCGGCCACCAGCTTCTGCTGTTCGACGATGTGGTCGGCCATGTGGCCGGCCGCCGGCGACGGCGAGCGGGCGCGGCCGGCGTAATGCAGCGCCTGACCCTCGGCCAGCACGGCCTGCAGGTGGTGCTTGATCTGGTACCAGGCGCCCTGGTTCTGCGGCTCTTCCTGGCACCACACCACGTCGGTGGCCTTGCCGTACTTCTTCAGCTCGGCAGCCAGCAGCGCGCGCGGGAACGGGTAGAGCTGCTCCACGCGCAGGATCGCCACGTCGTCCTGGTCACGCTTCTGCGCATCTTCCAGCAGGTCGTAATAGACCTTGCCCGAGCACACGACCACGCGCTTGACCTTCCTGGCGTCGGCGGCGGCATCGGGGATCAGGTGCTGGAATTCACCGCTGGCCAGTTCGTCCAGCGAGGAGATCGCCAGCTTGTGGCGCAGCAGCGACTTGGGCGTCATCACCACCAGCGGCTTGCGCGTGCTCATGCGCATCTGCCGGCGGATCATGTGGAAGCACTGCGCCGGGGTGGTCGGCACGCACACCAGCATGTTTTCCAGCGCGCACAGCTGCAGGAAGCGCTCCAGGCGCGCGGAGCTGTGCTCCGGGCCCTGGCCTTCGTAGCCGTGCGGCAGGAACAGCGCCAGGCCGGTGATGCGGCCCCACTTGGCCTCGCCGGCGGCGATGAACTGGTCGATGACCACCTGCGCGCCATTGGCGAAGTCGCCGAACTGCGCTTCCCATACGCACAGCGCGTTGGGATCGGTGGTGGAATAGCCGTACTCGAAGCCCATTACCGCTTCCTCGCTCAGCAGCGAGTCGATCACGGTGGCATCGTCCGGGTTCTCGACCAGCTGGCGCAGCGGCAGGTAGTAGCTGTCGGTCTTCTGGTCGTGGAGGATGGCGTGGCGGTGGAAGAAGGTGCCGCGGCCGGCATCCTGGCCGACCAGGCGCAGCTTGTGGCCTTCCGCAAGCAGGGTGGCGTAGGCCAGGTTCTCGGCAAAGCCCCAGTCGGCCGGCTGCTCGCCAGCCACCATCTTCAGGCGATCTTCGTAGATCTTGGCCACGCGCGGGTGCAGCTCCACGCCGGCCGGGATGGTGTTGATGATCTTGGCCAGCTGGTCCAGCGCGCCGCGCTTGACCGTGGTGTCGACGCTGTCGCTGAGCTTGCCCGACAGGTACTTGGACCAGTCGATGGCGAACTCGTCGGGCTTGCGCGTGGCGACCTCGGTGGTGAACTCGCCCGAGTCGAGCTTGTTGCGGTAGCCATCGACCAGGGCCTTGGCCTCGTCGGCGCTGATCACGCCTTCGCTTTCCAGCTGCGCGGCGTACAGCTCGCGGGTGGTCTTGTGCTTGCGGATGGTCTGGTACATGACCGGGTTGGTCGCTGCCGGTTCGTCGGCCTCGTTGTGGCCCCAGCGGCGGTAGCAGACCAGGTCGATGACCACGTCCTTCTTGAACTGCTGGCGGAATTCGTAGGCCAGCTTGGCCACGAACATCACCGCGTCCGGATCGTCACCGTTCACGTGGAAGACCGGCGCGCCGATCATCTTCGCCACGTCGGTGCAGTACATCGTCGAGCGGGCATCGTCGCGGGTGCTGGTGGTGAAGCCGATCTGGTTGTTGATGACGATGTGCACGGTGCCGCCCACGGCAAAGCCGCGCGCCTGCGACATCTGGAACAGCTCCATCACCACGCCCTGGCCGGCGAAGGCCGCGTCGCCGTGAATCAGGATCGGCAGCACTTCCTTGCGGCTGATGTCGCCAAAGCGCTCCTGGCGCGAACGCACCGAGCCGGCGACCACCGGGTCGACGATTTCCAAGTGCGAGGGGTTGAACGCCAGGGCCAGATGCACCTGCTTGCCGTCGCCGACGCCGATGTCGGCCGAAAAACCCATGTGGTACTTGACGTCGCCGGTGTGGGCGCGGTCATCGTGGGCGTGCTCGAACTTGCCCTCGAACTCGTCGAACAGCTTGCGCGGGTTCTTGCCCAGGGTGTTGACCAGCACGTTGAGGCGGCCGCGATGGGCCATGCCGATCACCATGTCCTTGACGCCGTCACGGCCGGACTGGCGGACGATGCCGTCCATCATCGGGATCAGCGAGTCGCCGCCTTCCAGCGAGAAGCGCTTCTGGCCGACGTACTTGGTGTGCAGGTAGCGCTCCAGACCCTCGGCGGCGGTCAGCCGTTCCAGGGTGCGGCGGCGGCTGTCGGCGTCGCCGGCAATGCGGCCGCCGGCATTTTCCAGGCGCTGGTAGATCCACTGGCGCTGGTCGAATTCGGGGATGTGCATGAACTCGACGCCGATCGAGCTCGTGTAGGTCGCCTTGAGCCGGGCCAGCAGGTCGCGCAGCTTCATCCGCGGCTGGCCGCCGATGCCACCGGTGCTGAACTCGCTGTCCAGGTCGGCTTCCGACAGGCTGTGGAACGGCAGGCCCAGGTCCGGCGGGTTGACCGGCGGGGTCAGGTCGAGCGGGTCCAGGCGCGCGCCGAGGTGGCCGCGCGAACGGTAGGCGGTGATCAGGCGGCCGACATTGCGCTCGCGCTCATCGCTGGCACCGGCACCGACGCCTGCGTTGGCAGCATTGCGCGCAGCCTCGCCGATGTGGGCGATGACGGCCGAATGCGGCACGTCCCCGGCCTCACGGCCCTTGAAGCCGTCGAAATAGGTTTTCCACTTGGGATCGACGCTGTCGGGAGAGACGAGGTACTGCTCGTACAGATCCTCGATGTAGGCGGCATTGCCGCCGGCGAGCTGCGAAGACTGCGCAAACTGCTTCAGGAGATTGTCCACGATGGTAAGTCGGGTCGCTTGAGATATGGGGGCTTGCTCGGGGCAGGCCACATGACCGGCCGGAAGCCGGGCGGGCGATGGCTAAGCCCGAAAATTATACCCCCACGCGCCGACAAGGGGGCGCATGCAGATGGCGCGAGGTTGCAGCCACGGTCAGGCCCGCGTCGGAAACGGTGGGGCTTTGCGCTGGCGGCCGTGCTACAGACCAAGGGCGCGGTGTTCGTGCCAGAGCCGGCTGCGTTCCCATATCTGCTCGAAATGCGCGCGTAGCTGGCGGGCACGCGCGGCGCCTTCGAGCCAGGTTTCACCGTCGTCGTAGCGGCTGCCCGTAGAACGAAAGTAGTAGGACTGCGCGTCACCGACCAGATAGGCGGCCGCATAGCTGGCGTCGACCGGATCACACACCGCGCGGAACTGGAACACGGAGGGCAGGCGCTGAGCCAGGCGCAGCAGCGGCGCGTCGAACAGCTGCGGGTTGCCGGCTTCCTGCACCAGCACGCGCACCTGCTTGTCATGCGGCAGGGTGGCGAAGGCGCGCAGTGCCGCCTGCACGGCACGCGCATCGAGCAGGCCGGGGTCCAGGGCGCGGCTGTAGATGCGCAGCTCGCGCCGCGACTGGGCGATCACCGCGGCTGCGGCAAGCGTGGCCGCGGCGGCGTCTTCCACCGCCATGGGTCCATCCAGCCGGCGTTGCAGGTCGGTACTGCCGCGCAGTGGCAGGAATCCGGCAGGGACGAAGAAAGGCAGGCCACTGACCGCGCCGCTGGGCGCGGGCAGCTGCAGGCGCAGCTGCGGCCAGTCGCGCTGGTGTGCCTCCTGGAGCAGCGCGCCAAGCAGGGCGCGGCCGATGCCGCGACCGCGCCAGGCGGGCAGGACCCCAAGGCGGGCGATGCGCTGGTCGGGTGACAGCCGGCCGGCGCCAAGCAGCCGGCCTTCGCCATCGCGCGCGAGCACGTGATGGCTCAGCGCGTCGAGCGCATCCCACTCGCGTGCGGTGTCGGCACAGGCCGGCGCGGCAAAGGCCTCGGCGCGCAGAGCAAGCACGTCCGCGGCGTGGGCGCTGCCCTGGCTATGCTCCAGCGCGAACGGGCCCCGCGGGCTCATGCGTCCTCGTCGTCCTCTTCTTCTTCGTCGTCGGCTGGCAGGTCTTCGGGGTCGATGTCCGGGTCGATCTCGCCGCCATCGGTATCGTCACCGCCGGCCTCCAGCAGGGTCGAATGCGCGGCCGCGCCATTGCCATCGACGGGCTCGTCCTCTTCCTCGTCCAGGCCGCCGCTGGGCGCGTAGTGGCCCAGTTCGACCAGCGCCAGCAAGGCCTCGCGGCCGCGCTCGGACAACAGGGCGTAGCCGTTCTCGTCGATTTCCTCCAGCGCCGCCAGGCGCTGCGCATCGCGAAGAGGCAGGGCCAAGGCGTGGCCGCTGACGAACAGCAGCGCGCCCTTGCGTGCGCGGCGCCAGGCCACGCGCGACCACGGGTGGCGGTACAGCACCACGCCATCGGCCAGGGCTTCGGCCAGCTCGGCGGCGTCCGGTGCCTGCGGTGGCGCGGCGATGTCGCCAGCGGCGCGGTAGGTAGTGATGAAGCGGCCGAACCATTCGCCGAGGCGGTCCGGATCATTCATGCGGATGGCGTTGAGCGCGCTGATCGCACGACCCATCGCCGCTTCGTCGATCTCGTAGGGATCGGCCGGCTCGGCCAGGTCTTCGTCGTGGTAGCGCACGGCCTCGTCGGCGTCGGCGATCAAGGTATCGAGGTAGTCGCCGATCAGCTCGCCCGAAGAGGGCGCGCGCGTGCCAATGGAAAAGGTCAGGCACGGGTTCTCGGCCACGCCATGGTGCGGCACCAGTGGCGGCAGGTAGAGCATGTCGCCCGGCTCCAGCACCCAGTCGTGGGTGGGCTTGAAGCGTTGCAGCAGCTTGAGTTCGACATCGTTGCGGAAATCCAGCGGCGGCGCCTTGCGCCCCATCGCCACGCTGGCGTCGATCTGCCAGCGGCGCTGGCCCATGCCCTGCAGCAGGAACACGTCGTAGTGGTCGACATGCGCGCCGACCGACCCGCCGCTGGCGGCGAAGCTGATCATGATGTCGTCGATGCGCCAGCGCGGCAGGAAGCGGAACTGTTCGAGCAGGGCGCGCACGTCCGGGTCCCACTTGTCCACGTCCTGCACCAGCAGGGTCCAGTCGTGGTCGGGCAGGTCGGGGAAGTCCTCTTCGGCAAACGGGCCGCTGCGCACCTGCCAGTCGTCTCTGGCGCGGTCATGGGCGATCAGCCGCGCCAGCACGCCATCCTCGCAGGCCAGGCCGGCCAGATCCTCGGGGCTGACCGGGCTGCGGAAGCCGGGGAAGGCCTGGCGGATCAGCAGCGGGCGCTTGTGCCAGTAGTCGCGCAGGAAGCGTCCGGCCGGCATGCCCAGCGGGTGCTCGGCGCTGGCGCGGATCTCGAAGGGCAGGGTGGCGGGAATCTTCTTGCTGTTCTTATTCATGGCCCGGGTCGTGCAGCGGAGGGGGCCGGCGGCCGTGGGGCCGGCGGCGGGATCATTGTCGCCCAGCAGCAGCTCAGCCGGGGTCGGCGATCGCGTCATAGCCGGCGGCGCTGAACTGCAACAGGCACCAGCCGTGTCCGAACGGGTCCGACAGCCGGATCAGGTCGCCCCAGGCTGCGCGGCGGATCGTGGCGCGGGCGCTGGCCAGGTCCTGCGGGCCGCCGGGCAGGTCGTCGGCGCGGAAGCCGCAGGCCAGCGCACGTGCGAGCGCGGCTTCCAGGTCGTCCACGACCACGTCCAGGTGCAGCGGAGTCCAGTGGCGGGCGTAGTCGCGGGGCTGGCCGCGGGCGCCGGGACTGCCGGACGGCTGGGCCAGCAGGTAGAGCGGGACGGCGGCGCCGAGCAGTTCCAGCCCGGCGGGGCCCAGCCTGCGCCCGGGGCGCAGGCCGAATGCGCTGCAGTACAGGTGCTCGGCGGCGGCAAGGTCCGGCACGTCGAGGTTGATCAGCAACTGCATTCGGCCTCCTGTGCGCGGCGCGGCCGGTGGTCCCGGCTAGATGGCGCGGGCCAGCTGCTCGGCCAGGCCGGTGTAGGCGCCCGGGACCAGTTCGCGCAGGCGCTGCTTGTCGGCCTCGGGCAGGGCCAGGGTTTCGACGAAGGTGCGCATCGACTCGGCGGTGATGCCCTGGCCCCGAGTCAGGGCCTTGAGTTGTTCGTAGGGATTGGGCAGGCCATGACGGCGCATCACCGTCTGCACGGCTTCGGCCAGCACTTCCCAGGCGGCGTCGAGGTCGGCGTCCAGGCGTTGCGGGTTCACTTCCAGCTTGCCCAGGCCCTTGGCCAGCGAGTCCAGTGCGACCTGGGTGTGGCCGAAGGCGGTGCCCAACGCGCGCAGCACGGTGGAGTCGGTGAGGTCGCGCTGCCAGCGGCTGATCGGCAGCTTGGCCGAGAAGTGCTCGAACAGGGCGTTGGCGAGGCCGAAGTTGCCTTCGGCGTTCTCGAAGTCGATCGGGTTGACCTTGTGCGGCATGGTCGACGAGCCGACCTCGCCTTCCTTGAGCTTCTGCTTGAAGTAGCCCAGTGAGATATAGCCCCACACGTCGCGGGCCAGGTCGATGAGGATGGTGTTGGCGCGGCGCGCGGCGTCGCCGATCTCGGCGACGTTGTCGTGCGGCTCGATCTGCGTGGTGTAGGGGTTGAACACCAGGCCCAGGCCCTCGACGAAGCGCTGCGCGAAGGCAGGCCAGTCCACGTCCGGGTAGGACACCAGGTGCGCGTTGTAGTTGCCGACCGCGCCGTTGATCTTGCCGGTCAGTTCCACCGCGGCGATCTGCCGGCGCTGGCGCTCCAGGCGCGCGACCACGTTGGCCAGTTCCTTGCCCAGCGTGGTGGGCGACGCGGTCTGGCCGTGGGTGCGCGAGAGCATCGGCTGCGCGGCCTGGGCATGGGCCAGCGTGCGCAGCGTGGCGATGATGCCGTCCAGCGTCGGCAGCAGCACTTCGCCGCGCGCCTGCGCCAGCATCAGGCCATAGGACAGGTTGTTGATGTCCTCGCTGGTGCAGGCGAAATGGACGAATTCCAGCGCCGGTCCGAGCGCGGCGTCGTCCTTCAGGCGCTCCTTGATGAAGTACTCCACGGCCTTGACGTCGTGGTTGGTGGTGCGCTCGATTTCCTTCACCCGCGCCGCGTCGGCGACCGAGAAGCCGTCGGCCAGGGCGCGCAGGGCCTGCACGGCGCTGGCCGGGAACGGCGCCAGTTCAACGATGCCGGGTTCGGCGGCCAGGGCCAGCAGCCATTCGATCTCCACCTTCACCCGGGCGCGGATCAGGCCGTACTCGGAGAAGATCGGGCGCAGGGCGTCGACCTTGCCGGCGTAGCGGCCATCGAGCGGGGACAGGGCGAGCAGGGCGGATTCCGTCATGGGAGCGGCAAGGGCAGGCGACAGGGCCGCATATTCTACGCCGGCCGCCGCCGCGCCGGCTCCGCGCGGGGCTGGCACGCTGCATTCGCGCCCCTGCGCTGGGCGCGGCCGGGACCGGCGCGTATCGTGTCCGGGTCAGCCAGCGGCGCCGCCGCAGCCAGCGCGCTTGTCAGCCGCGGCGCCGCAGCCAGCGCCTCCCCCGAACCGGTAGTACGGAGATTGCGAATGAGCGACAAATACCGAACCGAACACGACAGCATGGGCGAACTGCAGGTGCCCGCCGATGCCTTGTGGGGCGCGCAGACCCAGCGCGCCGTGCAGAATTTCCCGGTGTCCGGGCGACCGATGCCGCGCGGTTTCATCCGCGCGCTGGGCCTGATCAAGGGCGCCGCGGCCCAGGTCAACGCCGAACTGGGCCTGTTGCCCAAGGGCGTGGCCAAGGCGGTACAGCAGGCGGCGCAGGAAGTGGCCGAGGGCCGGCACGACGCGCATTTTCCGATCGACGTGTACCAGACCGGCTCGGGCACCTCGTCCAACATGAATGCCAACGAGGTGATTGCGACGCTGGCCACGCGCCTGCTGGGCAATGGCACGGGCAAGGCCGGCAAGGCGGGGGAGACCAAGGCCAGGCCTGCGGTGCATCCCAACGACCACGTCAACCTTGGGCAGAGTTCCAACGATGTGATCCCGACGGCCATCCGCGTGTCGGCGCAGCTGGCGGCGGTGGAGCAGTTGCTGCCGGCGCTGAAGCATCTGCGCAAGACCATCGACAAGCGCGGCAAGGGCCTGGGCAAGGTTGTCAAGACCGGGCGCACGCATCTGATGGATGCGATGCCGCTGACCTTCCAGCAGGAGTTTGGTGCGTGGTCGGCGCAGATCGCTTCGGCCGAGGCGCGGATCGAAGACAGTCTCAGGCGCTTGCGGCGGCTGCCGCTGGGAGGCACGGCGATTGGCACCGGCATCAATGCCGACGCGCGTTTCGGAGCAAAGGTAGCCAAGCAGTTGTCGGCGACGACGGGGACGCGGTTCGAGAGCGCGGAGAACAAATTCGAGGGGCTGGCGGCGCAGGATGACGCGGTGGAGTTGTCGGGCCAGCTCAATGCGACGGCGGTGGCGCTGATCAAGATCGCCAATGACCTGCGCTGGATGAACGCTGGTCCGCTGGCGGGGTTGGGGGAGATCGAGCTGCCGGCATTGCAGCCGGGTTCGTCGATCATGCCGGGCAAGGTCAATCCGGTGATTCCGGAGGCGACGGTGATGGCGTGCGCGCAGGTTATCGGTCAGCACACGGCGATCACGGTGGCGGGGCAGACGGGCAATTTCCAGCTCAACGTGACGTTGCCATTGATTGCGTTGAATCTGCTGGAGTCGATCGGGCTGCTGGCGAATGTGTCGCGGTTGCTGGCCGATTCGGCGATTGCGGGCTTGAAGGTGCGGCAGGACCGGGTGCGCGAGGCGCTGGATCGCAATCCGATCCTGGTGACGGCGCTCAATCCGATCATCGGCTACGAGAAGGCGGCGGCGATCGCGAAGCGGGCGTACAAGGAGAACCGGCCGGTGCTGGAGGTGGCGCTGGAGGACAGCGGTTTGCCGGAGACGGAGCTGCGCCAGTTGCTGGATCCGGCGGCGTTGACCGAGGGTGGAATCCACGGCGGAGGCAACGCCGGGGGTTGAAGGCCGGTGGCACGTCGTCCGGGGGGCGCGCGCTGTCCGCCGTGTTGGCTGTCCGGCGTGTTGTAGGAGCGGCTTCAGCCGGGACCGCGCGTGATCAGGGTTCTCCGCACCTGGATGAAAGCGGCTGTCCGGGATCCATCGCGCAGCGCCCGGGGGCAGGCCCTTTCGGGACACGCGGTGAACCCATCCATGGGGCTGCTAGACGCCATCCATGGCGTCTAGCGTCCCGAAAGGGCCTGCCCCCGGACGCCCGACAGATCACTGCGACCGGACAAAAAGGCTAAAGCTTTCTCGCAGACCTGGGCCTATCAGGCATCCGGCAAGCCGCGCTGGGGCCATTGTGGGAGGGGCTTCAGCCCCGACAGAACGGAGTCGGGATCTGCCAGATGGCGGTACAGGACAGGCTCAGCGACGCTCGCCGGTGACGTTGGCAAAACTCTCGCGATACGGCTGCAGCGTCGGCACATCGCGCAGCAGCTCATCGCGCAGTTCGATCACCTGGGCGTTGGGCTGCAACGGCACGCCGCGGTTGTTGGGGTCTGGCGGTGCGCTGGCGAGGGCTTCCTGGCGCTGCATCTGCAGGTGGCCGAACAGCAGTTGCAGGCGCTGGCGCTGGGGCTCGGGCAGGGGCACTTCGATGTCGTCGATGCGCAGGGCGCCCATCGGCGTGATCTCGGCATTGGGAGCCGGGGCGCGGCGCAATTGCACGGCCTGGGTGGTGACCGAGACGCGGGGCTTGGAGCGTTCGGCGCGGGCGGCGGACTGCTTGCCACAGGCGGCCAGGGAGGCGCACAGCAGCACGGCCAGGGCGAGGAGGAACAGCTTTTTCATGGGTCAGACCCGGCAGGGGAGTGCGGGCATTCTAAGCGCGCACCCCCTGCGCTGGGCTGCGGCTATTTGTTGCAGTCTTGCACGTCGCTCTTTTCGATGCCGGCATAGGGCTTGAACTGCGGCACCACGGCCACCGCCGCGTCCTGGGCCACGCGCAGCGCCTCGATGTGGGTGCACAGCTTCAAGGCTTCCTGCTTGATCTGTTCGGCCTGGGCTTCGACCTTGTCGCCAATCTTGTCGACGTCGCCGTTGAAGATGCCCTTGATCGCCTCGCCGGCCGCTTCGGCGCCGAGGCGGGCGCCAGCCTTGCCGACGGCGATGCCCTGCTGGGTCAGCGTCTGCAACTGCTTGCGGTAGGCGGTCATGGCCTGGCGCTGGGCGTCGGTGGTGGTGACGGTCTTGCCACCGAGCACCAGGTCGCCGGCCGGGGTGATGACCGCGGTTGGCAGGTCGTCGCGGCGCAGGGTGACTTCATCGCCACTGAAAGTGATGCCGCCGTTGATGTGGATGTCCTTGCCATCGGCCGCAGCCGCGTCGGCCTGGGCGTTGGCGCTGTCTTGATGGCGGCCGCAGCCGGTCAGGACAACCAGGCCCAGCATGAGCGCGGTGACCAGCACGGCGCGACGCAGCGGGGAAAGCGAGTCGATGCGCATGCTCAGTCCTCCTGCGGCACGTTGATCTTGCCGCGCACGCCGCTGTGGTTCACGTCGCCGCTGCCCTTGCGCCTGACGGTCAGGTCGCCGCCGATATCGCGGGCGGTGACGTCGCCGGAACCAATCGAGTCCACGGTCACGCTGCCCTTGATGGCGCGCAATTCCACGTCGCCCGAGTTGACGCTGCCGACATGCACCGGCCCTTGCACCTCGATCAGGTCCAGATCGCCGGAGCCGAGCGAGCCAACCTCGGCCGGGCCATTGACCTGCTGAGCGCGCAGGTCGCCCGAGCCGACCGATTCGACCTTCAGCGCGCCGATGCGTTCGAGCTGGATATCGCCCGAGCCGGCCTTGGCCGTCACCGGGCCCTTGATGTCGCGGCCCTTGATGTCGCCCGAGCCGGTTTCCAGTTTCAGCGCAGCCACGCCTTCGACGTCGGCGTCACCCGAGCCCACGTCCAGTTGCACGGGCAGACCGGCCGGAACGCTGGCGCGAATGTCCAGGTAGGCATAGGTGTTGCCGAACGACCAGCCGCTGTTGTTGCTGGCCAGGGTGACGATGAGCTGGCTGCCGTTCCTGCGCTGGGTCAGGGTCAGCTGCTTGAGCCGTTCCGGGCTGGAGGCGCAGGCGCGGCCGCTGGCCGAACCGGCGTTGCCGGGCACGCCCTTGACGTGCAGGTCGTGGTGGTTGACCTCGAACAGCACACTCTTGACGCCGGCCAGGTCGAGCTTGAGCTCGCGCGGCTCGCTGGCCTTGCATTGCGGCTCGTCGGCGTGGGCGGCGGCGGGCAGGGCCAGCAGCAGCGTGCAGCACAGGGCGAGGGTCGTGCGCATGGATGGGGCTCCTTGGGACGGTTCGGTCAGGCACGCGGCAAGCGTGCGGCTCAGTTGTCGTCGCGCCAGCGGCGCATGTAGATGGCACCGGCAATCAGGACCACGCCGATCACCACGCCGATCCACAGGTCGTAGGTGCCGAACGCCTGCCAGCTGTCACGCAGGTCGATGGCGTTGGCCAGTTCGTCCGGAGTGTTGATCTCGCGGTTGCCGTGGCCGCCGTTGATCGCCGCATACCAGGTGCCCGGGGCCACGCTGAGCAGGCCGCGGAACACCACCACGTACCACAGCACGTCATGGCGGATGTGCATCGGCGGCAGGATGTCCATCATGCTGACGATCACGCAGGCCAGGATCGGGATCAGCACCGCCCACAGGAACGGCTTGGTGCGCGACCAGGCCGAGCAGAACATCAGCCAGCCCACCGTCGGCAGGGCCCAGGCGATGTAGACGGGCAGGGCGGCAATGGCGCCGCCAACCACGCGCAGCGGGTGCGAGTGGGTGAACACCGCCGCGCCGGCGGGCAGGCCGTTGACGGTCATGGTCAGCGCGGTGATCAGCCACATCGCCAGGCCGATCGCCAGGCCCACGCCAAGCGCCAGCAGCGGCGCCAGCAACAGCGCCCACGCGGCCTTGGACAGCACGGTCTGCGAGTCCGACAGCGGCAGCGACTTCCAGAACAGCACGCTGCGGTCGCGGCGGTCGTCATACAGCGCGCCAAGCGAGTAGAAGAACACCACGAAGGCCAGCACCACGCAGGCCAGCAGGATCCCCGCCAGCAGCACGCCGTCGCCGAAGGCGCCGACCACTTCGTGGATCTTCTGCGGGCTTTCGTCCAGGTTGAAGCCGCCGCCGCTCTTGCGCCCGGCGATCGAGCCGATCACCGCCAGCAGGCCGTACAGCACCACCACGATGCTGCCGGTGATCACCGGTGCCCACAGGAAGCCGCCACGGTGCTCCCAGAACTCGCGCTTGAGCAGCCAGCCGAACTTGCCGGCCGGGATCAGTTGGGTCTTGGCGGTATTCATGCGTAGGTTCCCTTCATGATGGCCACGAACAGGTCAGCCAGGCCGGGGTTGCGGGTTTCGCCCAGGGTGGACAGCTGGCCCTTGGGCAGGCCGTCATAGAGCAGCACGGTCTTGCCGAACGGCAGGCTGCGTTCGTCGATGGGCGTGAGGCGGCGCGCTTCGGCCAGGGCCTCGGCCGGCACCAGCACCTCGGTGTAGCGGTCCGACAGGTGCTCCATGTCGGCGCTGAGCACGATGCGGCCGTCGCGGATGAACAGCACGTCGGTGAGGATGTGCTCGATCTCCTCCACCTGGTGGGTGGTGATCAGGATGGTCTTCTCCTCGTCGAAGTAGTCCTCCAGCAGGCGCTGGTAGAACTGCTTGCGATAGAGGATGTCCAGGCCCAGGGTCGGCTCGTCCAGCACCAGCAGGCGCGCGTCGATGGCCATCACCAGGGCCAGGTGCAGCTGCACGATCATGCCCTTGGACAGTTCGCGCACGCGCAGCTTCGGGTTGAGCTGGGTGTTGGCCAGGAAGCGCTCGCAGCGCGCCCGGTCAAAGCGCGGGTGGACCCCGGCGACGAAGTCGATGGCCTCGCCCACGCGCAGCCAGCGCGGCAGCACCGCCACGTCGGCGATGAAGCAGACATCGTTCATCAGCGCGTCGCGGCTCTGGCGCGGGTCCAGGCCCAGCACCTTGAGGCCGCCCTCGAACGCGGTCAGGCCGAGGATGGCCTTCAGCGCGGTGGTCTTGCCGGCACCGTTGGGGCCGATCAGGCCGACGATGCGGCCGGCGCCGACATTGAAGGACGTGTTGTCCAGCGCCAGCCGGCTGCGGTAGGCCTTGCGCAGGCCCTGGGCGGTGACGACGGATTCAGAGGCGACTTCGGATGCGACAGCATTCATGGCGTTTTCCCCGAGGGCAACAGTTCTTCCAATGACAGTCCCAGCCGCTGGATGCGTTCGAGCACGGCCGGCCATTCTTCGTTGAGGAAGCGGTCGCGCTCGCTGCCGCGCAGCTTGCGTGCCGCCTCCTCGGTCATGAACATCCCCAGGCCGCGCCGCTTCTCGACCAGGGCCTCGTCGGCCAGTTCCTGGTAGGCGCGCGAAACGGTGATCGGGTTGAGCTGGTATTCGGCCGCCACCTGGCGCACCGAGGGCAGGGCGTCGCCCGGCTTGATGATGCCGTCCAGCATCATCGCGATCACGCGATCCTTCAGCTGGCGGTAGATGGGAGCGCCGTCGCTCCACTGGATGTCGCTCATGGGTCAGCTCCGGGGACGCAGGGCTTGCGCGAAGGAGAAATAGGGCATCGACAGCGAGGTGCGGGCCCGGCGCACGGGACGTGCGGCCTGCTCCTGCGGTGCGTCTGCGTTTTCCTCTGCCGCCGCGGAGACGCCATAATCGACGCCGGTGTCCTTGACCGTTCCGGGTGCGGATTCCAGCCGTCCGGCCGCCAGCACGGCAGTGCCGGACAGCAGGAGCAGCAGCGGTACGGATCGCCTGAATAGCGTGTGGTTGAATGCCTTGCTGTTCATTGCGCTCCCCTGCGTTGGGTGGCTGGTGTTGTATGTAACTATAACACCAACACGCAGCCCGTCAAGCCACTGTCATACCCAACCAATGGCAGGGGCTGCGAAGGCCCCGGCCGCCCACCGCAGGAGCCAGGTCATGTTGCGCAACAAATTGTTTTTGCTGGGTTTGCTGGCGGTTGTGTCGGGGCTGGCCGCGGCCGCTGCGCCAGCCCTGCTGGACCTGGACTACCGCCCGCTGGCCGGCAAGACCCCGGTCAATCTGAATAAAGCCTACGGCGGCAAGGTGCTGCTGGTGGTCAACACTGCGAGCAAGTGCGGCTATACGCCGCAGTACGACGGCCTTGAGGCACTGAATCAGCGTTTCCAGGCGCAGGGTTTTGCGGTGCTCGGCTTTCCTTCCAATGACTTCAAGGGGCAGGAGCCGGGCAGCGAGCAGCAGATCCAGGAGTTCTGCAAGCTCACCTACGGGGTGAAATTCCCGATGTTCGAGAAGGTGCATGTACTCGGCGCCGAAGCCACGCCGCTGTATCAGCGCCTGACCGCGGCTACCGGCGTGGCGCCGGGCTGGAACTTCCACAAGTACCTGATCGCCCGGGACGGCCGCGTCGTGGCGCAGTTCCCGAGCAAGATCAAGCCCGATGACCCGGCGCTGATCGCGGCGATCGAACGCGAACTCAAGTCCGCACCGGCCGCGCGCTGACATAGGCCAGCGCACGCCGTGCGTGCGACAATGCCGGCCCCGTGCGCCGGCGGCGGCGTCCACCAACACCTCAGGATTCGCAGCGAATGAAGATGGGAATGCGCGGCGCGGCAGCGTCGCTGATGATCGTGGCAATGGCGGCCTCGGCGCCGGCGATGTCGCAGCAAACGGCCGCGACTGCGGCAGCCAAGGAGAAGTCCGTTTTGACCTCTGAGAAAGAGAAAGTCAGTTACGCCATCGGCATGGACATCGCGCGTTCGTTCGAGCCGATCGCCGACTACGTCGATACCGCCGCCATGCAGCGCGCCATCGAGAACGCCTTCAAGGGCGGCCAGCCGCTGCTGGGCGACGAACAGTCGCAGGCCACCGATGCCTCGCTGCGCACCGCGCTGGCCGTGCGCAACGGCCAGCAGGTTCCCGGCCTGGCACCGGGCAGCGCGCCGCCGGCGGTGAACAAGCAGAATGTCGGCCTGATGCTGGGTGACCGCATGGTCGGCCCGTCGCTGGTGCGCATCAAGGAAGACATCGAGCTGCCGGTGCTGATCCAGGGCCTGCAGGCTGCGTTGAGCAAGGGCAACACGCTGCTCAGCGCGCAGGAAGCGCAGGCCACGCTGCAGGCCTTCGGCAGCGCCAAGCAGGCCGCCGTGTCGGGCAAGAACCGCGAGCAGGGCAACGCGTTCCTGGCCAAGAACAAGAACGAGAAGGGCGTGGTCACCACCGCGTCGGGCCTGCAGTACATGGTGCTGCGCCAGGGCAGCGGCGAGCGGCCGACGCCGAGCAGCAAGGTGCGCGTGAACTACGAAGGCAAGCTGCTCGACGGCCACGTCTTCGACAGTTCGTACGAGCGCGGCGAGCCGGTCGAGTTCGGCCTCAACCAGGTCATCAAGGGCTGGAGCGAGGGCGTTTCGCTGATGCCGGTGGGTTCCAAGTATCGCTTCTGGATTCCGTCCGCACTCGCGTACGGACCGGAAGGCATGCCGCAGGGTGGCATCGGCCCTGACGCAACTTTGACTTTTGATGTCGAGTTGCTGGGTATCCTGCCGTAACCCCCACAGGAGACCCCCCCTCCATGCGCGTTGCGATCTTCGGTACCGGTTATGTTGGTCTTGTCACGGGTACCTGTCTGGCCGAAGTCGGCCATCATGTGGTCTGCGTCGATATCGACCAGGCCAAGGTAGAAGGTCTCAACCGAGGGGTGATCCCCATCTACGAGCCCGGCCTTGAACCCATGGTCAAGGCCAACCATGCCGCCGGCCGCCTGCGTTTCACCACGGACGCGGCCGCGGCAATCAGCCACGGCGAAGTGCTGTTCATCGCCGTGGGCACGCCGCCCGATGAGGATGGCAGCGCCGACCTCAAGTACGTACTCGCCGTGGCGGGCACGATTGGCCAGCACATCGATGGCCCGTCCATCGTGGTCAACAAGTCCACCGTGCCGGTCGGCACCGCGGACAAGGTGCGCGCGGCGATCGCCGCCGAGCTGCAGGCGCGCGGCGTGGATTACGAATTCGACGTGGTTTCCAACCCCGAGTTCCTGAAGGAAGGCGACGCGGTTGCCGACTGCATGCGCCCGGACCGCATCGTGATCGGGGCGACCCGACCGGCGGCGGTGGCGCGCATGCGCCGGCTCTACGCCCCGTTCAACCGCAACCATGACCGCATCGTGGAGATGGATGTGCGTTCGGCCGAGCTGACCAAGTACGCGGCCAATGCAATGCTGGCGACCAAGATCAGTTTCATGAACGAGATCGCCAATATCGCCGAGCGCGTCGGTGCCGACGTCGAGCAAGTGCGCAAGGGCATTGGCTCCGATCCGCGCATCGGCTGGCATTTCATCTATCCCGGCGCTGGCTACGGCGGTTCGTGCTTTCCCAAGGATGTGCAGGCCCTGGCCCGCACCTCGCAGCAATACGGGCACGAGCCGAAGCTGCTCAACGCGGTCGAAGCAGTGAACAACGGCCAGAAGGGCCATCTGTTTGAACTGGTGCAGCGCCATTATGGCGGTGCGCAGGCGCTGGCGGGCAAGACCTTCGCGGTGTGGGGCCTGGCCTTCAAGCCCAACACCGACGACATGCGCGAAGCCTCCAGCCGCCGCTTGCTGGCGCAACTGTGGGAAGCCGGCGCGCAGGTGCGTGCCTACGACCCGGAAGCCACGCACGAAGCACAGCGCATCTTCGGCACGCGCGATGACCTGCAGTTCTGCGACACCGCCGCGCAGGCCCTGGAAGGTGCCGACGCGCTGGTCGTGGTCACCGAATGGAAGCAGTTCCGCAGCCCGGACTTCGCCTGCCTGAAGGCGGCGCTGAAGGACGCGGTGGTGTTCGACGGGCGCAACCTCTACGAACCGGCCGAGATCGAATCGGCCGGCCTGGCCTACTACGCCATCGGCCGTGGCCGTTCGGTGCAGGGGAATCCCTTCGATGCATGATGCCGTACCCCACGACCAGGCGCTGGAAGCGCGCCTGGTCGAACTGGAAATGCGCCTGTCCTTTCAGGAACAGGCGCTGGCCGAGCTGAGCGAGGCCCTGGCCGATGCGCGCATGACCGGTGCGCGCAACGCCGAACTGATCCGGCACCTGCTCGACGACCTCGGGCGGGTGCGCAATGCGCTCAATGAAGACCCGGTGGACGAACCGCCGCCCCCGCATTATTGAGTTCGCCTCCCTTCCAGGCCTTCGCAAAACACCGTCATGAGCGATACCCTCCGCGACCAGCTGCTGGGCCTGGGCTTCAAGCCCGCGCCCAAACCCGAGCGCAAGCCCGAGCGCAAACCCGACGCCAGGAATCAGGCCCGGCCGCCGCAGGACGGCAAGCATGGCCGGTCGGGCAAACCTGGCCAACCCGCGCATGCGGGCAAGGCGCAGGACGCCGGGCGACGGCCACCGCGCGCTGGTACCGCGCCGGGGCGCAATGCGGCGCCGGGCACGCCCAAGCCGCCGCGTTCGCGCGAGGACATCGACCTGGCCAAGGCCTATGCGATCCGCGCGCAGCGTGAGAAGGACGAGCGCATCGAAGCCGAGCGGCGCAAACAGGAAGAAGCCCGCCAGCGCCGGGAAGCGCGCGCGCGTCTGGAAACCCTGCTCACCGACAAGGTGCTGAACCAGGCCGACGCCGATATCGCCCGCCATTTTCCTTACGGCGGCAAGATCAAGCGCATCTACGTCACCGCCGAGCAGCTCAAGGCGCTCAATGCCGGCGAGCTGGGCGTGCTGCAGCTCAATGGCCGTTATGTGCTGGTGACCGCGGCGGTATTGTCCGAGGCCGAGGGCATCTTCGCGCCGGCGGTGGCGTTGCGGGTGGACCCGAATGCCACACGCGAGGAAGACCCGTATGCCGACCCGCAATACCAGGTGCCTGACGATCTGGTCTGGTAAGTCCTTGCGCCGGGCGTTGCTGGTGCTGGCGGTGCTGCCGGCGCTGGCTGCGGCCCAGGATGAAGTGTCCTTCGACCGGCCGGGCGTGGCTTTCGGTACCGAGGTGCTGAACCCCGGGCAGTGGGCGTGGGAACAGGGCCTGCCGGACTACAGCAGCGACGATGAGGGCGGGGCGCGCACGCGCCAGTACACGCTGGACAGCCGCTTGCGCGTCGGTCTCGGTGCTGACCTGGAATTGCAGGTGGCCGCTGACAGTTTCAACTGGCAGCGCGGCAGTGCGCGTGCGCAGGGCGGCGGCGACAGCGCGATCGCCTTGAAGTGGCAGCTGCCTTCGGCGCGGGAGGATTTCTCGTGGGCCTTGCTGGGTACCTATACCGCTGCCACCGGGCAGGCACCGTTCACCGCGGGTGGACCCAAGCGCGATCTCGGCCTGAGCCTGTCGTGGCAGTTGCCGCGGCAGAGCGCCACCGGGCTCTACCTGGACTATGGCAGCGGTGGTAATGGGCGTTACTGGACGGTCTCGCCGAACTGGACGCTGCACGACGATGGCCGCTGGATGGCTTATGTGGAAGCGGCCTGGAGTGGCGGTGCCGAGCATGAGCGCCAGCTGGGCGGCGGCATGGCCTGGCATCTGCGCCCGAACGTGCAGCTGGATGCATCGGTGCTGCGGGGCCTGGATTCGGCGAGCACGGATTGGCAGGCGGGTGTGGGGTTGTCGTTCGCGTTGCGTTGAACGCGGGGCATCGTGCGTTTGCTGGGGCCGCTGTAAGAGGGGCTTCAGCCCCGACTGAGCGGAGATGCCATCTGCCAGATGGCGGTCGCGGCTGATGGCCGAAGGCCACAAGAGCCGCTCCTACTCTGGATCGTAGTCCAGGTTGGAAGCCAGCCAGCGCTCTGCCTGCGCCAGCTCCACACCCTTGCGCCGCGCGTAATCGGCCACCTGCTCGCGCGACAACCGCCCGACCACGAAATACTGGCTGCGCGGATGGCTGAAGTAATAGCCAGACACCGCCGCCGTCGGCAACATCGCGAAACTCTCGGTCAAGCTCATGCCGGTGTGGCGCCCGGCATCCAGCAGCGCGAACAAGGTCTGCTTCTCGCTGTGCTCAGGGCAGGCCGGATAGCCAGGCGCCGGGCGGATGCCGCGGTAGTGCTCGGCAATCAGCGCTTCGTTGTCCAGGGTCTCGTCGCTCGCATAACCCCAGAATTCCTGGCGCACACGCTGGTGCAGGCGCTCGGCCAGGGCCTCGGCGAGGCGGTCGGCCAGGGCCTTGAGCAGGATCGCGTTGTAGTCGTCGTGGTCGGCCTCGAAACGCGCCACGTGCGGCTCGATGCCCAGGCCGGCGGTGACGGCAAACGCACCGATCCAATCCTCGCGCCCGCTGTCTGCCGGCGCGATGAAATCGGCCAGGCAGAAGTCGGGGCGATCCACCGGCTTGTCCACCTGCTGGCGCAGGAAGTGCAAGGTGGTGGGCGTCTGGCCGGCACGCACGCGCACATCGTCGCCGACGCTGTTGGCTGGCCACAGGCCGAATACGGCGCGCGCGGTGAGCCACTTCTCGGCCACGATCCGCGCCAGCATCGCGCGCGCGTCGCGATACAGCTCGGTGGCCTGCTTGCCGACGATCGCGTCCTGCAGGATCGCCGGGTACTTGCCGGCCAGCTCCCAGGCCTGGAAGAACGGCGTCCAGTCGATCAGCGGCACCAGTTCGTCCAGCGGGTAATCACCGAACACGTGCAGGCCGGGCTGCTTCGGAGCCGGCGGCACGTACTCGTTCCAGCCACCGTCGAAGCGCTGGCCGCGCGCATGCTGCAGTGACACCAGGCGCTTGGCATCGCCGCGGTTGCGGTGACGCTGGCGGATCTCGGCGTAGTCGGCATCGTTGGCGGCGACGAAGGCGGCGCGCAGTTCGCGCGAGATCAGCGACTGCGCCACGCCCACTGCGCGCGAGGCATCCTTCACCCACACCGTCGGCGCCGCGTAATGCGGGTCGATCTTCAGCGCGGTATGCGCGCGCGAAGTCGTCGCGCCGCCGATCAGCAGCGGTATCTCGAAGTGTTGGCGCTGCAGTTCGCGCGCCACGTGCGACATTTCTTCCAGCGAAGGCGTGATCAGGCCGGACAGGCCGATCAGGTCGGCGTTCTCCTCGCGCGCACGGTCGAGGATGGTCTGCGCCGGCACCATCACGCCCAGGTCCACGACCTCGAAGTTGTTGCAGGCCAGGACCACGCCGACGATGTTCTTGCCGATGTCGTGCACGTCACCCTTGACCGTGGCCATGATGATCTTGCCGTTGGAACGGCTGGACTCGCCACCGGCGGCCTTCTCGGCCTCGATGTAGGGCAGCAGGTAGGCGACGGCCTTCTTCATCACCCGTGCCGACTTCACCACCTGCGGCAGGAACATCTTGCCGGCGCCGAACAGGTCGCCGACCACGTTCATGCCGTCCATCAGTGGCCCTTCGATCACGTCCAGCGGCCGCCGCGCCTGTTGCCGCGCCAGCTCGGTGTCCTCTTCCACGAAGGCGTCGATGCCATGCACCAGCGCATGCGCCAGGCGCTGGGCGACCGGCTTGTTGCGCCAGGCCAGGTCTTCCTCGCGCGCGGCGCCTTTCTTGCCCTTGTAGCGCTCGGCGATTTCCAGCAGGCGCTCGGTCGCGTCCTTGCGCCGGTTGAGCACCACGTCCTCGACGCGCTCGCGCAGTTCCGGGTCCAGGTCGTCATAGATCGGCATGGCGCCGGCGTTGACGATGCCCATGTCCATGCCCGCGGCGATGGCGTGGTACAGGAACACCGAGTGGATCGCCTGGCGCACCAGCTCGTTGCCGCGGAACGAGAACGACACATTGGACACGCCGCCGGACACGTGACAGTGCGGCAGCGTGCGCTTGATGATGCGGGTGGCCTCGATGAAATCCACCGCGTAGTTGTCGTGTTCCTCGATGCCGGTGGCGACGGCGAAGATGTTCGGGTCGAAGATGATGTCTTCCGGCGGGAAGCCGACCTGCTCGGTGAGGATGCGATAGGCGCGCGTGCAGATCTCCACCTTGCGCTGGCAGGTGTCGGCCTGGCCGCTTTCGTCGAAGGCCATCACCACCGCGGCGGCGCCGTAGCGCAGCACCTTGCGCGCGTGCTCGATGAAGACTTCCTCGCCTTCCTTCAGCGAGATCGAGTTGACCACGCTCTTGCCTTGCAGGCACTTCAGCCCGGCCTCGATCACGCTCCATTTCGAGGAGTCGACCATCACCGGGATGCGCGCGATGTCCGGCTCGGACATGATCAGGTTGAGGAAGCGCGTCATCGCCTTTTCGGAGTCGATCAGGCCCTCATCCATGTTGACGTCGAGGATCTGCGCGCCGCTGGCGACCTGCTGGCGCGCCACCTCCACCGCCTCTTCGTAGCGCTCTTCCTTGATCAGCTTGCGGAACTGGGCGCTGCCGGTGACGTTGGTGCGTTCGCCGACATTGACGAACAACAGGTCCGGAGTGATGACCAGCGGCTCCAGGCCGGACAGGCGGGTAGGGCGGGGCACGGGCATTGCGTGGGGCATCCTGTCAGGTGGGCGGCGCTCAGGCCGCCAGTTCAAGCTCGGCGGGCAGGCGGCGCGGCGGCAGGCCACGCACGGCTTCGGCAATGGCCTGGATATGCGCCGGCGTCGTGCCGCAGCAGCCACCGACGATATTGAGCAGGCCGGAGGCGGCGAACTCATGCAGCGTGGCGGCCATCTCCTCCGGGGTCTCGTCGTACTCGCCGAAGGCATTGGGCAGGCCGGCGTTGGGATGCGCGCTGACATAGGCCTCGGCCACGCCAGCCAGGGTTTCCACGTGCGGGCGCAGTTCGCGCGCGCCGAGCGCGCAGTTCAAGCCCACCGACAGCGGCCGGCCATGCGCGACCGAGGCATAGAACGCTTCGGCGGTCTGCCCGGACAGCGTGCGCCCGGACGCGTCGGTAATCGTGCCGGAGATCATCACCGGCAGGCGCCCGCCGCGCGCATCGAACACTTCCTCGATCGCGAACAGCGCGGCCTTGGCATTGAGGGTGTCGAAGATGGTTTCGACCATCAGCGTGTCGGCGCCGCCATCGATCAATCCTTCGATGGCTTCGCGGTAGGTCGCGCGCAGTTCGTCGAAGCTGGTGTTGCGGTGGCCCGGGTCGTTGACGTCCGGGCTGATCGAGGCGGTGCGGCTGGTCGGGCCGAGCACGCCGATGACAAAGCGCGGCTTGTCCGGCGTGGTCGCCTCGGTGGCGTCGCAGCACTGCCGCGCCAGCGCCGCGCCGGCCTTGTTCAGTTCGTACACCAGGTGTTCGAGGTGGTAGTCGGCCTGGCTGACCGAGGTGGCGTTGAAGGTATTGGTCTCGACCATGTCCGCACCGGCTTGCAGATAGGCGGTATGGATGTCGGCGATGACGTCCGGGCGGGTCAGCAGCAGCAGGTCGTTGTTGCCCTTGAGGTCGTGGCCGCAGCCTTCGCCATGCACGTGCCCGGCCTGCGCGTCGTAACCGCCGGCGAAGCGTTCGCCGCGGTAGTCGGCTTCTTCCAGGCGGTGGCGCTGGATCATCGTGCCCATCGCGCCGTCGATGACGAGAATGCGTTCGCGCAGGGCGCGGGCGAGCTTGTCGGCGCGGTCGGGCTTCAGCCAGGGCAGGGAGAGGCTCATGCGGGCTCCGGTCAGGGCTTGGTGGCGATCAGCGAGATCACCTCGAAATGGGGCGGGCGCTTTTCGCGCGTCACCGTTTCCAGGCTGGACACCGCCAGCCCGGCTTTCTCGGCGAAGCGGCGCAGTTCCTTGACGCTGAAACCGAGGTTGACGTGGCCATAGGCTTCCACCGCATTGCGATGCTCATGCTTGGCCAGGCTGCACAGCAGCAGGCGCCCGCCGGGGCGCAGCACGCGCGCGCCTTCGGCCACCGCCTGCGCCGGCTTGGCGGCGTAGGTCAGCGCATGCATCAGTACCACCAGATCGAAGCTGCGCTCGGCGAAGGGCAGGGCGTGCATGTCGCCTTCGCGCACTTCCACGTTCTCCAGGCGGCGCAGGCGCTCGCTGGCCGCGGCTACCACGCGCGCGCTGGTGTCGATGCACACGTAGCGCTGCGCATGCGGCGCCAGCAGTTCGGCCAGCACGCCGTCGCCGGAAGCGATGTCGAGCACGTCGCCGGTCTCCAGCAGCGGCAGGGCGCTGCGCGCCAGCGCTTCCCAGGTGCGGCCCGGCGAGTAGTGGCGTTCCATGTCGCCGGCCACCGAGTCGGCCCAGTTCTGGTCCGAAGCGCGCATCGCCAGCACCCCGGCCACGCGCTCGGCATCCTGGCGCAACAGCGGGTCATCGCTGCCGTTGCTCAGGGCCAGCCACAGCGAGCGTTGCGCCGGGTCAATGGCGCCTTCGTCGAAACGGTAGTAAGCCGATACGCCGGCGCGGCGGTCGCGCACCAGGCCGGCCTCCTTGAGCTTGGCCAGGTGGGTGGACACCCGCGGCTGGGCCAGCCGGGTGATCGCCGACAGCTCGGCCACGGTCAGCTCTTCCTGTTCCAGCAGGGCGAGCAGGCGCACCCGCGTGGCATCGGCGAACACCTTCAGCCGGGTTGACCAGTCTTCCAGGTCCATAAATATCTCTGTATCGCGATAGCGAGATATTCTAGGCCCGAAATCCTGTCGGTCAATCTACATACGCCGGCGAATGGTTGGCGCTACAATGCTCCGACTTGGCTCCCCCGGAGGGTTCGGACGTGGATTTCAGCTTTACCGAAGAACAATTGATGATCCAGGACGTGGCGCGCCGCATCGCCCAGGAGAAGATCGCGCCCAGCGCCGAACACTTCGACCGCACTGGCGAGTTCCCGCTGGAAAACATCCGCCTGCTCGGCGAGAACGGCCTGATGGGCATCGAGGTCCCGGAGGAGTACGGCGGCGCGGGCATGGACCCGATCTCCTACGTGCTGGCGATGATCGAGATTGCCGCCGGTGACGGCGCGCATTCGACCATCATGTCGGTCAACAACTCGCTCTTCTGCACCGGCATTCTCAAGAGTGGCAGCGAGGCGCAGAAGCAGGCCTATGTGCGCGCCATTGCCGAGGGCCGCGAGATCGGCGCCTTCGCCCTGACCGAGCCGCAGTCCGGTTCCGACGCCTCGGCGATGCGCTGCCGCGCGGTGCGGCAGGCCGATGGCAGTTATGTCATCAACGGCAAGAAGAGCTGGATCACCTCCGGCCCGGTGGCCCGCTACATCGTGCTGTTTGCGATGACCGCCCCTGAGCTCGGCGCCCGCGGCATCACCGCCTTCATGATCGACACCGCCAAGCCGGGCTTTGGCCGGGGCAAGACCGAGCCGAAGCTGGGTATCCGCGCCTCGGCCACCTGCGAGATCGAGTTCGCCGACTATGTGGCCCAGGCCGAGGACGTGATCGGCGCCGAAGGCGAGGGCTTCAAGATCGCCATGGGCGTGCTCGACGCCGGCCGCATCGGCATCGCTTCCCAGGCGGTCGGCATTGCCCGTGCGGCGTATGAGGCGACCCTGGCCTACGCGCGCGAGCGCCAGGCCTTCGGCGCGGCCATTGGCACCTTCCAGATGACCCAGGCCAAGATCGCCGACATGAAGTGCAAGCTCGACGCCGCCACCTTGCTGACCTTGCGCGCCGCCTGGCTCAAGGGCCAGGGCCGCAAGTTCGGCACCGAGGCCGCCGTGGCCAAGCTCACCGCCTCAGAAGCGGCGATGTGGATCACCCACCAGGCCGTGCAGATTCACGGCGGCATGGGTTATTCCAAGGAAATGCCGCTGGAGCGCTACTTCCGCGACGCCAAGATCACCGAAATCTACGAAGGCACCAGCGAGATCCAGCGCCTGGTGATTGCGCGTGCGGAGACGGGGTTGAGGTAGGCGGGGAATCGGGAATGGGGAATCGGGAATCGGAAAAGCAGAAGGCCGCCCGTGGGGCGGCCTTCTCACGCAGGTCATGGTAAATCGGCGCCAGGGAGCTCGCTCTACGATTCCCCATTCCCGATTCCCAATCCCCGGCCCTTCAGAACTCCGCGGCGTAGCCACTGTTCACAATGACCTTCTGCAACGCATCGCTGACCTTGATGTTGCCGGCGACGATCTGGCGGGCGTCCGGGCCGCGGTCGTCCATGCGCGGCGGGGTGGCGCCCTTGAAGTCGCTGACGCGGCCGCCGGCTTCGCGCACCAGCAGCACACCGGCAGCGATGTCCCAGGCCTTCACGCCGGCCTCGAAATAGGCGTCGGCGCGGCCGCAGGCGACGTAGGCCAGGTCCAGGGCGGCCGAACCGGTGCGGCGGATGTCCTCGGCCTGGGTCAGCAGGGCGTCCACGCACTTGAGCTGGCTGCTCACGCGGGCGCGCTCGCGCGGCGGGAAACCGGTATGAATCATCGCCCCGGCCAGGTCCTTGCGGTCGCTCACGCGGATGCGACGGTCATTGAGCACCGCTCCGGCGCCGCGGCTGGCAGTGAACAGTTCATTGCGCAGCGGGTCGAAGATCACCGCGTCCAGCGGCTCGCCGTTCTCCACCAGGGCAATGGACACGCAGTAGTGCGGGAAGCCGCGCAGGTAGTTGCTGGTGCCGTCGAGCGGGTCGATCACCCACATGTAACGCCCGGAAGTCCCCTGCACGCCGCCTTCCTCACCGAGCACCCCGTAGTCGGGGTAGGCGCGCTTGAGCTCCTTGACGATCACCTTCTCCGCGTCCGCGTCCACCTCGCTGGCATAGTCCATGCGGCCCTTCTGCACGACGTTCAGCGCCTCGAGCTTGTTGATGTTGCGCAACAGGACGTTGCCGGCGATGCGTGCGGCCTTGACCATGACGGTGACGGCGGGGTTCTGCATGGTAAAGGCTCCCGTGAAGGCAGAAAGGGCGGAACTGGCGGGGGAAAAGAGCGGTGCGGCGCGAAGGCCGGGGCGCAGTTTACCATCTGCGGCTGATCCGCTCCCCAATGCCCCATTAGTGCCCGCCATGCCCGCTGCCGCGCCCCTGTCGCCTCACATCCGCTTCGTACTCGTCGGCACCCAGCACCCCGGCAACATCGGCGCTGCCGCGCGGGCGATGAAGACCATGGGCCTGGGCCGGCTGGTGCTGGTGGCGCCGGAAAAGACGCCCGACGACGAGGCATTGCGGCGCTCGGCCGGCGCCGAGGACCTGATTGCCGCCGCGCCGGTGCATGCCACGCTGGCCGAGGCAGTGGCCGATTGCACCCTGGTCCTGGGCTGCACGGCGCGGGCGCGACGGGTGCAACTGGAGGAACTGCTGCCGGCCGAAGCCGCGCGCCGCGTGGTCGCCCACGCCGCCGGGCCGGCGGAAGTTGCGGTGGTGTTCGGGCGCGAGCGCACCGGGCTGACCAACGAAGAGCTGCAGCTGTGCCATCTCGCTGTGCATATCCCCTCGGACCCCGAGTTCAGCTCGCTCAACCTGGCCGCCGCGGTGCAGGTGCTGGCCTATGAGATGCGCCTGGCGCTGCTGGCGGCAGGCCAGGGCGCCAGCACGGCGGCCAGCGAGCCGGGCTTTCGCGAGGGCGCGGCCAGCCACGCCCAGATGGAAGGACTGTTCGGTCAGTTCGGCCAGGCGCTGGACGACATCGACTTCCACAAGGGCCGTTCGCCCGACTCGGCCATGCGCAAGCTGCGCCGGCTGTTCCTGCGCGCCACCCTGAGCGAGCAGGAGGTGCGGCTGCTGCGCGGCATCCTCTCCGACGCCCAGCGCATGGCGATGCTGGCCCGCCGCGCAGGCGATGCCAGCTGACTGTTGCGCTGGTCACGCTTTCGGCTAGGCTTGGCCGAACACTTGGGGGTGTCGGTTGATTGCTTTGCGCTGGCCGCGTTGGGGATGGCTGTGGGCCGCTTGTTGGCTGCTGGCGGTGGGCGGCTCGGTCGAAGCCTCCGCCGCCGAGCCGTCCGGCGTGCTGGTACTGGGGCGCATCAGCGACGATCCGAAGGTCCATTACCAGCAGCTTAAACCGCTGCTGGACTACGTCGTGCCGCGCATGCGCGAGGTCGGCATCGGCGAAGGCCGCATCCTGATGGCGCCCGATGCCCAGCGCATGGCCAGCTATCTGCGCCGCGGCCGTGTCGACTGGGTGACCGAAACCGCCGGCACCGCGATGCTCCTGCAACAGCGCAGTGGCGCGCGCCCGCTGCTGCTGACCGAGCGCAATGGTGTGCGCGCCTACCGCACGGTGTTCTTCGTGCGTCGCGATGGCCCGGTGCAGCGCCTGGACCAGCTTCCCGGCCACAGCATCGCGCTGCAGAGCACGTTGTCCACCAGTGCCTACCTGGTCCCGGTGCTGGCTTTGCTCGACAGCGGCCTGCACCCGGAGATCCTGCTCGGCCCCAACGATGCGCCGGCACCGGATGCGGTGGGTTACGTCTTCGCGCGCTCGGAGTTGAACATCGCCGCCTACGTGCACAAGCGCCTGGTCAGTGCCGGCGCGTTCTCGGACCTGGACTGGAACGACGAGCACCATCTGCCGCCGGCCTTCCGCCGCGATTTCCGCATCATCCACACCACCGCGCCGATCCCGCGCGCGGTGGAAATGGTGCGTGCAGACCTCTCCCCGGCCGTGCAGCGCCGCCTGCGCGAAGTGCTGCTGCAGGCCGCGCACGATCCCGAAGCCGCGCCGGCGCTGCGCAAGTTCTTCGGCACCTCCGGCTTCTACCCGGTTGACCCGGCCTCGCAGGCCGAGCTCGATGGCCTGCGCGAAGGCCTGCAACGCGTACGGATGCAGGTCGAATGAGCACGATCCGCTTCGGCCTGCAGGCCCGCTTCCTGCTGATCATGGGTCTGGCCTTCGCCTTGGTGGTGGCCATCCTGTTGCTGCTGCTGCAGCGCCAGACGCGCATGCAGGCCGAGGTGCGCACGCTGAGCGGGTCGATCATCCACGATCTGTTCGACCGCAGCCTGCGCTCGCGTGGCGAAGCGCTGGCGACCGAGCTGGCCGATGCCCTGGTCAACCCGCTGTACTACTCGGACCTGGACCAGGTCGGCGCACTGGTGCGCAACACCTCGCGCCAGCAGGTGGTGAGCTATGTGCGCGTGTTCGACCGCCAGGGCCGCCTGATCCACGACGGGTCAGTGGACATCCCCGGCTACGGCCAGCCGATGCACGATCCGCTCGCCACCAGCGCCGCCAATGCGCGCAAGCTCACCCTGCAGTGGTCGCCCGACGTGCTCGACGTGGCCCTGCCGGTGATGATGGGCGAGGAAAAGATCGGCGGCGTACGCGTGGGCATGTCGCTGCGACGCGTGCGCGAACTGGAGGCCGGCGCGAACGCCGCGCTGCTTGAACGTCTCTCCGAGGTCGGCAAGCGTGACCTGGGCTGGCTCATGTTGCTGCTGGGCTGCCTGGCCTTCATCGGCACGGTGGTGGCGATCTACATCCAGCGCACCCTGGTCGGGCCGATCCGCTGGCTGGCGCAGGCGGCGCGGCAGATCGAGGCCGGCGACTACGCGGTGAAGCAGCGCAGCGGCGCCGGCAATGACGAGGTCGGCGAGCTGATCCGTGCCTTTGGCCGGATGAGCGAGAGCATCGCCCGCCATGATCGCGAAGTGCGGCACATGGCCTACACCGATGCCTTGACCGGATTGACCAACCGCCTGGCCTTCCGCGAGGGCCTGGACCATCAGTTGCTGGCCGCGCGCACCGCCGGGCGGCAGCTGGCACTGCTGTTTGCCGACATCGACGACTTCAAGCGTGTCAACGACACCCTCGGCCACGAGGCCGGGGACGAGGCGCTGCTGCAGTTCTCCGCGCGCATTTCCGCGGCCGTCGATGAGCTCGGCGGCGATGAAGCGCTGCTGGCCCGCTTCGGTGGCGACGAGTTCGTGATCCTGCTGCAGGCCGGTGACGTGCGTGCCGCGGCCACGCGCCTGGCCGACCGGCTGGTGCAGGACCTGGGGCAGCCGCTGGTGATCGAAGGCCGCGAAGTGTTCCTCGGCTCCTCCATCGGCATCACCCTGTTCCCCGATGACGCCCGCGACGCCACCGCGTTGCTGAAGAATGGCGACATCGCCATGTACCAGGCCAAGGTGGCCGGCAAGAACTGCCACCGCTTCTACAGCCGTGCCATGGACCACGCCGTCGAGCGCCGCCTGCACATGGAGCAGGAACTGCGCGGCGCCTGGGAGCGCGGCGAACTGCGCCTGGTCTACCAGCCGATCTACCGCACCAGCGACCGGCGCATGGTTGGCGTGGAAGTGCTGCTGCGCTGGCAGCACCCGGCGCTGGGCGCGATTTCCCCCTCGGTGTTCATTGAAGTGGCCGAGCAGAGTGGGCTGATCGAGGTGCTCGGCCCCAAGGTCCTGCGCGCCGCCTGCCTGGACGCGATGCAGTGGCCGGTGCTGCCCGGCGAGCCGCCGCTGTTCGTGTCGGTCAACGTCTCCCCGCGCCAGCTGCGCAGCGGCGCCATGGCCGACACCGTGGCCCTGTGCCTGCGCGAATCCGGCCTGCCGGCGGCGCGCCTGCACCTGGAGCTGACCGAAACCGCGGTGATCGGCGACGAGATGCTGGCCGCCAGCCTGCTCGACAAGCTGCACCGCACCGGCGTGAAAGTGTGGCTGGACGACTTCGGCACCGGCTTCTCCGGCCTCAGTCATCTGCGCCAGGTGCCGGTGGACGGGGTCAAGATCGACAAGAGCTTCGTCGCCGATCTGCAGCGCGACCCGGACGACCTGGCCCTGACCACGGCCATCATCGCCATGGCCCATTCCCTCGGCATCACCGTGGTGGCCGAAGGCATCGAGCACGAAGCCCAGTTCAATCTGTTGCGTGAGCGCGGCTGCGATCTGGGGCAGGGCTACTGGTTCAGCCGCCCGGTGAGCTCCACCGAGCTGGTGCGCATGCGCAGCGGAATGTAGGAGCCGCTCCTACAGAGGACGCTTGCCGGTATCGCCCTGCACCTCGCGCACCAGCCGCGGCACCAGATACCCCGACAACCGCGCCGCCAGCGCCCCATGCAGCGCCCGCGCGCGCTCGTCACTGACCTCGTAATGCGCCACCCCGGCCACCCGGTCCAGCTGGTGCAGGTAATACGGCAACACCCCGGCCGTGAAGCAACGCTCACTGAGCGCCGCCAGCGTATCCACCTCGTCATTGACCCCGCGCAGCAACACCGCCTGGTTCAACAACTGCACGCCGGCCTCGCGCAGCCGCAACATCGCGGCATCCACGTTGGCGTCGAACTCGTTGGCATGATTGGCGTGGATCACCAGCGCTACCGGCCAGGGCAGGGCAGCAAGCCAGTCCGTCAGCTCCGCGTCCACCCGCTCCGGCAACACCACCGGCAGGCGGCTGTGGATGCGCAACCGCTTCAGATGCGGGATACCGGCTAGCGCCGTCGTCAACTCGGCCAGCTTCGGCGTCGCCAGCGACAGCGGGTCGCCGCCCGACAGCAGTACTTCCTCGATCGACTCATCCGCCGCGATCGCCGCCACCGCCTCGCGCCAGCCCTCGCGCGCCGCCGTCTCCTGCGCATACGGGAAATGCCGGCGGAAACAATAGCGGCAGTTCACCGCGCAACTGCCGGTGGCGATCAACAGCGCCCGGCCCCGGTATTTCTGGATCACCCCGTTGGCCGTGCGCGCCGCCGCATCGCCCACCGCGTCCAGGCCGAAGCCCGGTACCGCGCGCATTTCCTCATCGATCGGCAGCACCTGGCGCAGCAGCGGATCGGCCGGATCGCCGGGGCGCATGCGCGCGACGAAGCCACGCGGCACCCGCAGCGCGAACTGTGCCGCGGCCGCCTCGCTCAGTCCCACCGCCTCCGGGGCCAGTCCCAGCAGGGCCAGCAGTTCGCGCGGATCGCGTACGGCGTCGCGCCAGAGCGCCTGCCAGCGGGCGCCGGGTCGTGCGGGGGATGGCTGTAAGCGGCTGGGGGCTGCGGTTATCATGTGCGGTCTGGAAACAGTACGCCCGCTCGACGGCGGGCACCCCATTCTAACGGCCGGCCGCTCCCCGCGGCGGTTTTGCCTTACCCGAGGAGCTACACAATGGCCAGCTATGGCATGAACGACGTCAAGAACGGCATGAAGATCCTGGTCAATGCCGAACCGGCGGTCATCACCGACACCGAGTACGTCAAGCCGGGCAAGGGCCAGGCCTTCACCCGCGTCAAGTACCGCCTGATCAAGTCCGGCCGCGTGCAGGAAGTGACCATGAAGTCGACCGACTCGGTCGAAGCGGCCGACGTGATCGATACCGACATGCAGTACCTGTACAGCGACGGCGAGTACTGGCACTTCATGCAGCAGGAAACCTTCGAGCAGGTGCAGGCCGACAAGAACGGCATGGGCGGCGCGGAGAAGTGGCTCAAGGGTGAGGAGCAGTGCGTGGTGACGCTGTGGAACGGCACCCCGATCGCCGTGCAGCCGCCGAACTTCGTCGAACTGAAGATCACCGAGACCGATCCCGGCGTGCGCGGCGATACCTCCGGCGGCGGCGGCAAGCCGGCCACCCTGGAGACCGGCGCGGTGGTGCGCGTGCCGCTGTTCGTCGGCCAGGAGGAAGTGATTCGCGTGGACACCCGCTCGGGCGAGTACGTTTCGCGGGTGAAGTAAGTCATGAAGGACCTGGGCACAGTCAAGGAAGAACACGAAGCGGACCTGAAGGACCGTTTTCCGCACGACCGGGTCGTCTTTTTCAGTGATGCGGTGTTCGCCATCGCCATCACCCTGCTGGCGATCGAGCTGAAACTGCCCGATCGCGAGATGATCGAGCACCTCGGCGAGGCCATGGCCTCGCGTGAGGTGAGTTCGCACTTCTACGCCTATTTCATCAGCTTCCTGGTGACTGGCCTGTTCTGGATCGGGCACATGCAGACCTGGCGCCACGTGCGCCGCGTCGGTGCTGGGCTGGTGTGGATGACCCTGCTGCAGTTGATGTTCGTGGCGCTGATGCCGCTGGCCACGCGCGAATATTCGAGCTTCTTTTCCAGCCAGAGCCCGGGCCGGCTCGCGTTCTATGCCTTCGTGCTTGCCGCGATTTCGTTGTTCGCGGTGATCAGCCGGCAAATGGTGATCCGCCAGGAGCGCCTGCACGAGCGCATCGGGGTGCTCGCCACGCGCTGGCTGTTCTGGCGCGGCATGGTGCCGCTGGTGCTGTTTTCGCTGGCCATTCCGGCCGCCTACCTGATGCCCACGGGCCGCGGCGGGCTGTTGTTCGTACTGGTCTTTCCCTGCCTGTTCATTACCCGGCGCTGGCTGCAACGCAGCGCGCCGCCGGCGCCAGCTGCGCCCTGAGCGGCCAGTCCGTCCCCGAACCCGGAGTCTTCCCCCCCGTGACCCCGTCCACCCCCGAATCGTGTGACCTGTTGATCGAGGCAGGCTTCGTCGTACCCGTCGAGCCGCATGCGGTGGTGCTGGAAGACCATGCCGTGGCCGTGCGCGACGGTGTCATCGTCGGCATCGCGCCGTGGGCGCAGGCGCGTGCGCGCTTCGTTCCGCGTGAGGTTGTGTCGCGGCCGGACGCGGCGCTGATCCCCGGCCTGGTCAATGCCCACACCCACAATCCGATGACCCTGCTGCGTGGGGTCGCCGACGACCTGCCGCTGATGGTCTGGCTGCAACAGCACATCTGGCCGGTGGAAGCGGCGGTGATCGGACCGGAGTTCGTCGCCGACGGCACCACCCTGGCGATTGCCGAAATGCTGCGCGGCGGCACCACCTGCGCCAACGAGAACTACTTCTTCCCCGACGCGCAGGCCGCGGTCTACAAGAAGTACGGCTTCCGCGCCCTGGTCGGCGCACCGGTGATCGATTTCCCCACCGCCTGGGCGCAGAGCGACGACGAATATTTCGACCGCGCCGGCGAGCTGCATGACCAGTGGCGCGATGACCCGCTGATCGGCACCGCCTTCGCCCCACATGCGCCGTACACCGTCAGCGATGCCAGCTTCGAGCGCGTGCGCATGCTCGCCGACCAGCTCGACGTGCCGGTGCACCTGCACACCCACGAGACCGCGCAGGAAATCGCCGACTCGCTCAAGCAGTACGGGCAGCGCCCGTTGGCCCGGCTGGATCGCCTCGGCCTGGTCAACGATCGTCTGATCGCGGTGCACATGACCCAGCTCACCGAAGGCGAGATCCACCTGTGCGCCGAGCGTGGCGTGAGCGTGGTGCATTGCCCCGAATCCAACCTCAAGCTGGCTTCCGGCTTCTGCCCGGCCTGCGCCCTGCAGCGCGCGGGCGTGAACCTGGCGATCGGTACCGATGGCTGCGCCAGCAACAACGACCTGGACATGTTCAGCGAGAACCGCACCGCGGCGATCCTGGCCAAGGCCGTCGCCAACGACGCGACCGCCCTGGATGCGGCGACCACACTGCGCGCGGCAACGCTGGGCGGCGCCCGCGCGCTGGGCTTTGGCGAGCGCATCGGTTCGATCGAGGTCGGCAAGCAGGCCGACCTGGCCTGCGTGGACCTGTCGGCGCTGGAGACCCAGCCGCTGCACCACGTGCTGTCGCAGCTGATCTACGCCACCGGCCGCCACCAGGTCAGCGATGTCTGGATCGCCGGCAAGCCCAAGCTGCGCGAGCGCGTGCTGGTGGACATGGACCCGGACGCGCTGGTCGCCAATGCGCGGCAGTGGCGCGACCGCATCCGCCATTTTCATCCGGCCTGATCCATCCCGCCTGTTTCATCTTGCCTGACCCTCCGCAGGAGTGCCCCATGACCGCGACGCGCGAACATGCATCCGCCAACTTCCACCAGGCCGAACTGGACAAGTTCGCCGCCCTGGCCAACCGCTGGTGGGATGCCGACGGCCCGCAGAAGCCGCTGCACGCGCTCAACCCGGTGCGCCTGGAGTATGTGGCCGCGCGCCTGCCGCTGGCCGGTGCCCGCGTGCTCGACGTGGGTTGCGGCGGTGGCCTGCTCAGCGAGGCGCTGGCACGGCAGGGCGCGCAGGTGACCGCGATCGACCTGGCGCCTGAGCTGATCAAGGTCGCACGCCTGCACCGGCTCGAATCCGGGGTCGAGGTGGATTACCGCGTGCAGTCGATCGAAGACCTGGCCGCTGAAGCGCCGGGCAGTTTCGACGCCATCACCTGCATGGAGATGCTGGAGCACGTGCCGCGCCCGGGCGCGATCCTGGCCGCCTGCGCCACCCTGCTCAAGCCCGGCGGCAAGCTGTTCCTGTCCACGTTGAATCGCACCCCGGCCGCGTTTGCCGTGGCCATCGTCGGCGCGGAATATCTGGCGCGGCTGCTGCCGCGCGGAACGCATCACTACGAGGACTTCATCAAGCCCTCCGAACTGGCCGCTTGGCTGCGCGAGGCCGGCCTGCAGTTGGAGGATGTCAGCGGCCTGGCCTACGAGCCATGGCGCGGCCGTGCGCGGCTGAGCCGGCGTACCGACATCAACTACCTGGGCTGTGCGTCCAAGCCGGTGGCCGCCGGTGCCTGAGGCCGGCATCGCGTTCCCGCGCGCCGTGTTGTTCGACCTGGACGGCACGCTGCTGGACAGCGCGCCGGACATGCTCGCCACCGCCAATGCCATGCGCGCGGCGCGCGGCCTGCCGGACCTGGCCCTGGCGCAGCTGCGCCCGGTGGTGTCCAAGGGTGCGCGGGCGATGATTGGCGTGGCGTTTCCGGAGTGGGATGCGGCCTTGCGCGAAACCCACGTGCCGGAATTCCTGCAGCGCTATGAAGCGTTGATCGGCCGCCACGCGGTGCTGTTCGACGGCATCGAAGCCATGCTGCGCAGCCTGGAGGATGCCGGCACGCGCTGGGGCATTGTCACCAACAAGCCCGAATACCTGGCGCGGCTGATCCTGCCGCAGCTGGACTGGGAATCGCGCTGCGCGGTGTTGATCGGCGGCGACAGCCTGCCAGAACGCAAGCCGCATCCGCTGCCGTTGCAGGTCGCGTGCGAACGCATGGGTGTGACGCCGGCGCAATGCGTGTACGTGGGCGACGACGAACGCGACATCCTGGCCGCGCGCGCCGCGGGCATGCCGTCGGTGGCCGCGCTGTGGGGCTATCGCCTGGAACAGGACGATCCTTTTGCCTGGCAGGCCGAGCGCATGATCGAAACGCCGGCTGCCTTGTGCGCCGCCGACGCCTGGCCTCCGGCGCCCGCGCGCTGAATCTTTCCCGGCTCCTGGCCGAGCCATTGCGAACGCAACCCATGACTACTTCCAGCGCGCTGGACAGCTTCCTCGACAAATGGCGCCAACGCTGGCCCGAATGGGCCGTGGCCGAGCGCTTCGTCGCGCCCGGGCAGCAGCGTGTGGCACTGGCCTGGTTCGCATTGCTGCAGGAGTTCGAGGACATCATGAACATCAGCGGCGACACGCTGCCGGCCGATGCCAAGCTGGCGTGGTGGCAGCAGGAGCTGCGTGACTGGTCCGGGCAGCGGTCGCGGCATCCGCTGGGGCGTGTGCTCGAACCGGTGGCGGCGCCATGGGCGGCGCTGGCGCAGGTCCTGCCCGCGGTGCAGGAAGCGCGCAGCCAGCCGCTGTCGATGGAGGCGGCGCTGGCCGTGCTGCAGCCTTTTGCCGAGGCGGTGGTGGCAGTGGAGGCGGTGCTGTTCGGCCGCGAGCGCGGTGCCGATGCGCGTGCCGTGGCCGTGCAATGGCTGGCCGCGCGCGTGGCTGCGGCTGGCGCGGCGGCGATGCCGGCCGGCACTGAAGCATCGGCATGGCGAGCGCAACTGTTGGCACGCTGGCCGGCCAAGCCGGCGCTGGCGCAGCCGCACCGCATCTGGTCGCGGCTGGCAAGGCTGCGCCTGCGCCGCGAACAGGCCGGTCAGCCCACCTGGGCACCACCGCTGCAGCAGCTGTGGCATGCGTGGCGCGCCGCCAGTGGGGGTGCCTGAGTACAGCGGCGCATGAGTTGGCCTGTGCTCGCTGCGGTGCGCGGTCAGTCCGAACGGCGAGGGGACCCCGAACGCGAGCGAGGGCTGGAGCCAGCGCTGGAGCCCGAGCCGGAGCTCATTTCGACGAACGATGGCGGTGGGATGTAAGGGTCGGGCAGCGGGGGCGGGCGCTGGTCTTCGGGCCTGATGGTGGTCGGTCTCCCGGTATGCAGCCCCTTGGCGCTGATCGGCTGCGTCACGTTTACTTCGTCCATGCGCATCCCGGTCACCGACAGGTTCGGATCGGCCTGCGTGGCGGCGCGGGTGCCGCCCATCTCGGTGACCTTGAACACGGAATTGGGCTGGAACAGCCATTCGGCCTCGTGCGCGGCCTGCGTGGTGATACCCGGCAGGGTGGGAACGGCCGACTTCGAGTTGAGCTCGTAGATCGCCATCCCCCCGGTCCTGCCTTCTGCGGCATAGCCTTGCTGAAGGCTCTCCGCGGCGTAGCGGTTGTTGCTGGAGGCGGACATGAAGGGTCGCCCGTTGGTGACATGGTCGCCGACCGTGAACTTGCTCGCATAGTCGCGCCCCACGTCGGCCACCCGCAGCAGCGGGGCGTTGTCCATCGGCACTTGTGGCAATTTGGACAGCGCGTTGTGCAGGCGCGAGCTGGCGGCCTCGTAGTAGGGATTCGTGCGGCGGCCCATATCGCCGCGCAGGTAGGAGTTGAGGTCATAGTTCGTGCCTGCGTACTCGTTGGTGTCGAGCACGGGTTTGCCACGGATGTTGTCCACGTACATGCCGGTGCCTCCCGCGTACGTCCAGTCGCGGACCGCGTAGCGCTCTTCCGCGGTCAATCCGGAAAACGCCTGTTGGTAGCGGTCGCGGTAGGCGCCGACCTCGTCGCCACGCTGGGGCGAGACGAAGCGGTCGGCCGGCGAGGACCATTGCTGCGGCGACAGCACCGCCGCCATTTCCCTGGAGGGGCCGGCGGATGCTTCCCGTTGCCCGGAGCGTTCCGCCGCCGCGGAAGACTCGCCCGTCCTCAGCGCCGATTCGCGCTCACTTGCGCGACCGGGGCTGGATTCCGGGCTGCTTTCGCCCGGGATTGGTGTCCTGCTGCCCGATACGTCCACGCCCAGTGTGCTGGGCGAGGCTGGGCGCCGGCCTTCGGCGGATGTGCCGGCCCGGGGTTCGGGGCTGGTTTCGCCCAAGGCGGGCGCCTTGCTCGCTGATACGTCGGTGCCGAACGTGCTGGGAGAAGCCGGGCGCTTGCCTTCGCCCGAAGTGCTCGGCCGGGGTTCGGGGCTGGTTTCGCCCAAGGCAGGCGCCTTGCTTGCCGACACGTCTGTACCGAGCGTGCTGGGCGAGCCTGGGCGCTTGCCCAGCTGCGTTGGATCAGGCGCGGTGGAAGTGCCCGCCACGCCTGCCGCCGCGCCGGCACCCGTCTCCGTGCCTGAGGCAGCGCCCGTTTCCGCCGGGCGCGACGACGTGCTTTCTTCCGGAAGCTTCGGCCCGCGCGTGGGGCTGAGCGGATACCCAATGCGGCCATCCGCAAGCCGCGTGGGCGGGCGGAAGCTCGGTTGCGCCGATCCGCTGGCACCGGTCGCGCTGCTTGCGGTG